>JAZNNC010000043.1:0-31353 GCA_045580045.1 Tidjanibacter sp.
CACAGCCTACGACGAGGGCAAGGTTGTCGGGGAAGTTTTCGTTAAGGAGCCGATAACACTGCCGGGGCTTAAAACCACCACGGTAACACTAAAAGTAGGGCTTCGCTTCCCGTCCCCAATGGCAGCCCTGAGGGCCCTGAATACACTCACAAAGACACCCGAACGACTCACCATTTCGGGCTATGGCAAGGGTAAGGTGTTGTGTTTCAGTAAAAAAATCGAACGCGAAAATGTTCCCATTTCCAAATTTATCAGTATCTTTGGCTCTCCTTCAAATTATTTTTCAGAACATTCACTATGAGAAAGTTTTTTGTAACATACATATTCACAACTCTTTGTGCTGTTTTTAGCGCAGAGTGCCAGACCATCGCACAGTTCAAAGAGAAGCTTGCCGTGGCCGACACACTCTCGGGAGCAAAAGTGGAGTGTGCCGAGTTTGGCAGCGCAAAAGAGGCCATCGAAAAGTTCGATGCACAGACCTTGCCAATGGATAAATTACAAGGCTACCGCATTCGTATATACAGCGGCAACCACCAGATGGCTCGTGCAGAAGCAGAGGCAGCAAAGGCTCTCTTCGAGGAAAACTATGCCGTGCCGGCCTACTTTGTCTATGACAATCCATATTTCCTTGTAACCGTGGGTAATTGCTTGTCGCAGGAGGAGGCTATGATTTTGTTGCGCAGTGTGAGAGTACACTTCCCCAAGGCATTTATCGTAGCAACCGAAATACCTCGTCAGGTGGTACTCACCCGCCCCGCTCCCAAACCCACAGAGGATGTTCTGTCCACCGAACAACAGCAGGCAGAAGTGCCGGCGCAAGGAGAAGTGATGCCGGACGAACAGACACCAAAGGAGTCTGCGCAGGGAGTGCTAACACCAAAGGAGCCAGCGCAAGAGGAGGCAATGCCGGATGAACAAACTCCGAAGGAGCCTGAGCAGGATGGGAAAGAGGGTTTGGCACACGATGCATAGGAGGATATCCAACAGTAGTTTTTTAACCACTCCCCTCTCTTAAACCCAATCCCCCTCTTAAACCCACACGACACAAAGAGCGCCACCCCGCAAAGGATAGGTCTTTTAATTTTTAACTGACTGATTATCAGCATTTAGTTTTATAAAAATTGCAAAATCCTACATAGAAGACTACATAGAGGTCGTAATTAAGTCAAAAAGCTACAAGTGTAAAGGTAAATAATACTTTTGAAAGTAAAGCACTGAAATCAAGCATCTTTCAAAGATGCATTGTGAATAAATAATAGTGGCGTATGAGGGAACTATATAGTTCACTACATATGCCACTTTTCATTTCACAATCAAGTAAAAGAGAAACATTAGGAAATTTTGCTTATCTTTGACAAGATTTTACATCTTTAATATGCGCAAGAATAAAAAAGATAATTATAGAATATCATCGGTTAAGTCAGCAAAGTCTGTTGCGATGGTTTACATCAAAGAATGCGAGCTTGATAAGGTAACAAAATTTGGATTACCAGAGATAGACGACCGTTTTGATATATGGAGAGTGCCCGTTTTATCAATGGACGGCGTTAAAATTGGTGAAATTGTAATTGATGCTATTTCATCCTTTATTGATATTAGCAAAACTACAACAAAAGAAATTTTAGAAAATAGGCTTTTAGGTAGAAAAACACAATCAGCATCAAAAAAGAAAAACAAAAGAGCACCCAAAATATCAATGTTATCTAACACTATCCGTATGGGTGATTCCGAAGAATTGTTGATGGATATGCCTAACGAATGTGTTGATTTGGTATTTACATCCCCCCCGTATTACAATGCAAAGCCTGAATATGCAGAGTATCTTTCGTATGAAGAATATTTATTGAAGATGCAAAAAATTATTCATCAATGCGCTCGTGTTCTGAATGAGGGACGCTTCTTTGTGCTGAATGTATCTCCCGTTCTTATTCGTAGAGCAAGTCGCAATGAGGCTTCTAAACGAATTGCTGTGCCATTTGATTTTCATAGAATCTTTATTGAGGAAGGCTTTGAATTCATAGATGATATTCATTGGGTAAAACCTGAAGGTGCGGGGTGGGCTACTGGACGAGGTCGACGATTTGCTGCCGATAGAAATCCATTGCAGTATAAACCTGTGCCCGTAACAGAATATATACTTGTTTATAGGAAAAAATCCGACAAGCTAATTGACTGGTTAATAAGAGAACACCCAGACCAGCAGGCTCTCCAAGAATCAAAAGTTGAGGATGGGTACGATGTTACTAATATTTGGAAAATAGCTCCCGCTCACAATAAGTATCATCCTGCTGTATTCCCTATTGAATTAGCAGAGAGGGTTATCAAGTATTATTCCATTAAGAATGATGTGGTATTAGACCCATTCGCTGGCACAGGCACAACTGGTAAGGCTGCCATAAAACTAAATAGACGCTTTGCCCTGCTTGAGCAAGATGAAAAATATGTAAATCTAATGAAATCTGAATTTACCTATCTAACAGAGGCTATGAATATTGATTGGGTTAATGTAAATATTAACAACAACGAAACTTTATTCTAAAACAATTATGAAATTATCTGATTGTATTGCTCCACAAGGGCTAAGCTTAGTAAAATATAGCGGAAAGGAGTTTGTTGATAAATTAGGCCTTGAAATTGTTCAAGGCGTTGTAGGCTCGATTCTTAAGGGGAAAAATGTTCGTGATTTAACAGAAAGTTTAACCCAACGCAGAATACTGCTTGTTAGTGCATCACTAATTACCACATATCTTAAAGGGCTTTCATCTTTTGACGATTTTGAAGCAACACTTAATGATTTGGTTAAGAAAAATGTTAGGATGAGGCTTTCAACCGAGGAAAAGAGATATCTGCTATGGTTTATAGGTCTTACTGGTAAAAGTATTCAGAATGTCATTAGAGGCACAATGTTGGAGAATTACATTGATGTATTTGATGCCAATCTAAAAGAAATCTGTACGGACATTGAGGAAATATATGGAGATATTACATTGCAAGTTAATTATAACGAGCAGGGATATTTCCTAAAATGGAATAATTTACTACGATGTTTACTCGCTGTTGGTGCAGCAACTCTTACAATAAGAGGCTCTGAAAAATCTTTATATGGAAAAACTTTTGAGAAGTTTGTATTGGGGTCGGTACTAACTATTCTTGGATTTAACCATATAGATAAATCTGATGTATCCAAGTCTGATAAAGTATTTTGGTTATCTGAGAGATTGGATAAACGAGAAAGCGATGCTACTTTGTTAATCAAAGCGGGAGTAGGTGTAAGGTTTGATATAGGTTTCATTGGTAAAGGCAATACGGAAATTAGCCTTGATAAGGTTTCTCGTTTTGAAAGATTTATGGAATTTGGCAAAAAGACCTATGCGACAACCACCATTATTCTCGTAGATAACATTGGAGCACATAGTAGAATTACAACTATGGCCCAAGAAATTGATGGCCATATTTTACAGATGAGAGAAACTTATTGGGTGTATAAATTGGCTACGATTCTTAAGGAAAGATTCGGATATCATTCAGACATACTTAATTGCACAAAAGAGCAATCACTATCATTTATTGACGAAAAAATGCATAGTGTTAATCTAAATTTATTTTTTGGAAATGATACAGAAGGTGAGGATGATGAATAAAATGTATTAAAACTCCAGAACATCATGTACTTGCTCTAATTCTTCGCTTCGCAGACCAAGATAACGGCGGGTAATCATTGGTTATGCGTGGTTGAAATTTTCTGAAGGCTTAATCAGTGTCATTTCGGATTGTTCCCCTGCTGATTCCACCACTTTTCGACCGAAGGTTTTACAGAAGTTATGGCTATTCAGTTGCTATACCTTGTTATTATTTTGCCTATATAGTCTTGAGGGTTATATTATTTGCTATTAATTTAGACTACATAGAAGGCTGCACGCAAAGAGCCATATTAAAGGTTAAGCAATTTATTTTGCATGAAAAGCCGTTTGATAACCTAACGACCTAACATATTGGAAATAAACAAATTCGGCGGTGAGAGTCAATTCACCGCCGAAAAATGACAATCCGTAAAGGATGGCGCTCTTTTTACATCTACCAAGATAGGTGTTGCCTATTTCTCGGGGTAGAGGGTGTGGGCAATACCCCACTCCAATCCGCGCAACTCGGCCAAGCCACGCAAGCGGCCATAGAGCGAGTAGCCGGGGTTCGATTTCTTATTCAAGTCGTCGCACATCTGGTGGCCGTGGTCGGGACGTACGGGAATACTGCGCTCATACTTCTGCTCAATCTCCAACAGCGCCTTCATCATCTCATACATAGGCACATTGCCCTCCAAGTGGTTGGCCTCGTAGAAATCGCCCAACTCGTTGCGCTGGGTGCTACGCAGGTGAACAAAACCAACCCTCTCGCCAAACTCCCTCATCATTGCAGGACAATCGTTGTCGCCACGCACACCAAACGAACCGGTGCACAAGCACAAACCATTGGACATATTGGGCACCGCTGCAATCAGTTTGCGGAAGTCCTCGGCAGTAGAGAGGATACGGGGCAGACCAAGAATCGAGTATGGGGGATCGTCGGGGTGAATCACCATCTGGCTGCCAACCTCGTCGCACACGGGGCAAACCTCGCTCAGGAAGTAGATGAGGTTGCTGCGCAATTTCTCTGCATCAATGTCGGCATAGCGGTTGAGTTCGGCACGGAACTGCTCCAAAGTGAAGCTCTCCTCCGAACCGGGAAGACCTGCAATCATATTACGCACCAAGAGCTCCTTATCAGCCTCGGTCATCTCCTCATAGCGAGCCTTTGCACGAGCAATCTCCTCCTCGGTGTAGTCGGCCTCGGCACCCTCGCGGCAGAGAATGAAGAGGTCGAAGGCCATAAAGGCGGCCTTCTCAAACCTCAACGCACGACTACCATCAGGCAACTCATAGAAGAGGTTGGTACGAGTCCAGTCCAACACGGGCATAAAGTTGTAGGTGATGCAGTGGATACCACACTCTGCCAAGTTACGGATGCTCTGTTTGTAGTTGTCGATATATTTCTGGAAGTCGCCCGTCTGGGTTTTGATGTGCTCGTGTACGGGTACACTCTCCACAACACTCCAAGTAAGGCCTGCGTCGGCAATAATCTGCTGACGTTTGCTAATCTCCTCCACAGTCCACACCTCGCCATTAGGCACGTGGTGCAGTGCGTGAACGATGTCGGTTGCGCCTGCCTGGCAAATGTCTGCAAGGCTTACGGGGTCGTTGGGACCATACCAACGCCACGATTGTTTCATCTTATACATAGTGTCGTAAGTTTTATTCTGTTTGATAATTGAGAACTAAATCGAGAATGCGTCAAAACCACCATCAACAACAGCAACGGTGCCGGTAACAGCCTTCGAAGCATCCGAAGCAAGCCATTGAAGGGTACCTACCAACTCCTCAGGCTCCAAGAAACGACCAAAGGGAGTGTGGCCCAAAATGGTGTGCGAACGAGGGGTAAGCGAACCGTCGGGGTTGGTCAACAGTGTGCGGTTCTGGTTGGTGAGCAGGAAACCGGGGGCAATAGCATTAACCCTCAGGCCGCTACCAAACTTGGTGGCCAACTCGGCACACAGATATTTTGTCCAGTTGACAACGGCAGCTTTGGCAACACCATAGCCTGCAACACGGGTGAGGGGGCGCAGTGCGCTCTCGCTGGCGAAGTTGATAATCGAACCCTCCTTCTTCTCAACCATTGCTTTGGTGAATACCATTGTGGGAAGGATGGTACCATAGAGGTTCAACTCTGTGCAGAACTTCACGGCATCAACATCGAGGTCGAAGATGGTCTGGTCGGGCTGAACGGTAGCCTTGGGCATATTGCCACCGGCAGCATTCAGAAGCACATCGATAGTACCATATTTCTCCATAATCTGCTTGTAGTTCTCTTCAAGGATAGCCTTGTCAAGTACGTTAGTGGGGAAGAAGCAAGCCTCGCCACCCTCGGCTTCAATCTCTGCAATGAGCTTCTCTGCAATTTCGCGGGTGCGCTCCAAATCGAGCATAACAACCTTTGAACCCTGCTCTGCAAAGTGCTTAACGATGGTCGAACCAAGAATTCCACAGGCACCGGTCATTACAACCACTTTGCCTTCTACGCTAAATAAGTTTTTCATTGTGCGGGTTTGTTTTTTATTAGTTATTTATGTTGTTTATCTGTTGTTCGAGTTGTGTGTGTTCTCTCCACAATAATGCCATTTTGCGCCAAAATATTGTGTACGTCAACAAATGTATGAGTTTTTTTTGACATTAACAAGCAATGTCCTTATAATAAACACATATCCCACAATTTTTATTGTTTTCATCATCGGAGTCCACCACCGAATATGGACAAAAAAGTGGGTAAAAAACACAAAAAAAGCCTCTTGGTGTGTAAAACACACAGCGCAAACGGGTGGCTTTTAGACACAAACGACAACTATTCCGACCGGTCTTCGTTTGGGTATTGATTTTATCACACAAAGTTTGTATCTTTGTCATAAATCAAACCCAATAAAACTTTTCAATCGTGGTAAAAATAGGAACAACCCTCTCTTGCGTGGGCCGCAAAGCACTGCTCTGTGGTTCGGGCGAACTCGGCAAAGAGGTTGCCATTGAACTTCAACGCTACGGCGTAGAGGTGGTGGCACTCGACAAGTATCCCAACGCACCTGCAATGCAGATTGCACACCGCTCATATGTGCTGTCGATGCTCGACGGCGAGCGTCTTAGGGAGATTATTGAGGCAGAAAAGCCCGACTACATCATCCCCGAAATCGAGGCCATCGCCACTCCCACTCTCGTTGAGTTGGAGAAGGAGGGCTACAATGTCATCCCCACCGCCAAAGCAACGCTCCTCACAATGAATCGCGAGGGTATCCGCCGCTTGGCTGCCGAAGAGTTGGGAATTCCCACCTCCCCCTATCGTTTTGCCGCCTCGAAGGAGGAGTTCGAGGAGGCTGTCAGGGCTATTGGCACCCCTTGTGTTGTTAAGCCCGTAATGAGTTCGTCGGGCCATGGCCAGAGTGTATGCCACTCGCCGGAGGAGATTGACCTCTCGTGGCAAATCGCACAAGAGGGTGGTCGTGCAGGTGCTGGCCGTGTGATTGTAGAGGGCTTTGTGAAGTTCGACTACGAGATAACCCTGCTTACCGTGCGCCACTCGGCAGGCACAACCATACTCAAACCCATCGGCCACCACCAAGTGGATGGCGACTACCGCGAATCGTGGCAACCACAACCGATGAGTGAGGTTGCCATTGCCAAAGCAGAGGAGATTGCCCGTAAGGTTACGGGGGCATTGGGTGGCTATGGTATCTTTGGTGTGGAGATGTTCATCTGTGGCGACGATGTGCTGTTCAGCGAGGTCTCGCCACGCCCACACGATACGGGTATGGTAACAATGATTTCGCAGGACCTCTCGGAGTTTGCGCTCCACGCACGCGCGGTGCTCGGACTACCCATCCCTTCGGTGCGTTTCTATCGTCCTTCGGCGTCGAAAGCGATTGTGGTTGAGGGCGATAGCGACAAGGTTGTGTTTGGCAACCTCGAAGAGGTTTTGGCCGAAGAGGATGTGCAGATTCGCATTTTTGGCAAACCAGAAGTTGTGGGGCACCGCCGTTTGGGTGTGATTTTGGCTTCGGCCGACACCATCGAAGAGGCTCTGGCAAAAGCCGAGCGAGCCTACTCCAAGCTCCAAATCGAAGTTCTGCCCCGATAGGGGGTATCACATCACGTGGCTCACGAGTCCAATGTCGTGGGCCACTATTTTTTATTTTCCGCAAAACTACCTAACCTTTCCGTTGTTATGAAACACCATTCTTTGGCCATTGCCGCTGCCACGCTACTGCTCGCAGGTTGCTGTGCCCACAAATCAGCCTCAGACAAGGCCCTCTATCTCAACCCCGACGCTCCCATTGAGGAGAGGGTGGAGGATGCTCTCGCCCGAATGACTCTCCGAGAGAAAATAGACATCATCCACGCACAATCCAAATTCTCTGCCCCCGGTGTTCCTCGCTTGGGTATAGCCGAATTGTGGACCACCGACGGCCCGCACGGTATTCGTCCGGAAGTTAAGTGGGACGAGTGGGACCAAGCCGGCTGGACCAACGACTCGTGTACGGCCTATCCGGCACTGACCTGTCTGGCTGCCACGTGGAACAGAGATATGGCAAAAACCTATGGCGTTGCCATTGGCGAAGAGGCGCGTTTTAGGGAGAAGGATGTGCTGCTCGGCCCGGGTGTAAACATCTACCGCACGCCTCTGGGAGGTCGCAATTTTGAGTATATGGGCGAAGACCCATTTCTTGCCGCACAGATGGTTGTGCCCTATGTGAAGGGTGTACAAGAGCAGGGTGTTGCAACCTGTGTGAAACACTATGCGCTCAACAACGAAGAGACCCACCGCCACAGTGTGGATGTGGATTGTAGCGACAGAGCGCTCTATGAGATATACCTGCCGGCATTCAAAGCTGCCGTGGTTGAGGGTGGAACGTGGAGCATTATGGGCTCCTACAACAAGTACCGTGGCCACCACGCCTGCCACAACGACCGCCTCTTGAATACAATCCTCAAAGAGGAGTGGGGCTTCGATGGTGTTGTGGTATCCGATTGGGGCGGTGCCCACTCCACCGACGAGGCTATCACCAATGGCCTCGACTTGGAGTTCGGTACTTGGGTTTCGAGGAAAGGCGGTGGTAATCCCTACGACCGATATTTTATGGCCCAACCCTACCTGCAACGCATCGAGAACGGCGAGGTCGGCACCGAAGAGCTTGATGAGAAGGTACGTCGCGTGTTGCGCCTCACTTTCAGGACGGCAATGAATCCCCACAAACCCTATGGTGCACTCTGCTCCGAGGAACACACCTCGGCCGCTCGTGCCATTGGCGGCGAGGGTGTTGTGCTACTGAAAAACGACAACAACAACCTACCCATCCCCAAGCAGGCAAGCAATATTCTTGTGGTGGGCGAGAATGCCGTGAAGATGCTCACGGTTGGCGGAGGCAGCTCCTCGCTGAAAGCAAAACACGAGTGCGTGGTTTTGGAGGGTATGCTCAACCACTACAAAGGTGTGGCCAATGTGAGCTATGCTCGTGGCTATGTTGGCGATGTGGGTGGCAGCTACAATGGTGTGAATACAGGCCAGAACCTCAACGAAAACCGCAACGCCAAAGAACTCATTGCAGAGGCTGTGGATATGGCCCGCACGGCAGATGCTGTGGTCTTTGTGGGCGGCCTCAACAAGAGCGACCATCAGGATTGTGAGGGTACCGACCGCAAAGAACTCGGCCTACCCTATGGTCAGGACGAGGTTATAGAGGCCCTTGCGGAGGTTAGCGACCACCTTACGGTGGTGTTGCTTTCGGGTAATGCCGTAGAGATGCCGTGGGTGGATAAGGTTGAGTCGGTCATTCAGGGCTGGTTTCTCGGTTCCGAGACAGGCAACGTGCTGGCAGCGGTGCTGTCGGGCGAGGTTAACCCCAGCGGCAAACTCCCATTCACATTTGGTAAGAGGCTCGAAGACTACCCCTCGCACGCAGGCGAAGCAACCTTCCCCAACGATGGCCCCACCACCTACCACGAAGATATTTTTGTGGGCTATCGCGGCTTCGAGAAGGAGGGCATTGAGCCGTTGTTTGCGTTTGGCCACGGAATGAGCTACACCACATTCGAATATAGCGACTTGAAGTTGTCCTCGAAGAGGATGTCGAAGAGGGGCAAGTTGGAGGTGTCGGTTAAGGTCCGCAATAGCGGAACACGCAAAGGTAAGGAGGTTGTCCAACTCTATGTGGCCGACTTGGAATCGTCGCTGCCTCGCCCCGTGAAGGAGTTGAAGGAGTTTGCCAAGGTGGAGTTGGAGGCCGGCGAGAGCAGGACTGTGCACTTTACTCTTGACAAGAGTGCGCTGTCGTACTACGACGACGTTCAGGGCTGCTGGGTGGCCGAGAGTGGCGACTTTGAGGTGCTTGTTGGAGCCTCGTCTGCCGACATCCGCCAAAGGGCAATCTTTACACTGAAATAGCACCGGCCAACACCTTACCCATAGCTCCAAACCCAAAGAACAGGGAGAGAGGAGTGTTTGCTCTTGACGGAGTATCAAAACGAAGGGCTTGGAACGCAATGTTCCAAGCCCTCTGTTTTGATGTGGGCCGAGGGGCTTACACGGTCATAATCTCTTTCTCTTTGGCCACCACGAGTTCTTCGAGTTTCTTGGTGTAGCGGTCAATCATTTTCTGTGCCTCGTTCTCGCCGTCCTTAGCCTCGTCCTCCGGCATTCCGTCCTTCTGCGCCTTCTTGAAAGCCTCCACCGCATCGCGCCTTGCGTTACGAAGGCTCACTTTGGCCGTCTCCTGATAGGTGCGCACCTGCTTAACAAGCTCCTTACGCCTATCCTCCGTCAGCGCAGGGATGTTCAAGCGGATACACTCACCATTGTTAGAAGGGGTGAGGCCGATGTTGCTATTGATGATGGCCTTCTCGATGGGGCCGATCATATTCCTCTCCCAAGGCTGTACCAAGATGGTCTTTGCATCGGGCACATTCACGCTGGCAACCTGTTCGATGGGGGTTGCCACGCCGTAGTATTCTACCATAATACCCCTCAAAACGTGGGTGCTGGCCTTGCCGGCCCTCACGCCAAGGAGTGCCTCGCTAAGGTGGTCGATGGCCTTCTTCATCTTGTCCTCAGCCACCTCCATAATCAACATTGATTCGTCGCTCATACTCTTTTATGATTTTAGTTTAACATATTTTCTATCACCTCCACCAACTCCGCAAAGCCCTTTTTGGTGTAGCCCGCGCTGTGGTGAACAATGGTACCACCCTCATCTACCACTATGTTGCGAGGTATCTCCTGCGTGGCAAAGAGGGCATATATGCTCCTGTCGGCATCGCTGCCCGACACAAAATCGTAGCCTTTCTTGTCAAACCACACCTTCACGGTTGCCGCGTTTTCTTCCCTTGCGATGGGTAGCCACACAAAGTTCTCGTTCTCCAACAAGCCCTTGAAGGCCCCCTTGCCAATGGCGGAAAACTCCCTGCGACACGAGGGGCACCAACTCGCCCATAGGGTGATAAGCACCACCTTGCCGTTGAGCTCCTCCGGACGGAGGGTTGTTCCGTCGGTCATCGACACCTCAAAACTCGGCATCCTATCGCCCACACCCACCACCGAAAACTCATCCTTGGTGGCTGCTTGGCACTCTGCCGTCTGCCCCCACACAAGGGTAGTGTAAATCACAAATGCCAACAAGGCGAGGAGTCGTTTCACGGCATACGAGGTGTTTAGTTGTGTACCAACGTGCCGTTCTTCTCTCCTTCGAGCACCCTTTGGAGGTTACCCTCGGTGTCCATATCAAAGACGATGATGGGCAGTTTGTTCTCCTTGCAGAGGGTGAACGCCGTCAGGTCCATAATTTTCAGACCACGGGCATAGACCTCGTCAAAGGTAATCTCGTCGAACTTGGTAGCCGTGGGGTCCTTCTCGGGGTCGGCAGTATAGACACCGTCCACACGGGTACCCTTCAAGAGCACCTCGGCCTCAATCTCCACACCACGCAAAGCCGATGCACTGTCGGTGGAGAAATAGGGATTAGAGGTGCCGCCACCAATGATGACCACATAGCCGGCCTCCAAATATTCGAGCGCCTTGGCCTTGGAGAAGTACTCTCCGATGGGCTCCATACGGATAGAGGTGAGCACTTTGGCCTTCACGCCTGCGCTTTCGAGGTGTGAGTGGAGTGCGAGGGAGTTGATGATGGTGGCCAACATACCCATCTGGTCGCCTTTCACCCTATCAAAGCCACGTCCCACGCCCTGCAAGCCACGGAAGATGTTGCCACCGCCAATGACGATGCCAATCTGCACCCCCTGCTCCACAGCATATTTAATCTGCTGTGTGTAACTATCGAGCACCTCTGTCGAGAGGCCCCTGCCGCTCTCTCCTGCGAGCGATTCGCCACTGAGTTTGAGCAATATGCGTTTGTATTTCATATCCAATATGTTGTTGTTTGTGTTGATTCGTACGCATTGCGCCATCTTACGACCACGAATATACAACATTTTTCAGAGATTACCTACCCTCTCACAACATTTTGTTACATTTCGCCCCCTCGCAAGGGCAAAAAGGAGTTCAAAATTCAAAATTGACAAACCCCTCTGCCCATTGGGCACCTCCCCTAACTTAGGGGAGGAGCGGCCACTGGCCGTTTTGTGTAGTAGGCAGGCAGGTCGGTGCGCTTTTCAACCTTGCGATGCCTTCTAACCACCGCTCCCCTAAGTTAGGGGAGGAGTGGTTGGATGGCACGGGTAGCAAAATCGTTACCCAAGATAAAAATGCGCCGCAGGCACCTTAATTTTCAATTCTCAATTTTAATCGGTATCTTTGTGGTATAGATTGTTTGTGAACGTGGAAAAACCGACCTACAAATATCTCGACAGAGTTAATTCTCCGGCCGACCTCAAAGCGCTCAATGTGAGCGAACTGAGGGAGTATTGCGCCGAGGTGAGGGATTGGATTGTGCGCTGCTGTG
The DNA here is from genome assembly GCA_045580045.1 of Tidjanibacter sp. Taxonomy (GTDB): domain Bacteria; phylum Bacteroidota; class Bacteroidia; order Bacteroidales; family Rikenellaceae; genus Tidjanibacter. Next base: position 12,524 of record JAZNNC010000043.1, read on the forward strand.
CGACCAATCCGGGCCATCTGTCGTCGAGTCTGGGTGCTGTGGAGATTGCCGTCGCACTGCACTATGTCTATGATTTTCCGCAAGATAGCATCGTGTGGGACGTTGGCCACCAAGCCTACGCCCACAAGATTATCACCGGCCGCCGAGAGGCTCTTGCCACCCAACGCACACGTGGTGGCATTGCCGGTTTTCCGCGTATGAGCGAGGGCGACTCGTTTGGTGCGGGCCACTCTTCGGTGTCCATCTCGGCCGCCTTTGGCATGGCCGAGGCTGCACGCATCAAGGGCGAGGGAAGCAATGTGATTGCTGTGATTGGCGATGGTGCCCTCACCGGTGGACTTGCTTTTGAGGGACTGAACAACGCCGGAGCGAGCAAGAGCGACCTGCTGGTTATCCTCAACGACAACCGTCAGAGTATCGATACCAACGTGGGCGCACTGCGCAAGCACCTGCTGCGCATCACCTCCTCGCACAAGTACAACCGTATGAAACGCCAGCTGTGGAACGGACTGAGCCTCACTCCACGCCTGCGCCGAATGGTGCAACTCGTGGGCCACGGACTTAAACGCGGACTGCTGCACCAGAGTAACCTCTTCGAGAGCCTCAATATGCGCTACTTTGGCCCCACCGACGGCCACGACGTCGAGGGATTGGTTGGGGTTTTGGCGCGATTGAAGGACATCCGCGGGCCGAAGTTGCTCCACGTGATGACCATCAAGGGCAAGGGCTACGAGCCTGCCGAGCGTGGCGATGCGGCTGTGTGGCACTCGCCGGGCAGGTTTGATGTAGCCACGGGGCAGAGGGAGCCTTCGGGCAAGGGTCCTGCCAAGTATCAATACGTCTTTGGACGCGCTCTGTTGGAGTTGGCGAAGGCCGACGAGAGGGTTGTGGGCATCACACCCGCTATGGCCACAGGGTGCTCGATGAACATACTGCAAAAGGAGATGCCAGAGCGTTGCTTCGATGTGGGCATTGCGGAGGGCCACGCCGTAACCTTCTCGGCGGGCTTGGCCGCAAAGGGTATGATACCCTTCTGCAACATCTACTCCTCGTTTATGCAACGAGCCTACGATAATGTCATCCACGATGTTGCGCTGCAAAACCTCCACGTTGTCATGTGCCTCGACAGGGCAGGCATCGTGGGCGAGGACGGAGCCACCCACCACGGCGAGTTCGACTTGGCATATTTCCGCCCCATCCCCAACCTGCGCATTGCTGCTCCTCGCAACGAACAGGAGTTGAGGGACCTGATGTACACCGCCTACCGTGGCGAGGGTCCCTTTGTCATTCGCTATCCGCGCGGACGTGCTGCGGGCGTGGGCGAGGGCCCGATGAAGGAGTTGCCCATTGGTGTGGGCGAGGTACTCCACGAGGGCGAGGGTGTTGCCCTGCTGACGTGGGGCCACACTGCATTGGAGGGCTCCAAGGCTGTGGAGAGGGCCGCAAAGGAGGGCGTGAGCGTGTTGCACGTGGATATGAGGTGGGCCAAACCTCTGGACGAGAACATTCTGCACCGTGTGGGCAGCAAGTTTGGGAAGGTTGTTACGGTTGAAGACGGAGTTGTGGGCGGAGGCGTTGGCAGCGCAGTGCTGGAATGGTTTGCCGACCACGGCTACAACCCCACGGTGGTACGCTTGGGCATTGGCGATGAGTTTGTGGAGCACGGCACGGTGCCCGAACTCAAATCGCTCTGCGGCTACGATGCGGAGGGTATTTTCCGCGCCTTGGTGGAATAATTTTACCCCGTTACCACACACCGCACAGTAATAACAAAAAGGGTTTGGATAATCTCCAAACCCTTTTTGTTATTATAAATAGGTAAGCTCCCCCCCTCTATCCGAGTTTGGAGCCGTAGGCCAAGTCGCCCGCATCGCCCAAGCCGGGGATAATGTAGCTCTGGGCCGTCAGTTCGGCATCCACCGAAGCACACCAAATGTGGGTGCCGTGGGGAAGATGTTTAGTCGCATACTCAACGCCCTCCTCGCTCGCAATGACCGCAGCCACGTGCAGCTCCTTGGGGGTACCTCCCTTCGCAACAAGGGCCTCATAGGAATAGACCAGCGAGGTGCCCGTGGCCAACATCGGGTCCACAAGCAGCAGCACCTTGCCCTCCAACTCGCCACACGAAATGTACTCCACCTTAACCTCAAAGGAGCCATCTTTGTGGTGTTTGCGGTAGGCCGACACAAAAGCGTTGTTGGCATCATCAAAGTAGTTCAAAAATCCCTGATGGAAAGGCAAGCCCGCACGCAAAATAGTGGCCAGCACAACCTCGTCATTGCACAGCATAACCTCGGCCTCACCCAGAGGTGTCTCCACAATGCGGGGCGAATAGTCCAGAGTGCGGCTTATCTCATAGGCGCAAATCTCCGCAATCCTTTCAAGGTTGCGGCGAAAACGCATACTGTCCTTCTGCACGTTCACATCGCGCAACTCGGCCAAAAACTTGTTGAGAACAGAACTCTCTTTGTCCAAAATGTGTACCATATACCTTTGTGTTTGATTTGTTTAGTGTCGCTTTCGTACTTAGACTCCGCCCCTCCTCAACGTCTAATAGAGGAAGTTGTTGAACGGATACCTGCCGGCGTGTATCTCCCTGACCATACCGTAGAGGTCCGAGCGGAATTTGTCTATGTTTGCCTTGTTCAGTGCCGAGATGAAGATGCAGGGGGTGTTGGCCTTCGCTATCCAACTGCGCTGCAACTCCTCCAACGAGATGTTCTCCCTCGTGGCCGGAGTGAGGTCGTCCTCCTCCTTCGGGGTCCAAGTGTAGGCATCAATCTTGTTGAAGACCAAAAACACCGGCTTGTCGCTCGCACCAATGTCCGCCAAAGTCTGCTTCACAACATTTATCTGGTCCTCAAAGGCAGGGTGCGAGATGTCCACAACGTGAATCAGCAGGTCGGCCTCCCTAACCTCGTCGAGTGTCGATTTGAATGCCTCCACAAGTTGGGTGGGGAGTTTGCGGATGAAGCCCACAGTGTCCGACATCAGAAACGGAAGGTTGTCGAAAACCACCTTACGCACCGTGGTATCCAGCGTGGCGAAGAGTTTGTTCTCGGCAAACACATCGCTCTTACTGATGAGGTTCATCAGCGTCGATTTACCCACGTTGGTATATCCCACCAGCGCAACCCTCACCATCGACCCTCGGTTGCTACGCTGCACTGCCATCTGGCGGTCAATCTTTTTGAGCTCCTCTTTGAGTTTGGAGATGTTGTTGCGCACCACCCTTCGGTCGGTCTCAATCTCCCTCTCACCGGCACCACCACGGGTACCCGTACCACCCCTCTGGCGTTCCAAGTGGGTCCACATACCCGTCAGTCGGGGCAGCATATACTCATACTGCGCCAACTTCACCTGCGTCTTGGCGTAGGCCGTGCGCGCCCTCTGTACAAAGATGTCCAGAATGAGGCGTGTGCGGTCGGAAATGCGGCGGCCGATGGCTTTCTCAATATTGCGAGTCTGCGAAGGCGAGAGTTCGTCATCGAAGATAACAACATCAATCTCGTTCTCCTCGCACCAAGCGCCAATCTCCTCCAACTTACCCGGCCCCACAAAGTAGCGACTATCGGGCGAGGGCAGTTTCTGCACAAAGCGGTGGGCTGTAACAATATGGGCCGTCTCGGCGAGAAATTCCAACTCGTCGAGGTACTCCTCCACCTGCGCCATAGGCTGACGGTCGCGACACACCGCAACCAACACCGCACGGGTGTAGTCGCACTCAATGGTTGCTACTCTTTTTTCCTCTGTTGTTGCCATATATTGTTCGGCTCCCTTTTATCTCGAAAAAAAGGGGAACTTTTCAAAAACAGTCCCCCTCTGAATCATTATACCCTATATAATACTACTGCAAACGGCAGTCGATAGGCAGGATGTAACGTACCCTCACCACAGCATCACGCTGACGACCGGGAGTCCACCTAGGCGACTTCATAAGTACGCGGCGAACCTCGTCCTCATATACGCGGTCGGGCGATTGGAGGAATTCGATGCTCGACAAGCGACCATCCTTCTCAATCACAAACTGCACAACAACCTTGCCCTGAATACCGTTCTCTGCTGCAATTGCAGGAATCTTGAACTCCTGTGCAACCCACATACGGAAGGTGTTAAGGTCGCCACCCATAAACGAAGGCATCACCTCTACCTTGATGAATGCTGCCTCCTCGGCAACCTCCTCTACCACCTCAATCTCCTCAACGACAATCTCGTCCTCGGTAAAGTCGGCAAAATCAAACTCGGTCTCAATCTTGGTGTCGTTCTTAACAACCTTGATGAAGTCGCTGATGAGTTTTACGGCCTGCTTAACAGGAGCCTGAGTCTTGGGCTCCTCTGGTTTGGTGATGTCCACAAGGTCCATCTCCACCTCAGGGCCGCTAACCTCAATAATCTCGATGCTCTTTTTCGATTGGCCAAGGCTAAAAGCCACAACACAAAAAGCCAATGCAACGATCAAACCAATCTCCAAAAAGATACCTTTCTTGTTTTGGAGATCCACCTTCGGATTCTTTTTAACTTCCATTATTTTGCGTATTTAATTGTTTATCAAACCATTACAAGGACACCACGCCCACAAATGGCTACAATGCCCACTTTTATACCTACAAATATATGAAGAAAAAACGAAATAAAAGTGATTTATCTCTTTTTATTCAAAATTTTTCATTTATCTTTGCAACGCAAAAGGGGGATTAGCTCAGTTGGCTAGAGCGCTTGCATGGCATGCAAGAGGTCATGGGTTCGACTCCCATATTCTCCACAAAACCAAAAACGACACCCGAGGGTGTCGTTTTTTTTGTTTGATGGTTGCCGATGCGTCTTTTGTGTTTCGGCATCTTAAAGAAGCCCAACTAACACAACATTTGCTCGGCAGGCGCAGTGGGTGCGGGGGGGGTTAAAACCTAATCTCCACTCCGAGGTAGGCACTACGCGGCATCAGCGGGCCATAGACATAGCCGGAGTCGCGGTCGGGGCCTTTGTCAAAGTCGTCCTGAAACGAGTTGAAGATGTTTTTCACGCCACCGAAAATCTCAATAAACGTGTCGTCATATACCAGAGTGGTGTAGCCCACCCTCGCGCTCAAATCAAAGAAACTGCGAGTGCGCACCGCCACATCCTCCTCGATGTAGCCGGCATAGTGTTGTACCCACATCGGACCCGTATAGTTGCCCGTGAGGTCGATATTAACTTTGGCAATGGGCTTATACATCAGCGTAAAATATCCGTAGGCGTCGGGGGTACGGAACATATCGAGCGATGCTTCGGCTGTTTCGCTCCACTGCTCCGGCTCGGCATAGCGGCTGCGTTGGAGGGTTAAACCTGCCTGCAACTCCACCTTGCGGCTGAACATAGCACGCCCCTCCAAGTTGATACCGCTCACGGTAGCTCCCGAGCCATTGTATCTCTCCTGCACCGCCACTCCCTCGTCGTCGTGGCCAATCTCGCGCAGGGCAAACACATCGTCCAAGCGGGTGTGGAATCCCTCCACAATGAAGTTGGTGGCCACCAAACCGAAGGTGTGGTAGAACTCTGCCGATGCGCTCAGCGATGAGGAACGCTCCTCTTTGAGGTTGTCGGCCAGCTGGATACGGGTGCGCTCGCCACCAACGATGGCAATGTGGAGGTCCTCGTCGTAGGCCTGTGGTGCACGGTAGCCGCCGGCATAGCTCAGGCGCAGGCTAATCTCCTCGGTGGGGTTGTAGCGCAGGTTGGCGCGGGGCGAGAATATGGGTGCATTCACAAGGTTGTGTTTGTCCAGACGACCACCGAGCAGTATGGACCACTCCTTGTTGCGCCACTCGTTCTGGAAATATGCGCCATAGATGTTGGCAATCTGCTTGGTGTCTATGTTGTAGCCTATGGAGGTGTCGTGAAGGTTGTTGTGGCTCACCTCCGAGCCGACGGTGAGGTTGGCAGGCATAAAGAGCAGGTGGTCAAACTCGTGCACATACTGCACACCTGCGGCAGCAGTGAGGTCATGGGTGCGACCATAGGCATCGGGGTCTTTGCCTGCACCGTAGTAGCTTTTGCGTGCAGTGTTTTGGAACGAGCCGTAGATGTTCAGACGGTTTTTGTGTTGTGCGTCCGACCAATCGTAGGTAATGCTACCGCCGTCGATGGTGTGGTCGGCTTGTTCACACACTTCGGCTTCGTGCTGTGGGAGGTCGAGGTTGTCGCCACCACGCCTATAATCCTTGATGCGGTGGTATTGGGCGGTGATGCGCGAATATTGGCCGGTGCGGAACACCGAGCGCATACCCAGAGCTTCGGCATTGGACTCCAAAAGTTCGGTAAATCCGTCGCCATCCACATCGTAGCCGCCTGCGGTACGACTTTGGGCAAAGACACTCACGGCAGCCTTGCCGCTATCCGACACGAGCGAAGCATTGAGGCTTGTGGCATTTTCCACAGCACCACCCATACCGATAGATGTGGTCGTGTGGCTCATCTCTGCCATACTTCGTTTGGGCTCTTTGGTGATGATGTTGATGGTGCCACCGATGGCCGACGAGCCATAGAGGGCCGAGCCTCCGCCACGCAACACTTCCACACGCTCTATCATATTGGCCGGAATCTGCTCCAAGCCATACACCCCCGTAAGCGAGGAGAACAGCGGGTGGGAGTCCACAAGGATTTGAGAGTAGCGACCATCCAAACCGTTAATTCTCACCTGCGGGAAGCCGCAGTTTTGGCAGGTGTTCTCCACTCTCACACCGGGTTGATAGGCGAGGCCGCCGGCGAGCGATGTGGAGCTAACCCTGTCGAAGAGTTCCGAATCGACCACACTCACCAACGAGGGGGCCTCTCTTTTGAGGGTTTCGGAGCGGTTGGACGACACAACTATTTGGTCGAGGGTAACGGCATCCTCTTCGAGTTCAAATTCGAGCTCGATGGTTTCGCCTGCCACCATTTTGACCTCTTTTGTTTGGGGCACATAGCCCACTGCACTCACCTCGATAGTGTAGGTGCCGGGGGTCATATTTTTAATAAGGTAGTGGCCGGTGGCGTCGGTGATGACTCCAATGTTGGTGCCCACCACAACCACACTCACGAAGGATAGGTGGTCGTGGGTTGCCTTGTCAACGACGTGGCCAAAGAGGTGGGCGTCTGTTGGGCGGGGTTTGGGAATTACAGGAGTTGTTGCCGAGGCTGTGGGCGAAACGATTGTGCCACAGAGGAGCAACAAGAGGGCTAGAAACTTAGTCATATATCTGTAAACTCGTATTATGTTTTGATTTCGGGTGCAAAAGTATTTCGTTTTGTCCACCTTTGCAATACCTATTTTGGGGGATTTTCATCAAAAAAGATGTAACTTTGCACAAACGTACCTAATCATTATTATACTATGAAAACACTCAAACACTCCATTTTGGCAGCCCTCTCGCTCCTTGCAGTGGTGGCAGCCGATGCGCAAGCCCCTAAGAAGGATTGGGCGCAATTCTATCGTTATGAGAACTCCAATAAGCAGATTACAACCGCCCCCGAAGCTGTCTTTATGGGCAACTCCATCACGGACAATTGGGCCAAATTCCGCCCCGAGTTTTTTGCCGACAATGGCTTTGTAGGCCGTGGCATCAGCGGTCAGACCACTTCGCAGATGTTGGTGCGCTTCCGTGCCGACGTGATTGACTTGCACCCCAAGAAGGTTGTCATCCTTGCCGGCACCAACGACATTGCCCTCAATAATGGCCCCATCACACTGCCACACATTTTGGACAACATTGCTTCGATGTGCGAACTTGCTCGCTACAACAACATCGAGGTTGTTCTCTGCTCCATACTTCCCTGTAAGGCCTACAAGTGGAGGCCCGAGGTGCAGCCCGCGCCCATCATCATCGAGCTGAACGAGATGATTAAGGCCTATGCAAAGGAGAAGGGCTATGCCTATGTGGACTACCACTCGGCCTTGACCGACAACGAGGGTGGCCTGCCCGTAGAGTTGGCTCCCGATGGCTGCCACCCCAACAATGATGGTTACGCCATTATGGAGCGTTTGGTACTCGAAGCACTCAAATAGGATTATATAACGAGATATTCGACAGAAACAGCCCCCGCACGATGTGCGGGGGCTGTTTCTGTCGAATATGTTAGGCCTCTTTGGGGGCCAACCAACGAGTGTTTTAGAACTTACCTACGTTGTAGTAGATGTCCTTACCCTCGGGAGTGTACATTGCGTTCAGACGCTCGGCGAAGTGCTCCTCAACCTTGCCACGAACAACCTTCATTGTGGAGTTGATAAGGTGGTTCTGCTCGGTGAAAGGCTCGTCCAACAGAGCAAAGGTTGCGGGCAACCAACGCTCGGGGAACTGTCCCTCATACTTACCACCCCTCTTATACTCGTTCAAATCGGCCTGTACCAACTCAACAATCTTCCTCTGGCCCTCTTCGCTATCGAGCGAGAGTTTCAGCGGAGCCAACGCAGCCTTCATAGCCTCCTTGTTGGGCGAAATAAGCAAGGTGGTGTAGGGGTCTTGGTTGTTGTGCAGGATTGCGTGGTCAATGAACTTCGAGGTCGAAACGTATGCCTCCTCGATACCCTCGGGGCAATATTTCTCACCATCGGCTGCAATCAGCAAGCTCTTGAAACGGCCATACACAAAGAGAAGGTCGCCCTTGATGGCACCCATATCGCCCGTATATAACCAGCCGTCCTTTACGGTGTCGGCAGTCGAAGCCTCGTTCTTCCAATAGCCCATCATCACATTCTCGCCCTTGCAGACCATCTCACCCTTCTCGCCCTCGGGCAACTCATTGCCGTCGGGATCGCAAATCTTCATCTCGAAGGGTTTAACCATCACGCCACTCGAACCGAATTGGTACCTGCGGGGACCGTTGGACGAAATAACGGGAGTAGCCTCGCTCAGACCATAGCCTTGGAACATAGGCATACCAACAGCCATAAAGAACACCTGCAACTCTTTGTCCAACAGTGCACCACCGCCCACAAAGAACCTCAGCTCGCCACCAAAGCCCTCACGTACTTTCGAGAAGATAACCTTGTCGAACAACCACACCAAAGGTTTGCGCAGTGCCCTGAGGCCCTTGCCACGCTCTTTGTCGCTGTTGCCGTTGTAGGCAATGGCATTTTTGAGGCCCATGTGGTAGAGTTTCTCAACAGTCTTACCTTTGGCCCTAATGCTGCTCTCGATGTTCTTCTTGAAGTTCTTTGCCAGCGTGGGCACCGAAAGGATGATGTGAGGTTTAACCTCGCGGATATTGATGGGGATGTTTTTCAGAGTCTCCATACCGGTACGACCGTTCTGTACGGTAGCCACCTGTGCGCCCTTGTGCATAAAGATATAGAAACCAACCACGTGTGCAAAGCAGTGGTCCAAAGGAAGGATAATCAGAGTCCTCCAAGTCTCGTCGATATCCATAAGGGTGAGAGCCTGCTCCACGTTGGCGGTGTAGTTGCGGTGCGAAAGGCAAACGCCTTTGGGGTCGGCAGTGGTACCGCTGGTGTAGGTGATGGTTGCGAGGTCGTCGTTCTGGATAGCCTGACCGATTTTGAGGAAGCCCTCTTTGTCCTCTTCGAGGAGTTCGCGACCGAGAGCAAGCACGCTTTCGAGCGACACCTCTTTCTCTTTATACTCGTCGATGGGGTCCAAAACAATAACCTTCTCTACCATAGGAAGGTCGGCAATGATACGGCGGATTTTGGGCAACTGTGTTTTCGAAACAACAATCCACTTGGTGTCGGAGTGTTTCAGACGGAAGATAAGGTCGTTGCTCTCTTCGAGTTTAATCGACAGGGGCACGTTTGCTGCGCCTGCGTAGAACATAGCCAACTCGGATATAATCCACATATTACGTCCCTCCGAGAGGAGAGCCATATTATCTTTGGGGGCTACGCCCATTTTAACAAAACCGGCACCGAGTTCATAGACCTTATCACGCACCTGTGCATAGGTTGTGTCGGTCCACTCTTTACCAATTTTCTCTTTCAAAAAGGTGTTGTTAGGGTAGTTTGCTACTGAACCTTCAAAGAGGTCCACCAAAGTTTTCTTCATAAAAAGTTATTTTTATTAAACTTAAATTTTACACTTGTGGCACACAAATATATGAAAATATTTTTAGTTTGTTCCCAAATGTTCCGAATTTCTTCTATTTACCCCCTTTGATGAGCAATTCTTCAACCCCAATTTTTGGCACATAGTGAGTCCCTTTGTCATCTCTCCAATAGTTGTGCGACTCTTCGGGGCCAATCTCTACAAGTTTGATTTTCTCGTTGGGTTTGCCAATGGCGATAAGCAACAGAGGCTCCAACTCCAACCCGAGCGACTGCTTGACTGCGGCCTTGTCGAAGGCACCGATGCAGATGCCGCCAAGCCCTATCTCCACCGCTTGCAGGAGCATACTCTGGGCTGCGATGCCGAGGTCGATATAGACATAGTGGTCGGGGTTGGGGACGGTGGTGCAGACCACAATGAAGGCCCTCGGCTCCTCTCCTTCGTGGGGTAGGTGGTGGTTGGGGAGTGCTCCACCGAGGCGGAAGTGTGGCAACACCTTGTGTGCCTCCTCGGAGGTTACGGGGCGAAAGCGCAGCACCTGCTGATTGCGTGCCGAGGGCGTGCGAGTGTTCACCTCAACAATGCGACACAGCTGGTCCTCACGCACCACAAAGGAGTTGTCATAGCCCCTATAACTGCGGTTTTTGAGCAATAACCTACCGAGCGATGCACCGCTCTTGGCACCGCCACTCTTGGAGGTCTGCGCCTTGTAGTCCTCCATCTTCTTTTCCAAATAGTTGTCTGCCATAGATATATGTCTATCGTCGACCGTCCACCGTCGACCGACTTTTTTTAATCCTTTATTTTACAAACGTGATGCGCTCCCAGAGTGGGCGGGGAACGAGGCTCCAAACTGCCACCACCAATTTAAAACGCCAATCGATGGTGCAGATGCGGAGATGGCGGTTGATGGCTCTGATGGCCACACGTGCCACCTTCTCGGGCGAAAGCACAATGGGATACTTCTTGTTGGGGGTGAGTATGTCGGTTTGGGCATAACCCGGGCGTATGTCGGTGATGTGCAACCTCACACCATCCATACGTGCGTGTTGTGCGAGTGCGCTCAGGTAGTTGTTCTGCATCCTCTTGGTGGCAGAATAGGCAGGGGCGATGCCCATACCTTTGACACCGGATATGGAGGTTACGGCCGCAATGTGCCCCACTCCGCCGTGGGTGCGGAACCAATGGTAGGCGTGGTCTATGACGGACACAAAACCCACCGTATTGACCTCGGTAATGTGTCGCTCCTTGCGCTCGTCCAATGAGGGATTTTCGAAGCCTGCACCGGCCACGTGGAGCAGGATGTCCATACCTCCCACTCGCTCGATGAGTTGGTCAAGTGCGGCAGTTGCATCGGGTGCTGTTACGTCTAAGACTTGTGCCTCTATCGGCTCTGCGGCGATGCTTTTGTGCTCTTCGACGAATGAGTCCAGCAGTTCGCTCCTGCGCCCTGCGATGCCCACCTTGTGTCCTGCCTTTACCAACTGTGCTGCCATCTCGCGCCCGAGGCCCGATGTGGCCCCAATCACTATCACTCTCTTCATACGGAATATAGATTTGTTGTTGCCTATCTCTGTGCCCAATGGAGTGTGAGTCCATCACCCCACATAGCCATTACAAAGATAGGCAAAAAAATGATAGAAACTCCGGAGTGGCGAGGAAAACTATTTTGTCGAATCCCAAATGCCGTGTCGAAAAAATGGTTACCTTTGGCAAAGGAAAACAGCACGAATAATATGAGACGACTGATAGGATTGCTTCTACTCTCCTTTGCACCATTGATAACTATGGCTCAGAACAAATACCCGATAGACGACGATTTCCGCACCGCGTGTCGTATCACCGCTCCCCTCGGGCGTGGTGTGCTTGGCATAGGCAACGCCTTTCTCTCAGCAATGCCAAAGGGAATGCGCTCCGATAGCAAGCTGACAATCAACAAAATAAAAATCACCTCAACCTCCGATGGCGAGCAGTTTGGTGCGTGGATGATTGTGCCAAAGGGTGCGGATGCTCCACGTCCTGCGATACTCTTTCTGCACGGCGGAGGTTTTGTGTTCAAGGGTGCGCCCTACCACTACGACCTCGCCAAGGAGTATGCCCTGTGCACGAGGGCGGTGGTCGTGATGGTCGATTACCGCACGGCGCACAACAACCCCTACGGCACCCCGCTAAAAGATTGCGTGGATGCGTGGCAGTGGATGATTGCAGAGGCTCATAGCCTCGGAATAGACACCTCTAAGTGTGCCATTGTGGGCGACTCGGCAGGCGGTTTTCTGGCAATTAAGACGGCACTGACAAGCGACATTCGCCCCTCGAAATTGATGCTCATCTACCCCGTTGTCGATTGTTCGATGCGCACCGAGAGTATGGCGGAGTTTGGCGATACGCCCGTGTGGAACAGCGAGTTAAACCGAAAGATGTGGGCATATTATCTGCAAGGTGCAACAGAAAAGTCTTTGCTTGACCTCACCGAGAGCGAACTGCAAACACTGCCCACCACCTATGTCGAAACGGCCGAGTTCGACTGCCTGCGCGACGAGGGCAACGAGTTTGCGGCCTTGTTGCAGCGTGCGGGCGTGGCCACCACCCACACCCAGACCACGGGCACGATGCACGGCTTCGATATGGCGCAAAAAAGCGAGATAACCCAGCGTCAAATTGCCGAGCGAGGCAAGTGGCTCGGGGAGTGGTAGGATTTTCACAACAAACAAATTTCAAGATGACCGAAAAAGAGAAGATGTTGCGTCAGATGTTGTATGACGCAAACAACGATGCCGACCTTATAGAGGAGCGCAAGGTGGCGAAAGACCTTTGTTACGAATTCAACCACTTGCGCCCATCGGACACCGCAGGACAGCAGCGAATTATGCACCGGTTGTTGGGCAAAACGGCAGGCGATAACTTCTGCATTGTAGCCCCGTTTTGGTGCGACTACGGCTACAACATTGAGGTTGGCGAGAACTTCTTTGCCAACCACAACACGGTGATTTTGGACGGTGCAAAGGTGAAGTTCGGCAACAACGTCTTTGTCGCTCCCAACTGCGGTTTTCACACAGCGGGCCACCCCATTGATGCCGAGCGCCGCAATCGAGGGTTGGAGTACGCCTACCCTATCACGGTGGGCGACAATGTGTGGATAGGTGCAGGGGTGCAGGTTATGCCGGGCGTTACGATTGGCTCAAATGTCGTGATTGGCGGCGGCTCGGTGGTGGTCAAGGATATACCGTCAGATGTGGTGGCGGTGGGTAACCCCTGCCGTGTTGTGCGCCCAATCACCGACGAGGACAAACTCAAATCGTGGGATAGGGAGTAGAACCCGAGGAGTTGGAAGCAGGGCAAAATTTTTTATTTTTCGGCCACTTCATTAAATGTATAGAAACATCCACCCGGAAAGGTTGGACAATGGCACAAAAAAGCAGAGGTATTGCCTCTGCTTGGAGATGGTGTGAGAATATTGTAGGTGCTGCTTGGTTGTCCTCGTTTTATTCCTGAGCTTCTGTTTAAAAAAGCGACAAACCGTTTTGAAGTAAACCACTGAAATCGAGCCTCTTCCAAAGATGCATTGTGAATAAACCAATGACGTATGAAGGAACTACACGGTTCACTACATACGTCTCTTTTGTCTTGAATTAGTTTGTATTTATTCGGACTATTTTGCAACCGTACTATGATTAGCACTCATTGCTTGCTGCGACGCATAAGGCTGCGCGAGTAAACTCCTTGGGGAAATGTGTTTTGAGGTAGGCGGTGGAGTATGCAAGGTAGGCGAGCACCACAGCGTGAGCCTTCGGGTAGGCATACAACCCTTGTTCGGTCATCGTTTGCCAACTCGTTTCGCCATATTTTGCCACCCAGCGAGGGCGGTACAACTCCAACTTTTCGGTCTGTTTCTTGCCTACCGCTCGGCGCAAATCATCAGCCTCCGCCTCACTAAATCCGCAAGCCATCGCATCCGCCATAATCTCCTCCTGAAAGCAATATCGTGAATCGTTTGCGCTAAACAACTCAAATGCTCCCGGTCGATGTATGGCACAAAGGCGCACCAAATCATCAAACGAGGTCGGCGGATTAAAATACATCTCATTTACCAACCTCCTACGATTTAGACAATAGATACCCGCCAAGTCGCCATAGTGGAGCGAGCGATAAGCTTCGGCATCGTCGAGTGGTATTCGCAAATAGCAACCATCAGACAAGTCGCCAAGCACCAATCCGCACTTACTCCAAATATCGTAGTTCACTTTACTAATAAGCCCTACAATGTTTGACGCCACAAGTGTTACGCTATGCCCATCGCTCTCATCGCAAGCAATCGCCTGCTCCAAATCTTGCAGACGAGATGGGCGCAATAACTTGTCAATAAGCAGTTCCACCTCAACAAATTTTGGGCTGTCTTCGGGCATAAATCTGGAAAACATAAGGTTGTGCTTTATTGGGTTTATATTGGTAATGCCCAAGAAATAAAAAACCAACGACGCAGAAAACACCCCTCGCCCTGCAATGTAAGATATCCACAATAGGCTCATCTTCTCTACCATCTTCGCCACGCCAAGCAGATACTCCACATAGCCACAACGCTCAAAAACCGCGACTTCGTGGTCGATGCGTTGCAGATACTCTTCTCGGTTTTCAGGCGTCAATAGGCCTCGACATTCTGCGGAGTCAATTACCACTTTTCGCAGATACTTTGCTGGTGATTTTGCAAATCTCTTGGGTAGTTTAATGCGAGGAACGCTAATTTTATACTCGTTCATTGCTGCTCTCTTTTGGGGTTAACACTCCCGACTCCTCGATTTGTCGGATAATGCGGTTTGCTCGGTTAAAACCGACACAAAATTTTTCACTTATAGCCGATGCCGACACCGCTTGTCGCTCAACCACATAATGCGCCACCTCATCAAACAGAGGGTCGCGGCTGTTCCAATCAAAGGTTTTATTATTCATTTGGTTATAGTATTAAATTTTTCGGCAAAACTACTGCCTTACACAGACAAAAGCCGTCAGAGTGATTTCAATTCTTGTTCGAGTTGGGCAATTCGCTCGGCACCTGCTTCGAGGTCGTAGCAGAATAGCCCTGCAAACGAGCAGTTGCAGAGCATTTCGATATCGGCTTCGGTTATCGGGCGAGGGAAACCGCAGTCGGCGTATGGTTGCATCTTGCGCCAAACGGCACTAATGAGCGACTCGCCCGTGCGGACTTCGAGCCGAGGCTCCCGCTGTGCGAAGTAGTAAAAGAGCATCTCTCGATGGAGAGCCTCGCAGAGTTCATCTTTTGTCATAAATCATTGGTTTTGATTATGCTGCAAAAGTAAAACCCCTCTCTGCCACATCGGGACAGAGAGGGGTTATGGATATTCGAATTTAATATTATAAACTTTCCAACTTCCTAATTAGATCTGTAAATACATCATAAGCCTTACTCAATTTTACAGTACCATAGCCATAGGTGCTTTGCTGAGGAGTGGGGTTGGGAATTATATCTTTCAACAAGAAATACATATCCCTATTGTGACTACCATCACACGAAGTCAGCTCATACTTGCAGTGGTTCAGTACACTTAGTTCAATTTGAGCAAGAATATGCTCGCCATTGATTGGGACACGCAATCGAATAGTTGTATTGTCTTCCAGAATAGCTGCTCCGAATTTGGGAAAATCTTGTTTGAGATTCTCACACCAAATTTTGGTTAAAGGTAGTAGAGTCTCGTCCAAGAGAGCGTTCAAGTCATATATTTCATCTTCAAAAGCGGATATCTTATCTTCCAGTTTCTCTATCTTATCTTCCATTTCACCTATCTTACTGTTTTTCACAGCGATGGTTTGAAGAATTTCATTTATGATGGTCATTGGGTCTGTACCCGAACTAATCTGAGTTCTAAAATACTTTAATGCACGTTTCATAGTTTTATTATGTTCTTGTTATTTTATTCTGTCGCCGCAGTATGCCTTGCGTTTGCAAGTTTTGCAGTGTTCGCCCGACCAGACCGAGTTGAAATGGTCGGCAGCGGCATCTACCAACACAAGGTCATCGGTCAAAATTCCCGCCTCGAAGTTGCGCTTGCCATCGGACTTCATACCAATACCTGCACCCGTAAGGTTTGCCGAGCCGATATAGGCCATCTCGCAATCGAAAATCATCATCTTGAAATGAACTCTCGGGCAGAGTTTGCGTTGCAACTTCTTTATGAGAGCAGGATACTTATCGAAATCCTCGCGAAAGTTCGGTCCCGGCTCTTTGGCGTGTAGCAGGCGTACCTCCACACCTCGCCTTACGAGTTTGTCGAGCACTGCAAGGAATGGCTCGCTTGCCGCCCCGACCTTTACATATAGGTCTTTGATATCGGCCGTACCAATCACCAGCGAATGCCTGACACCCGCCACCCTTGCCAGCACCTCGTTATAGTGCGCTATGTCCGCAATGTAGGTGGTCATTATATTCCTAATAATTCTTTTGCTGTATCACCAATGATCTTAATCCTATCGTAAACACTTATAGATCTTGCATTGGGGTGATTGGACCATAAGATTTTTGTATCATACCCTTCGATGGAGTACATAGCACGCAACCCTTCAATATAGTAATCTTTGTGCCATTCAAATTTTAATCCTTCGAAAACATCGTCTCTATTCTCCCAATTCAAAATAATGATCAAATCGGGAGCGTAGGCATCCAATATGTGTTTAAGTCGATCGAATTTTCGAGAAGCAAGGCGCAGTTGATGAAATTTATATTTGTCGACAATTTTACCCCATATACCCATACTTTTTTGGCTATTATCGTGCTCAATGCTATTTAGATTGCCATAGCCCATTTGTTCGATGATTTGGTAGTCATCATCATCTAATTTGGTTATATTCACATTGGTGTATCCTTTTGTGATATATAAATGTAGTTTTTGGCAGTAAGTCCAAAAGTTCCACTTATTGGTAGTATTCCAATTTTCTTTCAAACTATGTTCATCAGTCCCATTTTGATTTTTGCCAAGAACGGTTACTACATTTGAATTTTTATCCAAATAGTTTGATAACTCTCCAGCCTGAAAATCTTGCATCATTTCATCAAATTTCACCCAACCCGCCGTGTCTCTACCTACATAAAAAATTTTCTTAGGGGCAGAGTGGTAATTTTCAAATGTATACGGAATAAAAAGTCCGTTATCAGGATATGCATCATCTCCAATCTGCTCTGCAGAACGACAAAATTCTTCTACCAATGGTAAAAAATACTCTTTATTGATTCTCATAATGTTTATGGCGTTTAGGTTTTACATCTAATATACCTTAAATTTATATACTTTTGGAAGTTCGCTAGGGGAATATACCTTTGCGGATCTATTGACCTCATCCCTCATGAATAGTACTAAATCGTATGGAGCAAGCACCTCTGTTGTCGCACCCATCGACAAAATCTTCTGCCTGAAATCAAACGACGGACAGAGGCGGTACTCGAAAATCGAATACTCCTCGTTGCGCTCCACCTCAACTTGCGAGTGGTGCAGGGGTAGGGTGCGCAGATATTTGCTCTGCCACGAATCAACCTTCAATGCCACGGGCTCGACATCGAAATCCTCATCGTCGATGATAATGCCGTAGTAGTCCTCAAAGAACTTCGTTGCATCGAACTTCTTGGGCAGTTTGAATTTGCGCTCGGTCGGCTCCAACGCCTTGATGCGGTCGAGGGCATACAAGCGAAGTTCGTCATACCCCTCACTCTTGCCGAGCATATACCACCTCTGCTCAAAGAGCTTTACGCAGTAGGGTTCCACCTCAAAGGTCGAAGGCTCCTCACGGTGGAAACTATGATAAGTCATCGAGAGTGCTACACTCTCACGCATCGCATCGACAATAGTCGTAAGGTGCTGCTGTCCCGAAGGTACATCTTCGAGGAGGATGCGGTTTTTGAGTTCTTGGCTCTCGTGTAGAATATTATTGACCGAGAAGGTCTGAATCAGCCACTTGCGCATACCCATATTGTCGATACCCTCACGGTCGGCAACGACATAACCTCGCTGCGTACGACTATACTTTATCTCGATGTCGAACAACTCCTCCACTGCATCGGTATAGCGGTGGAACTGACGCTCCGAAAGTTCCTCGCCACGCCCAAAGTGCGACTCGAAACGATGTTGTATCTCTTCGAGCGAAATGGGCCCTCTGTTATAGATGGTCGTAACAAACCATACATAGCGGTTGATAAGTCCTGCGGTACTCATAACGGGTTGAAATTTTAGGTAAAGTTACGAATTATAATCGAATCCAACGCTCGGGCGAGGATAAAAAGTGCATTGCCAATGCACCGATAATCGCACCGACCACGACCGCAGTAGCAATGCGTATGTGTTGTTTGCGCTTGTTCTGCGGAAACGAATCAGCCGCACGACCCCACAAGCTTGCAAGGTCATACGGCTGATTTATAATACTTTGTCGCAACTGCTCACTAAACGGCAACTGCTCATGGCTCGGCTTCTGATGTTTTTTATGCTCCATACTCTTTGCTATTAAATTTTGATGCAAAGATATGGCAGCAGACTGACAAAATGCGACAGAGAAAAAGTTTTCTACGAAAAAAAAGGAGCCGATTACTCGACTCCTCAACATCCGAAAAATGTTTACTATCCCATAATCTCCTCGACCAACTCATCGTAACGCTTTTCAACAAGAGCATCCCAGAGGTTAGAACCCTGAAACTCCTTCGCAGGAATAAACTCCTTGTAACGCTCCACAAAATCGGGCGTATAGAGTTCCTCATCGTGCCAACGATTGATAATTCGCTCCCAATCCCACTTGTCAGCAAACTTATCAAGTAAGGCATACGAG
>JAZNNC010000044.1:0-11961 GCA_045580045.1 Tidjanibacter sp.
TCCCAAGCCCGTCGCAACAAAAAAAGGTGAAACATTCGTTTCACCTTCTCATTGTTTGCTTTGAGCTGTTTCCGAGGATTGAACTCGGGACCTCTTCCTTACCAAGGAAGTGCTCTACCACTGAGCTAAAACAGCATTTACTTCCTAAAAGCGAGGCAAAAGTACAACGAGTTTTTTTATTGTGCAACTTTTTTGCTCTTTTTTTTCGAAAATTGTGATTCCTCAAAGAAGGCCATTACTCATTATTGAAGACGCAATGAGTTGATGACCAAGCATATTCGGATGAATACCATCTTCGCAAAGCAGGCTGTGCCAATCTCCCGAATAGGCACAAAACGGACGGGTGATATCGCAAATAGCAACCCCCATCGCTTCCGAAACCTCAAACAATACCTCGTTATAACTCTCGTGCCAACGGGATATCCTCTCTATATCACCTCCCAACCAATTCAACACATTCGCCCTGCCGACATCGTCCATATCTCGACTGAAAAACCTGAAATAGGAGGCCGAAGAAATTGGTGGCAACGAAAGCAACACAGGCACCGAACCTAACGCACGCACACGCTCAATCAACAAAATGAGCGACACACGAAACTCATCCAATGTCGTCTTTGGGAAATGTTCGCCCCGGGGGTTTTGGGCTATACGTTTCCAATAAAAGTCGCAATCGTTGCCACCATATTCTATGAAGGTATATTTTGCCACTGCTATATTCTGCTCATTATGGCTGACAATGTGGTGAGCAAAGCCTATCGTACTACCAAACCTGCCATAGTTGTCCACCTCAACGCCACTCGACTCGCTGATAATCTCCATAAAATTGTGCTCCAACACCGAATAGCCTTCCTTCTCTTCCAACACCACACCCTTTGTTATGGAATCCCCAAGTGCGGCAATCCTAACTCTTTCCATACCTATTATATGTCTTTCAAAAAAAATTTACATTTCCATTTTCATCCGCAAAAATAGGGCCACCCCGCAAGCCCCCATAATTTATGTTATTGGGATAAGCATTTAGTTACCAAAAGCCACAATTTAGGGATAAAAGTGCCGATTTTGGGAAGTTTGACAAAAAATCACTACATTTGTCCCAACAAATTTAGTGGCGTTTGACTATGAATAAAAGACAACAAATATTATTCGGAGGGTATGGAGCAGTGCTTCATTCCGCATTGGTACCCATCTTTGCGTTCGTATTCACTCTGCTCTACAAACCATTCGGCGTTGTGGAGTATCTGCAAATGGAACACGCATCCTACTCCTTCAACCTCACAATCATCTTCTGTATTCTTCTGGGGGCGGTGGCGCTATCCCGACTGACGCTATTCCTGCTACGCAAGCACATCTCGGCATCGGGGCTCTCCTATGCCTGCTGGATGTTGGGCGAGGAGATTATCTCGTCGCTCTTTATTGCCCTCTATGTTACCCTGATGTTGCACGGAGCAGAGGGTTTCTTTGAGGTCGTGGGACGCAGTTTTGGTGCGCTCTTCGGTGTGTGCATCTTCCCCTACTCCATTCTCTATCTTGGCTTGTCGCTCTATGCCGAGTGCACCAAGGAGGAGCAGGTGGCCGACCCAGCCTCACTAATCAAGTTCTATGACGAATACAAAAAATTGCGCATTGTGATAGCTTCCGAGGCGGTAATTTTCCTCAAATCGGAGGAGAACTATGTACAGATACACTACTCCGATCAGGGGCGCAACAAGAAGTTTGTGCTGCGTTCATCGATGCGAGCTCTCGAAGAGCAAGTGGTGCGCCACGGGTTGGTGCGCTGCCACCGCTCCTACGTCATCAACCCTGCATATATCAAGATGATACGCAAGGAGTCTTCGGGCGTAGTGGTGGCGGAACTCAAAGTCGAGGGCTATGAGTCGATTCCCATCTCCCGCAAATACCAAGAGGAGATTACGAGGCTGTTGTAGGCCGTCTAACGACTACATACCCCCCTCCGCCTACGGCACCTCCCCTATTAGGGGAGGAGTAATTTTCAATTTTCCATTTTCAACTTTCAATTTTATTTTCTATTTTTGGGAGATTAAATTTGGACGAAAAGTATATGTACGACTACAAAGCTCTCAAACGTGTAATCATCACGCTCGGTATCGCCTTCGTTGTGGTGTTGGCTGTCCTGCTTTTTTCGTGCCGACCTTTGGGCGGTTTTGCCCTCATTTCGGCACTCTTTATGGTAGTTATTGCGCTCTACTTGCTGCTCATTCCCAACAAACTCATCAAGGAGATGCAGGATATGGAGCAAGAGATTGACAATCTGAAAAATAAGTTGAAATAAGTATCATAACCTCTACTATATCTAAACACATTTCCACGTTATGAAAAGAATTCTTATCGCAGGTGCGGGCGGACAAATCGGTACCGAACTTACCACACATCTCCGCAAAATTTATGGCCCTGAGAATGTTATTGCTGCCGACCTTCGAGAGTGTCCTCAGTTGGCCTATGACGGTCCCTTTGAGTTGCTCAATGTGCTTGACAGGGAAGCCTACGCCGCACTTGTAAGGCGCTATGATGTGGACACCATCTTCAACCTCGTGGCTGTGCTGTCGGCAACGGGAGAGAAGAACCCACAGGGTGCGTGGAATATCAATATGGGGGCGCTGATGAACTCGCTCGAAATTGCGAGGGAATATGGTTGTGCGCTCTTTACGCCGAGTTCTATTGGTGCCTTTGGTGGCAACTACCCCAAGGATAACACTCCGCAGGATGTGGTGATGCAACCCGACACCATCTATGGCGTGTGCAAGGTTACGGGAGAGATGCTGGGCAACTACTACAACACTCGTTTTGGTGTTGACACCCGCAGTGTACGTTTTCCGGGTATCATTTCCAACGTAACGATGCCCGGTGGTGGCACGACCGACTATGCCGTGGAGATTTTCTATGAGGCTGTTCGCACGGGCCACTACACTTGTCCCGTCCCTGCGGATGTCTATATGGATATGATGTATATGCCCGATGCGTTGAAAGCGATTGTGGACCTTATGGAGGCCAACCCTGCGAAGTTGCGCCACCGCAATAGTTTCAACGTTACGGCTATGAGTTTCACGCCGGAGATTATTGCTGCCGAGATACGCAAGCACATCCCCGAGTTCACTATGGACTACGACGTGGACCCCGTAAAGGAGCAGATTTCGCGTAGTTGGCCCAACAAGTTGGACGACACGTGCGCACGCGAGGAGTGGGGTTGGAGTCCCGATTGGGACCTTGCCGCTATGGTGGAGGATATGCTCCGTGCGGTTAGGGCAAAATTAGAAAAGAATTAAAAAAAAGTCGGTTGACGGTTGACGGTTAACGGTTGACTAAAAAGGTATGTCCACACCACTTGCAGAGAGATTAAGGCCACAGAGCCTCGATGAGTACATCGGCCAACAACATTTGGTCGGTGAGGGTGGTGTTATCCGCCGATTTATTGAGAGTGGCAACATCCCCTCGTTCATACTGTGGGGCCCTCCGGGTGTGGGTAAGACCACGTTGGCCAAACTTGTAGCCCTCGCTTTGGGGCGCCAGATGTTCACCCTCTCGGCCATTGCGAGTGGTGTGAAGGAGGTGAGGGAGGTGATTGAGGCCGCCAAGAAGAGCCGCTTCTTCTCGTCGGCAGCCCCCATACTATTTATTGACGAGATTCACCGCTTCAACAAGGCACAGCAGGACTCGCTACTGGGTGCTGTGGAGCAGGGTGTGGTTACGCTGGTGGGAGCCACCACCGAGAACCCCTCCTTTGAGGTCATCTCGCCACTACTCTCGCGCTGTCAGGTCTATGTGCTCAAAGCGATGAACGAGAGCGAGTTGCAGACGCTCCTTGACAGGGCCGTAACCACCGACAAGGTGCTCTTGGAGAGGGGTGTGAAGGTGGAACAAACGGCTGCTTTGTTTGAGTTTTCGGGTGGCGATGCGAGGAAATTGCTCAACATCATCGACATTATGGCGGGTGCGAGCGAGGGCGAGATTGTCATCAACGACCAGAGGGTTATCGACTGCCTGCAACAGAACATCGCACTCTACGACAAGAATGGCGAACAACACTACGACATCATCAGTGCCTTCATCAAGAGCGTGCGTGGCAGCGATGCCGATGCTGCCATCTACTACTTGGCCCGTATGTTGGCCGGAGGTGAGGATGTGAAGTTCATTGCCCGCAGGCTGATAATTTTGGCTGCGGAGGACATCGGACTTGCCAATCCCAACGCACTACTGCTGGCCAACGCCTGCTTTGATGCGGTGCATAAGATTGGTATGCCCGAGGCCCGTATTCCGCTGGCGGAGGCAACGATTTACCTTGCCAACAGCCCCAAGAGTAACTCGGCCTATATGGCCATAAACGACGCCCTGTCGGTGGTTGAACACGACACCACCAACCGCCCCGTACCGCTCCACCTGCGCAATGCGCCAACGAAGTTGATGGATAAGTTGGGCTATGGTCAGGGGTATAAATATGCCCACGACTACGAGGGCCACTGGGTGGAGCAGGAGTTTATGCCGGCCGGAATGGAGGGGCGCCGCTTCTACACCCCACAGAATAAGCGCGAGAGCGATGCTGTCGCTTGGAAGGAGACCCTCAGGCAGAAGAAGTAGAGGGACATTTTCAACCAATCAGCGGGGAGAAAACCACAGACAGTCGGCTATTTTTCACCTCCTCATCAGGTAGTCCGCCACGGCTTGATAGGCGGGCAGGGAGATGTGGTCGTTGAGTGTGTTGCTCGCATTTGGATTGGAGGCAAGGCGCACGATGACCATCTCTGCCGCAGGGTCTATGTAGATGGCCTGACCGTGGACTCCACGAGCCATAAAGGCCCCATCGGCGTTGTTGCTCACCCACCACATATTACGATAGCTCCACCCGGGGAGTTTCTTGCCATAGTCGGAAGCGGCAAAGGGGGCCACATTGCCGCCAAAGCGAATGTCCTCAATCACCTCGGAGGGTATAATCTGCTTGCCGTGCCACTTTCCATTCTGCAACATCATCTGTCCGAAGCGTGCCAAATCGCGTAGCGAAGCGTTGAGTCCGCCGCCCGCAAAGGGAGTACCCACAGCATCCACCTGATAATATGCATCCTGCTCCATTCCCATACGGCCCCAGATGCGCCTCTGTAACTGCTCCGCAACGGTAGCTCCGCCCACTCGCTCCACAATCCAGCCCAACACCTCGGTATTGACCGTACGGTAGCCGAACTTCTCCCCGTGTGTGCCATCCTTACGCACCGTGCGGAGGTAGTCGTGATAGCCCTGTGGCGTGCCCGCAGGGTGGTCGGCAAAGGGGTTGCCGGCAGCAGAGAAAGCCCACACCTCGGCATTGGGGTCGGTGTACTCCTCGGAGTAGCGTATGGCCGTGGTCATATCCATCACCTCACGCACCGTTGCATCGCCAAAGCCACTCGCTGCGAGTTCGGGCAGATAGTAACTCACAAGTTTCGTGGGGTCCAGCCTATCTTCGGCAACCAATGCGGCTGCCAATGTGCCTGTGAAAGATTTGGTTACCGACATCACGGCGTGGATGCCATTCTCGGTAAGATTCTCGAAGTAGCGCTCATATACCACCCTACCCTTATGGAGAATGATGACACCGTCGGCATAGTTCTGCGCCAACGACTCACTCCACGTCATCGGCTCGGTTTGCCCCAGAGGAGTAAACGTCAGGCGGTCGATGGTGTCCATATCCAACTTGTAGCGGAAGGGTGTGATGCGTGCCGAGTTGTTGCGCGGAACATTGGTTGTGGGCAGATATTGCCTCATATGGCACACGCTGTAACGTAGCGCAGGGAAGGTGAAAAAACTACCATCACGGGCCGAAGGAGCCTGCCCGAAGAGGGAGAAAGATGCCATTGTCATAGCCAAAAGTGTTGCGATTCGTTTCATAGTGATTTTCTTTTAGGGGTAATAAACCAACAAATAACGTGCCTGAGAATATCCTCTATCGGCTACCGTTTGGGGCTATAACGCAAAAACCACCCACATTATTGTTTAGTGGATGGTAGGGAAGGAAGGGGATTGAGAATTGAGAATTGAGAATTGAGAGAAAGGGCAGAAAGGGCAGAAAGGGCAGGAAGGGGATTGAAAATGGAAAATTGAAAATGGAAAATTGTAAATGGAAAATTGAAAATTACTCCTCCCCTAAGTTAGGGGAGGTGGTCGAAGACCGGAGGGGTATGCCGTCGGTTGACGGTTGACGGTTGTCGGTCGACGTAAAAAACGCAAAGTGCGAGGGGAATTTTGTGCCAAGCAAGAAGGCGAGTCCGCAGTTTGCTCTCGCAAATGAGGAACTCGCCTATCGAAGTGCGGTGCAAAATTCACCCGCAATCTGCTTTTTTTCTGCGTTTTTTAATTCCAAGGATACGCCGCAAGAAATATATCCCTACCCGCAAGCGCATCTTTGACAGACACAAGGTCCGAGAGTTTCACGTCGCCCACAACGTAGTTCCACTCGCCCGAAGTGTACTGCTCCCTGACGAGTTGGAAGTTGATGAGGTTGCGCTCCTCCTCGGTGCGGTAGCGGTAGTAGATGCGGTGAACGACGTCGTTGGTGTGGTGAATGCTGGCTCCCGAGTTCATACGCTTGTACTCATAGCGGTAGTCGTAGCGGCAGGCAGTGATGTCGCTCAACACAGCAGCACCCGTAGGGTGGCCACCCGCACCACGACCGAACATAAATTGCTTGTAGTAGTAGCGGCCCTTGATGACCACGCCATTAAACTCGTCCTCAACGCTGTAAATATACTTGTCCCTCGAAATGAGTTGCGGAACAACCCACAGATAGACACCTCCGTCGTCCCTCTTTTCAACGTGGCCCACAAGTTTGATACGACGCTGTTTTTCGCTCGCAAAGCGTATGTCGGCATCGTTCATCGTGGAGATTCCATAGCGGAAGATGCTCTCGGGAGCAACATAGATACCAAAGGCGTGGATGGTGAGAATCACCAACTTGAAGAGCGAATCCCAACCGTCGAAGTCCAACGAGGGGTTGCTCTCGGCAAAACCCAACTCCTGAGCCAATCGTAGTGCCTTATCATAGGACATATTCTCGTTGAAAATCTTGGAGAGCACAAAGTTGGAGGAGCCATTGAGGATACCTTTCACACTCACCAACAGGTCGTTATCGTAGTACTCTTCGAGGTTGCGGATGACGGGAATACTGCCACACGCCGAGGCATCGTAGAGAAACGGGGTGGCATTCTTCTTGCCGAGTTCGATGAGTTCGGGCAGGTGGTAAGCCAACATTTTTTTGTTGCCGCTCACCACAGGCAGATGCGCCTCCAATGCACGTTTAACAATGGCATAGGCGGCATCGGCATCGTCAATCAGTTCGACAATCATATTGATTTCGGGGTCCTCGAAGATGCGGTCGGGCTGGTCGGTAAAGTCGGCAGCCACACCCCTGTCCTTACTCAAATTTCGCACACAGATACGGCGAATGGTAATATCCTTACCCTCCACAGCCTCCAACACATCGTAGAGTCCTCGCCCCACGCTACCAAAACCAAAAAGGCCTATCTTAATCTCTTTTTTCATAATATTTTGTTTTTAACGGCACACCATAAAATCCTTGATGATAGCATCCAGCTGTTCGTACTCCACCAAGAAACCATCGTGGCCAAAGGGCGACTCGATGAGTCGGTAGGTAACATTGGGGATGTTATCCACCATCACCTTGTGGTCCTCGGGCGGAAACAGAATGTCGCTCGTAATGGCCACCACGAGGGCCTTGGCTGCGATACCTGCCAGCACCTTATCTTCACTCCCACGACCACGTGCAATATCGTGGCTATCCACCGCCTGCGTGAGGCGGTAGTAGCAGTAGGCGTCAAATCTGCGGCGCAACTTCTCGCCTTGATGCTGTTGGTATGTAGTGGCACGATAGCCGTTCAATTTCTCTCTGTCGGTGTCGGTTTGGGTGGCGTTGTAGGCTGCGGCACCTCGATAGCTCAGCAGTGCTATGCTGCGTGCAGCGGCCATACCTGCCGCACCCGCTGTGGGACTATCCTCGCCAAATGTGCCATCGGCCTCGATGGCCATCCTCTGCGATTCATTAAACGCAATGGCCCACGCCGAGGAGCGTACACAGGTGGCAATCAGCGCAATACGCTTGGCAAAGTCGGGCTCCGCAATGGCCCACTCCATCACCTGAAATCCGCCAATGGAGCTACCAATGAGCAACTCCACGCTCTCAATGCCGAGTCTGTGGGCCAACGCACGATGGGCTGCCACCATATCCCTCACCGTAACCTGCGGAAAATCGCCCCTCCAAGCCTTGCCCGTAGCAGGGTTTACACTCACCGGCGAGGTGCTCCCATAGGGTGAGGTGATGAAGTTGGCACAAATGACAAACCACCTTGCGGGGTCCAGAAAACGTCCCTCCTCCACCGTATGTGGCCACCAATCGGCCACACGACTATCGGCCGTCAGTGCGTGGCACACCCAGATAACATTATCCTTTGCGGGGGACAACGTACCGTAGGTGGTATATTCCACCTCAAAGGAGGGCAAAACTTCGCCACACTCCAACGCCAGCGGTATGTCAAAGCGTTCTATCATTTGGTTTTTGAGTTGTTTTTTTCGTTAGGCCTGCTAGGCCGACTGGGAGTTTAGGGAATTTAGGGGGGCTATGGAAAATTTTGAATTTTGAATTCTACTCCATTGCTACCTTGAAGGCCTGTTCGAAGTCGGCAATAAGGTCGTCGGCGTGCTCCAAGCCGGGCGAAAGACGCAACAATGTGGGGGTAACTCCCGCTGCCCTCTGTTCCTCCTCGGAGAGTTGCTTGTGAGTGGTTGATGCAGAGTGAGTTACAACCGTGATGGAGTCGCCAATCATAGTCATATGTTTCACCAATTTGAGCGCCTCCACAAACTTGATGGTGGTCTGCAAGTCGCCCTTCAACTCCACCGAAAAGACCGCCGACGAGCCGTGGCGGAAGTACTTTTGTGCGTTTTTGTAGGATGGGTTCTCCTCGAAACCAACCCACTGCACCCTCTCCACCAGCGGGTGGGAGCGGAAGTAGCGGGCCAACTTGGCCGTCGAAGCCACCTCGTGTTCACACCTGATGGCCAGAGTCTGCAATCCCAACTGCATCAGATAGCTATCGAATGCCGAAGGCGAGCAGCCCAAATCCCTCAGGGCATCCACACGACACTTAACGATGAATGCCATAGGGCCAAAGGCCTCCCACAGCACAAGGCCGTGATAGCCCTCCGAGGGGCCACACAGTTCGGGGAACTTACCATTGCCCCAATTATACGTTCCGGCATCCACTATCACACCACCCATAGCCGTACCGTGGCCATTAATCCACTTTGTGGCACTCTCAACCACAATGTCGGCTCCGTGGTCGATGGGGCGGCAGAGGTAGCCGCACGCACCAAAGGTGTTGTCGACCACAAAGGGGATATCCCACTTGTGGGCCAACTCGGCCAGAGCTGCAAGGTCGGGCACCGAGCAGGCAGGATTACTCATCGACTCCACATAGATAGCCTTGGTGTTCTCATCAATGAGGCTCTCGAATGCCTCCACGCTATCGTTCTCCGCACGACGGCAGTCGATACCCATCTTGCGGAAGGTAATTTTGAATTGGTTGAAGGTGCCTCCATAGAGCAACGGAGCAGCCACAATATTGTCGCCTGCCTTGCAGAGCGAGGTAATCACAACCAGCTGGGCCGACATACCCGACGACACAGCCAATGCACCCACACCACCTTCGAGTGCAGCCACCTTCTCTTCGTAGGCGTTGCTGGTGGGGTTTTGCAAGCGGGTGTAGATGTTACCAATCTTGGCAAGGTTGAAAAGGTCGGCAGCGTAGTCGCACGAAGGGAACTCGTAGGCTGCGGTGGGATATATGGCTGCGCCACGCGAGTAGGTGTTATCCTCGTGGCGACCTGCGTGAATTTGGAGCGTTTCGAAATGGAGTTTGTCCGACATATATTTTCTCTTTTATGATTATCGTCAACGTTGATGTTGCAAATTTATAAAATTTTTCAATAAATGTTCTTACGAGGGTTTATATTCCTCGAAAGTTGTCTATCTTTGCCCTCAATTAGACCGACAAAAAGGAAACAATCGAACATAATACACTGACACCGAATATGAAACACAACAAGGTATTCGATACCAGCGTACAGTTGCTGAAATACAACGTACTCAAAGAGGTAGTACGTCACGCCTACGAGGGCACCCTTGACAGGGCATACATCGACATCCCAAAAACCATCTCACCCGGCCCAAAAGCCGAATTGCGTTGCTGCATCTACAAAGAGCGAGCCATCCTCCAAGAGAGGGTGCGTATGGCCTGCGGTGGCGACAAGGACAACCCCAATGTGATTGAGGTCATCGACATCGCCTGCGACGAGTGTCCGGCCAACGCCATTCTCGTAACGCCTGCTTGTCGTGGATGTATCGTCCACAACTGCCGTGAGGTGTGTCCCAAAGATGCAATCAACATCATCGACAAACGTGCCGTAATCGACCACGACAAGTGTATCGAGTGTGGCAAGTGTACACAAGCCTGCCCCTATGGAGCCATTATCAAGATGGTAAGGCCTTGTATGCAGAGTTGCAAAGTGAAGGCTATCAGTATGACCTCCGAGAAGAAGGCCAAAATCGACAACGACAAGTGTATTATGTGCGGTGCGTGCGTCATCGCCTGCCCATTCGGTGCGATGGCCGACAAGTCGCTTCTGCTGGACATTATCCGTATGTTGAAAGAAGCCGAGGAGAAGAGGACCAAAATCTACGCTGTGGTTGCCCCCGCAATCATCAGCCAATGTCGCTATGGCCGCATAGAACAGGTGGTTACAGCAATCAAGAAGCTCGGCTTTACGGATGTTGTGGAGGTGGCACTCGGTGCCGACATCACCCTCTACAAGGAGTCGAAAGAGTGGGAGGAGAAGGGTATTCTCACCACCTCTTGTTGCCCCTCGTTTGTGCGTTTCATCGAAATCAACCATCCCGAACTCAAACAATATGTTTCCCACACCCCCTCACCTATGATTGAGGTGGCAAGGCTCATCAAGAAGAGCGAACCCGATGCAAAGGTGGTTTTCATCGGCCCCTGCGCTTCGAAGAAGATGGAATTCACGCTCGAAAAGACCGGCGGTGCCATCGACTCGGTGATGTCGTTTGAGGAGTTGCAGGCATTCCTCGACGCTCGCGGCATTGAGACAACCGAGCAGGAGGATACTCCGCTGAACAATGCATCCTTCTTTGGCCGCATCTTTGCCAAGAGCGGAGGTATCATTCAGGGCCTGCTGAACATTGCCAGCGAGAAGGGACTCGAAAACCTTCGTCCTATCCAGATGAACGGCATAGAGCAGTGCAAGGTCAATATGGCCAAGTTGAAGGTGGGCAAGAGCGAGTTCAACTTCTTTGAGGGTATGGCCTGCGAGGGTGGCTGTCTGAACGGCCCGCTGTGTATCAACCACGGCCCGCGCAATATGGCCGACGTGGATAAGTATGGCAACGAGGCCACCGAGAAGACCATCACCAACTCCGTAAAACTCTGGCGCAACGTCATCGGCGAAGAGTAGAGAGAGAGGGGCGTTGAAAATCAACAAAACGTGGTCATCCGACGATGTGTGGGTATCTTTTTTAATACCCACACTTTTTTTCTTCGGACGACACACACAAATAAAAAGGGTGAAATCATTTGGACACCAAGAAGGGCGAAATCATTTGGACACCCGACTGCTTGGCGGTCAAAAAAAAGGCTATCCCGAATTAACGGAATAGCCTTTTTTCTATGCTCAGCAATGAGCGGCGCTGCAATTAGTCGCAGAGCGATACGCGGTAGAAACCAACAATCTTGGCCTCTGCATCAGCAGCTTTCAAAACGTCCTTAACGGAAGTCTTGCCATCGCCCATCTGGTATGCCTGCTCCTCCAAAGTCTGCTCCTTGAAGAATTTCTGCAAGCGACCCTTAGCGATGTTCTCAACCATCTGTGCGGGAAGATTTGCAGCCTTCT
>JAZNNC010000045.1:0-7896 GCA_045580045.1 Tidjanibacter sp.
AGGGTGGGAGAGTGCCACCACGTCGATTCCTCCGAGCATACGGGCCGCAGCGAGGAATATCCACGTGGACATCACAAAGGGGAAGGTGTAGGAGCTCACTCCGAGAGGCTCGCCGAGGCGGTTGAGAGCTGTGCGTACCCAAGTGGTCATTGCCGAGCAGACAACAAGTGCCGCCCAGCCGAGCGGAGTGGAGCCGAGGAAGGTCATCAGTGCGCACCCCACCAACACACCGTTGAAACCCCAGAGTCCCTGCTCGCCCTCGTTGTGAGGGTAGCCAAGCAGGTAGCCCGTGAGGATGGATATGGCAGTGCCCACCACCGCACCCCACGCAACAGCGGGTGTGCCGGCTGTGTATGCGCCCCAAAAGATGCCCACAAGGAATAGTATTCCGCAGGGCACGTTGCCCTGAAACATCACTTGTGCGATGGAACGAAAATAGGTTTTAATGTGTTTCATATCATAGAATTGAAAATGGAAAATTGACAAAATGAATTTTGTCTAAAATGCTCCCGCTCGGCAAAGTCTGCGAGCAGCCTCTGCTCTCGCTTACTCGCATTTGCGAAAATGGATAAACCACTCCACTAAATTCTCTAACCTCCCTAATCTCACGGGTAACAAAAAAGATACCCGTGATTTAGGAATTGAATTTTGAATTTTGAATTTTGAATTTCCTCTCCTATCGCCACACAAACTCCTCCGGCAGGGGACACCCCTTGACGAGCTGTCGGAACAAGGAGCAGAGCGCACGGGTGCGTGTTTTGAGCGCTTCGGTGGAGAGTGTCAACACCCTTACGACCACACCCACATCACCCCGCAGAAGCGCAACACTCATCGCCTCGGTGGAGGTCAAATGGGGCGTGAGGGAGTCGTAGAGGGTGCGGACGATGTCGGGTGGAGCCATTATGACCACCGAGCCGAAGTGCCGATAGCGGCCCATTGCACCGAGTCTTTCGGGCGACAGTTGTCGGGGAGCAATGTACATAGCCTCGCGCAGCAAAACCTCTCCCTCTGTGTTGCGTACCACAAGCGAGGTGTCGAGCCAATCGTAAACGAACTTCTCGCCGTGATGTAGCCGCCCACAGGTGTAGCCTTCGGAGTAGAAAAGCGAGGCGGTAGGGTGGAGGGTGATGTCGGTGTGTGTCAGGAGCCGTGCCCCACGATGAGGGATTGTGGGCTGTGGCAACCACTCCAAGTAGCTCCCTTCGGCAAGGTGGAAGGTCTGTGTGAGCCTACAATGGTCGTGGCTCATTGTGGCAACCTTTGTGGCGGCACCTGTGGATATGTGAGCCATAGCTTCCGTGCCCAGCGTGATGTGGTGCTCATAGCGGTCGCCATCCACATAGGGCCCGCCCGACGAGAGGATATAGACACAAGGCAGGGAGGGCAACTGCTCGTCGAAGTAGAGAGCCTGCTGTACCACGATGGGCACCCTGCGGTAGAGGTGTCGGAGGATACTCCTGCCTCTATCGTCAACCTCAAAACCCATTTCGAGGTGGCCGTGTTTGGCCACAATGTCCCTGTTGAGGGCCATAGGAAGTGTGTTTGCAATCGCCATGATTGTTGCCTCGTTTAGACCGCTTCCACAACCTCAAAGAGAGCCATCTGCTCGATGAGTCCGACGAGAGAGTCGATACCCTCGCCTGTAAAACAGTTCGTAAACACAAAGGGCTTCTCGCCACGCATCATTCGGCTGTCGTGGCGCATCACCTCCAAGTCGGCCTTCACGTAGGGTGCGAGGTCGGTTTTGTTGATTACAAGGATGTCGCTGTGCGATATCCCCGGCCCGTCCTTACGAGGTATCTTGTCGCCGGCGGCTACGTCGATGACGTAGATGAAGAAGTCCACGAGCGCAGGACTGAATGTGAGCGTGAGGTTGTCGCCACCCGACTCAATGAAGAGTATGTCGGTGTCGGGAAACCTCTCCTCCATCTCCTCCACAGCGGCCAAATTCATTGAGGGGTCCTCCCTTACGGCGGTGTGTGGACACGCTCCCGTTTCCACCCCTGCTATGCGCTCCGAGGCGAGTGTGCCACGCAATATTCGGCGGACGTGTTTTGCATCCTCGGTGGTAACGATGTCGTTGGTGATGATTACCACCTGCAAACCTTTGGCAAGCAGTCGTGGTGTGAGCGTTTCGATGAGTGCGGTCTTGCCCGAACCTACGGGCCCACCGACTCCTATACGACAGGTGTTTTTCATATTTTCTTTGTTTTGTTGACCGTCAACCGACGATAAAATTGAAAATGAAAAATGGAAAATGGAAAATTAAGGTGCGCCTTTGGCGCAGAGTTCAATTTTTCCCCATTCCCTTTCTGCTCTTTCTGCCACCCCTAATTCATAAACATCCTCTGTGTTCCCTTTTCGTGTAGCGAAGCTACAAGGTCGAGCATCGGAGCAAAGGAGCGCATATCTTCGAGTGTGTGGTGGCGAACCTGATGATAGAGTTCCTCCACCAGAGGTGCGAGTTGGAGTGCAATGGTTTGTGTTTCGATGTGAGTGATACGCATCAGTCGTAGTGCCGCTCCCAACACCGAGGATGCCACCCCGTAGAGGTGCCCCACGAAGAGCTCTTCCTCGCTCACACCCCACACCACTGCTGCCACCGCACTCGCTATCGGGTAGGTGCCTGCGGTGTGTCCACCCACCACCCACTCCCGCCACTGCGACACAATGTCGGATATGGGGGCTGTGGCCGTTGTGTGGAGCAGCTCGGTGAGCCTGCGTCCCATTTTGAGAGTCATAGCTCGTGCTTCGGCCGATGTTTTGAACGAGAGGAGTCGGTTGTCCGATACTATTAGTTGGTCGAGATAGCCCTCCGAGGCGGCACGATAGGCGTGCATCATTGCCACACAATCACACTCGCCTGCGGTGCGTACCACAGCCCTTGTGTAGTCGCCCAATCCGATAGCATCCTCCACAATACCATTCGCTACGGCACTCTCCAAGCCGCCCGAAAACGAAAATCCGCCAACGGGAAAGGCCGAATCGGACATCTGTGAGAGCCGAAACAGGGAGCCCACCGAGAGTCTATGGTGGGTGCCAATCTCCACCGCCCCTACTATGTCTTTATAGGAATGGCTCATAGGGCGATGTGGAGATGGTGGTGTGGGAGTGGTGAGTGTGGTGGTGTGGCTGTTCGTGTTCTCTCAACGAGCCGCCAAACAACACCCTCACCTCCGAGGGTGAGAGGTAGGGTAGTACCTCCTTGCCCGGTCGGAACGCAAACTCCACACCGCCGAAATTGTGGGTACGCATCACACTGAGCATCACCTTGCGGTCCACAGTGAGGGGTACATATATCTCCCTCCCTTTGACCACCGCAGGCCAGTGTTGGTTGCCGAGAGCGTGTCCGAGTTCGATGGCGGTGGCGAGTGCCTCCTCGGTGGGCCGTAGTGCAAGTGGGGCTATGTTGATGACCAACACCTCCCCCAACTTGATTTTCACTACGGCTGCACTGTGGGCCTGCGAGTCGAATTGGATGATATCTCCGTCGTGGAGTCTTTCGCCACGCTCGAAGGCCAACGGATAGGCCTTACCGCTGAGTCCAAAGGCCAATAGGCGGCTCTTTTGTGCGTTCCATTGGTCGAGTTCGATGTAGTCGATGTCGGCCCCGAGAAGTCGGTGCCTCCACTCTTCGGTGGAGGCGTTACCGAGTATGCTTTTGTAAACGTTCACTATTGTTGTGGTGTTAAAAAAATGTGTTTTACTAACTGAAAAAATAGAGTTGCGCGAGGGAGATTGATTGTGCGGGGGTGAGGTTTATCAACTCGCCATCGACCGACACTTGGAAGCTCTCCGGATTTACATCAATCACGGGCGTTGCACTGTTGAGTACCATATGCTCCTTTGTGAGTGTGCGGCATCCCCTCACGGGTACGACCATACGTTGCAGACCGAGTCTTTGGGCTATTCCGCAATCGTAGGCTGCCTGCGACACAAAGGTCAGATTGGTGCGTTGCAGGGCACCACCATAGGCGCCGAACATAGGTCTGTAAATCATTGGTTGCGGTGTGGGTAGCGATGCATTGGGGTCGCCCATATTGGCCCACGAAATCATACCGCCCTTGATGACCATCTTGGGCTTGGCACCAAACATTGCAGGCTCCCACAACACAAGGTCGGCCACTTTGCCCATCTCCACCGAGCCTACCATCGAGTCGATACCATAGGTGATGGCGGGGTTGATGGTAATCTTGGCAATGTAGCGCAGCACACGGAAGTTGTCGTTGTTGGGGCTGTCCTCGGGCAGTTTTCCCACCCTCGACTTCATATAGCAGGCCGTCTGAATGGCGCGCATAAAACTCTCGCCCACACGTCCCATAGCCTGCGAGTCGGACGAGAACATCGACAACACACCTCTGTCGTGCAGGAAGTTCTCGGCGGCCTGTGTTTCGGGCCTCACACGACTCTCCGCAAAGGCCACATCGGATGGAATCTTGGGGTTGAGGTTGTGGCACACCATAATCATATCGAAGAGTTCGGTTTGAGAGTTCACTCCGTAGGGCAGTGTGGGGTTGGTGGAGGAGGGGAGCACATTGCGATAGGAGGCAACTTTCAGTAGGTCGGGGGCGTGTCCGCCACCGGCACCTTCGGTGTGGTAGGTGTGTATGGTACGTCCGTCGAAGGCGGCAATGGTGTCCTCCACATAACCGCCTTCGTTGAGGGTGTCGGTGTGGATGGCCACCTGCACATCATAGCGGTCGGCCACTTTGAGTGCGGTGCGTATCGCCTGTGGGGTACTGCCCCAATCCTCGTGTATTTTCAGGCCCATTGCGCCCTGCTCGATTTGCTCCGCAAGGGGGGCCTTCTGTGAACAGTTACCCTTGCCGAGGTAGCCGATGTTGATGGGCAGACCTTCGGCCGCTTGGAGCATACGGTGGATGTTCCACGTTCCGCTTGTGATGGTTGTTCCGTTGGTGCCGTCGGTGGGGCCGATACCGCCACCGATGAGGGTAGTGATGCCACCCGAAAGTGCCGCATCCACCTGCTGGGGCGAGATAACGTGCACGTGTCCGTCGATACCTCCGGCGGTGAGGATGAGGTGCTCGCCACTGATGGCATCGGTCGAGGGCCCCGTAACCATTCCTCTGCTCACGCCGTCCATAGTGTTGGGGTTGCCGGCCTTGCCAATGCCTGCAATGCGCCCGTCTTTGATGCCCACGTCGGCCTTGACCACACCCAACACGGCATCCACAATGGTTACGTTGGTGATGACAATGTCGAGCGAGCCCTGCTGGCTGGTGGTGCCGTTGTCGATACCCATACCATCGCGCAGGGTTTTGCCACCGCCATAGACCACCTCGTCGCCATACGTACGAAGGTCTTTTTCGATTTCAATAAAGAGGTCTGTATTTGCGAGCCTTATGCGGTCGCCCACAGTTGGACCATAGAGGTCGTTGTATTGTTGTCTGCTTATTTTCATTCAATTAGTATTTTTTTTGTCAACCGTCAACCGTCAACCGTTGACCGTATTCAATTTGTGGATATTTTTTTGAGGGCAGGAAGGGCAGGAAGGGTTTCCCCTCAACTCCCTAATTCTCAATTCTCAATTCTCAATTCTCAATTCTCAACTCTCTCCGTCCATCCGTTCACCGTGCCGGCAAAGCCTATCACTCGTTGGCGACCTCCGTAGGCCACAAGTTCCACCGTGCGTTCGTCGCCCGGCTCGAAACGTATGGCGGTGGTGGCGGGGATGTTAAGGTGGTAGCCGAAGGCCTTCTCGCGCTCGAAGGAGAGGTGGCGATTGACCTCGTAGAAGTGGTAGTGGGAGCCGACCTGTATGGGCCTGTCGCCCGTGTTACGCACTTTAAGAGTTGTGGTTTGTCGCTCTGTGTTGAACTCAATGTCCCCTGCGGCGAGGACTACTCCGCCCACGGGAACACCGTCCCCGCAGCTCTTTTTTTCCGTTTTCTTTGCCATAGTCGTAATGCCTTATTTTATGGGATTGTGGATGCTGACCAGACGGCTGCCGTCGGTGAATACGGCCTCCACTTGCAGGAGCCCTATCATTTCGGCCACGCCATCCATTACGTCGGCTCGTGTGAGTGCTTCGGCAGCACTCTTCATAACATCCTCCACGGTCTTACCCTCCCGTGCCTCTTCGAGCGCAATGGATGTGATGTAGGCTACCGCTTCGGGGTAGTTAAGACGCAGACCTTTCGATTTGCGCCGCTCGGCAATGAGTCCCAAACTCAACAGGGTGAGTTTATCTCTCTCTTTTGGTGTCAGGTGCATAGGTTTTTTTTCTATTTTTGTGTGTTGAATGGATGTTTGGAGCACATCGAAGAATTCAAACACCGTGCCGAAAAAAACGGTACGATGTTTGGTGCGCTGTGAGAATTGATGAGTTTGGGGAGAGAGGGTGGAGTGTCCAAAAAAGTCTCGCCTGCCATTGCTTGCCCTTTCAGCCCCCTCCCAAAAAAAACTAAGTAGAAAAACTAACGACTAAAAAAAGAATGATTAAAGCGATGTTGATTGCAGGATGTGGTGGATTTGTTGGTACCTGCCTGCGCTTTCTGACCGGTAAGTTGTGCACCCACCTCAGCCACGGAGGTTTCCCGTGGGGTACGTTTGTGGTGAATGTGGTGGGTAGTTTTCTTATTGGCGTGCTCTTTGGGTTGGCCGAGGAGAAGGGTGTTTTGTCGTCCCAGATGAGCCTGCTGTTGATTACGGGCTTCTGCGGCGGTTTTACCACCTTTTCGACCTTTGCCGACGATATGTACCTGATGCTCGGCCGTAGCCAATGGGCACTGTTTGTGGCCTATGTGGTGTTGAGCCTTGTGCTGGGCCTTACGATGGTGTGGCTCGGCAGAAAGATAGTGTAGAACTTCTGTTGAGTCGGTTGACGGTTGACGGTCGTCGGTTGACAAAAATAAGGCCCTCCGAGCGGGAGGGCCTTATTGGTTTTATTTTGCCACAAAGACGAGTGTGAGTTCGCCTTGTGTGAAGAGGAACAAATTGTCGCCTTCGATGGTGAACGAATCTACTCCGTCGAGGGCCTTGAAGAAGGCATATTCCAACTTGTCGTCGCGGCAGTAGCGCTTGGTGGAGTACATCGCTCCAAACTCAATCTTGCCCACCGTGTCCTTCTGGTACTTCAACTCCGAGGGGGTAACTTTGGCCTGTCCGCCATAGCTGTTGCAGCCGCCAAAACCACCATAGGAGCCGTCGGTGGATAGGACCAACGTGGGGGCCTTGCCCTCGGTGAGCTCGGCGGCTATGTTGCGTCCGTTCATCTGCCTGAGGGTCCACTCGGTGGCATTGAGAGGCTTGTAGATTTTTGTGGAGGTCTTGCGACAATCGCAACAACCCGTAACAAGGAGTGCCACAGCCGCAAGGAGAACTATCTTTTTCATACCAACACTAATGCTTTTCTATTTGAAATATTGGAGGTTGTCCCAGCAGGCTTTCAACTCGCCCTTCTCAATCTTGTGGATAATCTCCACCACGCAGTCGTTGGCCGGGGTGGGCACACCCACCTTGCGACCATAGGCCGACACGGCACCATTGATGGCATCCACCTCGGTAAGTTTGCCCTTCTCGATGTCTTGCAACATACTCGCTTTGAGTTTGGCGTGCTTGCGGATAGCGATGGGGATAATGAAGAACGATATCGCCTTTTTCACTGCTCCCTTATAGTCGAGAAGTTTTACGATATCCTTGCCCTGAACTGGCTCGATGCGGATACCGCCTGCGGCGCAAACGTCGATACACTCCTTGATGAGTGCCTGAACAATGCGGCGCGAGGGCTTAGGTGCGGCAGCCTCGCCAAAGGTGCAGCCGAGCACCGCGCTCATACCCGAGAAGGAGGCGTTGATGAGCAGTTTGCTCCAACGGGTGCCGATGAAGTTCTCCTCCACATCCACCGTGCCCATCTTCTCCAATAAGGCCTTCACC
>JAZNNC010000046.1:0-21766 GCA_045580045.1 Tidjanibacter sp.
CACAGAACGACATGGCTACGATCCGACTTGGCCCTCCACGAGTGTAACCTTGAAGAGCGACTTGTTGCGGATGGTAATCTTCACCTCCGCACCACTCATATCAAACTTCACCACCTCGGCCTTCTTCAACTCAAAGTTGCGCAACGACACCACTTTGCAAGATGTCGCCACAAAAGCCAATAGGATGATTGTCAGTATTTTGAAACCCCTGTTCATCTGATTTTCAATTTTCCATTTGCAATTTCGCTTACTGAAATTTCAAGGTTTGGTCGGGTTTGATGCGAGCCACCACAGCCACGGGAATAGAGAGTAGCAGTACAAGAATGACGGGGGTGGCGATGTTTAACCCCAGCCACCAATCCCAGCCCCACTCTACGGGTACGGCCGAGAGCAGATAGGCCTCGGGGTCCAGCCTCACAAGGCCCGTGAAGTGTTGCAGCAACACAATGCCCACACCCACAACATTACCCCACGCCATACCACGCACAATAACCCCCAGCGAGCGCCACAGGAATACCCTTTGTATGGAGCGGTTGCGCATACCGAGTGTTTTCAGTGTGCCAATCATACGGATACGCTCGAAGATGATAATCAACAGAGCCGTAATCATATTGAGTAGCGCAACGGCCAACATTATCACTATGATAACTGCTGCGTTGACATCGTGGGTGGCAAGCCAATTGAATATCTGTGGGTAGTTTTGCGACAGGTCGCTGGTGCGCCACAGAACACTTCCGCCCGCGTGGAGAGCCTCCACACGCACCTCCCCACCGAGGCGTTCCATATTCTCCATCCGGTCGGCCGAGATGTGGTAACCACTTACCTCCTCTTCGCTCCACCCGTTGAGTCTTTGTACGTTGCGTATGTCGGTCAAGGCAAGCAGGCGTTCGAAACTCTCCATACCGGTCGAGAAAATTCCACACACCTTGTAGGCGTCCCTACGGGTGGGAGTCCCTTCGCCAATGAATACCGCCTCCACCTTGTCGCCAACGCCAACATCCAACAGGTCGGCCATACTTTTCGACACCAAGAGGTCCTTGCGTCTCTCGGGACCACCGATGCGTGGCAGCCTGCCCTCAACAAGGTTACGCTTGAAGAAGAGCGAGTCGTAGCCCACCTCCTCGCCACGCAACAACACGCCCTGCATAGCACCTCCACTTTTAAGCACGCCCATCTTGCCCGCCCAAGCCGAGATGTGGTCAACGTGGGCCATCTCTTTCACACGCCTTTCGAACTCCTCGTTGCGTATAAGCGGAGGATTTTGGTCGGTATCAAAGCCACTCACAAAGCGTTCGACGGTGATGTGGCCCGTCATTCCGGTCATCTTCTCCACCAACGCCTTCTCGAAGCCGCCAACCACAGCCATCGACACAATCATCACCGCCATACTGACGGCTACGGCCACGGTGGCCACGCCCTGCATAGCTCCCTTTTTGTGCCCTGCGCCTTCGGCCATACGGCTCGCAAGGAGTATTTCGACACCTCGTTTGGACATAAATTCTGGTTTATCGGCTCAAATGTACGAAAATTTTGGTACTTTTACACTCTCAAAGACAAACACAAACCTTTTAGGCAATGAAAAAGACAGTTCTCATTACGGGTGCAACCTCCGGTATCGGACAGGCAACCGCACGTGCATACGCCGCAGCAGGCGACAGACTCATCATCACAGGCCGTAGGGGCGACCGATTGCAGGCTCTCAAAGCCGAACTCAAAGCAACCTATGGGGCGGAGGTCTGCGTGGCTGCCTTCGATGTGAGGGAGCAGGCAATGTGTGAGGCGGCAATCGAGGCCCTGCCCGAGAAGTTTCGTCAGATTGATGTGTTAGTGAATAACGCCGGCTTGGCCGCAGGGTTAGAGCACCTCAACGAGGGCAATCCCGACGATTGGAACGCAATGATAGACACCAATATCAAGGGACTGCTCTACATCTCCCGCGTTGTGGCAAATCTTATGGTGGAGAGTGGAATCCGTGGCCACATTGTCAACATAGGCTCCATTGCGGGCACACAGGTCTATGAGAACGGCAATGTGTATTGCGCCACCAAACACGCCGTTCACGCTTTGAGTCAGGGTATGCGCATCGACTTCCTGCGTCAGGGCATAAGGGTTACGGAGATACGTCCCGGAATGGTCGAAACGGAGTTTTCGATTGTGCGTTTCCACGGCGACAAGCAGCGTGCCGACGGGGTGTATGCGGGCCTGCAACCACTCACGGGTAAGGATGTGGCCGAGGCGGTTGTGTGGGCAACGTCGCAGCCCGACCACGTACACATCAACGAGATAGTCCTCACCCCTACGGCACAAGCCGACTCGTTCTACAATGTGCGTAAGTAGGGTAATAAATAGGCTTGCAACTCGTTAGTAGATTAGTAAACAACCCCAACAACAATACAAACTAAAACAAATTGATTATGACAACTAACTTTATGCTTATTATCATCATCGGTATCGTGGGAATGGTCGTACAAGGTCGCCTACAATCGGTGTTTCGCAAATACTCCCGTGTGATGTTCAGCGGTGGCCTCACAGGACGTGAGGTGGCCGAGAAAATGCTCAGGGACCACGGAATTAATGATGTGAGGGTGGTGTCAACCCGTGGCCACCTTACGGACCACTACAACCCCGCCACTCGCACCGTAAACCTCTCGGAGAGTGTCTATTCGAGCAATTCGGTGGCTGCGGCAGCTGTGGCAGCCCACGAGTGCGGACACGCCGTGCAGCACGCCTACGGCTATGCACCCCTGCGTTTGCGCTCGGCTCTGGTGCCCGTCATTCAGTTCACTTCATCCATCTCGACGTGGGTGGTGATTATTGGCCTTGTGCTCATCAACACCTCCCCTGCGGTCTTCTGGTTGGGTATCGGAATGATTGCCGCTTCGGCACTCTTTTCGGTGGTTACTCTGCCTGTGGAGTATAACGCCTCTGACCGCGCGCTCCAATGGCTCGAAAACAGCGGCACTCTTTCGCCTCAGGAGATGGAGGGTGCTGCGATTTCGTTGCGTTGGGCGGCTCGTACCTACCTTGTGGCCGCACTGAGCGCTATTGCCACGCTGCTCTACTACATTGGCCTTGCCCGCAACGACGACTAATGGTGCGAGCTTGTTTGCCGGACTGAAAAGAATTCCAATACACACCCAAAACCTTGTAGCACAACACTATGACCACAAGCCCCTTCTCTTTTGACGCTCCCGTATTTCTTGCCCTCAATTTCGATGGCGGGGTGGTGATGGACCGCCTGATGTGGTTCTTCTCCGCCAAAGCTGTGTGGGCACCCCTCTATCTGTTTCTCTTGTGGATGATATGGCGCAAGTGTGGGTGGCGATATATGCTTGTGGTACTGCTCTCTGTGTTGGTGGGCGTGGCTGCGGGCGACCAGATTTGTAACTTCTTCAAAGACACGTTTCAAATTCCCCGTCCCAATCGAGTGATGGAGTTGCAGGATGATTTGCACCTTGTGTGGGACCCCATCAAAAAGCTGTTCTACACCGGCGGACACTATGGCACGGTGTCGGCACACGCTGCTACCACTATGTCCATCTACCTCATCATCGGGTATGCACTGAGGGACAGAAAACTCTATTGGTGGCTGATGGGTGTGTGGGTTGTGATGGTTGGCTGGTCGCGAATCTATATGGCAGCACACTTCCCCTCGCAGGTGCTCTTCGGTTGGGTGCTGGGAGCACTGTTGAGCGGTGTGATTTTGTGGCTGTCGGGGCGGTTTTTCGGCCACTTGGCAGAGGAGCGAAAGTAGCCACTGCGGAGAGTGAAAATAAGGTTAATTTTAAGGTAATACTCTTACCTTAAAATTAACCTTATTTTTTGCTGTTTTGTGGCCCTAATAACCACATTCTCACTATGGTACAGGGTCGTAGCCGCTTCCACCCCACGGATGACACCTCGACAACCTTTTCAGCGTTAGCCAACCACCCTTCAACGGGCCATATTTGCGGAGTGCCTCGATGGCATATTGGGAGCACGTTGGGGTGAACCTGCACGATGGCGGTTTGAGGGGCGAAATGCAGAGTTGGTAGAACCTCACGAGCGCAATGAATGGTGCGCTCAACACTCGCTTACAGCCCACGCGAAATTTTTGCCAAAACAGTTTCGACTCCACGGCTTACAACTTTATAGTCGAGCACCTCTTTGGTGCTGTAAATCAATCCCATATCCACGTGCAACCCTTTCTGTCGAGCCGCCTCAATGAGAGGGTGCTTGCCAAGTCGGTAGGCCTCTCTTGTGCGGCGTTTGAGCAGGTTGCGACCAACAGCCCTCTTGATGTTCCTTTTGGGAACAACCACCAGAACACTCACCTGCGCCTCGTCCCTCTCGGTCATCGGGCGACTCTTCCACACAAAGCGGTAGGGGAAGGCAAAACCGCCCTTGCCCTCCCTGAACAGGGCATCGGTGGCTCCTCCTCTCAACCTCTCGGCTTTTGGAAATCCGTATGTGGGTGTGGTGTTCATTGTGTGGGTTAAGACTAAACGAATATTGTTCGGTTCTAAAAAAGTGGGGCACTCCACCTTGCTCGGCGCGCCCCACCCAAAAAAACTCCTATTCTTATTTTGTTGCGCTCACGCTCCTTCGCACGGTGCTACGGGTGGTTGCCGTAGGCTCGGCCGGTTTGCGTTTGGCTCTTGTTTTCTTCACCGGTTTGGCCTCCTGTGCCTTGATGAACTCCTCGGCTTCGCGATTCTCACACACGGTGATAGGCTCCAAAGTCTTGCCACTTTTTGCCTCTGCCACAAGCAGTTCCACAGCTTTGGTCATACTCGGCACGCCCGGAGCGGGAGCCTTTGCATAGATGGGAAGACCGGCCTCTACTGCGGCCGCTGCTGTCTTGTCGCCAAAGACGGCAATCATCGGAATATCCTCCTTCTTGAAGTTGGCCACGAGGGTTGCAATCTCGTTGGGGCTGTAAAAAGCGAGCAGGTCGTAGTCGGAGATTTTAACATCGCTCAAATCGGCACTCACGCTGCGTGCAAACACAACGCTCTTAAAATTAACCTTCAAACGCTCCAAAGTTTCGGGCACTTGGGGGTTGTGCGGCTCGGCCAGAGCGAGGATGAATTTCTCGTCTTTGTGTTTGAGAATCATCTCCATAAAGTGGTCGAAGTGGCCGTCGGCGAAGAATATTTTGCGCTTGCGGTAGATGATGTACTTTTGCAGGTAGAGTGCTATTGCCTCGGTGATGCAAAAATATTTCATTGTTTCGGGCACAGTGATACGAGCCTCTTCGCAGATGCGGAAGAAGTTGTTTACGGTTGTGCGGCTTGTGAAAATGATAGCGGTATGTTCGAGAATTTCGGTGCGTTGCGAGCGAAACTCTTTGAGTGAAACGCCTTCGATTTTGATGAAGGGTTTGTAGGTTACCGCCAATTTGTTCTTCTTTGCTACTTCGTAGTAGGGGGCTTTCTCAACCACAGCCGGTTGGGGCTGCGAAACCAGTATTTTCCTAATATCCAATGTTTTACTAATTTTTGGTTCTACTTAAATGGAGCTGTTGCGCACGAGAGTCGTAACAACAACACCCAAGGGAATCAAAATGACGGTGCAAAGGTACAAAAACCAAAGTAAAATTGAAATTTTTTGCTCAACAAAGAAAACAAAACTTTTTACCACATAGGTAAGTGCGCCCAGCAACATCACCGCAGCGATTGTTACTCCCACAATTTGGGCCGACAATCCGTCGTTGATGACGAACAGCAGCGCACAAGGGGCAACAACCACAGCCATCAAACCGATAGTGGCACTCCCCATTATACTCAAACCTTGTGCCACTTCAACGCGCCTCACCAAGCGACACATAGCCTCTGTCAGTAGTTGTATCACCCCCATTACGCCCAAAATGGCGACTCCCACCATCGGTGCTGTCCACAGAGGGTCCACTCCTTCGACCTGTTTCACTCCCGACATTTCGAGAGCCTTCACAGACGTCAGTGCCACGGCTATAATTCCGATGCCGCAGAAAGAGAGCATCGCTCTGACAAACAGATAGCTGAGTTCGTCTGCGACCTTTATGCCGAGGTTGCGTCCCACCACAATCTTCCACATACCCCTGATGTGTCCACCATAGAGAAACATTGTTGCAATATAGCCCACGAAGAGAATCAACACTACCAACTTCATCATCCAATTGTCGGTCAGAGGTGTCCCATTGAGCGAATCTGCCACACTCTCCATTACATCCGTGGCGGCAAAGCGCGCCTCTCCGCCAAACACCCTTTGGAGTGCTTCGGAGGGAGAGTGGGCAAGGGTGTCGGTCGAACCGATGGCGCCGGAGCCTATGTTTGGGGTGTTTGTCAT
This sequence comes from Tidjanibacter sp., assembly GCA_045580045.1. Classification (GTDB taxonomy): domain Bacteria; phylum Bacteroidota; class Bacteroidia; order Bacteroidales; family Rikenellaceae; genus Tidjanibacter. The sequence goes on from JAZNNC010000046.1 coordinate 6,307, forward strand.
TGTGGGTGAGTGTGTTGTCTGTGTGTAAATAATGTGGTTGGTAGTCGTTCTCCTATTGGTTAGGTTTAACTCTTACGGATGGAGATACGTATGGTGGTACCGCTGCCGAGTTCGCTCTCAACCACCCCGATTTTGCCGTTGTGGTACTCTTCGATAATGCGCTTACTCAACGAAAGCCCCAATCCCCAGCCACGAGTTTTGGTGGTGTAGCCGGGTTCGAAGATGGTCTTCCAATTGCTCTTTGCGATACCCTTGCCCGTGTCGCACACATCCACATAGGCGTTGGTTTGGTCTTCGCTCAATATGACCTCGATGCTGCCAAATCCTTGCAGGGCGTCGAGTGCGTTTTTTAGCAGGTTCTCCACCACCCATTCGAACAGCGCACCGTTGATGCGTGCCGTGATGGGGGCCATTGCGAGGCCGTTGTAGGAGAGGGAAACTTTGCGAGGGATGCGCGTCTTGAAGTAGTGGACACACCCTCCGACAACCTCGTTGAGGTTGGTGTCGGTGAGAGTTGTCTCCGAGCCAATCTTGCCAAACCTGTCGGCCACCTTCACAAGCCTTGTCAGGTCGTTGCTCATCTCGTCCACGGCGCTTTGGTCGATGGGTTGGCTGCGCAGATACTCAATCCACCCCATTAGCGACGAAATCGGGGTGCCGAGCTGGTGTGCGGTCTCTTTGGCCAGACCAATCCACACGCGGTCTTGTTCGTTCTGCTTGCCTGCGCGGAATGTGATGTAGATGAAGAATACAAAGATGAACACCACCGCCAATTGCAGATAGGGGAAGAGAATGAGCCAATTCAACAACTGCGAGTTGCCATAGAAGAGGATGAATTTCCCACTTCGCGGTGTGTTGATTTCTATCGGTTGGTTTTGGCGCGCCAGACGCATTATGGTTTTCATACGTGCGTCGGGGTGGGAGAGGGCCTTTTCGGGAATGAGGTGCGACTGCTCTATGCGACCGCTCTCGTCGGTGAGGATGTAGGGAATCTTCTGGTTGTGGATAACTTGATAGGCGATTGGGTCGCTGTGGGCCGACTGTCCAAGACGCTCCATTGCATAGGACCACAAGGCCATCTCGTTCATCTCCTTGCGTTGCAGCAGACTTGACATACGGAAACTAAACAGCAACGACACACCGGCAATGATGACAGCAAATATGAATGCCACCAACTTTTTGCGGTAGGGTATCTGTTTGAGCCGTTGTTGGAGAGATAGTTTCATTGTTGCTGCCGTTTTTTGTTCGTTACGCTTCCTCTACTTGCGAGCGGTATCTTGGGTGGTTACAATGGTGTTGTAGCGGCCCTTGTCTTGGAGCAGTTCAATGGCCGAGCGCAGTTCGCTATCGTCGCCCAAAGAGTGTCGGATGCCACCTTCGTTGTAGCAGTATCTGCTCACGATGTTCTCTTCGATTATGCTTGCGAGTTCCTTCTGGTAGAGTCGGAGGTTGTCTTTGGTGTCGTTGGATATGTTTTTCTCGATGGCCTCCATTTGAGCAACCATATCGTCATTCCAACGCTCCTTTTCGGCTGCGGCCTTAAATTTTTTCCAATGGCGTTGTGCTTCGCTCTCCCAAGCAACCTCTTTGTCGGCCATAAAAGCAACAAACTCTTCGTACTCCTTTTCGCCAAAACGATACTCGCCGGGGACAACACTCAACTCCTCGTAGTGTCGTTTGCAGTAGTCGTTCACAAAGTCGTCCACATAGCCCATACCATAAACCACATAGGCAAAGGTGCTCACATATTGTGGCTCCAACACCACGTCGGGCATCACACCACCACCGTCATAGACTTTGCGTCCTCCCGTTGTCTTGAACTCCGAGATGAGCGAGTCGGGCACAAAGGCTACGCTGCCGTCGTCGTTGCGATGTGCATAGTCGATGGCTTGCACACAGCGTCCGCTGGGAAGGTAGTATTTGGCGGTTGTTATCTTTGCAAAGGCATTGTGGCCCAAAGGCAGGGTGCTTTGGACAAGTCCTTTACCAAAGGTACGCTGACCTACCAGAACAGCCCTGTCGGTATCCTGCAACGCACCGGCCACAATCTCGGCAGCCGAGGCGGTGCCACTATTGGTCAGCACCACGATTGGCAGGTCGAGTGTGCGGGGTGCATTTTCGGTCTTATAGGAGCGGTTGTTTTTTGGCGATTTGGGCGAACGCGTACTCACCACCTCCGTACCTTGTGGAAGGAAGATGGAGAGAATTTTGACAGCCTCTTGAAGAATACCTCCCGAGTTGCTACGGTAGTCCAAGATGAGCCCCTTCATACCCAGCGAGTCCAACTCTGTGTAGGCGGCCAGCAGGTCGGCACTGCAACCTTCGGTGAAGTCGGTGTGTGAGATGTAGCCTATGCTGTCGGCCACCATTCCGTGGTAGGGCACTCCGGGGATGGCAATCCTTTCGCGTTTGATTTTGAGGGATACCTCCTCGTCGGTGGGGAACTTGCGAATGGTGAGTTTTACACTGCTACCGGGGTCGCCTTTGAGCAACGAACTGACCTGTTGGGTGGTCATACCCTTTGCACTCTTGCCCTCAATTTCCACAATGCAGTCGCCCGGACGGATGCCTGCGCGGTCGGAGGGCGAGTCTTTATAGGGGGCCGTAAACTCCACCCACTCACCCCTCTGGCGGATGAGCGAGCCAACACCTCCATACTTACCCGTGGTCATCCTCTCGAAGTCGTCCATACTTTCGGGTGCGAGGTAGGTGGTGTAGGGGTCCAAGATGCGAGTCATTCCCTGAGCTGCGGCATCCATAATCTTGTCGGGCTCCACATCGTCCACATAGAAGAGGTTGATGTTGCGCAGCAGGTTTACCAACACCTCCACACTCTTGCCGAGTTTGTAGGTGTTGTCGCCGGTAGCCGAGGTGAGCAGCAGGGTTGCTATCGCAATGCCGCCAATGGCAACAATATGTCGTAGTGTACGTTTCATTCTCCTTTTGTCTGTTGTTGTCCTTTGCCAATGAGGTAGCTTGTGATGCGGAACTCGGTCTGAACAACCTCTTTGCGGATGCCGTAGAGTTCCACGGCGGAGCCATCAATGGCCCTCACCACAATTTTGTCGTCGCCCAAGTGCCAGACTCTTTTCAGGGGCGAGGATGCGTGGAAAGTCATCACGTCCCCACTCTCGCCCACGAGCGAGTAGCCGTTTTGGTGGAAGGCTGCCAAAATCTCCTCCCTGTCGTTCACCATCGAGGCCTTCACTGTACGACGTACAAAACCGTAGGTCGGGTAGGCCACCGCAAGGGCCACCACTGCCACCGCAAGGATGATACCCTTTGTGCCCAACAGCTCTTCGGTGGTGATGCCGAGTGTGCCGGTGGCATACATTGCACCATAAATCAGGGCTAACAGTGCGACCAATTTTATGAGATATTTCAGCGAACTCAGAATGTGTTTTTTCATCTTTGGGCCAATGTTGTATTTATGTTATAGGAACCTATCTCTCTAACGTCTGTGTGAGGGCCAAAATTGTGTCGGCAACCTCCTCCATAAGCCAATGGGGTGTGGAGGTTGCTCCGCAGACACCCACACTTTCTATCCCCTCGAACATCTCGGGCGAGAGCTCGTTGGGGCCTTCGATTTTCACGCTGTTCGAGTTTGCCTGACTGCACGCCTCAAAGAGCACTTTGCCGTTGGAACTCTTTGCCCCGCAGACAAAGACAATGAGGTCAAACTGTTTCGAGAAGGCTTTCAGGTGCTCTTCGCGCCCTGCGACCTGACGGCAGATGGTATCTTTGATGACAACCTTGTCGGGCACCTCCGAACGCTTGATGACCTCCTCTTTAACCTCCGCAAAGAGGGCCAAGCTTTGGGTGGTTTGGGAGAGTAGGAATATGGGCTTGGAGAAGTCCACCTGCTCCAAGTCGGCAACTTTTTCCACCACAATACCCCTGTCGTCAATTTGTCCGTTGAGCCCCACCACTTCGGCGTGGCCCTTCTTGCCCAGAATGACAACAGTGCCACCCACGGCCCTCATCTCCTTGTCGGCCTCCACGGTGAGTCTTTGCAACTTTGCCACCACGGGGCACGTGGCGTCGGCATACTCCAAACCACACCTTTTCAGAAGTGTATAGGTGCTTCGGGGCTCTCCGTGTGCACGGATAAGTATTCGGGTGTCGGGGGAGGGGGTGATGGTTGTGAGGTCCTCTCGTGCGATGGTGGCCACCCCTGCCTTGCGTAGCCTTGCCACCTCCAAGTCGTTGTGTACAATGTCGCCCAACGAAAAAACCCTCTTACCCTCGCCCACGAGTTCATCCGCTTTGGATATGGCACTCACCACACCATAACAGAAGCCCGATTTGCTGTCAATCTCAACTCTCATACCCTTGTTTTGTGTCTGTTTGTTGCAGAGTGGTGTTGCTCACTGCTAAATTGATGCAAAAACTTTGTCGAACCACTCCATCTCCTCTTCAAGACTCATCCCGCCATTGTCCAACACGATGGCATCGTCGGCCTTACGCAGGGGGCTGATGGCTCGGTTTTGGTCGAGATAATCTCTTTGTCGGATATTCTCAACAATCTCCTCTCGGCTCACCTCTTCGCCTTTGGCCGAGAGTTCGATATACCTTCTTTCGGCCCTGACTTCGGGGTCGGCGGTCATAAAAATCTTCAACTCTGCATCGGGGAATACAACGGTGCCGATATCCCTACCGTCCATTACCACGCCCTTGTCGCGTCCCATCTGCTGCTGAATGGCCACAAGCCTTCTGCGAACCTCGCCAACGGCACTCACTGCGCTCACAAGGTTGCTGACCTCGATGGTGCGTATCTTGCCCTCAACCCACTCGCCGCCAACATAGATGTCGCTGGCACCACGCTCGGGATTGAAACGGAAGTCGATGTGAATGTCGTCGAGCATTGCGATAAGTTTTTCCTCGTCGAGAATACCGTTGGTGAAGGCTCCGTGTTCGAGCGCATAGAGCGTTACGGCACGATACATTGCGCCCGTGTCGATGAATATGTAGCCGAGGTGTGCGGCCACCATCTTTGCAAAGGTACTCTTGCCACAGGAGGAGAATCCATCGACGGCTATAACGATTTTTTTGTTGCTTGGGTTGTTTGTCATATCGTTTTTTGTGTGTCTGCTTATGCGAGATAGTGTGTTGTTATTGCGCTGAAAATGAGGCTCACACCCAGAAGGATTATGGCCGAGCCTGCAATGCGGTTAATCCAGAGGATGTGTGTGGGGCGGAACTTGCGCCTGACCAACCCTACGATGATGGCCAGCAACGTCCACCAAGCCATACACCCCAGAAACACCCCCACTACCATCATAACATTGCTTACAAACACCCCCTCCGTAGGGCCCAGACCAAGCGAGCCGACGGTTGCAATGAGGGTGATGTGTGCGAGGATGAATGTGGGGTTTGCCAATACCATCACGAAGGTTGTGGCGGTATCCTTCCACCCCTTGGACGGGTCGCCTCCACGACTGCGGCGGAGTTGTACATCGGGGCTTTTCAGGAGGATGTTGACTCCGAAGAAGGTAACAATCACTCCTGCGATAATCTTCACCAACACGATGTGGTTGGATATGAGGGAGGTAATCATCGAGAGCGAAAAGAGTGCGATGATGGAGTAGAGAGTGTCGCACAATGCCGAGCCGAGCCCAGAGTAGATGCCCGAGCGAAAACCCTTGTTGAGGTTGCGCTGAAAACAGAGTATCCACGTCGGGCCGGGGGGCAGTGAAGCCACAGCACCCACAACAATTCCACCCATCAATGCCTCCAAAATCATTCTTCTGCGGAAGTTTTGTTTGTAGTTAAGACTACAAAGGTAACAAATAAAATCGGAAAAATACCTTCTCAATGTGTGGCAACTTTGCGGCCAAAGATTTATATTTGTGCTATGAAAGTCGTTTTAGCGGACGACAACACCAAAACAGAACAATATGAGCATCACACTAAAATCCTATCAAAGAGCCCTTTTGGCCCTGTTGAGCATTGTTTTATTGAGTCTTGGCTGGCTGCGAGTGAGTGGTCTGACGTTGCTTGTGGGACTTGTTCCTCTGCTTCTCATCTCGGCTTCCTACGACGCCTCCCGCCGTTCGTTTTGGCGAATGTTTGGGTGGAGTGCACTTGTGATGGGCGGTTGGACGGTGGCTACCTGTTGGTGGATTTACTATGCGGCCGCCATCGGAATTGTTGCTGCCACCATTGTTGCCATACTGCTTTTCGGGGGTGTGGTAATGCTCTACCACTTCTTCTCCAAGCGCGCCAAACCTTCGCTTGCCTACACAACCCTTGTGTGTGGGTGGCTGTGGGCCGAACACTTCTATCTCAACGCCGAGATATCGTTCCCGTGGCTGGTGTTGGGAAATGGCTTTGCCGGCGACGTGTGGGCTGTGCAGTGGTATGAGTACACGGGCGCACTCGGAGGCTCGTTGTGGGTGTTGTTGGCCAACATTTTTGCTTTCGAATGGATTGTCAAGAGGGGTAAAAAAAGGGGCATTGCTACACTTGTCGTGGTGGTTGTCCCAATGATTGTGTCGCTCATTGTGGGTGGGACCTATCGTCAGGAGGAGGGCCCCTCGGCAACCGTTACGGTGGTACAACCCAACTTCGATCCCTACACCGAAAAATACACCATTCCATCCTCGATACAAACCTCCACAATGCTTTCGCTTATGGCCGAGGCTCCTGCCGATGTGGACTATGTTGTCCTGCCCGAAACAGTCATCGGCGATGCGGGCGACAACATCTGGGAGGAGAACATCTTTGGCTCTCGTTCGGTGGCGGCATTCGAGCAGTTTAGGGCCGAGCACTACCCTGAGGCACAAATCATCACCGGCGCGATGACCTTCCGCCGCTATCCCAACGAACAATCGGCAAGTCCGACGGCACGTCGTTCGGGTGCGCTGTGGTATGACCGCTACAATGCGGCCATTGCGCTCGACAGAGATTCCACGCTCAAAGTGAGCCACAAGTCAAAACTCGTTGTGGGTGTGGAGAAAATGCCATATATGAATCTGCTCAAACCGCTCGAAAAACTCATTGTCAATCTGGGAGGTACTACGGGACAACTTGGTGTGGATAAGTATCGTCGCTCATTCCTGTTGCGCAACTCGCGCCACCCCTACGGTGTGCAGGCCGCTGCCCCCATTTGCTACGAGTCGGTCTATGGTGAACACTTTGCAGGTTTTACGGCCGATGGCGCACAACTGATGATGGTCATCACCAACGATGGTTGGTGGCACGATACGGAAGGCTACCGTCAACACTTCTCCTACTCCCGCCTGCGCGCCATCGAAACGCGTCGTTGGGTGTGCCGTGCGGCCAATACGGGCATCAGTGGCTTCATCTCGCCCAAAGGAGAGGTGGTGCAGAGCCTCGGTTGGGACCAGCGAGGAACACTCACACAACGAGTACAACCCCAGCGTGAGAGAACATTCTATGCCACTGCCGGCGACTATCTTGGTCGCTTGGGCGGATATGTTTTCCTGCTCTGTGTACTCTACTTCATAAGCTACCGCGTCAGACAGAAAAACCATTTAGTGAAATAACCCCATTACGCACCACAACATTCTCTGTACACGATGAACTACGCACAAGCCACCCACTTCCTTTTCAACTCATTTCCCTCCTACCAACACGTGGGGTCGCAAGCCTACAAGGAGGGTATTCAAGGCATAACCGAGATGTGCCGTCTGTTGGGCAACCCACAGAAGAACTACCTGACCATCCACGTTGCCGGTACCAATGGCAAGGGGTCGGTGTCGCATATGTTAGCCTCGGTGTTGCAGCAAGCGGGCTACTGTGTGGGACTCTTCACTTCGCCCCACCTGCTCGACTTTCGTGAGCGCATCAGGGTAAATGGTGAGTGTATCAGCGAAAAAGAGGTCGTTAGATTTACAAAGGAACACAAGGAGGAGATGGTGGCACTCGGCCTTTCGTTTTTTGAGATGACAACGGCAATGGCCTTCCACCACTTTGCCCAAAGTGATGTGGAGGTTGCGGTGATTGAAACAGGACTCGGTGGCAGACTCGATTCAACCAACATAATAACCCCAATCCTTTCGGTCATCACCAATATTGGCCTCGAACATACCTCTATGCTTGGTGGCACCATTGCCGAGATAGCATTCGAGAAGGCCGGCATCATCAAACCGGAAGTCCCTGTGGTGGTGGGCGAGGGGGCACCGGAGAGCAACGAGGTCTTTGAGCGTATGGCCGAGATGTGTGGTTCCGAACTTGTCTATGCCGACAGAGAGTGGGAGGTGTTGGAGTGTGAGCCTTCGGTGGAGGGTGTGCGCTATACCTTGCAACGTCCTCGCGATGGGCGCACTCAGATTCTCGACCTCGACTTGATGGGGGGCTACCAACGTAAAAACATCCTCACGGTGCGTACGGCGGTGAGCCTGTTGCGCAATCGCACCCACTTGAACATATCCACTCGCGCGCTTGTGGAGGGACTACGCAGCGTGGTCTCCTCTACGGGCCTTATGGGACGTTGGCACAAACTCCACGATGCGCCCCTTGCGGTGTGCGACACGGGCCACAATGCACACGGACTTGCCGAGGTGGTTAAGCAAATCGGCGAACAGAACTTCGAAAAACTCTTTGTGGTCATCGGCATTGTGAACGACAAGGATATAGATGCTATCGTGCCATTGATGCCTACGGATGCCTACTACCTCTTTACCCAATCGAGCGTGCGCCGTGCGATGCCTGCCGAAGAGCTGGCAGCAGTGTTTGTGCGTGAGGGCTTTAAGGGTGAGGTTGTTCCAACGGTTGAACTTGCCTACCGACGCGCACTCGAATTGGCCTCGGCCGACGATATGATATTTGTGGGCGGAAGCACGTTTGTTGTGTCAGACCTTATAAAAACCGATTATCTCGGGTAAATTTTGCACCGCACTTCAATAGGAGGCCTCCTCATTTGCGTCAGCAAACTGCGGGGCCACCTTTTCGTTTGGCACAAAATTTCCTTCGAGCAAATCAGTTTTTGTTGCTTTCGGACCTTTGAAGGCACTCCGACCAAAATAGATAAAACACGGGTAACAATTTTGTTACCCGTGCCACAATCACCTTGTTGCTGAGATTGTTGTTTTCTATTTACCTTTTGGCATATTAGGCTTGCCGCCTTTGCCATTCTTCTTTTGAGCTTTGCGCTGTGTCTGCTGCATTTTAATCTTTTCGGACTGGCGTTTCTCCAACTCATACACACGCTGAATTTGACGAGGGTTGAGGTACTTGCGGAATTCATCGTAGTATTTCTCACGAATGTCCACAATCTTGCGGCTGGTGGCAAACTGCATCTTTATCTGAGCCTCCACCTGCTGTTCGGTCATATCTTTGCGAGCCACTTTGGGAGTAGCCTCTTTCTTGGCTTTGTTGGCTGTGCGTATTTCTGCACGATAGTCGCAGAAGGTCTTAACGAATTTCTCGGTGGTGGTGTCATCAAAGCCCAGACTCATTGCAATATCTTTGGCTTGAATGGTGGCCACTTGTTCGGGGGTCATCTTGGGTTTCTTGGGTGCGGGTTTCTGCTCTTGTGCATAGGTGGTGGCGCAGAATGCGAGTGCCAAAGTGGCAAGTGCGAGGGTTTTAAAAACGTTTTTCATAATGTGTTTTGTTTTATGGGGTTAATAAAAGAGTGTGTGCGATTTTCCCTACTCGAAGTTGTCCAAAAAGATGTCGTGATTGTAGCTTGCCACCAGCAAGTTGCACTGCTCGTCGGTCAGCTGGACCAACATCTGGTCGAAAGATGGTGTGCGGTCGGGGATTGTAGCCACAACGGCAGCAATCACTACCGATGCCGCAACGGCAGCTGCCCAGAGCGCCACTATGTGTGGGCGACGAGCGCGGCTCTTGTGTGTACGGTCTGCGACGCGAGCCATAATGGTTGCCCGCTGTCCCTCAAAGAATCCTTCGGGGGTGGTGTAGGGCAGTCGCTTGCCGATGTTGTCTATCTCCTTAAACTCTTTCATTGCTTCCGTTTGCTTTTATAGGTTTGCAATCAAAAACTCCTTAATGCTCTTCTTCGCCAAGTGGTAGTTGGCTTTGACTGCCGAGGGCTTACACCCAACAATGGCAGCCACCTCTTCGTAGTCCAACTCGTCGTAGTAGCAGAGGTTGAAGACCAACTGCTGCTTGCGTGGCAGGCGTGCTATGGCCCTTTGTAACACCACCGCCTCAATGTCGCCATAGTTGATGTGTGGCTCCTGCTGTGGGGCGACCTCTCCGCTGTCGAGTAACAGTGCTCCTCTGCGCTTGTTGCGCTTCAACCACCTGAGGGCCTCGTTGGTGGCTATGCGGTATATCCACGTTGTGAGCGACGCTTGCCCTCGGAATTTTGGTAAACCCTCGTATATCCTCACAAAGACCTCCTGCGTGATGTCTTCGGTGTCGGTGTGGCATACCACCAAACGGCGCACGTGCCAATAGATGGGCTGTTGGAAATGCTCCAATAGGAGTCCGAACCCTTCATCTTTGTTGCGGTCGTAGGCTTCCAGAATATCTTTGTCGCTGTGTGGCACCATTCTTTGTGGGTTGTGTTTGTTTGTATAGACCTCTCGTTTGTGCAAAAGTAAAAAAAGGCAACAAAAAAAACCACATCGCGTCCGATGTGGTTTTCTCTTGTTCTGCCTCGTCGAGCGGGTGACCTTGTCACCATCGGAAGCAGCGAATCAACTGTTAGTCCTCTCGACTATTTGTTGCGCAACTCGTCCGAAACGGTGAGTTTCTTACGGCCTTTTGCACGACGGGCTGCCAAAACCTTGCGGCCGTTTACGGTAGCCATACGAGCGCGGAAACCGTGCTTGTTGATTCTTTTCCTCTTAGAAGGTTGATAAGTCCTTTTCATAGCGCTATTTAATGTTTATCGGTTTTTTCTCTATTCAGTATATTCCGAATTTCGGACTGCAAAGATACGCATAAAATTCAAAATTCAAAATTCAAAATTCAAAATTCTCTGTTTTCTGACGTTTTGGGGTTTTGTCAGGGCCTTCTTGCAAAAAGACAAACGTCTGTTCCACACTTTCTTTTTTGCAAAAAAACCACAGCAGAGTGGCGTGTGCACTGCTGCACGCGCCACTCTTGTATTGTGTTGGTTGAGCCTCAGCTATCGCCGTGCGTAGATGACCTTTTTGGTGTCGAAAAACTCCTCCTCGAAGAGGTCGCTGATGTTGTGGACATCGCAACGCAGGCGGGCCAAGCCGAGTTCCTCGGCCAAGTCGCCGCCCTTCAAGACGAGCATTCCGTTGGGTAGCGAGCCACGTTGTCCCACTCTCAATTTGGGCAGTGCCCACCCTTTGAGTGTTTTCATATCCGTAACCGCACGGCTCACCACATAATCAAACTCCCCCTTCACCGCCTCGATGCGGGCATTCACGGGGGTTACATTCGTAAGCCCCAGAGCCGAGGCCACCTCCCGCACCACCGTAATCTTCTTGCCGATACTATCCACGGCCGTGAACTCCACCTCGGGGAACATTATGGCCAGCGGAATGGTGGGAAAACCGCCACCGCAGCCGATGTCGCACACCCGGGCACCCGCCTCAAAGCTACACACTTTGGCTATGGCCAGCGAGTGGAGCACGTGGCGCACATAGAGTTCATCAATATCCTTGCGCGACACCACGTTGATTTTGGCGTTCCACTCGGTATAGAGTGCTCCGAGCGAATCAAACCTGCGCAGCTGCTCCTCGGTGAGGCTGAAATATTTTCCGATAATCTCCGGTTGCATATATAATATTATGGTCTAACGACTTATTGATATCTGCATTGAAAATGCACCATAATTTTCCATTTTCAATTTTCCATTTTCAATTTTTTGGCGATTTCTTCGGCTACTCGGGTGCCGTCGAGGGCTGCCGAGATGATGCCGCCTGCATAGCCCGCACCCTCGCCCGTGGGGTAGAGTCCCTCAATCTCGGGGTGGCAGAGCAGTTCCTTGTCGCGGGGTATGCGCACGGGGGTAGATGTGCGCGACTCCACACCGATAATCTGCGCCTGATTGGTAACAAAGCCCCTCATCTTGCGCCCAAACTCCTTGAAGCCACCACGCAGCGCATCGGCCATAAACTGTGGCAACCACTCATCCCCACGGCACACCTCCGCTTTGGGCAGGTAGGATGTGCGGGGCAGGTCGAAGGACTCCCTGCCGGCCACAAAGTCGGCCAACCTCTGGGCAGGCGCTGTGCCACCACCGCCCACCAACGAGGCGGCGTGTCGCTCCACCTGCTGGCGGAATTTGAGGCCCGACAACACACCCCATTCCTCGTGTAGGTGTGCGAAATCTTCGGGGCGCACCTCCGTAACGATGCCCGCATTGGCCCACCTCGACGACCTCGCCGAGGCACTCATACCATTGACCACACACTCCTCAAAGTTGGTCATCGCAGGCACAATGACTCCGCCGGGACACATACAAAACGAGTAAACGCCCCTGCCGGCCACCTGCGAGGTGAGTGTGTAGGCCGCAGCCGGCAACCACTCCCTCATATCGGCCGAGTGGTACTGTATGCGGTCAATGAGTTCCTGCGGGTGCTCCACCCTCACGCCCATAGCCCACGCTTTGGCTTCGAGGCGCACACCCTTGCGGTGCAACATCTCGTATATGTCGTCGGCCGAGTGTCCCGTGGCGAGCACCACAGCCGCACCCTCAATGAGTTCGCCGTTGGCCCACACGCCCACAGCCTTGCCGTGGCGTATCTCAACATCTGTAACCTTGCGCTCGAAGTGTATCTCGCCACCCGCAGCGATGATGGTTTGGCGCACCTGCTCGATGATTTTGGGCAGGCGGTCGGTGCCGATGTGGGGGTGGGCTTCGTAGAGTATCTCGGGCGAGGCTCCGTGGAACACAAGGGTTTGGAGTGCGCGATTGTAATCGCCCCTCTTCTTGGAGCGGGTGAAGAGTTTACCATCGCTGAAAGTTCCTGCGCCACCCTCGCCAAAGGCGTAGTTGGACTCTCCGTCCACCTTCGTACCGCGGTGAATCTGGGCAATATCCCTGCGCCTGTCGACCACGTTGCGTCCACGCTCCAAGAGTATCGGTTTGAGCCCCAACTCAATCATTCGCAGTGCCGCAAATAGGCCCGCAGGGCCTCCGCCCACAATAACCACCTCCGTTTTGCCGTTTACATCGGGGTAGTCGAAATGTATCTTGGCCGGTTTCTCCTCGCCGTCCACGAAGATTTCCACCGTGAGGAGCACCCTCGGAGTCTGGTGGCGTGCATCCACCGAGCGCTTCACCACCCTCGCAAGGGCAACCTGCTCGCGCCTTATGCCCAGCGTACGCACAGCAATAGCGAGCCACCCCTCGGTGGAGGCAGCCTGACGTGGTGAGAGATTTAAATTTAATGTTTTCGGCACGAAGTGTGATTATTTTCGGCAAAAATAACTAAATTTGTGCAATATCCATCAAACCAAATGCGTAAACTCGTAATCATACCAACCTACAACGAGCGTGAGAACGTGGAGGCTATGCTCTCTACTGTGCTCTCACTCGACGGTGATTTCTCGGTGCTTGTTGTCGATGACGGCTCGCCCGATGGCACTGCCGACCTTGTAAAACAAGTGAAAAACTCCTCTCCCGAGCGCATCTTTCTGCTCGAAAGAGAGGGTAAACTCGGCCTCGGCACGGCCTATATTGCGGGCTTCCGCTGGGCTTTGGAGAGGGGCTATGAGGCTGTGTTTGAGATGGATTGCGACTTCTCGCACAACCCCGACGACTTGTTGCCAATGGCCTGCGTGCTCGAAGAGGGCGAGGCTGATGTGGTTGTGGGTTCGAGGTATGTGAAGGGTGTGAACGTGGTCGATTGGCCTATGCGCCGCTTGCTGCTCTCCTATTGTGCCTCGCGGTATGTGAGGTGCGTTACGCGTATGCCTGTGAGGGATGCCACAGCGGGTTTTGTGGGCTATCGCGCCGAAGTGCTCCGCACTATCGACCTCGACAAGGTCAAGATGAAAGGCTATGGCTTTCAGATAGAGATGAAGTATTCGGCTTGGCGCTTGGGTTTCCGCATTAAGGAGCTCTCCATCATCTTCCGCGACCGCACGGCCGGTACCTCCAAGATGAGTGGCTCCATCTTTGGTGAAGCCTTCTGGGGTGTTATGGGCCTCCGCTTGCGCCGCATCCACCGCAGGGGCTGACAATAGCAGACAGGGCTAATTAGTAATTAGTAAAGAGTAATTAGTAAATATTTTTTCCTTTTTTTCTCTTTGCTGCTCTTTCTGCCCTTTCCTGCCCTTGGGGAGTGTGGTGAGTTTAGGGAACTCCACGACAGACCTCTCCCGCCTAACGGCACCCTCTAACTTAGAGGGGGACAATTTTGAATTTTGAATTTTGAATTCACCTCCTGCCCTCATAAAAAATTCCTATGGTGTCATCAAAATTTCCGATTTGATTTTTTCGCAGGGTGGTATTATCTTTGTACAAAGCAAACCGACAATGGTGAGCACACACAAAGATTGTAACACACTAAAAATATTTTACGACTATGAAATTCTACAAATGTAACAAGTGCGGCAATGTGGTAATCAAAGCCGTTGATTCGGGGGTTGTACCCTTCTGTTGTGGCGAGAAAATGGAGGAGATGGTGGCCAACACCGTGGAGGCAAGCGTCGAGAAACACCTTCCTGTGGTGGAGAAGATTGACGACTGCCGCCTGCGTATTCAGGTGGGCAGCGTGGAGCACCCTATGGCTCCCGAACACCACATCGCTTTCATATATGTTGAGTTCGCAAGTGGCGGTGGCCGCCTGATTAACCTCACCGACAAGCCTGTGGCCGAGGTGTGCGTGTGTGGCGAGCAGGTTGTGGCAGTCTATGAGTACTGCAACCTCCACGGCCTCTGGAAGACAGAGTTGTAAACAAGGAACTTCCAAAGGGCGCGTTTTTTTGGTGCTATATAAAACAAAAAGGACAAAGGGTAGCATTTGCTACCCTTTGTCCTTTGAGCCGAAAGCGGGACTCGAACCCGCGACCTTTTCATTACGAGTGAAACGCTCTACCACCTGAGCTATTTCGGCACCCATCGCCGATGTCGAATTCGGCTTTGCTGGGCGCAAAGATACAACGGGGAAATCAAAATGCAAAATTGACCAAATAATTTTGACTAAAATCCCCCTCCCGCTTCTCGCGTGGGATTACCTCGCTTTGCTCCGTGATCCCCTTCGCTCGCCGCGGGGGCCCGGCAAAGAACTGCACTCTGCAAAATGTTGACAAATCAACTCGTTTTGTTCTCATAGCCTTGTGTCGGCAAGTAAACTTGCGCCACAGGCTACAAAAACAAAGGGTGTCGAATCCTCGACACCTTCTTGCTTCGTTTGTTCTTTGCGGAGAGAGGGGGATTACCTCGCTTTGCTCCGTGATCCCTTTCGCTCGCCGCGAGGGCCCTTGCAAAGAACTGCACTCCGCAAAATGTTGACAAATCAACTCGTTTTGTTCTCATAGCCTTGTGTCGGCAAGTAAACTTGCGCCACAGGCTACAAAAACAAAAGGTGTCGAATCC
>JAZNNC010000047.1:0-92514 GCA_045580045.1 Tidjanibacter sp.
GATGGGGTTGCGGAGGGGGTTTGTTGTGTGGGTTGGTGGGGCTGTTCGAAGGGAGAGGTCTTAAGGTACTCGATGCGACACGTCTCATCGCACACCACCCTACCCACCTGCGCTTGTGCAACAAAAGAGCAAAACAGCAAAGCTGTCGCCAAAAATCTCTTCATAATAATAGTAACGTCATTGATTGTGGTTTCACACTTTATAGACCACAACACAACTCAATGGTAAAAATTGTGAGATAATTTTTCACACAAAAGCCTGTCGAACAAAAGATTTGTCAGACAGGCTTTTCATACCTATTACACTACCGAAGCGTGTGTGTGCCGATTTACAACAATCCCTCCGAGCGAAAACTCACATAGCCACCCTTGCTCACAATAACGTGGTCCAGCAGGGCAATATCAAACAACTCCGCACAACTGCGCAAGCGAGCCGTAAAGACTTTGTCCTGCTCGCTGGGTTGCGGATTGCCCGAGGGGTGATTGTGTACAATGATGATAGACTGCGCCACTTGTTCGAGCGCACGTTTGATGATGAGTTTGCAGTCGGCCACCAGCGAGGTGCTACCACCCACCGACACCTTTCTGCGCTCCACAATGCGGTTGGAAGAGCTCAAAAACAGCACCCACATCTCCTCGTGCGAAAGACCGCCAATCAGGGGTGTGAAGAGCGACACAATGTCGTTGCAACTATTGACAACACCGTGCATTTCGCCCTCGGCCACCGCAGCCCTACGGCCCAGCTCAAAAGCGGCCGAGAGGCGTGCAGCGCCCTCAACTCCCAGCTGGGCTAATCGACGCAGTTCGGCCGGTGTGCGATGCGAAAGTTCGCCCACTCCCGCCTCGGCCACAATTTTCTCGGCCACATCAATAGCCTCACCTCCTTTGGGAGCGCCAATCACAAGGCTCACAAGTTCGGCGTCAGAGAGCCCTTCGGCACCTCTGGCCACCAATCGTTGGCGCACCTGTTTGTCGGAAAGTTTTGTCATTTTCTTCTACTCAATGAGTCGTATTTTTCGAGGATAAAGTCGCCCATATCATCGCTCAGCAGCAAACAAGCTGTCTTGGCAGCCTGCTGTTCGGCCTCCTTCTTGGTGTAGCCACGGCCACTACCGACCTTCAAATCATCGACCAACACCCTCGACACAAAGGCCGGCTGGTGTGCCTCGCCATCGCTCTCGGTGTGGAACTCTATGGAGCGCTTACTCTTCTGGCACCACTCAATCAATCGGCTCTTGAAGTCGGTCTCGGCAGTTGGCACGCTGTCCAAATCCATATACTTGGGCAGCAGGTGGTTAATCACAATGCGATTGACAACATTATACCCCTTGTCCAGATAGAGCGCACCAATGAGAGCCTCGAAGCAGTCGCCAAAGAGGTGTTTGTGTGCAGCGTTGCCCGACGAGTTATAGACCACCATCTTATCGATGCCCAGCTTCTCGGCCAGCGCATTGAGCGACTGTCGGCTAACAATCTTCGAGCGGGTTTTAGTCAGGAAACCCTCCGACTCGTGAGGATACTCTATGAACAAGTAGTCCGACACGATACCCTCCAACACCGCATCACCCAAAAATTCCAACCTCTCGTTGTTGATACTCTCACCATTCTCCACCTTCACCGAAGCCGAGCGGTGCACAAGAGCAAGCTTGTAGAGCTCGATATTATCGGGCGTGTGGCCAAACATACGTTTGAAAGCGCGATAATACTCCCTATCCGTTCCCCAATGCAGGTGTATGAAACGACTAATACCCCCCATAGCCCTACACTTTCTTGATGATTACCGTGGAGTTTTGGCCGCCAAAGCCAAAGGTGTTGCTCAGTGCATAGCGCACCTCGCGGTGCTGTGCCACACCCAACGTGAGATTCAGGCGGGGGTCAATCTCCGGGTCAAGCTCCTCTACATTGATGGTGGGAGGAATAACGCCTTTGCTAACCGCCAACACCGCAGCCAACAATTCAACAGCACCCGCACCTCCCAACAAGTGGCCGGTCATCGACTTCGTGGAACTGATATTGAGCTTGTAGGCGTGCTCGCCAAAAACGCTCATTATACCCTTCAACTCGGCCAAATCACCCAGCGGTGTGGATGTTCCGTGTGTGTTGATGTAGTCCACCTCTTCGGGATTGATGCCTCCATCTTTCAGAGCCGCCTCCATTGCAAGCCTTGCGCCCGCACCCTCAGGATCGGGAGCCGTAACGTGGTGTGCATCGGAGCTTATACCACAGCCAACAATCTCGGCATAAATCTTGGCACCTCTCCTCACGGCGTGCTCATACTCCTCAACAACCAGAGCAGCACCACCCTCGCCCATCACAAAACCATCGCGATTCTTGTCATAGGGCCTTGAAGCTGTTTCGGGACTCTCGTTGCGGGTTGAGAGGGCCATCATTGCATTGAACGCTCCCAAACCAACAAACGACACCGCACTCTCCGAACCTCCGGTAACAACCACATCGGCACGGCCCAGACGAATTTGATCTACCGCCGAAATGATTGCGTGGGTGGAGGATGCGCAAGCCGACACGGTGCTAAAACCCGGGCCGCGATAGCCATATTTGAGCGAAATGTGGCCGGCAGCCATATTGGGCAGCATCTTCAAAATGAAGAAGGGGCTGAAACGTGGTGTTCCGTCGCTTTCACAATAGGACTGTATCTCGTTGTAGGTGGTGCTTATACCGCCAATACCGGAGCCCCAAATCACACCCACTCTATCCTTATTAACCTCGCTCTGCTCCAATCCTGCATCAGCAACTGCTTGGTCGGCAGAGATGAGCGCATATTGAGCAAAGAGGTCGAGTTTACGTGCCTCCTTGCGGTCGAAGTGCTCCTCGGTATTATAGTTTTTTATCTGTGCACCAAACTTGGTTTTAAGTTTTTCTGTATCAAAGGAGGTGATTGCCTGCACTCCGTTCACACCTGCTTCGAGGGCGGCAAAATACTCCTCCACGTTGTGGCCGAGCGGGTTTATCGTTCCCACGCCCGTAATCACTACTCGCTTTTGTTCCATAGTTCTTTCTCTCTTTTGTGGGTTGTTCCTCGCATCCTTCGGTCCACACCCCGTAGGATACGTAGGAGATAGTAGAGTCTAAACAAAAAGAGGTAAAACAGGCCTGTTCAGCCACATTTTACCCCCATAAAATAAAGTTGTTGACCTCTCCTAGGCTAAGTGCTCTTCAACGTATTTGATAGCGTCGCCAACGGTCGAAATCTTCTCTGCGTCCTCGTCGGGAATCTGAATATCGAACTCCCTCTCGAAGTCCATAATCAGCTCAACTGTGTCGAGCGAATCAGCACCCAAATCGCTGGCAAAACTTGCCTCGGGGGTGATGTCTTTAACGTCTACGTTCAGTTTGTCTTTGATAATCTCAACAACTTTCGATGCAATCTCTGACATAATTTATAGTTTTTAGTTTAACATTGTGTGGCTGTCTTTTCATTCCGCTCTACGCGAAAATCTTTGCAAAGATAGGTATTTTTCCCTAACTACGACAAATATTGTCCACTTTTTTACATCCCCACCACTCAAAACAAATGCCAAACTGCTGAATTACCGCACATTACGCAAAGTTTACTAACATACCCAAAATCACCAAACTACCATCTTTTCGCCCCTTTTTACACACATTTTGGCCTTTGTTCAAAAAAAATATTTCACCAAACTGTGTGGTTATACGGCTAATTATTTGTACCTTTACTCTCAACAAAAACACATTAAACATCCATACACTATGAACCTATTGCTTATCAGCAACTCGACCAACGCCGGCGAGGAGTATCTCCGCTACCCTCTCGCCCAAATTGCCCGGCATCTGGAAGGCATCAAAGAGGTGGCCTTCGTACCCTATGCAGGCGTAACTTTCTCCTACGACGAATATGAGGCCAAAGTGCAGGCTCGTTTCAACGAGATTGGCATTCGTGTACACTCCGTACACCACGACGCCTCTCCGGCGGCCACCATTGCCGCAGCCGAAGCTATTGTTGTGGGCGGTGGCAACACCTTCCACCTTGTGAAGAATATGCACGAGCAGGGGCTTATGGAGGCGATTCTTGCCAAAGTACAGGGCGGCACTCCTTATGTTGGTTGGAGTGCAGGCAGCAATGTGGCGTGCCCCACTCTCTGCACCACCAACGATATGCCCATTGTGCAGCCTGCTTCGTTTGGGGCCATTGGAGCCATTCCTTTCCAAATCAACCCCCACTACCTCGATGCAAATCCCGAGGGCCACGCCGGCGAAACCCGCGAACAGCGCATCCTCGAATACATCGAGGCCAACAAGCAGATGTGGGTTGTAGGTTTGCGAGAGGGGTGTATGCTCCGCTACGTTGACGGCAAGTTGGAGCTCATAGGTCCTCGTCCTATGCGCATCTTCCACTACGGCAAGGAGCCTTATGAGGTTCAGGCGGGCGACAATCTCGATTTCTTGTTTGGCAAATAGTTTTGCCACATTTCCGCCAAGACTATGGCAAACACCATCCTCATAGGAGCCGAGGGCGAAAGGGCCGCCACCGAATATGTCCGCCACACGCTTGGCTACACCATTGCCGAGCTCAATTGGCGTAGTGGGCACCACGAGGTGGACCTCATTGCCATCTCGCCCGACGGGCACTACCATTTTATGGAGGTCAAGACCCGCAGAGCAGGCTCGCTAACCACGCCGGAGGAGGCCATAACGCCACGCAAAATCGGCCACCTTGTGAGTGCTGTCAACCACTACGTTGCGCTCCACGAGATTCAGGCCGAGGTGTGGATAGATTTCGTTGGTGTTGTCGTGCAGGACGAGGGGGTTGTGAGCATCAACTTCATCCCCGACATCTCCAACCTCCATTGGTGAGGGATTACTTTGCCTAACGCCCAACGGCACTTTGCAGCGAGCACCCTGTTGACGGGGGCACACAACAACAAGACACCCACGAGCAAAACTCGTGGGTGTCTTGTCAAAATATTGTAGTGTGGGCCACTATTCCCAACCGCCGACTTCGCCGTCGATGGAGATTTCGATTTTCTCTTGGTCGGGCGAGGTGTTGAGAGTCAGCTCGATGGTGTGCTGGTGTCCGGGGCGGAACGAGAGGCTGTATTCGAGCAGATAGGCGATACCGCCCATAGTTACCTCAATCAGCGGGGTGTTGTTTTCGATGTGCTGGGGTACGATGATGGCGTCGAAGGTATCGGCGGCCACCTTACGCATGGTGATAGTGTTTTTGGGGCCCATAGCATACTTTTCGAGGTTGCCATCCACGAGGTTCACGAGCGCGGTAGTTGATGTGTTGTAGATGTGTGCGCTGATTTCCTCGG
Organism: Tidjanibacter sp.; assembly: GCA_045580045.1. GTDB lineage: Bacteria > Bacteroidota > Bacteroidia > Bacteroidales > Rikenellaceae > Tidjanibacter. The sequence continues at coordinate 5,294 of JAZNNC010000047.1, forward strand.
GGAGTTCGCCCTCATATTTGGGGCCTCTGACAAGTTTCACCACCAGACGGCTCATAAGGTGCTGGAATGGGAGCTGTACCGAGCCGCTTTCGCGCGACACGTTCACATCCACGGCCCACATAAGGTCGCTCTGCTCATATCCGTCGCCCGATTGGTCGGCTTGGATTGGGAAGAGGAAGTCTTTGAGAGTGGACAGCTCCATATAGGGGTAGAAGCCGTAGAAATCGCAACTATTGTCGCTCCAATAGAGGGTTCTCTGTGCGTTCCACTCGGAGCCGTTGTAGGTGAGAGGTTCGTTGCTGATGTAGTTACCTGCGAGTTGTAGTGGTTTTGCCACGCCGTCGGCATATTCCACGGCATAGAGTCCCATCACGTCGCCGCTTTCGAATGTGGTGAGGGTAGCACGCGAGCCCGGGAGCGAGGCTTCCACTCTGATTTCGTTGGGGTTGATAGGTTCAACCTCATTGTTTTCGCAGCCTGCGAGTAGCAGTGCGAGGGCTGCGGGTATTATGTATTTTTTCATAATGTTTTGTGCAATTTAGTTATTACTGTGTGAGTGTTGCCTACAACTCGGGTGCTTCGCCCATAAATACGGGAGGCATCTGTTTGGCGGCTGCGCTGCGAGTTACCACATTGTCTTCCACGTGTAGGTCGGCACGGGTGTTGTTCGAGGCGTCGAGCACGTCTTTGGCATAGAAGTCTGCGAGCGAGAATTTCTGGTTTGCGAGCTTCATTATGCGCTCCACGATAGTCTGACGCGAGATGGCCGAGAAATATGGGATATTGTTGTTCATACAGCTTGTGGGCTCCGAACGGTATATTCCGCGAGCGTGGAAGTAGCCGCCCTCGTAGATATCGACGATGTTGGCATACTTGTCGTGGAAAATGAGGTGGCTCCAAGGCACGGTGTCCATGTTGCCGCTTTCGGAGAGGTTGCGATACCAGCCGTAGTTCTTACCCATGCGGAATGCGTCTATGTGGTTGCAGCAATTGCAAGCGCAGTTGGTGATGAATGTGGAGTGGTAGATGTACTCGTCGGCGAGCTTGGCGAAACCGTGACCACCTGCCTCGTGCTGTACCAGACCGCGGAAGTCATAGGGGTATGCGTCGTCGCTCATGGGACAGAGTGCGATGGCGGTACCGTCGCCCCACATGAATGTCAGACCACCGTATTGGTTGGTGTTGAGCACCATGGTGATGAGGGTATTTTTAATTTGTCCCTTGCTGCCGATAGCTTTTGCGGTGTAGTCGAAGATGTTGTCGAGTCCCTCGTCCACCACCAGGCCTGCGTTGAGAGTGTATTGAGTGCCGAACTTGGCCTCTTTGATGTTGTTGAGCGTACCCACACCGCTGTCGGGCGAGAGTCCGAGCACGGTATAGACGTTGAAGTAGTTGCGGTAGGTCTTGTAGGGCTCAATGGCGAAGAAGTGCTCTATGGCCTCGTTGACGCCGTCGAGATACTTACCTTCGGAGATATCCTTGGCGTCGAAACAGTCGCCGAGGAATACGAGGTTTACGCCATGGCCTTCGGTGGCCTCCTGACAAACGATAACGTCGCCGTCGCCATACTCGTAGTCATACTGCTCCACCACCATTGTCGAACGATAGCCTTTGTCTTCGAGGAGGAACACAACCTCGCCCTTGCGACCTGCGTGGGTGGTGTATTTGGTGGTGCTGCCATCGAGGTAGGCCACTTCGAACGTACCCACCTCGCTGTCGGCCATGGGGCTGACGGTGAGTACGATGTCGTCCATCTTGCCCGTGCCGCCGGTGTGGTTGAGTGTTACCCACTCGGGTTTGCTCTCCACCTTCCAGTTTTCGCCTGCGGGTGCGCGGAGTATGAGGTCGCTCTTGGTGCCGCCTGCGGTGAGTGTACGCATCAGACGACGGTTGATTGAGAAGTCGTGGTGTGCACCGATGCGCATGAAGTCGTTCCAACCTATGGCGGTTTGGTACTTAACCACTGCGCTCTCGGGCACTTCGAGGGTGAAGTTGTCCTTTGCCACGCCGTAGAAAGCATTGCTCATCACGGTGGGAGGTGTCTTTGCGCGGCTCACAATGGAACTTATGCCATAGCAACCATAGAACGCGCTTTCGCCTATCGTGGTCAACTCTGCGGGGAGGTCTATGGCAGTTATGCCGAGACAAGAACCAAATGCATTTTTACCAATAGTTTTCAGTGAGGAGGGGAATACCACGGGCTCGCAAAGTCGCCAGTTACCTGCAAATGCTTTCTCACCTATATGCAACAGTCCCTCGGGAAGAACAATACTTGAAAACTCATTGCCTGAAAACGCCTGTTGAGCAATTTTAGTCATACCCTCGGGAATAACCAACTCTCCTTGGAAATTACAACCGCCAAATACACCGTAGTTGATATCGTCGGTCATTGTTCTCAATGTATTGGGCAATATTAACCTACCATTTAATCCGGAACAAGCAAAAAACGCACCATCTTCAATAGTTTCCACCCCCTCCGGAATCACAAGGTCCCCTATAAAGTTGCGACAACCCCAGAAACACCAATGTTTAATTTCTTTCAAACCGTGAGGCAAAACCAATTCGCCGGTAAGGTTTTCACATTTATGGAAACAGGAACTACCAATACTCTCCAAACTCTCGGGAAGAACAAGGTTGCCACCCAATACCGAGCATAAAGAAAAAGCATAATTACCCAAAGTTTTTAGATTGTAGGGTAGTTGCAGTGAGGTGATATATGTTTCTTCGAATGCACCATAACCAATTTCCTCCACGTCGTCGGGAATGATAAGGGCTCCCGAGAGAGATGTTTGCCTAAATGCCCCACTGCAAATCTTTGTCACCTTTTCGGGGAAGACGAAGAATCCCAACGATTGCTTTGCATCGAACGCGTAGTCGGGAATTACGTCGGCAGGGCGATAGGTATTCCCATAGCCATTATAAGTAATTTCCGAATCGGGATATCGAGCCTGCACAGCAGCCTTGCGTTCTTCATCGGTGGCAGGCTTATCGTAGGTAAAACATTCATAATGATAAGGTCCGCCATCGACGGAAACATAAAACTCCCAATTGGTTGCCACAATCTTTGCCTCACGGAGGTTCACAGCCTGCAAAATCTCCATATTGTCGCGCATGAAGAAGAAGTCGGAGGCACAAATCTCGCCCGAGACTTTGAGGTTCTTAATCTTGTCGGGATTCTTGTCGGCAGCCATAATCTTGGAGCCCAGCATGCCCGCCTCGCCCTCGCCGAGGTGAACAACATAGTATTGGCGAGCCTCGCCATCGTGGCTCTCCAAGTCGGCAACCCAATCCACAATCTGGCAGTCGGTGAGCACAAGCTCATAGGAGCCCGTGGCAGGTTTCTTGTTCACAGCAATGGTGAAGCGGTGCATCTTGCCCGACTCGAAAGTGAAAGCCTCGGCACGTTTGTAGCGATAGGTAACACCATCAATATCAATGGCAAACAGAGGAGTGAGAGCCTCCACGGTCTGCGGCACGGTGATACCTCGCCAGCCCTCGGCAGTGGAGCGCATCAGAGTGGCCTCGCTCGACACCTCGCCCGTGGCAGTAACCTCGCCCGTGGTGAGGTCGATGGTGGCATTGCGGGTAACACCCGTCTGCAAAACCGTCATCTTCGCCGACTCCCACTCGGCCTCGCTCGACCAATTCTCGCCCATCTCCAACACTACCTGCGTGGCAGCCATACGGTGTTGGAACTTAATCTTCACCTTCTGGCTCGAAGGTACAACACCCGTGGTCTTGCCCCACAAGAAATCACTCATCGAGTGGCCATCAACAACACCGGCACCCGACTGGTCCGCCAGCACCTCAAAAGGATAGGCACCAACACTCTCGGGTGTGCCAAAAGGATAGTAGGCATAGAGGTCGATGTTGGTGTTGGCGTCCTTGTAGTAGATGTTGCCACGAGCAGTCCAACTGTGGCTCTCCTCGTTGTAGGTGTAGAGCGCATTGTCCACTTGGTTGCCCGAATCGAGCAATGTGCCAGCAGCGGTGTTATCATTGGTGTAGTTCACACCATAGAGGCCCACCTGATCGCCCCCACAAAAACCTCCGTCGTCCACACGCGTGGTGTAAACCTGTGCAATGGAGCCATCGATGTCGATGGCAAGAGCACCCGACGCAGTGTCGTCATACAAACCCTCGTCGATGTCGTTCATACAGCCCACCATAACCAATGCAGCCGCACACGACACAAGCAGTGTTAGAAATCTTTTCATAGTGATTTGTTAATTTAGGTTGTTATATAGTATATATATGTATCGTTTGTCTGTTCGGTAGGCTATTCGGCAACGCCGCTATCGTCGCTGCCCTCCTCCCAGCCACCAACACCCATTCCCGTACCCGACTCGGTGAAGGTAACCTCGCGGAGAAGCCTCTTATACTTGTTGCGCAAGAAGGTAAGGCTGCTGGTAACATCGTAGCTCTGCGAGCCGCCATAGTAGCCATTGACCGTTACCCTGATGCCACTCGCGTAGGTACCCGCAGGCAGCACCACCCAAAATTCAGTGGCACTCTCGGCACTCGTGCCAATGGTAACGCCATTGCCGCAGCCAAGAGTTACAGTCGGGGTAGTACCCAGCATATTAAGCGTGGGGGTGCCGCCATAGGTGGGAACAATGGCGCACTTGCCCGCAATCGGCTCGCCACCAAGTGTGGCAACCTCCACACTCTTGATGGTCTGTGCGTCGGCTCCCCACAAACACACCTGCAAAAAGCTGCACGTGTTGCGGAATAGCAGGCCGAAGTCGTCCAAGTCGGCAGTAACAGCCACCATAACATTGGCACCCTTGCCCACCGAGCCCGCAGCGTAGGTCTGCGTCGAAGGCAGCGTGTATTGGATGTAGTCGGGGGCTCCATTCTGGCCATAGACATATTTGGTGGTGGAAACATAGGGGTAAAGTGCAAAGTAGCGGTCCAAGTCGTTGCCCGTGCCGAAGCCCTGCGACACGAACTCAAACTCGCCCGCATTGTCGCCATCTTCGCCCATGAACTTATACTTCTTGTTGCGAGTGATGCCCTCGAAAAGTGTAATAAGGTCGCCCTCGTTCCAAAGCAGGCGCACCTTGTCGTCGAGATAGACGCGGTTTTCGGTCTCGTCGGCAATAGTACCACGGAACACGCCCGCCTCGCGCTGGGACTCATCCACAGCGGGCCCGTCGGGACTCTCAACAGTGCCACAAGCCGCCAACAGCAGCATCGCAGCGCACAAAATCTTGTTCTTCATAGCGGCCAACAGATTAAATTTCCTCGTCAAACTCGGGATTTTCGAGGTTGCCGCCACCGGTTGTGGCAATGCCGCTCTCTACAACCACTTCGTTCACCTCAATTTCGGGGGCGAGGTAGCCCAGCTGCTCTTCTCTGCGCATAAGAATACTATGTTTTGAGTTAATAATCCTCTCGCTCAAAACTACCCGCACCTCGATAGTGGTATATATTTTGCAAAAACAAAGAAAGCGTGGTGCTGAAAACTTATTTTAGAAAATCAGGCCTTAGGAAACCTCTGCAATAAAATAAGCAACAGCCCCACGCCATACCCAAGGGTATGACGCAGGAAGATGTCCGCTTACTCTCTTGCAGTTAATACGAAGTTCCTAAGTTCGATTTTCGAGAATAAACTTACACTTTCCGCGTAAAAAATATGTCGTCGCAAAGTTAGCAACTTTTTCGCAGGTTGTGCAGTTTGAACAGACATTTTTTGCTGTTGCTTAATAAGATGGACACTATAAGAACGTGTTATGTGTGTGCAAAGTTCCACAAAACATTCTCAAAAATCAACATTGAAACAAAACTATGTTATTTGCATCTTGGGACAATGTGTAGTTGTTGGAAAGTAGAATTATGGTGCGCTTGCAAAGTAGAGCAGACGAGAGTAACGACCATTGGCAAGCAACAACGAGCCACATCAATTCATTATCAACGTGATATTTTGGTTTCGGATTTAGATAATTTTTGAATAATTTTCAGGTTTCAATTTTCAATTTTCAATTTTATGTGTATCTTTGCAGGCCGAAAGATGAGAATCTTTGTGGTTGACCTATTGGAGAGATGCCGGAGTGGTCGAACGGGGCGGTCTCGAAAACCGTTATACCTTCGGGTATCCAGGGTTCGAATCCCTGTCTCTCCGCTGAAAAGAGGCTTTAACGAGTTATAAACCAACAAGTTAGAGTCTCTTTATTATTTTCTGCAAGCCGCCCTGTCCTATCAAAGGGCCGGTTGGAAAAGGGTGGTTTGTTGGTCCCCAAAAAAAGAGGGCGAGTCAGCAGTTTGCTCTCGCAAGCGCCGACTCGCCTATCGAAATGCGGTGTAAAATCACCCCACAGTCTATCCCCTCTTAGAAATACTTGACCTCCTTGCCCTCGATGGCCGAAATCAAGCCATTCGCAAGTGAACTTGCTCCGATGCGCCACAATGCAGGCGAGCACCACTCCTTGCCCAGAATCTCCTCTACAATGGTGTAAAACAGAGCAGCCTCCTCGGCCGAACGGATGCCTCCCGCCGCCTTGAAGCCCACCTTACGGCCCGTCTTCTCATAGTAATCACGAATGGCCGTACACATCACAACAGCCGCCTCCGGAGTGGCCGCAACGGGTATCTTTCCTGTGGAGGTCTTAACAAAATCGGCACCCGCAAACATCGACAGCAACGACGCCTTGCGAATAAGCTCGGGCGTTTTAAGTGCGCCACTCTCGATGATTACCTTGAAAACAGTATCCTCGCCGGCCTCCTCGCGCAACATAGCAATCTCGTTTGTCATAGGCTCGTAGTCGCCCTTCAACATCTGACCAACATTGATGACAACGTCAATCTCGTCGGCTCCGTTCTCGACAGCCATCGACACCTCCAACATCTTAACCTCCACAAAGGTCTGCGATGCAGGGAAGCCTGCTGCCACACTCGTAACACCGATGTCGGTACCCTCGACACCCAGACCTACCGTGTCAACAAAGAGCGGAAAGACACAAATGGAAGCCACATTGGGGATGTTGGGGAAGTGGGTATTGAAATCAACGGCCTTCTTCACAAACTTCCCAACCGACTCCACCGAATCCTTCTCGGTGAGGGTTGTGAGGTCAATGGTGCTATAACAGAGTTTATAGACCTCTGCGTTCTGGTTACGCACCGATTTCTGGCGACACTCGGCAACGAATGCTGCCACCTCTTGTTCGCTCATTGCGGGGCCATACTCGGCCAACATTTTGCTATACTCCATATACCTATATATTATATTACGTTTTTCTTGTTGTGATAATGTTCTGCAAGATACAAATTTTTTCTCACATCACAGCAAATCACGCGCCCAAAAAAGCAAATCAGTCATCAAGTGTACCAAAAACAAACAGGGCATCCCATTTGGGACGCCCTGCCTGATGGCCACACAATCAGTCGTGTGCCTATTCTTTCGGTTGATTAAAGCAGACCAACGAGCTCGATGTCGTTTGCAGCCTGTGCTTTCAACTCGGGTTTAGCAGCGATAGCAGCGTTGAGGAATTTGGTAGCCTCAGCGGCGTTACCCTCGCGGTTAGCGATGATAGCACGGAGGTAGTCAGCGTCAGCACCCTTAACCTCTGCGAGAGCAGCCTTAGCAGCAGCGATGTTGTTGTCGCACAACTCTGCAACTGCCAAGTTGTAACCGGTCAGGTTAGCCTTAGCCTCCTGATAGTTACCCTCTGCCAATGCGATTGCGCCGAGGTGAGCCTTTGCAGCCTCGTTCTGTGCATTGCCAAGAAGTTTCTTAGCAGCCTCAACGTCGCCGGCAGCGAGTGCAGCAGCAGCTTGGTTGTTCACGATAACCTCGCAACCTTCAGCGAGCTGTGCGGCCTTGTCGAAGGATGCCTGTGCAGCCTTAACATCGCCCTTGTATGCCTTCATTACACCAACGTTGTTGTATGCGCGAGCATCACCGTAGGTGTTAGCAGCCAACTCATAGATGGCGAGTTTAGCAGTTGCATCATCGGTAAGAGTTGCAGCGTGGAGCATATGCTCAACATCGAGTTTGGTATCGCCTGCAAGTGCAGCAGCCAAAATCTCCTCGTCGGTCAAACCTGCGTAGGTTGCATCAACGGTGAAGCGAGTGCGACGCAACTGGGGAAGAATCTCCTCTGCCAACACTTTGAATACAGCGGTCATATTCTGAATCTCCTGATCACGCTCAACGGGCGACTGATACATTTCGAGTACGTTGAGGATGAGGTCTTTCTCCTCGATGTCGGAGTTCTGAACCAAAGTCTTGAAGCCGTCCCAGTCCTCGCCGTAGGAAGCGATATCGTAGGTCAAGCCGTCAACACCTTTGAGCTCTTTCTGCATAGCCTTGTGACCGGTTTTGCTACGCTGTGCCGAGAGTTTGTCGTTGAATTTCTCGGGACCATCGGGCGAAGCATAACCGCTTGCGTAAATCTTACCGAGGGTTACACGATCAGCTGTTGCGTTGGTGGCAACAAACTCTTTGAACAGAGCAATCGACTCCTGTTTGAGCTGTGCTTTGCGAACCACCGAGCTATTGATGAGGTAGTGAATCTCTGCCTCAGCCGAAGTGGTCGAGCTGCGCTGGAAGTTAGCCTCCAACAGAGTGTAGGTACCGTGGTTGCCGGTGCTTACAGCGTTGCCCTCAATCTTGTTGTTGGCAAGATCGTGCTGAGCAGCCTCGTCAGCGATGGTTGCGCCCTGACCGATACCCTTTGCAAGGTTCTGGATTGCGCTCACACCCTTTGCGGCAGCGATGGTTGCAACGGGAACGAAGTCAGCAGTCTCTTTGCACTCGTCGAAACATTTTGCCTCGATGCGAAGTTCGAGAGTACCAACTACGGCCTTATTCAAGGGGAATACTACGTTCTGAGTATAGGAGCCACCCTCGAAACGGCTGATTGCGGTGTAGTTACCCACAACATCCTCACCTTGTACGAACTTGGGAGTTCCTGCAATCTCACCACCGTCAAATGCCAACACGGGAGTAATCTTCAAGATGGTCTCTGCGTTGAAATAGTTCTCGGGGAAGCTAACGGTGATGTCAGCTGTCACATTCGAACCCTTGAGAGTAAGAATCTCGGGAACGCAAGTTACCTGAATCTGGTCTTGTTTTTTCTGCATCTTCTCATAGCACTCGCTACAACCCACCAACATAGTGGCTGCCAACGAAAGCACAAGACCTACTGTTGCAAATTTTTTCATAGTAATTTGTGTGTTAAAAGTTATTATTGTTTCTATTTGTTTTACTCAAAAAAATCTCTCTCTTTATCCCCAGATGCGGTCCTCTCGGGCCACATTGTCGCAGGTTGCTTCGCCTGAAAACATCACACCAAGCCTCCGGTGTTCCCCCAACTTACATCGAAGTTACACCACTACGACTAACAAAAGTAAAAAGTTTTTTTATTCTACACAACTTTTATTCAAAAAAATGGTGTAAAAACCTACTTTTTACCCTCTTTTCGGGGACCACGGTGATCATTTTTGCGCTCACCCTTCGGGCGTGCGGGCCTTTCCTCGGGCTCAACATAACCCTCGGGCTTGGGCAACAACACCTTCCTCGACAGTTTCAACTTACCTGTTTTGGGGTCCGAACCAATGAGTTTAACCTCCAACATATCACCCTCTTTCAGGCCGGTCTCCTCCATTGTCTCAAACCTCTTGTAGTCAATCTCCGAGATGTGCAACAGAGCGTCCTTACCGGGCAGAATCTCGATAAATGCACCGAAGGCAACAATCGAACGAATCTTACCGTTGTAAACCTCGCCAACCTCGGGAACGGCTACGATGCCGTTGATACGTGCCAGAGCGGCATCCATACCATCCTTGTCGATACCGAAGATGTCAACAATACCCTTGCCATCCTTCTCGGTGATGGTGATGGTGGTGTTGGTAGTCTTCTGAATATCCTGAATAACCTCGCCACCCTTGCCGATAACTGCGCCAATCGAGTCCTGAGGAATGATAATCTGCACGATGCGGGGCACGAAGGGACGGAAGTCCTCTCTGGGCTCGGCAATACACTCGGTCAATTTGCCGAGGATGTGCAACCTGCCCTGACGAGCCTGCTCCAATGCCTTGGCCAGCACTTCATACGACAGACCGTCAACCTTGATATCCATCTGAGTTGCAGTGATACCATCGGCGGTACCGGTAACCTTGAAGTCCATATCGCCCAAGTGGTCCTCATCGCCAAGGATATCCGAAAGGATAGCATACCTCTCGCCCTCCGAGATGAGGCCCATTGCGATACCCGACACGGGTTTTTTCAGTTTCAGACCCGAGTCCATCAGAGCCAACGTACCGGCACACACGGTAGCCATCGACGACGAACCGTTCGACTCCAAAATGTCGCTCACAACCCTCACCGCATAGGGATTCTCCTCACCCACGGGAACCATAGGTTTCAGTGCCCTCCAAGCCAAGTTGCCGTGGCCAATTTCCCTACGCGAAAGACCACGCGCAGGCCTTGCCTCGCCGGTCGAGAAGGGAGGGAAGTTGTAGTGCAACACAAACTGCTCGCTACCCTGAGTGAGCACCTCGTCAATCATCTTCTCATCAAGTTTGGTGCCGAGGGTTACGGTGGTCATCGATTGTGTCTCACCACGGGTGAATACTGCCGAGCCGTGAGCGCAGGGCAACACACCCACCTCGCACCAGATGGGACGAATCTCGTCGGTCTTACGGCCATCCAGACGCTTACCCTCGTCGAGAATCATGTTACGCATTGCTTTTTTCATCACCTCGTCGTGGAAGTAGCGGTGAATCATACCCTTCTTCTCTGCCAACTCCTCCTCGGTAAACTGCTCGCAGAACTCAGCCTCCAAAGCCTCAAAAGCCTCGCTACGCTCGTGTTTTGCGGTGCCGCTGGTGGCGATTGCGTATGCCTTGTCGTAGGTCTCGGCAACAACTTTTGCCTTCAACTCCTCGTCATTGACCTCGTGGCAGTACTCCCTCTTGACATCCTTACCGAGCTCTTTTGCCAGCTCAATCTGTGCCAAACACTGGGGTTTGATGGCATCGTGAGCAAACTTGATAGCCTCCAACATCTCGGCCTCGCTCACCTCTTTCATCTCACCCTCAACCATAAGGATATTGTCGTATGTTGCACCAACCATCAGGTCGATGTCTGCCTCTGCGTTCTGCTCGAAGGTGGGGTTGATAACCAACTCGCCGTTCACCCTCGCAACCCTAACCTCCGAAATGGGGCACTCAAAGGGGATGTCCGACACTGCAAGTGCGGCCGAAGCAGCCAAACCTGCGAGCGCATCGGGCTGAATATCTTTTGCAGCCGAAATGAGAGTTACGTTAACAAACACCTCGGCGTGGTAGTTCGAGGGGAACAAGGGGCGCAATGCGCGGTCGATGAGCCTCGGAACCAAAATCTCACTGTCGCTGGGCCTTGCCTCACGTTTGAGGAAGCCACCGGGATAGCGACCTGCTGCTGCGTATTTCTCACGGTACTCAACCGAGAGGGGCATAAAGTCGCAATCATCCTTAACATCTTTTGCGGCGCAAACGGTTGCAAGCAACATCGTGTCGCCCTGCTGAACGATAACCGAACCGTCAGCCTGTTTGGCATACTTGCCAGTCGAAATGGTAATCTCGCGCTCCTCGTCGAGGCGAATAACCTTCTTTACTTCGTTGTACAACATCTTACTGTTTTCGTTTATTGTTTTCATCCAATTGGTTTTTCTTGTCAAAAAGCAGTTCTTTTTTTGGGTTTTCGGGCTCGGAAAAACTCCGATTTACATAAAATGTAACCCCTCGTTCTTCCCCTGTTTCGCGCCCCAAAAACACCCCCAAAAAGGCACCCGCTTAACGTAAAGCAAAGGCAAGCCCCACTTTTGGAACATTGCCTTTGCTGTTACTTTTCCTCTCTCCGAGCAACTATTTGCGGATACCGAGAGCTTTGATGATAGCCCTGTAACGCTCAATATCTACTCGTTTAAGGTAATCGAGCAACTTACGACGTTTACCTACCAGACGAAGCAACGCGCGCTGTGTGCCGTAGTCGTGGCGGGTCTGTTTCATGTGCTCGGTAAGGTGGTTGATACGGTAGGTAAAAAGTGCTACCTGACTCTCAGGCGAACCGGTATCCACTTTCGAAGCACCGTACTGGCCGAAAAGCTCCTGCTTTTTCTCTGCATCCAAATAACTCATTGTGCTAAAAATTTTTGTTATTGTTCCACTTTACGACGAATTTGCCTTATCAAATCTCGCCAAAGCGTGCGCAAAAGTACGCATAAAAATCAAAATTCAAAATTCAAAATTCAAAATTTTTTGATTTTTAGCCGATTATGTTGTTTTTTGGAAGGGGGATTGGGGTTTTTAGGGCAGAAAGAGCAACAAAGGGCAGAAAGGGTAGAGAGGGTGTAGTGTGTTTCGTGTGGTTGCAAGCAGAGTTGCTCCGCTTCGTCACGGGTATCTTTTTTGTTACCCAAGAAAAAAAGAGAGCCAACCCCATTGCCCTTCCTGCCCTTTGTTGCCCTTCCTGCCCTTCCTGCTCTTTGTTGCCCTTTCTGCGCTTTCTGCCCTTTGTTGCTCTTTTTGCTCTTTCCACCCATCTTACCCTTTCCTACCCTTTGGAGAAATTTTCAATTTTCAATTTTCAATTTTCAATTCTTATTACCTACCTTTGTGGTATGAAACGAACAGACCTTATTATACCCATTTTGGGGGCTGTGTTGTTGGTGGCGCTGATGGTCTTCGACTGCTCTCGCAGGGAGTCGGTTGAGCCTGCGCCGACGACCACACTGCGCGGCGAAGCCCTCGGCACATTCTACCAAATCACCGTCAAAGGTTCCCTATCGGAGGCTTTTCCGATGCGGTTGGACTCGCTCTTGGCGGACATCAACAAGTCGATGAGTATCTTCGACAAGGAGTCGCTTCTGAGCCGCATCAATCGTGGCGAAACCGACACAGCAGACGAGCACATCATCTACTGCATCGACCTCGCCCACAAGGTCAGCTGCATCTCCGACGGAGCCTACGACATCACCGTAAAACCCCTCGTGGAGGCCTTTGGTTTTGCGGGCAAGGACCCCAACTACCGCATCAACACCGACTCGTTGTTGCAGTTTGTGGGCTATGAGAAACTCTCCCACGAGGGCCTTCGCATTGTCAAGTCGGACCCCCGTGTGCAGATAGACCTCAACTCCATAGCCAAAGGTGCCACGGTGGATATGGTGGCCCGATTGGTGGAGAGCGAGGGTGTGAGCGACTACCTTGTGGACATCGGTGGGGAGATTTTCTGCCGCGGCACCAACGCCTACGGCAAGCCGTGGGGTGTGGGTGTGGAAACCCCCTTTGAGGGCAACTTCTCGCTCACGGGCGAGCACGTAACAAAGGTGCTCAGGGTGAGCGATGTGGGTATGGCCACCAGCGGCAACTACCGCAACTATCGCACCGACAGCCTCGGCAACAAATACACACACATCATAGACCCCCGCAATGCTTCATCCACCACAAGCAACCTCCTCTCTGCCACCGTGTTGGCCGAGAGTTGCGCACTTGCGGATGCCTATGCCACGATGTTCATTACGCTGGGCTTGGAGCGTAGCGTGGAGGTTGCCGAGCAGCACGGTATCAGTGCCCTGTTCATCTATGACGACAAGGGCAAGATGAAGGTGGTGGAAATTCAAAATTCAAAATTCAAAATTCAAAATTAACGAGGGGGAGAGAACAACTTTTAGAGGGAGAAACGGCAAGATGACAGACAACGAAATAAGGATACTTCAAGGGCTCAATCCTGCGCAGGAGCAAGCGGTGGTGAACTACGAACACCCCTCGCTTATCGTGGCTGGTGCGGGCTCCGGTAAAACACGAGTGCTGACGTGCCGCATAGCGTGGATGATAGCCCAAGGGGTGGCACCGTGGTCGATTATGGCGCTCACCTTTACCAACAAGGCTGCCAAAGAGATGAGGGAGCGTATTGAGGCTATGGTGGGCGAGCGGAGTCGCTATATCTGGATGGGCACCTTCCACTCTGTCTTTATGCGCATCCTCTCCAACGAGGCCGAACACATCGGCTACCAGCCCTCGTTCACCATCTACGACACCTCTCAGAGCGACACCATCGTCAAGAACATCATCAAGGAGATGCAACTCAGCGACGAGGTGTATAAACCTCGTGAAGTGCGCTCACGCATTTCGCTCGCGAAGAACAACCTCATAACGGCTGCCGCCTATGAGAGCAACCCGACGCTTATGGAGGAGGACAAACGCCGCCGTCAGCCACAGTTCTACCAAATCTACAAAAAGTACTGCGCACGTTGCAAGGAGAACAACGCCATGGACTTCGACGACCTCCTTCTGAACACCAACATCCTCTTTCGGGACAGGCCCGACATACTCGAAAAATACCGCCAAAGGTTCACCTACATTCTCGTTGACGAGTATCAAGACACCAACGCCGCACAGTATCTGATTATCAAAAAGTTGTCGGAGAGCACGGCAAAGATTTGTGTGGTGGGCGACGATGCCCAGAGCATCTACTCCTTCCGCGGGGCGAAGATTGAAAATATCCTCCGCTTCCAGCGGGATTTCCCTTCGGCCAAGATCTACAAGTTGGAGCAAAACTACCGTTCCACTCAGACCATCGTGGAGGCGGCCAACAGCGTCATCGAACACAACCAACGAAGGCTCAAAAAGCACGTCTTTTCGGAGAACAGCATTGGTGAAAAGATAGAGGTATTCAAGGCTTACACCGATGGAGAGGAGGCCCAGATTGTTGCCGATGGCGTGCGCACAGCCTACCGTAGCGAGGGCTCGGAAGATTGGGGACGCATTGCGGTACTCTACCGTACCAACGCCCAGAGCCGCCCCATAGAGGAGGCCCTGCGCAAGAGGGACATACCCTACCGCATCTATGGTGGCCACTCCTTCTATGACCGCAAGGAGGTGAAGGACCTGATGGCCTATTTCAAAACCATTGCCAACCCGAGGGACAACGACTCGCTGTTGCGCATCATCAACTACCCCGCACGCGGTATTGGCGAGGTTACCATCAACAAGCTGCGCGCCGTGGCCACAGAGAAGGGTGTTAGCATCTGTGAGGTGCTCACAGGCTCTTCGGATGCAGAATTGGCGGCTGTGAGTAAGCGACTGTTGGATTTTCGCAACCTGATAACGGGGCTCTCGCTCGCCCGTAGTGAGAAGAGCCTCTATGAATTTGGCTTGGAGGTGGCCACCCGTTCGGGCATACTCTCGCTCTACAAACTCAACCCTTCGCCTGAGAACGAGAGCGCACTGCAAAACATAGAGGAGTTGTTGAACTCGATGCAGAACTACCGCCAAGAGATGATTGAGGTGGCGGCGCAGGAGGAGATTACGGAGCCCACCATCGAGCAGTGGTTGCAGAATGTGTCGCTGCTGACCGATATGGACGAGGAGAAGGATAGCGGCAACAAAAACTTTGTTACGCTGATGACCATCCACGCCTCCAAAGGACTCGAATTTGACCACATATTCATCGTTGGTTTGGAGGAGAACCTCTTCCCCAACATCATATCCATAGCCTCGCCCGACCAACTCGAAGAGGAGCGCAGGCTCTTCTATGTGGCACTCACAAGGGCCAAGAAATGTGCCACTTTGACCTTTGCGCAGACGAGGTTTAAGTGGGGCCAAACGGAGTTTTGCCGTCCGAGCCGCTTCATCAAGGAGATAAATCCCAAGTATGTGGAGTTGCACTTTGCGCTCGAAGACGAGGAAGAAGAGAGGGGGCGTGAGGCTCGCAATCAAATCGAGACTCTCAAACGTCGCTTTGACCAACGTATGGGGCGTACAGTGGTGGAGAAGAGGGAGTTCCAGAGCCGACAGTCGCCCGTGCAACAATATCAGCAACGCCAGCCACAACCAACTCGTCCCAACTTGGCCTCTATGCGCAGCGTGGGCGAAAGACGTGTGGCACAGGGTGGCGACGACCACACGGCAACCCCCCATTCGGCTTCCGCATCGGCCTACTCGGTGGGCCAGAGGGTGCGCCACGCACGCTTCGGGCCGGGCACCATCACCGAGTTGGAGATGTTGGCCACCGATGTCAAGATTACGGTAGAGTTTGCAGATGCAGAATATGGCCGGAAGACTCTGTTGGGTAAGTACGCCAAATTGGAGGTCATCTAAGGACACCTTATATAACAAATAGAAGATAATGAGAAGAGCAGAGAGATACAAGGCCATTGTGGAGTACTTTTCGGAGGCTATGCCTGTGGCGGAGAGCGAACTCAACTTCCGCACCCCCTATGAGTTGGTGGTGGCGGTGATGCTCTCGGCACAGTGTACCGACAAGCGCGTGAACCTCACAACCCCCACACTCTTTGAGCGTTTCCCCACAGCCGAAGCAATGGCCGAGGCCTCGGCCGAGGATATTTACCCCTACATCCGCAGCATATCCTACCCCAACAACAAGGCCCGCAACTTGGCCCTTATGGCCCGTATGCTGGTGAGCGAGTTTGGTGGGGTGGTGCCCGACACTGTGGAGCAACTCGAAAGGCTCCCCGGAGTGGGACGCAAGACGGCCAACGTGGTTGCTGCGGTGCTCTTCGGTAGGGAGGTTATGCCGGTGGACACCCACGTATTCAGAGTGAGCAGGCGCATCGGACTGACCGTTGGAGCCAAAACACCCCTGCAAGCCGAGGCGCAACTCGAAGAGGGTTTTCCCAAGCACCTGCTGCCCATCGCCCACCATTGGCTCATACTCCACGGCCGCTATGTCTGCACCGCCCGCAAGCCCAAGTGTGAGGAGTGTGGCATTGCCCCGTGGTGCAAGTCGGCCCCCAAAGACAAACCACAACAATAGACCATAGGCTTCACCCTCCCCACACACCTCCTTACAATGAAACAATACAAAGCACGTGGCATAGTCCTAAACACGCTCAAATATGGCGAGTCATCAATGGTGGCTCACCTGCTGACCGACACCGCCGGCCGCAAGAGCTTTATGGTGCAGGGCATAGGCAAGGGGGGACGTGGCAAGGGTGGCAAGGCGGCACTCTTTCAGCCTATGTTTTTGGTGGACCTTATGGCCCTCGAAAGCAGCCGCACGGAGATTGACCGAGTGAAGGAAGCAACCCTCGCAAGGCCACTTCAAAGCATACCATTCGACGTGCGCAAGAGTACGGTTGCGCTCTTTATGGCCGAACTGCTCTATAAGATTGTACGCGAGGTGGAGCCCAACTCGCTCCTGTTTGACTATGTCCACGACTCGGTGGTTGCTCTGGACGAGATGGAGGAGGGAGTGTACAATTTTCACCTTTGGTTTATGGTGGGGCTGACTCGCTTTTTGGGTTTCTTCCCTGCGGACGAGTATCAAGAGGGGGCTGTTTTCGACATCGAGAATGGTTCCTTTTCGACCACCCCACCCCGTAGCGGACTCTTTTTCAATGCCGACAATAGTCGCCTGCTGGCCCGACTTATGGAGATTAGCCCTTCGGAATTGGGCACCATCCGCCTGTCCCGCACACAGCGCAAAGACTTCATAGAGAGCCTATTGTCCCACTTTGGCTACCACCTCGACACCATCCCCAACCTCCAATCGCTCCGCATCCTCTCGGAGGTGTTTTAGGCCTGCAACGCCACTTGCAAGTAGCATATTCATTAGCTTAAATGACAAAAGCCCACGCAGATTTGCACGTATTAACAACCTTTTGTAATTTTACAGCAACATTTTCTACTACTACCAATGAAACACCCCCTTGTAAATACTGCTCTTGTGGCCATCGTGATTCTCGTTGCCTCGTGCCTGAACACGTTGGAGCCAAATGTGCCTGCCTATATGGTGGTGAGGGCAATGTGCAGATGGGGCCTCGTGGCTCAATTGCCACCGAGCCAATGAGAATTGAAAAGTAACACAGAATCCATAAAAAAATCAACGTGGGTGCCTTTCACACCCACGTTGATTTTTGTGCCACGAAGCAAACAACCCTCTCTCTTATGGAGAGGGACAAATCCGCCCCTACTCACCTACTCTTCTTTGGCAAGCGATTTTTTGAACGATGCGGGAGTTTCACCAAAGAGCTCTTTGAAGAGTTTGATGAAATAGCTCGGCGAACTAAATCCGACCATATACGACACCTCGCCAACCGACAGCGCAGGGTCGCCACGCATAATATCCATCGACTTTTTGAGCCTTACGTTGGTCATAAACTTATTGGGTGTCTGGCCTGTGATACCTTTGAGTTTCATAAAGAACGAGGTGCGGCCCATAGCCATCTCACGGGCAAACTCGCCAATGTCAAAACTTGCATCGGAGATGTGTTCGTTCATAATCTTCATTGCCGAATCGAGGAAGGTCTTGTCGATGGTGTTGTTGCCGGCCAACTCCTCCGAGTCCATAGAGTACATAAACGACCTCTGCTGTTGCAGGCGGCTATTGACAAGAGCATTACACTTGGTAACGAGAATCTTGGAGTTGAACGGCTTGGCGATGTAGTCATCGGCACCACTGCGGAAGCCCTCCAACTCTGCCTCCACGGTTACCTTTGCCGTTAGCATCACAAAGCGTATGTGGCTCGTCTCCACGTTGTTTTTCACCCTACGGCAGAGCTCCACGCCATCCACATTGGGCATCATCAGGTCGCTGACGATGATGTCGGGCGTGTAGTACTCCAACTTTTGCAGCGCATCCTCACCATCACACGCCGAAGTAACCTTGTAGAAGGGGTCGAAGAGTTCGGTCAGATACTGCCTCAGTTCGTTGTTGTCCTCCACAATGAGCAACTTGGCGCCACGCGAACCGGCCTCCTCCTGCGAGCGCACAATGTCCTCAACAAACTGCTTGTCCATCAGTCGGTTGGCCTCGATGGTTTGGTTATCCTCATCGGCCACCTCACACTTCTGCTCCTCGGCAATGTGGCTGTCGCCTTTGGGCAGGGTGATGACAAAATTGGCACCCTTGCCCTTTTCGCTCTCCAACGATATGGTGCCGCCGTGGGCCTGCACGATGCCCTGCGTTATGGCCAAACCCAAGCCCGTGCCGAGTGCTGCGGCCGAGTCGCCGGGCACCTGCGAGAAGGGCTCAAAGATGGCCTTCTGATATTCGGGGTCGATACCATCGCCGGTGTCCTTCACACTAATCAGCACACTCTGCTCCGTTTGGCTCAGGATGAGTTTGATTTTACCACCCTCAGGGGTGTGTTTGAAGGCATTGGAGAGGAGGTTGTTGAGCACCTTGTCCATCTGCACCGCATCGTACCACAGTTTGAGCGATAGCACATTGGTCTGGTTGAGGAATTCAAACTTAACCTTCCTCTGCACGGCATACTCCCTGAACGAGGTGGCTGTCTTTTCGAGCAGCGTAACGATGTCGCCATTGCAGAAGCGCATACTCTCAATCATCCTCTCCCTCTTCTTGAAGTCGAGAAGTTCGTTGATGAGGTTGTGTACCTTTTGCAGGTTGTCGTGCATGCTGCTCACCTTACGATAGACCGAGGGAGGCACGCCCTGCTGTGCAAGGATAGACTCCAATTGGCTGTTGATGAGCGTTACCGGAGTGCGTATTTCGTGCGACACATAGGTAAAGAATTGCAACTTGTTGTCGTTGAGTTCCTGAATCTTCTTCTTTTCGAGCTTCTCCCATTCGAGCGAGGCGTTCAATTTCACCCTGCCGGAGTAGAATTTGAAATAGACCACCGCCAGCGTCAGCACCACAATCACCAAGAGCAGCAGGAACCACCACGTGGCGTAGAACGGTGGCACAACCTCCACTCTCAGGCTCTTTTCGGCCAACACCTCGGATGTTTGGTTGTGGATGCGCCTCACCCGAAGTACATAGTCCCTGCCGGGGAGGTTGGTGTAGGAGATAGGCTTGCTCCAATCGCCAATAATCCAATCCTCATCGTAGCCCTCCAACTTGTACTCCAACCGCGACATAGCATCGGGCACGCTACTCGGCGCAGTACACTCCACCGACCACATCGAATGGCCCCTGTCGAGGCGTATTTTGTCCTGATAGAGCAGCGACTTCGAGAGAATACCGCTCTGGTCGCCGGGCTTGACGGGCATATTATCCACCTTCAAATTCACAAACCGGATGTTGTGTGAAGCCTTCCTGCGCACGAGGTCTTGCTCGTGGAACGACACCATATGTCGGTGGCCTGAGAGGTAAATCACATTGTCGGAGGCGATGAAGATACCATAGGTAGCCGCCTCGGGCAGCGGATAGCCACTGTTGCGATTGTAGGTGTAGAAGGCATTGTTGGCGTGGTCATACTTCACAAGGCCACCCATCGTGGCAATGAGCAAGTAACCACTCTCGGTCTGGGCGATGTCTATGATGTAGTCGCTGGGCAGTGCGCTGTTCTTGCCATTGATGCAGATAAACGAATCGGTCTGTGGCTCAAAGAGAAAGAGTCCTGCACCCGAAGAGCCGAGCCAGATGTTGCCATCCCTATCCTCAAAAAGTTTCTGCACGTGGGTACTGCCCATCTCTGGAATGGATTTTTCCACCAGATACTCTCGGCTTTCGCTCGTGGCGAGGTTGTATCTCACCACACCAACCGACACCGAAGCCCAGCAGTAGCCATTGCTGTCGAGCAACACATCCGAGACGTGGCCTCCACCTCCACCGCTCAACAACTCCACCTCGCGGCACTCGCCGGTGCGTTTGTTCACCACCGCCAAGCCTGTGTGGTGAGCCACAATGAGGGAGTCGGCTCCGAAGGGGACAATCTCTCGGGCGTGGTTGTTGGGCAGTGAGCGAGGATTTGATTCGTCGTGACGGAATTGTCGGAGTATCCTACCTTCGCTACTCAACCTCACCAAGCCGCCACGCAGGGTACCCACCCAAAGTTCGTTCTCCTGCGAGTCGAAGTAGAGCGAGGTGATACCCTCGTCCATAAATTTGCGCTCGTGCACCCTCTGCACCCTATCGGTGTTGGGATTGTACCTCACCAAAGGCGAGTCCTCCGAGCCAAGCCAGAGGTTTCCACCATTGTCCTCAACAATGCTGCCGAAGATATCGTGGTGCTTGTAGCGGTCGAGTTCTCGGTTGTAGATAAAGACGCCGCCGTGGTAGGTTCCAATCCACACCAAACCGTTTGTATCGTAGTAGGTATGCCACACGGAGGTACTTCTAAGCGAGCCATCCTTGTCGTCAATACGCCTCACCGTGCGGGTTTCGGGATTGATTTCACAGAGTCCCTTGAAGGTTCCCACCCAGATATGTCCGAGGTCGTCCTCACACACACTGCGCACAAAGTTATCGGGCAGGCTGTTTTTGTCCTGTGTGGCCACATAGTTCACCACATCCGAATCTTGGCCATAGCAATAGGTGCCGTTGTTGCGTGTGGAGAACCACACCCTGTGCTTGGAGTCCTCAAAGATGTGTGTGATGTTCAGACCGTTGAGAGTGAAGGTAACCTTGCGGTTGGAGTCGATAAAAAAGACTCCGTGCGCCTCTGTACCAACAGCCAAACGCCCATCGGAGAGCACAATCATCGCATTAACCCTCACCCCTTGTGGCAGTTCATAGAAGGTTTGCAGGGTGCCCTGCTCGTCCAACTGCCATATTTGTCGGAAGCCTGCCACCCAAAGGGTGTTGTTGTCGTAATAGATGGTACGCACACCCTTCTTGCGGATGGTGTGGAATTTCTCGGTGGCCACATCAAACTCCGAAAGAGCATATTTGTTGATAACCCAAATCTTACCGTCGCGGTTGCCGCACACGGCTCGTATGTTATTGTTATACAACGATGTGGAGTCGCCAAGTATGGGCCTATATACAGATATGGTCCTGCCATCATAGCGGTTGAGTCCATCGTTGGTTGCCACCCACACCATTCCGAACTCGTCCTGATAAATCGGTCCGACGCAGAGGCTCGATAGTCCATCGTGGGTGGTAATTTGCTCAAAGCGTGCAAGCCCCCTTGCCTCCACCGAAAGAAGGCTCACAAGGGTAATGACCACTGTCAAGAGTCGTTTTTTCATCCTCTCATTCGTTTTGAGTGTGCAATTATCTTACAGCAAAACACACGCCTTACTATTCGAGTGTGTCGAAGAAGTTAATCAGGTCGTAGGCGTGAATGTTGATGTTCTTCATATAGCGGCCCAAGTAGGGGAACATCTGGTAGGAGTTGTCGTAGAGTCCCTTATTGGCGGGTTTGCTGTTATTGTCGCTACCGTCGTCATCCTGATACTTAAACCAATGCCAACCCACACAGTTGGTTGCCTGCAACAGACCGAGGGTGAAGTTTTGGTAGGCATAGGCCCTTGCAGCCTGATTGCGCACAGCAAAGCCCGCACCGCTCTCGTTGTTGAGGTCGGAGTCGTTGATACCTTTGGTGTAGAACTCGGTTACAAGGAAGGGTTTACCCGACCACTGCTCCCACTCCGACACGCGACCGCCAACGTGGATTTCGGGAGTCCAATTTCCGTAGTAGTTGATGGACACCACGTCGCAATACTTACCCGCAGCGGTAACAATAGGTTCGGTCTTGTACTCTCCGTGCAGACGTGTGCCGAGGTAGAGCATCTGCGGATCGAATGCTTTGATTGCATCCCTCACACCCTTGTAGTACTTCTCGGCAAGGAATTGGGTAAATGAGAGGTTCACCGACCACCACATATTGCTGTAATCGGGAGCCATCTGGGGATAATTCTTATCAACCCACTCCTGTGCTGCCTTGTGTCCGAAGTGGTCTGCGGGGAGGTTGAGGAGTTTGTAGAGGATGTAGTTCTCCCTACCGTTGGACGAGCCTCCGAAGGGGATTTCGTTGTCGGAGAAGATACCCACCACATTGGGATCGCCCTTGTAGGGTGCCAGAGTGGTTGCGGCATAGTCCTTAACCCAATTCTCCCAATTGGGATGCAACACCGCACCAATCTTGGCATTGGTGCTGTTCAGGTTGGTACCATCGAGCGCCTTTGCAGCCGCGCCAATGAAGCCAAACGAAGGACATAGCGTCAATGGAGCCTCAGGATTGGCAGCATTGTGTGCCTGAATTTTCTGATAGGTGTCGGTGCAGAATGCGCCTGTGCCGTGGATACCCACACTTGCAAGCTCCTTTTGGGTAATGTTGAGCCACCTTGCATCGTCGCCACCAAATCGTTGTTGGAAAGCCGTTTTGTTACGCTCCGAGGAGCCATAGCGCACGGAGGTTACGGCGCGCTGGTGGTGCAGATAGCCCTCCGGGTCCACAAACCACCACCTTTGGCCTATCTTGGTAACATAGAAGCGGCCCGTGGCTGCCTGTCGGGGCAGTTCGAGCGAGGAGCCATATTTGTTGGTCTTTTTCTTGTAGGTGTCGATGGTTTCGTCGGGTGTAAAACCTACCACATTGGCCAACACTCGGGTCTTAATCTTCTTCCACGTGCGCTGGGCTTTGGGTTTGTCGGTAGTGCTAATCTCAACGGTGATGGGACGGTAGTATGATTTCTTGGCGGGCGCACCATATTTCCACGAGCCCTCGCCGGAGGTTGCGTTATAGACAAAGGAAAACTCCTCCTGCGGACCGGCCGGAGGCAACAAGGGGTCTTCCACGTCGGGCACGGCAGTACCACCATTCGGACGGTGGGGTTTCACAACGGGTTCGTCGGGGGTACAAGCAATGGAAGCTACCGCAAGGGCCACTGCGCCCAACATTACAAGCAGTCGAGTTGGTTTCATTTGGTTTAGGTTTTATTTGTTTAACATCTTTCCTTGATTCACAATCAACTACTTCTTCTCGTCAAAGAACCTGATGAGGTCATAGACGTGGATGTTGATATCCTTGGCATACTTACCCATATCGGGGATGATTTTGTAGTAGTTGTCGTAGATTCCCTTGTTGGCGGGCTTATTGGAGTTGTCGGCACCATCGTCGTCCTGATACTTGAACCAATGCCAGCCCACACAGTTGGGAGCCTCCAAGAGGCCGAGTGCAAAGTGCTGGTAGGCATAGGCCCTATCCCTCTGTGTCTTCACAAGGAAACCTGCTCCCGAAGTGTTGGTAATACCTCCGGCAGCCTCTTCGGAATCCATTCCTTTGGTGTAGAACTCCGTAACGAGGAAGGGTTTGTTGGCCAAAGTTGCCCACTTGGAGACATAGCTATCCAACTCGGGGCTCCAACGGCTGTAATAGTTAATCGAAATGATGTCGCACCACTTGCCTGCCGCAGCGATGATGTAGTCGTTATACTTGGGCGAGCCGTGCAGACGGGTACCGAGGTAGAGCATATAGGGGTCAGCCTTCTGAATACCCTCCTTCACGCCCTTGTAGTAGAGCTCGGCAACATAGCCCGCAAAACGCTGGCAACCACTCTTGTCGGGGCTTGTGGTCGATACGTTGTTTTCCGAACACCAATCCACGGCGGCCTTATATGCAAAGTGGCTTTTGTCCGACACGGCCAGAATACGCTGTAAAAGATATTTGGTGCCACCGCTCGATTCGAAGTTAATCTCGTTATCGGAAAAGACTCCCAACACGTTCTTATCCCTCAAATAGGGGCCAAAACCATAGTCTGCCTTTGCGTAGGTTTCGCAGTAGGTGGGCCAATCGGGGTGGAACACAGCACACACTCGCACGTCCTCACCGTTGATAACCTTATCGCCGATGGAACTAACAAAGGAACCAATCAAACCAAACGAAGGTGCCAACGTAAGGGGAGCATTGGGATTTACGGCATTGTGGGCCTGCACCAATTGGTAACCCTTTATTCCGCTACCGGTCGAAAAAGCACCCGTGCCGTGGAAGCCGATGTCGGCAAGCTCCTTTTGAGTGGTCGCCACCCAATCGGCATCGCTGGCAAAGCGTTGTGCAAAGGCGGCAGCGTTGCGCTCGGAACTGCCCTTGCGGAACGAGCAGACGCTACGCTCGTAGTGGAGATAGCCCTCGGGGTCCACAAGCCACCACCTCTCGCCAATCTTGGTAACATAGAAACGCCCCGTGGCGGCCTGCTTGGCAAGTTCCGTGGAGGAGCCATATTTGTTGGTTTTCTCCTTGTAGGTGTCGATATTTTCGTTGCGCACAAAGCCCACCAGATAGGGCAGGATGCGGGTTTTCTCGGAGGTCCAACTCTTCACAGGTCTGGTGTTGGAAGAGGTCCTGTCAACCTTGATGGGTTTGTACATATTGAGCAGTTTGGAGGGTTTGTACAACTCCTCTGCACCCGGCGTGGGCAGTCCCACATACTCATCCAACGTGGGGATTACCTCGGGGTAATAGGAGCCTTCGGGGAAGACCGCATCGGGGTCCTGCTCATCGGGTTGCACATCCGGAGTTGGTTGGGGGTGCTTGTTCACAATGGGGCCCTCTTCCTCGCAAGCAGTGAGCACAAAGGCGGTCGCAGCCACACACAGAGCCGAAAAAATGGATTTCATTTTCATATCGATAGTTGATTTTTGGTTAGCATTTGCGGATATGACAAAAATAGGCACTCCCCGATTGGGAAAATAAAAGAGGAGTTCGAACTTATCACAACATCGTTCAATAGTTCAAACGGGCACCACACCCGACCGAGATTGTGGATATATTTGCAATAGCAGCGAGAAAAACGTCTAACCAATACCTAATATTAAATTATGGAAAAAACTTGGAGGTGGTTCGGCCCCAACGATGTCATCACCCTGCCTATGTTGCGCCAGATTGGTGTAGAGGGCATTGTGTCGGCACTGCACAGCGTGCCCAATGGCGAGGTGTGGACCCCCGAGGCCATTTCGGCCTACAAAGCAAACATAGAACAACACGGCCTGCGTTGGTCGGTAGTGGAAAGCCTACCCGTGTGTGAGGCCATCAAGTATGGCGGCCCCGAGAGGGAGAGGCTCTTGGCCAACTACCGCACCTCACTACGCAACCTCGGCGAGGCAGGTGTGCGCACCGTGTGCTACAACTTTATGCCCGTGATTGACTGGATTCGCACCGACTTGGAGCACCTCAACCCCGATGGCACCAAGACTCTCTACTTCGACAAACTGCGCTTCGCCTACTTCGACCTGAAAATTCTCGCACGCAAGGGTGCCGAAGCCGACTACACCGAGGAGGAACTCCGCAAGGTGGCCGAAATGGACAAGACTATGACCCAAGCCGAGAAGGATGCGCTGGTCTATACCATCATCATCAAAACACAGGGTTTTGTCAATGGCAACATTCGTGGCGATGAGTTCAACCCCGTGGAGATTTTCCGCAACCTGCTTGCACAATACGACGGCATAGACCGCAACGCCCTGCGCGAAAATATGAAATACTTCTTGGAGCAGGTGTGCCCCGTAGCCGAGGAGTATGGCGTGAACCTGTGTGTACACCCCGACGACCCACCGTGTCAGGTGCTCGGTCTGCCCCGCATTGTAACCTGCAAGGAAGATATTGAGTGGTTCTTGGATGCAGTGCCCACCCACTCCAACGGTCTGACCTTCTGTGCAGGCTCGCTCTCCTCGGGTGCCCACAACGACGTGGCAGCAATGGCCGAGCAGTTTGCTCCCCGCACCCACTTTGTGCACCTGCGTAGCACCAACACCCTCGATGGTGGCAACTTCATAGAAGCAAGCCACTTGGCCGGCAGGGCCAACCTCATCGAGACCACACGCATCTTCCTGCGCGAGGAGCAGAGGCGCAAGGAGGCAGGTATGGTCGATTGGCAGTTGCCGATGCGAGTTGACCACGGCCCGCTGATGCTCTCCGACGATGGCAAGGAGGGCTACAACCCGGGCTACTCGTTGCTGGGCCGTGCAAAGGCTCTGGCCGAGATGTCGGGTGTGATAGCCACCATAGAGAAGTACTACGACAAGTTGTAGGAAGCACAGGGTGCGACAAACGGACACATTAAAAAAAATCATACCAATAATCCAAAATAGAGACTATGAACGAACAATTCAGCATTGAAGGAAAAGTTGCCGTAATTACCGGAGCAGGTGGTGTTCTGGGTGGCAGCATTGCAAAGAGTTTCATCCAGCAGGGCGCAAAGGTTGCCATTCTCGACATCCGCCCCGAGCAACTCAACGCCCGCGTGGAGGAGTTGCGTGCTATGGGTGGCGAGGCTATGGGCTTTGTGGCCAACGTACTCGACGTTGAGGGCCTCAAAAAAATCGCCGACGAGATTGTGGAGAAGATGGGCACCGTGGATATCCTCATCAACGTAGCCGGTGGCAATATGGCTGGTGCCAGCATTGCCGACGACAGCAGCATCTTTGAGATGAGTATTCCCGACTACGAGAAGGTGTGTGCACTGAACCTCAACGGCTCGGTCTATCCCTCACTGACCATCGGTAAGATTATGGCCGAGAAGGGCAAGGGTGCCATTGTGAACATCGCTTCGATGGCCTCCTATCAGGCCATCACCCGTCAGTTTGGCTACTCGGTGGCCAAGACCGGCATTGTGTGCTTCACCCAATGGATGGCAATGGAGATGGCAATGAAGTTTGGCGACGGTGTGAGGGTAAACGCCATTGCCCCCGGCTTCTTCATCGGCGACCAGAACCGCGCACTGCTCATCAACCCCGACGGCTCGCTCACCGAGCGCAGCAAAAAGGTGTTGGCCAAGACCCCGATGAACCGCTTTGGCGACATCAACGAGCTCAATGGTGCTGTTCAGTTCCTCTGCTCGGATGCGGCAAGTTTCATCACCGGCACGGTACTTCCCATCGACGGTGGTTTCAACTGTTTCAGTGGCGTGTAACACCGAGTAATAAAATAATCCACATTATGCGCAGGATGTCCGTAGAGGGGCATCCTGCGCACGTTTTAAGCAGTTTTTTCGTGGCGTACTATTTTGCGACACTCTCGAACAAAGTTGATATTTTATTAGGAGTATTATGGGTTACTTTGCATCAGATAAATTGTGCGCACAATCGCCATACACGCAAAACCGAAAACCTTAAATGAAGATGAAACTTTTCAAGTCGCTTTTGCTAATTGCTGCTCTCGCAATGGGCACCTGCTCGTGTGAGGACAATGAGCCCATCGTAAACAAACATCCCAGCGGAGTCCCCACCATCGACATAGAACCCAATGCCAGCCCCAGCACACTCTGGATGCCTGTGTTTTTGAGCGACGGTATGGTTGTCCAACAGAAATCTGTTGCCACACTGTGGGGTAAAGTCAATCCCGGCGCAAAAGTTTTGGGCTATGGCTCGTGGGACAACAAGGGCGTAACAACCACCGCCGATTCCGACGGCCGTTGGTTGTTGGACATCCCAACACCTACTGGCTCGAAGGATTCTTACACCATCACCATCCGAGATTCTCACGGTGGCTCCAAAGTTATCCGAGATGTTCTCGTTGGCGAGGTTTGGCACTTTGCCGGCCAGAGCAATATGGAGATGCCTATGAGGGGCTTCGGCTCGGTGGCTAATGGCAACTATCAACCCGTAGCCGACGCCGACAAGGAGATTGCCGCAACTGCCGCAATGTCCCACTTGCGCTACTTTAAGGTTGGTTACCAGCCTTCCGACGTGCTTATGGACGATGTGAGAAACAACAAGTGGTGGAAGGCAAGCATCGCCTCCGAAGCAAAGGAGTTTAGCGCCATCGCATTCTTCTGTGGCCGCAAGATGGCTTCCGAACTCAATGTACCCGTCGGTATCATCTGCACCCCCTATGGTGGTACCCGCATCGAGGCGTGGATGCCTGCCGAAAGAGTACGCACCTTCAAGCCGGACGAATACAAAGAGGCCAGCGAATTGAGCGAATCGGCCGCCAAAAAGAGTGCCCCCGGGCTGCTCTACAACGGAATGGTTCACCCCATCGAGAACTACACCATTCGTGGTTGGGCTTGGTATCAGGGCGAGAGCAACAGGGACAACTCTTTTGCATACGCTCGTTTGCAACAGGCTATGGTTGACGAATGGCGCAAGGCCAAAGGCGACACCAAAGCAGAAATCCCCTTCTACTATGTCCAAATCAGTGGCACGGGCAAAAACACCGACACCTATGGTGCCGACCTCATTCAGGCACAGTGGGACGCGCTCAAACTCATCCCCAACAGCGGTATTGTAACCTCGTCCGACTGTGGCGACCAAGTACAAGGTGTTCACTACCCCAACAAAAAGACTCCCGGCGAGCGACTCGGCAATCTCATACTGCACAACATCTATGGCCGCACCGACCTCAAAGTGGCTCCTCCTATGGTGGAGAGTGTGAAATATGAGGGCGGCAAAGCAACCGTTTCGTTCAGCAACGGCGAAGGACTCCACGCCACAGGTAGCACAATCCCCTATGTTCAGTTGGTAGATGCCGCAGGTAACCTACACACCGCCACCGCCACCATCGTAAACGGCAAAATGGAGGTAAGTAGCGCAAGTGTGGCAGAGGCGAAAGGCGTGAGGTACTGCTATATGAGTTGGCACCTGTCGACCGTATTCAACGAAGCCGGTATTCCTCTGGCACCATTCAAACATTCGAAGTAGAAACAACTCAAAAAACAATAATAATCACAACAAAAAACAACACAAACAATGAAAAAACAAATCCTTACACTTGCTCTGGCTGCACTCGTTGCACTCCCTTGTGCAACAGCTGCTACCCCCGACAAGAGCATGGCAAAGGTGGTTGAGAAGGGCCTCGCCCAAAGTGCTCAACACGCACTTGCTATGTACGACGCGGTGAAAGACAAGGGCGAAAAATGCTTTCCTTGCAGTATGGACAAGGAGGGCAACCTCAAACTCATCGCCAGCCACGGCTGGGAGAGCGGTTTCTTCCCCGGCAGCCTTTGGTACCTCTGGGAGCACACCGGTAACGATGCCCTGCGTGTTGCGGCAGAGGATATGACCGAACGCATCACCCCCGAGCAGTTCAACACAAAGAGCCACGATGTGGGTTTTATTGTTAATTGCAGCTTTGGCAACGGCTACCGTCTGACCGGCAAGGAGGCCTACCGCACCGCACTCATCAACGGCGCAAACTCGTTGGCAACCCGCTTCAATCCCACGGTTGGTTGCACCCGCTCGTGGAATCGCAAGATGGAGGGTGGCGACTTTGTGGTTATCATTGACAATATGATGAACCTCGAATTGCTCACCGTTGGCGCAGGTTTGAGCGGCAACAAGGCCTGCTACGATGTGGCCGTTACACACGCTACAACCACAATGCGCAACCACTTCCGCGAGGATGGCAGCTCGTACCACGTTGTGGCCTACGACTCGCAGAGTGGCGACATTGTGAAAAAATTCACCTATCAGGGCCTCTCCGACGACTCGGCTTGGAGCCGCGGTCAGGCTTGGGGCCTCTATGGCTTTACCTTTATGTACCGCCAAACCGGCAACCGCGACTTTCTGGACCACGCCACCAAAATTGGTAAATACCTCATCAACCACCCCGGTATGCCCAAAGATTGCGTCCCCTATTGGGACTTTATGGCCCCCGTACAGAAGGACACCCCGAGGGATGCTTCGGCAGCCGCACTGATGGCTTCGGCTTTTGTTGAGTTGAGCACCTACGTTGAGGATGAGGCCACCTCGCAGGCTTTCCTCGATATGGCCGAGAAGATGATTCGTTCGCTCAGTTCGTCGAAATACTTTGCAAAACCCGGCACCAATGGCAACTATGCCATTAAGCACTGCACCGCATTCTTGGCCAAGAATCGCGATGTGGATGCGCCCCTCTCCTATGCCGACTACTACTACATTGAGGCACTCGCTCGTTACAACAACATCCTCAAAGGCAAACCCGCCGTTGAGGTACGCACTCTCTACTCGGAAAACGAGGACAGGGCCGTTTGGCTCAGCGCAATGGAGCACATTGCACGCCCCTTCCTGACCAATCTTTCAGCAGGCACGTTGAAGAAGAATATGCCCGTTGAGTCCAACAACGTAAACATCGCCACCCGCCACGCTGTAACCCACTTGGAGGGCCTCGGCCGTCTGATTGAGGGTATTGCTCCTTGGCTCGAACTCGGTCCCGATGCCACTCCCGAGGGCCAACTCCGTGCAGAGTTTATCGACTTGGCTGTCAAGGGTATCGCAAACGCCGTAAACCCCGAGTCGCCCGACTATCTCAACTTCAACAACGGACGCCAGCCCCTCGTGGATGCTGCATTCTTGGCCCACGGTCTGCTGCGCGCTCCCACCCAACTTTGGGGCAATCTGGACGAGGTTACCAAAGAGCGTATGGTGAAGGAGTTGAAATCGTCGAGGGTAATCAAACCCTCGGAGACCAACTGGTTGTTCTTTTCGGCGATGGTGGAGGCTGCTCTCTATGAGTTCACCGGCGAGTGGGAGTTTGAGCGCGTGAAATATGCCCTCGACCGCCACAAAGAGTGGTACAAGGGCGATGGCTGGTATGGCGACGGTAAGGACTTCCACCTCGACTACTACAACAGCTTTGTCATTCAGCCTATGATGGTACAGGTGCTCGATGTGATGGCCAAACACAACATCGAGGGTGCCGACTTCCTCGAAGTGGAGAAGATTCGCTATGCCCGCTATGCGGAGCAGCAGGAGAGGCTCATCTCACCCGAAGGCACCTTCCCCGCAGTTGGCCGCTCGTTGGCATACAGGTTTGGTGCTTTCCAAGCACTCTCGGATGTGTCGTTGCGCCACTGGCTGCCCGAGGCTGTCAACCCCGCACAGGTGCGCTGTGGTCTGACCGCCGTTATTGACCGAGTAATCAACGCCCCCGGCACCTTCACCGAAGATGGTTGGTTGCGTGTGGGCTTCTGTGGCTACCAGCCCTCCATTGGCGAGAGGTACATCTCCACCGGCAGTGTATATCTCTGTTCGGCCGTGTTCGTTGCTCTCGGCTTGCCCGAGACCGATCCTTTCTGGTCGGCACCCGATGCCGATTGGACCGCCAAGAAGGTGTGGAGCGGTGTGGACATTCCCGTCGATAAAGCAATCAAAAAATAACATATTTACATATTAACTAACACAAATCAACTAAAACTTTCAAACCATGAAAAACACTACGTTTGGAAAAATCCTGCTAATGGCCTTCGTGGCTCTTATGGCAGGTATGACAAGTGTGAGTGCCCAAAATCACAAAGTTACAGGTACTGTAACTGCTGATGATGGTTCGGCAATTATTGGCGCAAATGTGCTGGTAGTTGGTCAAACTCAGGGTACAACCACCGATGTTAAGGGTAATTACTCTATTACCGTATCCGAAAAGGCCTCTTTGGAGTTCTCCTACCTCGGATATGAAACCCAGATTGTTGCCGTTGGCAAACGCAACAAAATTGATGTAACCCTCACAAGCGACTCGCAAGTATTGGAGGACCTTGTGGTTGTAGGTTATGGCGTGCAGCGCCGTAGCGATGTGGCAGGCTCGGTTGCTTCGATTAAGGCCGAGGATATGAACATCTATCCCGCCTCGAACATCTCGGAGATGTTGCGTGGTCTTTCGGCAGGTGTACAGGTAACCTCGGGTGGCGGTGCTCCCGGTAGCTCGTCGAGCATCCAGATTCGTGGCTCGCGTTCGCTGACCGCAAGCAACTCGCCTCTCTATGTTATCGACGGTGTTCCCTCCAACTCTACCGAGTTCAATATGATTAACAACAACGACGTTGCTTCGATTGAGATTCTGAAAGATGCAGCAGCACAGGCCATCTATGGTGCTCGTGCAGCAAACGGTGTTGTGATGGTAACCACCAAACGTGGTCAGAGTGGCAAGACCGAGGTGAACTTCGAGTCCACCATCAGTGTACAGAGCCTGTGGAGGAACTTCAAGTACTACGACCCCGAGTCGTGGGCAGAGTTGCGCCGCCAAGCTATCGCCAACCAGATGGACATCGACGACCCCGATGCTATTGCAGCACTCGACCCCTCCTATGTGTTCGCAGATGAAATTATGCAGAAGAACTGGGAAGAGGGCATCTGGACCGACTGGGAGAGCCTGATGATTAAGCCCGCAGTGATGCAGAAATACTCGCTGGGTATCCGCGGTGGCAACAAGAAACTCCGCTTCGCCTCCAACTTTGGCTACACCAACCAAGACGGTATGATTGACGGCTCGGGCTACGAGCGTGGCAACCTCCGTGTGAATGCCGACTACGAGGCCTACAAGTGGTTGAGCATTGGTGTGAACACCTCGGTGAACAAGACTCTCCGCGATGCTGCCTATGGCTCGTTCAACCAGTTTATGACTCGCCAGCCCTATGGTATTGCATTTGACGAGGAGGGCAACATCACCCAGTACATCAACACCTCGGGCGACCAGAACCCCTTGTACAATATGCAGCACACCAAAGAGCAGACCGCACAGGATATGTTCCGTGTGAATGCTTTCTTGGAGTTGCGTCCCTTCAAAGGCTTCAGTTACAAGTTCAACGCCACCCAATATGCTCGTTTTGCAGAGGTTGGCTCCTACAAGACTTCGCAATACACAGGTGGTGGTGCCGGTGGTAGCATCTCCAACAGTCGCGACTACAACTTTGTGATTGAGAACATTGTGAACTACAAGGTGCCCATTGCCAACAAAGACCACTCGCTCAACCTCACCGCAGTGCAGAGCTGGGACCGCGACTATATGACCAAACTCGATGCACAGGCCAGCGATATTCCCGTTGATTCGTTCTGGTGGAATATGATTGGCGATGGTGTTCCCACCAAGATTAACCGCACGGTTAGTGAGAGCATCCTCGTTTCCTACCTTGCTCGTGCACAGTACAGCTTCAAAGACCGCTACATCGTGAACGCAGCTGTTCGTTACGATGGTTCGAGCCGCTTCGGCGCTCAGAACAAGTGGGCATTGTTCCCCTCGATTGCCGGTGCTTGGCGCATCTCGGAGGAGCCCTTCTTGAAAAACTCGGAGACTGTTTCGAACTTGAAACTCCGTTTGAGCTGGGGTTCGGTTGGTAACCAGAACGGTATTGGCAACTACACCACCCTTGGCGATGCTTCAAGTTATGATATGGAGTTTGGCGACAACTACATCATCGGTTACCTGCCCGGCAACTCCATCCCCAACACCCGTCTGCGTTGGGAGACAACCACTTCGACCAACTTCGGTTTGGACTTCGGTTTCTTCAACAACCGCATCCACGGTACCGTTGAGTACTACCTCACCCGCACCACCGACCTTCTCGTGAGCCGTCAGATTGAGAGCGTGCTTGGTTATACCTCTATGCTCGACAACCTCGGCGAGACCAAGACCAATGGTTTTGAGTTGTCGTTGGGTGCCGACCTTGTTCGCAGCAAAGACTTCAATTGGAGCGTGGGTATGAACTTCTCGACCTTCCACAACGAGATTGTCCGCATCGACAACCGCAAGGATGAGAATGGCAACTACATTGACGATGTTGATAACAAGTGGTTCATTGGCCACCCCATCAATGTCTACTACAACTACCTCGCAGAGGGCATTTGGCAGACCGAAGACTTTGAGGGTCAAGATGCAATCGGCAACTGGATTATCAAACCCACCATCGACTCCGATGGCGATGGCGTAGCCGACAAAGCAATATTGCCCGATGTTGTTGTGGAGCCCGGCTCGGTTAAGGTTATCGACTACAACAAAGATGGTAAAATCGACAAAGACGACCGTCAGATTATCGAGCGCGACCCCGACTTCATCGCATCGCTCAACACCTCGCTTAGGTGGAAAGGCTTCGACTTCTATATGGATTGGTATGCAGTGTATGGCACCGTGAGGAGCAACGACTACCTCCACAGCTACAATCAGGGTGGTTCGTTGCAGGGCAAACTCAACGGTATTATGGTGAACTACTGGACTCCCACCAACCCCAGCAATGAGTTCCCCCGTCCTATCTACGACAAGGCCCAGTCGCACCACGCAGCATTGTGCTATCAGGATGCATCCTACCTGCGTCTGCGCACTCTGTCGTTGGGCTACACTCTTCCCAACTCGTTGTTGAAGAAAATCAACGTGAAGAACCTCCGTTTTGCAGTTACTGCAACCAACCTCTTCACTCTGACCGAATACTTGTCATACAGCCCCGAGACCAGTGCAGGTACCTATCCCGAGCCTCGCCAATGGGCAGTTAGTGTAAACCTCAACTTCTAATCTCCTTGATGAATACAGTAAAGACTATGAAAAAGATTTTAACATATAGCATTGCGATGTTGGCGTTGGCACTGGGCGCAAGTTCGTGTACAACAGACGACCTGATGGTTGAGTCGCAGACCAGCATCACCACCCAGTTTGTATATTCTACCCCCGAGGGTTTGAGCCGCGCAGTTGTGGGCCTCTACCCCAAGGACCGCTCTATTGCCACAGGAGAGGCCGAAACATATAGTGCTCTGATGATGGACTACTGTACCGACCTTATGGTATTCCGTGGTGGTACCGCTGCCGGCTTTGCACGTTTGGACAGCCCCACCGCCGCTACCGGAATTATTGAATCCTTCTGGAATCAGTTGTATCAGATTATCGGTAAGGCCAACGAAATTATCTACCACGCCGAGCAACTCGACCCCACAATGGAGAACGACCTCGTGCGTCAGGCATACGGAGAGGCAAAGTGCTTCCGTGCAAGGGCCTATTTTATGCTCTACCAGCGTTTCGAGAGGCTCTATCTGAACCTCATACCTACCACCGTGGACAATATGGAGGGCCGCGTCTATCGTCCTTCGAGCAAGGCCGAGATTTTTGCCCAAATCAAACTCGACCTCGAGGATGCCATCAAGTATCTCGATTGGACCGCACCCAACAAAGATTTCGGTCGTTTGACCAAGGCCGTTGCTCACCACATCCGTGCACAGGTTGCAATGTGGGAGGAGGATTGGCAGGCTGCTATCGACAACTGCGAGGCCATCTTCGAGTGCCCCGACTACGGTATGATGCCCACTATGGCAGACGTGTTCAATGGTCCCGACCTCCGCAACAAAGAGGTTCTCTATGCGTTCCAATTCTCCAACCAATTGGGTGGTGGTTGCACCATCACCAATGGTATCGCTGCCGGACACCGTTTGAGCCTTATTACCACTGCTCGTTATGCAAAAGTTGAAGGTTTCCAAGAGTGTATTGAGTATGGTGGCTACGGCTGGGGACGTGTTTACCCCAACACCTACCTCTTCAGCCTCTACAACAAGGAGAAAGACAATCGTTACAGCACTATGTTCCGCCACAAATTCTACTACATTGACGAGAGCTTGTTGCCCGCAGGAAAGAATATTGGCGATGAGGCTGCTTTCAAACCCGCTCAGTATATGGAGTGTATGCACCCACACTCAATGAAGTTCTATGACCAGTGGACTAACGCTGACGACCCCAAACGTACAACCTCTTTCAAGGATGCTATCGTCTATCGTTTGGCCGAGACTTATCTGATGGCTGCCGAGGCATACTTCCACAAGGATGGTGGCGCAAGTGCAAAGGCACTGGACTACTACAACGAAACCTATGAGCGTGCAATGGGAGAGAAATTCACCGGTGTGCTCACAATGCAGGACATCTTGGACGAGTATGCTCGTGAGTGCCACTTCGAGGGCGTAAGGTGGCCTTTGCTGAAGCGTCTTGGTCTGTTGGCTGACGCTGTGAAGACTCACAATGGCGACACCAAAGCGGATGACCCCAATATGCCCTCAGACCTCATTGATGCTCGTAAGAACTGGACCGATAAGTGGTGGAGGTGGCCCATCCCGCAGTCGTTCCTCGATGTGGTTGGTGATGACTATGGTCAGAACCCCGGCTGGTAGTAGGGTTACTGCCAAGCTAATCTGAAATGTTGAAACACACAGGTTGTTTCGCACAACATATTTTGAACAAAAGGTAAAGGTTATTTTGGTTAATTAATGGTTGCCTACTTTCGGTGCGGTCCTTCGGGGCCGCATCGGAGGGGCAAAAACAGAGACATTGGTTTATATCGAAACAAAACTATGCAAACTCTACTCAAACATATAGCTCTCACGGTGGGTTGTTCTATGGTGGCTGTGTGTGCAAGCGCACAGGTGGCCATCCACAAACTCACCCCCTTTGTTACCGACACACAAGTCCGTATGGAACTCGCCCTGACTTCGCCCAACGACTTCACCGGTGAGGCGATGGCCACAATCACATCCTGTGCCGACGGAGAGGTGGTGTGGAAGGGCGTTGTTGGTAAGATTGACCTCAACGCAGGAGCCGACACAACGGCTGTGGAGTTGTGTATCGACGGAATCAAAGCCAACCTCTGGACCCCCGCAACCCCGCACCTCTACAATTTGGAGGTCAAATGTGGCGGAGGTAACATCACAAAACGCATCGGCTTCCGTAGGTTTGAGATGCGCGACGGTCGCTTCTACCTCAACGGAAAACCCATCTTCCTGCGTGGTAATGCAATCAACCCTCCAAACAGGGGCATCCCCGCAGATTTGGAGGTCAGCAAGGAGTTCGCACGCGACTACGTGCGTTTCCTCAAAGGTATGAACATCAACATCATACGCATCCCCACCAACCAAAATTGGTTGGACGTGTGCGATGAGGAGGGTATGATGATTTTTGGAGGCAGGTATGGTCGCCCCCGAGTTACCGACCACGAAACCAACCCTCCCACCGATTTGGAAAACATCGACAAATATGTCAAATATTATATTGAAGACGAGTTCACTCCTCTCACTTGGCACCCCTCGGTGGTAATCTATGTGATGAGCAACGAGATGCCCTACAAAGGCTCCACTGGCAAACATTGGGACAATTTCTTGCAGGCCTGCTACGAAAGGCTCATCGATTGGGACCACACAAGGCCCTACATCGGCAATGCCGGCTATGGTATGGGCCGCTCGGCCGACATCTTCGACGTACACCGCTATTGGGGCTGGTACTACAACTCGTTCCTTACATATATGAACCTGCGCGACACCTCCCTGTGGCAAAACGAAGGCAAGGTGCAGGCCATAACTTTCACCGAGTGTGTGGGCAACTACACCGGCATTGACGGTGCCTACAACCTTTGCTCACGCACCAAACAGCCCGGCTCGCAGAAGTGTTGGACCGGCCACATCGCTGCCGAGGACCAAGGCGCAGCCGCCCTTGAATATCAGGCTGTGGTGCTGAAAAACGCAACCGAGATGTTCCGCCGCTTCCGCTCCCAAAACCCCTATCTGGCGGGCGTGATGCCCTTCACAATCATTTTCCACAATTGGGATTCGGTGAAGAGTTTTGCCGAGATGAGGCCCAAGCCTGTGGCCTACCAATATGGCGTAAGTTACCAGCCACTGCTCATCAGCTGGGAGAATTGGAACCACAATGTCTATGCAGGCAGTAAGGTGGGTGTGGTTGCCCACGTGGTCAACGACGACGACCTGATGCGCAACTTGGAGGGCGCAAAGGTTGTGTGGAGAGTGGAGAATATGCGCAAGATTGCTGTGGCAGAGGGAGTTGTTGACCTACCCACCGTGGAGTACTACGGCACTTGGTCGGCCCCATTGGAGATTGCTCTGCCCGAGTGGGTGCCCACAGGCGACTACCGCTTGGTTGGCGAGATTGTGTGGAACGGCAAGATTGTTTCGACCAACACCTCCGACCTCTATGTGGCAGGCAAGGAGTGGAAAACCAAAAACGCACCCGCAGGCAAGGTAGCTCTCTACGACACCACGGGTGCTACCGCTGCCGCCTTCGACAAAAACTCCATCGCCTACACCCCCACCACCACCGTTCCCAAAGCACGAAAAGGTGCTGTGCTTGTGGTTGGCGAGGAGTCGTGGGATGAGGCTTTGGCGGCCCAAAAGCAGGCACTGAGCGACTTTGTCCGCAAGGGTGGATGTGTGTTGGTGATGCGCCAAAGGGCCGACTTCGACACCTCGTGGCTGCCCTCCACCGTGGAGATGCTCGACGAGAGCAACAACTCACACGAATACCTCTCGCCCGAATATACCTACTGCGACGGTATGAACATCAACATCGAGCGCAAGGAGCACCCCATCTTTAAGGATGTGGAGATGGAGAGGTTGAAGTTGTGGAGCGACTACACCGGCTATGACGAATCAAAGGCAGGCTTCCCTGCCATTTACCCCGTAACCAACGGTTTCTCGGTGCGCAAGGCCGATATGGGCCGTACCGCTGTGCTGGCCAATTACAGCCGCAATCTCTCGGGTACAGCCCTGTGTGAGATGTTCGACGGCAAGGGCTCGGTGGTGATGTGTGGCTTCGACCTCGCAGGCAGGAGTGGCGTGGACCCCGTGTCCGACCTGCTGTTGCGCAACGTGGTGGGCTATGTGGCCTGTGGCGAGAGTGAGGATGCTTGTCTGCTCGTGGAGGAGCCCATTTGGTGGGGCGACTTCTCCTCGGAGAAGGGCATTGTTACGGGCGCCAACAACGGCCTTGTGCTCAACACCTTCCCCATCGTACCCACCGACCAAAAGGAGAAGTGGCCCTTGATGGTTGACAGCAGGGGCTACAACTACGTTGGCTCCTATGGTGGTTGGAACACCCGCCCGGGTATTCAGTATGTGGGCAACGGACGCAGGCCCTTTGCACCCTACAACTACACCCTCGGTGGTAGCGACCAAGTGAAACCCGCCGATGAGGCACAGGGTAGCGGCTACTTCGCCGCACGTGTGCCCGAGGGCAGGACCACAATGGCAACTCTGCTGGCCAACCCCTCCGAGGATAGCATTGAGGTAAGCATCAGCATCAACGGTGGCGAGAAGGCAACCTACACCCTCTCCCCCGGCGAAGAGAGGCTTGTGGAGATGCCCCTGCCCAAGGAGCGTCGCCTCAGGGTTGACTTTGAGGGGAGCAGGAGGTGCGTGATTTTGATGACCGAATTCAAGTAGAGACAGCCCTTATACTTATTATAATTATACAACACCAACAAACGATGAAAAACCTTCGATATATTCTCACTCTTGTTGCAGTGGGTTTGAGCACACTCGCAGCGGAAGCCCAAACAAACCTCTTCTATGGAGCAGCAGTGGAGGCCTCAACCACCAACCCTCGCACCGAGGTTCAAATGGCTGTGGACGGCAAATTCACCCGCCGCACCACTTGGGAGTCGGCACCCACCTCGCGCCCGCCCCACATCTTGGAGGTAACCCTACCCCGCTACTGCGACATCGACTCGATTGTGATTTACACGGGTATCCCGGAGAAGGAGAAAAAGCAAGCCGAGAAGGGACAGCACGATGGTTTTTGGTGCGTAAAGAATTTCATTCTCCAATATTGGGACGATGCCAACTGGACCGACATCGAGGGTACGCTTACAACCGAGAATCGTCTCGATAGGGTTGCGTTTACATTTAATACCCCCATCACATCGTTCAAATTTCGCCTCTATTCCACCGATGGCGAGCCCATCCGCATAATGGAATTTGAGGGTTGGGGCCGAGTGAACAAACAGATGGCCAAACCTGCACCCGTGAACACCTCCTCTTTGCAGAGCGAAAGCAAGGTCAAGAGGAGCACAACCGTCAAGGCTACCGTCTATCCCGAAGAGGTTGGACGAACGATGCAGTATGTTGGCTACAATCAGGGATACCTTATGCCCGGCGGAAATGCCCCTGCTTGGTTGGAGTATGCCGATGTGAATGCCATACGCATCTGGGCCGACGGAGATACCTACGTCAATGAGAAGTGGATTGACCACACAAAAATCGACTCGGCAGAGGAGTTCGAGAGGTTGAAAGCCGAACTGATGGCCAACCCCGAGAGCGAGAAATTCATCAAATGGAGTAAGGTGGAGGCACAGGCCGACAAACCCGTACGCTCAACCAACACAATGGTCTTCAATTATGCTCTCGACCAGATGAAGGCCATTGGCGCCGACGTGCTCATCCAGAGCGGCTTCGGCAAGAAACGCTACGACACCTCGTGGCAGAACAAGTGGACCATCTGGCAACAGTTCTATGGCCTTGCGTTCTATACCGCACGCAGGGGCGACGTGTCGATGTTTGCTATGAAAAACGAGCCCAACCACCGCCACTCGGGTCCTATGCCTCTGGATATCTACATTGAGCTGATGAAGGTGGCTTCGGATGCGGTGCACTGCGCTGTGGCCGATGTCAACAGGCTCTACGGCAAGGAGCTCGACTGTCGCTTTGTGGGCCCCGTAACAGCGGGTACCAACACCAACTGGTGGGCAGCAGTGGCTGCCGCCGAGGGTACCGACTATCTGGGCCGACCGATGACCACAAGGGAGAACGTGCAACTCTTCTCCACCCACTCCTACAACATCCCCGCAGTGGGCTACAAGGGCAAGGTGGAGAGTATCGACAAGATTCTCCGCACAAACCACCCTCAGGGTAAGACAAAACCCATCATCTTCACCGAGATTGGTCGTTGGATGAACGCCTATCTGATTGACAAGTATGAAACGATGGACTCGCCCTCGCTCTTTGTGGAGTGGGCGGGCACCTACACCCAAAATATGCTCGGAGGAGGCTATGGTATGTGGGCCTTCAAGTTTGCCAACACCACCAGCAGCACCTATCCGCAGGGTATCAAATCGGGCCACCACTACACTTGGAAGGGCCTCCGCTATGCCGAGGATGCGATGGAGAACATCGCTTTGGGTTGCCCTGTGGAGGTGTGTGGAACCGACGACCTCTACTCGGCCGAGGCACTTACCGATGGCGACAAGAGCGACTCTTCGGCGTGGGCATTCACCGACAATGGGCCCAAGAGCATAACCATTGACCTCGGAGGCGAAAGGGAGATTGGTGCCCTTACCATCTACTCCGGCTCCTCCTATGGTGTCTTTACTGCCCCCGACCGCGTGCGTAAGTTCAACACCGAGGTACTCCTCGACGGAAAGTGGAAAACCATCAAAGAGGCCTCCCAAGACAACAATCGTTATGCCCGCAGCGGCTTCCTACTCAAAGAGCCCATAAAGGCCGAGAAGGTGAGAATCACCTTTGGCGACGAAGGACGCGCTCTGGTGAGGGAGGTGAAACTCTTTGCCCCCAACGCAGCGGCCATTGAGGAGGGGTGCTTTGATATTGCCGGCACCCAGCGCACCGCACAAACCGTAAGGCTCTTTGCCAAAGGCTTCAAGGAGCAGCGACCACTGCTCCGTACGGATGTGTCGGTGGAGGACCCCGATTTGGACATCTGCACCTCGCAGGACGACAAAGGTAACACCTATGTATGGATTGTTCAGCGTAGCACCAACGATTGCCGTTTGGAGCTCGACCTGAGGAGGTTGGGCTTCGGTGCAGGCCTGCCTCTGTTGTGTGAAGAGGTGAGTGCCGACCACTATGGCGATGGACGAATCCTCACCACAGACCGCTACGGAATGTTGAATATGACCATCCCTGCCCAGAGTGTGATGCTATTGAGCCTCCACACTCCACAGAGCGAAATCACAACCATCAAGGCTGCCAACAGCAAGAGTCTGCCCATTGGCAAGATGGACAAGGTGGGTACCAACTCTACATTCGTGGAGATGAACGCCGCAGGTGCCGACAACAACACCGTTACGGCCATAGGATTTAACCTCAAAGATACCAACCTCGCACAGGCAGGCCGTATTGCACTCGGTCTTCACGGCGAGAGTTGCGACACTGCCCCCTACCGCCTACACGCCTACATCGTGGAGGGTGAGTTGACCAAAGCAACCTCTTGGGACGACATCGCACAACTCCACCCCGGCCAAAGCCGAGTGGTGGGCAAAGACTATAAAGTGGTGGGAGAGATGACCTTCGAGATGGAGGCCTCGTGGAGATGGCTCGACCTGACAAAGGCTCTCAAAAACATCAACGCAGAGAATATCACCGTGCTGCTCATAAGGGAGCTACGCGAGCCGGGTGATGACCTCGACAAGGGACGTTTTGCACGCATCGACTCCCACAAGTCGGAGTGGGCACCCGTAATCAAAATTTGGTAGAAACAGATTTTACAATTCGAACAAAACCTAACACGAAGAAAGAGAAGTGATGAAACAATTTGGCTTTGCAATTTTGGCGGCATTGCTGCTGTGCGGTTGCGGTGGCGATTTGGTAAACAACAATCCCACAACCTACTGCAACCCCATTGACTTGGACTATGGGTGGGGAACATTCAAGCCCAAAGACCCCGATGCACGCACATCGGCCGACCCCGTGATTGTCTTTTTCAAGGACAAATACTACCTCTTTGCCACCCACGACATTGGTGGTTATAGGGTGTCGGACGACCTGATGAATTGGGAAAACGTCTTTTTCAACAAGGAGGTCGAAGAGGCTGCACTCAACAATGGAAGTTACACCGCACCAGCCGTGGCGGCCGATGAGAACTATATATATTTCATCAAACTCAATCGCGACCGCAAGGAGAAGACCGTGAAGATTGTGCGCTCGTCCGAGCCCGACAAGGGCTTGTGGGAGGTGTGTGGCGAGATTCCCCGCTGCTCCGACCCCTCGCTGTTCATCGACGGTGGGCGCTACTTTGTGTTCCACGGTCTGGGCACCGACCAATCCATCAAGTGCTTCGAGTTGGACCCCGCAACGATGACTATGATTGAGGGCTCGGAGCGACTGCTGATGGACTACATCACCGATGTAAACGACTGCGAGGCCGGTTACCACTTTGGCCGCCGCGAGGTGTGGGACGAGATTGAGGCTCCCGAGTGGAGAGGTAAGTTCAAATGGCTCCCCTGCCCCGAGGGCTCGTGGATTGTCAAGAGGGGCGACACCTACTACCTGCAATTTGCCACCCCCGGCACCCTGTCGGTGTGGTACTGCGATGTGGTGATGACTAGCAAGCAGCCCAACGAGGGTTTCCGTGTGGAGCCCTACAACCCCGTGTCGCTCAAGGTGGGCGGCTTCATCGGTAGTGCGGGCCACAGCTGCACCTTTAAGGACAGGAACGACAACTGGTGGGAGATTTCCACAATGTGGGTGGGCAACCATAACCCCTTTGAGCGCAGGCTCGGACTCTTCCCCGTACACTTTGACGAGCAGGGGCGTATGAGCGTTAAGACCACCCTCGGCGACCTGCCTATGGTTATGCACCAAGAGAACTTCGATGCCTCGAAGGGCAACAGCGC
This sequence comes from Tidjanibacter sp., assembly GCA_045580045.1. Lineage (GTDB taxonomy): Bacteria > Bacteroidota > Bacteroidia > Bacteroidales > Rikenellaceae > Tidjanibacter. Next base: position 48,998 of record JAZNNC010000047.1, read on the forward strand.
AGGCTGGTGGCTGCTCTCGAAGGATAAGGTTTGCACCGCATCGTCCACATTGGAGGGCTTCCCCGTGGAGAACGCTTCGGACGAGAACGTGCGCACTTGGTGGTCGGCAGCCAGTGGCGACAAGGGCGAGTGGCTGACTATGGACCTCGGAGCCGCAAAGACCATTCGTGCCATCCAGCTCAACTTTGCCGAGCAGGATTGGGATATGGCTTTGGCCAAAGGTGGCGAGGACTACACCGCCTACAAACTCTACTGGTCGCTCGATGGCGAGAAGTGGAGCTTTGTGACCGACCGCAGCAAAAACAAGACCTCCAACGCCCACGACTACCTCGAACTCAAAGAGCCCCTCACGGCTCGTTACCTGAAGGTGGTGAACTACCACGCAACCTCGGGTGGTAAGTTCGGTATGAGGGATTTGAGGGTGTTTGGCCACGGAGGTGGCGAGGCTCCCGCACAGGTGCAGGGCATTGAGGCCACGAGGTGCCGCAATGACGAGAGGTTTGGCGATGTGAAGTGGGAGCCCGTGGAGGGTGCCGAGGGCTACCTCGTGCGCTTTGGCATTGCGCCCGACTACCTCAACCAGACCATTCAGGTGAACGATGGCAAGAAGTGCTCGCTTGCGCTGCACATCCTCACCAAGGGCGTGGACTACTACTACACCGTTGATGCCTACAACGAGAATGGCCTCACGGAGGGTGCTGTTGTGAAGGAGAAATAGAGCGAAGAATACAAAACACAATAAACACAATTCAATAATTAACCTAACAAAACAAAAAGACCTATGAAAAAGTTTTTCTATTTGGCAAGCATCGCCGTTGCAGCATTGGTAATGGGATGCACAACAGGAGAAGAGGGTGGCGAAATCCAGCAGGAGGAGTACACCCCCGCAACTCTAACCATTGAACCCGCAGCACTCAACGTGGCCAAGACCGCAGGTGCAAAGGCTACGGCAACCATCACTTCCGACAGCGAGGTGCTGAGCGTAGAGGTAGACTACTCGGCTGCTTCGTGGTTGAGCGCAAAGTTGGAGGGTACCACTCTGACCGTTACCACCACCGCTGCCAACCCCAATCCTGTTACCCGTGAGGGTATTGTTCACGTGAGCGCAGGCGAGGGTATCAACACCACCACCATTGACGTAACGGTTACCCAAGCGTTGGAGGATGAGATTGCTCCCACCCTTACCCTTGGTGCAAAAGAGGCCAATTTGGGTGGCGCTGAGGCTGCTTTGGCAATCATCTCCTACGAGAGCAATATGACCGATGTTACCGTTGCTGTTGCCGAGGATGGCAAGGCTTGGTTGAAGGCTGAGAAGGACGACAAGAATATCACCCTGACTGCTTTGTCGGACAACGAGAGTGGCGCCGAGCGTAGCACCACCGTTACCGTAACTGCCAAGAACACCAAGGGCACCACAGTGAGCGAGACCATCGCCGTAACTCAGGCCCAGAAGCCCGCAGAGGGAACTATCGGCATTGGCTCTATCGTTGAGGATGGTGTTCTGTTCTGGATTTCGGAGGATGGCAAGATTGGTAAGGTTGTAGCAGGTCCTCGTGCTGAAAAAAAAGCAGCCAGTGTTTTTTCCGAAAGCAAGACGTCCGTAGATGGAGCATCAAGCAAAGACGACGGTCTGTTCAACACCAATGCCGTTAAGGCTGTTGACCCGACATTTGCAACACACCCTGCGTTCAAGTTCTGTGCCGATATGGGCGAGGGATGGTATTTGCCCGCACTCCGTGAGGCCTATTCGCTGTTCGCTGCATATTGTGGTGTTGCAAAATATGAGGATGTTGAGATTGACGTTCAGCCCGAAAATATGCCAGCAGAGATGCAGGCCGCTCGCACATTCTTCGACAATCAGCTTCTTTCTTTGAAAGATGGTCAGAAGTTGGACGGCGTATATAAAACGGGCGAGAGTGTCTTCACTTCTTCCGAGACAGAGAGTGGCAATGCATTCTATGTAATCTTTGGTAAGAGGAGTAAGAACGACAACTCCGGTGCCAAGAATAGCGACGCTCGTACTGCACGTTGTATCAAGGTTGTGAACTTGTAGTTTGACCGACAGGAGAACAAAGAGAGCGACAATGAAACGATTACTATCGCTTATTGTGGCCGTTATGATGGTTTTGGGAGGCTGTGCCAATCCGCAGATGGAGCCTCCCAAGCCCCATAAACCCACGCCCAACCCCTCCGAGCAGTTGCCCGAGCAGGGGGAGGATGAGTATGACGTGTTCCTGCTCATCGGCCAGAGCAATATGGCAGGTCGTGGCACAATGCTGCCCGAGGACCTCACGGGCCCCATCGAGGGAGTCTATCTGCTCAACAACGAGGGAGAGGTGGTGCCCGCAACCAACCCACTCAACCAATACTCCTCCATCCGCAAGGAGATGAAGCACCAGCAAATCAACCCCGGTGTGGGTTTCTCCAAGAGGGTCCACGCTGCCACGGGGCGCAAGATACTCCTCGTGGTGAACGCGCGTGGCGGCTCCAACATCAACGAGTGGGCCAAAGGTAAGACAACCACCTTCGACTACACCGATGCGTTGGGCAACAAGTCGAGTGTGAGTTTGTCGTTCTACGATGAGGCCATAAGGCGCACCAAGCAGGCCACTGCCCACGGCACCCTGCGTGGCATCTTGTGGCACCAAGGCGAGTCGAACAGCAGCAACCCCACGGGCTATATGGACAAACTGAAAGACCTTGTGTCGGGCCTGCGTGCGGAGTTGGGCAACGTGCCCTTTGTGGCGGGCGAGATTGCGCCGTGGCACACCAACAGGGATAAGTTCAACCCCATCATCAGGACCATTACCACCGAGATACCCAACTCCGATTGGGTGTCGAGCGAGGGGTGCGATATGCTCAAAGACGAGAGCGACCCCCACTTTGGTCGCAACGGCCAACTGCTGTTGGGCGAGCGCTATGCCGACAAGATTCTGCGAATGGTCTATGGCAAGTAGGAGGAATTCAAAATTCAAAATTCAAAATTGACAAACCCCTCCGCCTAACGGCTCCTCCCCTAACTTAGGGGAGGAGCGGCCACAGGCCGTTTTGTGTAGTGGAGAGGTCGGGAGGGGTGGTCGAAATTGCGCTCGGCGGCCCCGCCGAGCAGCCCAATGGGCAGAAGGGTTTGTTTCGGGAATTGACGATTGACAATTCAAAATTATTAGACTTTCTGTCCCAGAAAAAAAACAAAACCAAACAACAACAAACAATAACAAAGAAAACAACTTATGAAAACACCCTATTACCCTCCCCAATTAGGGGTGGAACACTTTGACGTAGAGCAAGGTATTGCAACATCTCTCACCGAGCCATCCGAATTCGACATTGTCATTGGCGATTTCGGCGAGGAGCAGAATTGGTAGTAGTTTTTTGAATGTTTAACCCTATTTAAAGAATGAGAAAGACTATGAAAAAGATTTATACCTACCTTGCAATGTTTGTGGCCGCCGCAACAATGGTGGCTTGTGAGAATGCTCCCGAGGGCAACGTAACCCCCGATGCAACCGGCAAACCCATCGAAATCACCATTGGCGACCTGAGCCGTGTGATGCTCGGCGAAGATGGCAAAACCATCACTTGGGAAGTGGGCGATGTTCTCGGCCTTTTCCACGTAATCAATGGCGAAGTGTCGCCCACCGGCAACAACTCGACCTACACCGTTACCGAAGTGTCCGCCGATGGCAAAACTGCCACCATCACCGGCGATGCAACTTGGAGCGGCGAAGAGGGCGACACCCACGAGTTCTACATCTACTACTCTCGTAGGAACAATGACGATGCAACCCCCACCGTTCTGAAAAAAACTCTTACTGCAGAACAAAAATACAACACCGACCTCTCCGTTTGGGAGAACTTCGGCAACTACATTTTTGCCTATGGCAAAGCTACAAGCTACACCTATGGCGAAGATGTTGTATTTGATGCCATTGACCCCTACTTTGGTATGTTGCGTCTGAACATCACCAACAACACCGGTAAGGAGATTACCATTTCCAAGGTGAGCCTTACCAACGATACCGAGGTGTTGGTTGGTACCCACTCCATTGACCTGACAACCCCCAATGCCCCCATCGTATATGCCGGCAACGAGAAGAAGACCATTGCTTTGACTGTTACCAATGGCAGTGTTGCAGCAGGAGAGTCTATTGATGTTCGTTTCTTGATGAGTGCCAAGGACTACTCGGCAACCAACTTCACCGTTGCCGTAACCAGCGAAGATGGTTTGCACCCCGAGGTTACCTTCACGGGTGGCAACATCGGCTATGGTGCCCGCGCAGCGAAAGCCATCGCCATTGAGGCTGTTCCCACAACCAAATACAAGATTGGCGATGTGTTTAACAACGAGGGTGTTATCTTCTGGATATCAGCAGACAATACCCAGGCAAAAATCGTAGCAGGCCCAAGCGAGAAGCTTGCTTATTGCACAGACAGAACTACTGTAACAAACACAACATCCGCAAACAGTAATGCGAGCCTCGATGACGGAACCAAGAATATGGCTGTTGTTGCAGGAGTTGACCCAGGTTACACCAAACACCCTGCATTCAAATATTGTGCTGATATGGGCGAGGGTTGGTATTTGCCTGCCCGCAGAGAGATTAAAGCGCTTATTGCTGGATATCACGGAGTAGCAACCTATAATGAAGTATCTGCTGATGGTGTGGACCCCGCAACACCAGACACCCCTTGTTATTACTTCAACAGCCAACTCAAAAGCATTGCTGGAGGTGTGGCTCTTGACTCCAAGTCGGGAGGTGGCGATAGCGTATTCTCTTCTAATGAAAAAGATGCAGCAAATGCATATTATTTCAACGTAAACAAAAAGCAATCAACTGATCCTTCTGGTCCCAAGAACAGTTCCGCACGCTATGCTCGTTGTATCAAAGTTGTTGATTTGACCGAGTAGTGGCAAACCTATTGGGCGGGCGGGCGACAAAAACGTGTGGTTGCCCGCCGCCTAAAACAACATAAAATCGAACCGAGGGCCTAAGAACCCTCGGTTTAACTTAAAAAAAGAACTCCATTGTGATAGCAATACACTATCTTTGCAGTGGCACTCCTTTTTTCCGAAACAGCACAACAAACACAAACCTACAAACCTATGGTAAGTAACATCTCTCGCAAAATCGTGGTGGCAATGGTGGCCACTCTCTCTCTCGCACTCTCCGCAAGCGCAGCACGAGTGGTGCGCACCATCGACTCCGGATGGAAGTTCGCACTCACTGCCGACCACGCCGCAGCAGTAGACTACAACGACTCCGCGTGGGAAGCCATCCGACTCCCACACTCGTGGAACGCACACGACTCCTTCGATGACACAGAGGGCTACACCCGCACCATCGGGTGGTACAGGCGCACGCTCCATTTGCCCGCCCTCGCCGACTCCCGTTACACCCTCCGCATCGGGGCCGCCAACCAATATGCCGAGGTCTATGTGAACGGCACACTCGCAGGCTCCCACACCGGTGGTTATCTCGCATTCAGCCACGACATCACACCCCTGCTCCACGCAGGCAACAACACAATCGCCATCAGGGTGGACAACTCACACAACCCCGACATCGGCCCACTCTCGGCCGACTTCACCTTCTACGGCGGTATCTACCGTAGTGTGGAACTCATCGAAACACCCCAAACCAACATCTCAACCACCTATCACGCCACAAAAGGTATTCTTGTGCGCACCCCCGAGGTGAGTGCCGAGGAGGCCACCGTGGAGGTGGAGGTGTTGCTCTCGAGTGTGGCCAAGCAGAAGGCCGAAGTGGTGGTGGAAATCATTGGTGCCGATGGCAGTGTGGTTGCCTCCAAGAGTCAAAAGGTGCGCCTCGCAAAGGGTGTCATCAACCACTCCGAGCGCATAGCCCTCACACTCAAAGAGCCCAAACTCTGGGATGTGGAGGCCCCAAATCTCTACACCGCACGTGCATCGGTGGTGGTGGACAGGGAGGTCATCGACTGCGTGAGCGACCGTTTCGGCGTGCGCTACTTCTCCTTTACCCCCAACGAGGGCCTCATCCTCAACGGCCGACACGTGAAGCTCATCGGCACAAACCGACACCAAGACTATCCCGAACTCGCCAACGCCCTGCCCGATGCAAGGCACACGGCCGATGTGGAACTCCTCAAAGAGATGGGTGGCAACTCGCTCCGCGTGGCACACTATCCCCAGCACGAGCGCATTATGGAGGCCTGCGACAGGCTCGGCATCGTTACCTCGGTGGAAATCCCACTCGTGAATGCCGTAACCATCTCCGAGGCCTTCACTCGCAACACCCTCGTGATGACCGAGGAGATGCTCTATCAGAACTTTAACTCCCCCTCGGTGTTCATTTGGGCCTATATGAACGAGATTCAACTCCGACACCCCTCCACCGACAAAGAGTGGCTCAAAAACGAATATTTCCCCTATCTCACAGGGCTCGCAAAGCAGGTGGACAATCGTCTGCGCACACTCGACCCCACCCGCTACACCCTGCTGCCCTGTCATCACGCACCCAAGCGTTACATTGAGAGTGGTATCGCCGCCGTGCCACAAATGCTCGGTTGGAACATCTACTCCGGTTGGTACAGCGGTGAGTTCAAGGACTTCGAAAAGGCCCTCGATGAACTACACGCACTCTTCCCCAATCAGATTCTTACCGTGAGCGAGTATGGCGCCGATGCCGACAGCAGGCTCCACAGTCAGGCCCCCGAAAGGTTCGACTACACCCTCGACTACTCCGAACTCTACCACGAGCACTATCTGCCCGAAATACTCAAACGCAATTTTATCGCCTCGGGCAACGTGTGGAACCTCAACGACTTCGGCTCCGAGAGTCGTGGCGATGCCATCCCACACACCAACCTCAAAGGCCTCAACACCTTCGACCGCAAGCACAAAGACGTCTTCTACTACTACAAGGCTACCCTCTCCAAAGAGCCCGTGGTACACATCTGCAACCACGCTTGGCTCAATCGTGCAGGTACCGAAACCGCAAAGGGAGTCTCCTCGCAGCGCATCAAGGTCTACACCAATCAGCCCTCCGTGGAACTCCTGCTCAATGGTCAGTCGCTCGGCACTCGCAAGGTGGAAAACTACCACGCCATCTTTGAGGTCCCCTTCGCCGATGGCGACAACACCCTTGAAGCCCGCACAGCAGGTGCCAAGGATTTCTACACCTGCAACTTCGACCTCGTGGAGCAGCACAACCCCGAAGAACTCAACGTGTTGCTCGGTAGCAACCGCTACTTCGAGGAGCCCATCACCGGCGTAACGTGGATTCCCGAGCAAGCCTACACCACCGGTTCGTGGGGCTACATCGGGGGCGAGCAGGCTCGTCAGCGTTCACGCCACGGCTCACAACCCGCCTCCGCAGCCGCCATCAACAACACCGAGTGCGACCCGATGTATCAAACCCAGAGGAGTGGCATCGAGGCCTTCCGTGCAGATGTCGCCCCGGGTAACTACTCCGTATATCTCCACTTCGCCGAGCTGTCGGGCAAGGTGAAAGCCTCCATCTACAACCTCGGCAACGAGGCCATCGGTAGCGAGGGCGAGGAGAGGGTGTTCGACGTGGTAATCAACGGTGTGAAGGTACTCACCGACTTCGACATCGCCGCCTGCGTTGGTGTCTATACCCCGCTGGTGGAGCGTTTTGAGGTGGATGTTAAGGGCAACGAGGGTATCGTTGTGGAGTTTATCCCCAAGAAGGGAACCCCCGTGCTGAACGCCATCAGCATACGCAAGAATTTTTAGTAAACACCTTCATCACGCAAAAAGCCGCCCGCAGTAATCATTGCGGGCGGCTTTGTTGTGGCCGACAAGCCCGAAACAGGGGGCTATTTTAACGTCATTTTCGCAAAACTCGCGTTATTTTACGATTATGGTACCAACAAGATCGTTCCCGAGGATGGCGTTCATCTCGAAGCGGAAATTCTCCCTGTTGATGAAAATCTCGTGGCGCAACATACTCGGGCCCACCTTCACATAGAGCACACCGCGCACGAAATTGACCTGAGTGGCAGAGGCTATCCTCTCGCCCGCCACACGGGCCCACACATCCGGAATCGAGCCCTCGGCAATCTTGCGCTCAATCTCGGGGTGTTCACTCTTGAAGTTGCTCCAAAGTTCGCCGAGCAACACAGGCCTACATCTTCTCATTTGGACAATAAACTAAGTGGTGGGGTAATCGGTGGGGCCTACTCGGCCGACTCCGCTTGGACAATCTCGCCCTCGGCAACATCCCACAAGCGGAATGACAAACCGTTGTTTTTCAACACCGAAATCAATCGTTCTCGGTTGCAGTCGGTAATGAATATCTGACCAAAGTCGCCACCTGCCGTGAGTTCCATAAGCCTCGACAATCGCCTCTCGTCGAGCTTGTCGAAGAGGTCGTCGAGCAACAACAGCGGTCGCTCGCCCAAGCGCTCATACAACAAGGTGTATTGGGCCAATTTGAGAGCCAACAGGAAGGACTTTTGCTGCCCCTGTGAGCCATATTTACGGAGCGGATAGCCGCCAATCTTCATCACCACATCGTCCCTATGGATGCCCGAATTGGTAAATCCGCACACCATATCCTTCTGGCGCACACTCTGCAACACCTCCAAGAAGGGCCTCTCGTTGAGGTCGGAACGGTAGGTCAACTCCACCGGCTCGTGGTCGTCGGCAATGAAAGCATAGTACTTTTCCACCAAAGGTGCCAAGCGTTCAACCACATCCCTACGAGCAACAGCTACCTTCTCGCCCAAGTCGGCAAGCCTCTCGTCCAACACATCGAGCAGTTCGGAGATGATGTATTCGCCCTGTTTGAGGAGTGTGTTGCGCTCGGCCAACACACGATTGTAGCGCATAATGTTGTCGAGATAGGGGTGGTCGAGTTGGGAGATAAAAGCGTTGAGCCACCTGCGCCTCTCGTCGGCCGAGTCGCTCACCAAAGCACCGTCGGCAGGCGATACCATAACCACCGGAACAGCTCCTATGTGGTCGGCCAGACGCTCATACTCCTTGCCGCAAAATTTCAGTGTCTTGCCCTTGCCCTTACCAAATCCGCAGGTAACCCCAACAGCCCTGCCGCTGTCGGTAGCATAGTCGCCCGAGAGCATAAAAAACTCCTCACCGTGCCTAACGCTCTGTCCATCGGTCATAGAGAGCGAACTCTTGCTCATCGAGAGGTAGTGAATGGCATCGACCACATTGGTTTTGCCCGCACCATTGCAGCCAACAATGCAGTTGACACCCTCACAAGGGATAATTTCACCCTCTGTGATGTTCTTGAAATTGAGTATTGAAAGTCTTCCTAAACGCATTTTTCTCCGTTTTGACTGGCTCAAAGGTAGCAATTTTGCACGAATAGAGAAAAAAAATCTCCACTCTCTACGATTTTTACACAAAAAGGTTTACTTTTGTGGTTCGAACCCAGAAGAGGAAACAAATATAAAAACAATAGAATCTATGGCAACTAAAAAGAATCAGGAAATCACTCACGATGAGGTTGTAACCGAGGCCGTGAGCAAAACCGAACAGTTTTTTGAGAAGAACGAGAAGCTCATCGTGTGGGTACTCGTTGCAATTTTTGTAATCATTGGTGGTTATTTTGCCAACAAATACCTCATCGCACAGCCCCGCGCAGAGAAAGCTTCGGCAGAGATGTTTGCAGCAATTCAGAACTTCAACGCCGAGCAATGGCAGGTGGCTCTCGATGGCGATGGCAACAACGCAGGCTTTGTGGAGATTGTTGAGAACTATGCAACCACTCCTCAGGGCTCGCTCGCTGCTCACTATGCAGGTGTTGCCTACCTCAAATTGGGCGACAATGAGAATGCTCTCAAATATCTCGGCAAGTACCGCACAGCCAAAGGTGCTCCTGCGGAGATTGTAAACGCACAGAACGCTGGTTTGCAGGGTGATGTTTATGCAAACGGTGGCGACTTGAAGAAGGCAGCAGCTCTCTATCGCAAGGCTGTGAAGGCAAGTGATAACTCGCTGACCGCTCCTGTTTACTTGAAAAAACTCGGCTTGGTTGAGGAGCAGTTGGGCAACACAGCAGCCGCATTGGAGGCCTACCAGCGCATTGCTGACGAGTTCTACAACTCGTTGGAGGCTCGCGATATCGACACTCACATCGGCCGCTTGAAATAGACAGTCGTAGTGCTTAACGAATAGCCCTTTGAAGGGCTTTGACAATGGGGTGCGCACAGTGTGCGCACCTTTTTTTGTGCACCAATATTGCTATATTGTGGGCAATGTGCTACTTTTGCATATAGAAAACGGAGAGAACTATGACAGCAATGAAATTCGGATTTGTGATTGTGGAGGGATGTGGCGAGCAGACCTCCGTTGCCGAACACGCCCTCAGGCGACTAACCGAAGTGGAGGACGAGGTGGAGTATCGCACCGTGCCCGGCACCTCCGAAACCGTCTTGGCTGCCAAATGTTTTGCCGAACTCACAAGCGTCGATGCTGTGTTGGTTTTCCTGCCCCACGAAGAACATCCCGCAGTGCTGACCGCTGCACTCGAAGGACTCACCGACATTGTCCTCGACTGGAATATGCCCATCGTAACCACAACCTCCTATCCCGACGGCGTGTCGCTCGCAAGGGCTGCTGTGGCTATGGTGGAGATGCAAATTGAAATGGAGGGTAAGGCGGAAGGCAAGATGATTGACACGTCGGTCAATTAGGCAAAACGGATGCCTCATCTGTCGGTCAGGCGAGATGGCGCAACCGTATGCCCAATTTTAGCAACAAGTTATCATTGCGCCATTTCCGCAAACCTCACGTTAAACTTGGGAAAAGTCAACCCTTACGCTCTCCGCAGGGCCTCAATAAAGTCGGGATGAGCAGTCCAGATGTGCTCTGTTTGTATCCACAACTCCCTTGCAAGGGCCTCTTTCGAAGGGCGTTCGGAAGAGATTTGCCCCAAATACCAATCGTTGACCACGTGTTCTGCCGCAGTCCACTCTTTCAGCCAAGGGCCAAAGTTGCGGCGAAAGCGTTGCAGTTCACCCTCGGGCAACCTACCTGTGCGCAGAAATTCGCTCCACAGCAGGAGTAGTGTACGGTCGGGAGTCTTATCGCTAATGTCGTTTATCACCTCATCAAACGACTCAAACTCCTCCATTGCGACATAGGTGTAGGCAAGTTGTGTGCTGGCCTCCAAGTGGTCCTCACTATCGAGGTCGAGGAGCATTTCGAGTTGTGCCGCACACATCTCCCAATCGCCAACAAGGAAGAAATCCACAGCCGAACAATAGAGCAAGACAAGGGCTTGCTGTGTAGGTTCGTCGTCCCAATCAAGTTCTATGTTTTCGTCCTCAGGGAGCATATCAACCAACTCCTGCACCGCTGCAAAGCGAATGTTACAAGCCTCTTCGTAGTTTTGTTTGGCTTCGGCTTGTTGCGAGCGTGCGAGTTCGGCCCCGAAGTCGGATGCGTTACCTTTGGCATCCTTGTCGTGAACGATACGAAAGGTCTGGTGGGCGGTGGGTTTAAGCAGATTTTTTGCCATAACGAAATACTTTGTGGAGCATAAATGCCGATATTGCAATTGTGAGCAGTGCGCCCAAAATGTAGGCTGCTGTGCGGTTGGCCATACCGAACATCAAGGGTGAAACGAAGATATAGCTCGAACACACATAGGTCATCACAACAGCCGGAAGGAGCGAAATCCAAATGTTCTTACCCTTGTGGTGAAGCCACACAGTGATAGTCCAAAGCGTAAAGACCGAGAGGGCCTGATTTGCCCACGCAAAGTAGCTCCACATCGTACCAAAGGGGAGCAGCAGGATGATGGCGAGGCCGAGGGCGAATATGGGGATACATATCAGCAAGCGCTTGCGGATGCTCTTTTGTTCAACACCGACCATATCTGCCACAATGAGCCTTGCACTGCGGAAGGCGGTGTCGCCCGATGTGATGGCACAGGCCACCACTCCAAAGACCACAAAGTAGGCCAGAAACTCTCCGAGTGTTGCGGTGGCGATTTTGTCAACCAATATTGACGCCTTGCCTCCCCACTGCGCAATGGCTCCGTTGAGCCCCTCAAGGCCACCCCAAAAGGCCATACCTATTGCTGCCCAGATGAGCGCGATGATACTCTCCGAAATCATTGCTCCGTAGAAAACCGAACGGCTCTCGTTCTCGTTGCGCATACAACGGGCCATAAGTGGCGACTGTGTGGCGTGGAAACCCGAGATGGCTCCACAGGCGATGGTGGTGAATAGCATCGGTACGAGCGGCATCTTGTCGGCCGCAGCGTGCATATTCTTGAAACCCGACAACTCGGGGATGTTGGCTCCGTAGGTGGTAAAGATGGCCACCAATATACCCACAGCCATAAACAACAACAAGCCTCCGAAGATGGGATAGACTTTGCCGATAATCTTGTCAATGGGCATAAGCGTTGCCACCACATAATAGACAAAAATCACTCCCAGCACAATCAACAGCAGCCAACTGAATGAGTGTCCACCCAGACTCACAAAGGCCGGCACATCAAGCGTGGGCGATGTGATGCGCTCGGCTATAAGTTCCGCAGGTTGCGACATAAACACCGCACCCACCAAAATCATCAGAAATACCGAGAAGTAGCGCATCACAACCTTTGTACCACCTCCCAAATACTTACCAACAATCTCCGGAAGGCTCACTCCCCCATTGCGCAACGATATTATGCCCGACAGCAGATCGTGCATCGCTCCAAAGAAGATTCCTCCCAACGTTATCCACACAAAGGCAACGGGGCCGTAGGCGGCACCAAGCAGCGCGCCAAAGATGGGGCCGAGGCCGGCAATGTTGAGCAGCTGGATAAGGAAGGTTCTCCAACGTGGCATTGGGATATAGTCCACTCCGTCGTACATCGTCTTGGAGGGAACATCGGTGGTGTTGCGCACACCGGCAACCTTACACAAGAATTTGCCGTAGGTGAAGTATGCAACCACCAACAGTGCAAGGCAGACAAGGAAAGTAGTCATAAGGGGGAGTAGTTTGTGGTTCTGTGTATTTTCTCTCGGAGTAGAAGGGAGTGGGCCACCTGCTTGTGTGCGACACAAACAGGTGGCCCACAGGTGTTTTTAATTGGCTTTTACAATCTCACCAATCTCGTTCATAATACCACGTGCGAGTCGCTCGGCAGAGTCCTCATCGCGGCTCTCGGAATAGATACGGATGATGGGCTCGGTGTTGCTCTTGCGCAGGTGTACCCACTCGGTGGGGAAGTCAATCTTCACACCGTCAATGTCGGTTACATTGTAGTCGGTGTAGCGGTTGAGCATAATGGCCAAAATTTTGTCCACGTCAATATCGGGGGTGAGCTGAATCTTGTTCTTGGAGATGTGATACTGCGGATAGGTGGCTTTAAGTTCGCTCATACGGCACCCCTTGTGTGCCAACAGCGAGAGGAAGAGTGCAACGCCCACAAGTGCATCGCGACCATAGTGCGACTCAGGGTAGATAACACCACCATTACCCTCGCCCCCGATAACTGCACCCACCTCTTTCATCTTGGCCACCACATTAACCTCGCCCACAGCCGATGCGGCATAGGAGCCTCCGTGTCGCTCGGTAACATCCCTCAGTGCACGGCTCGAAGAGAGGTTCGACACGGTGTTGCCACCGCCTTGCAACGAGAGAATATAGTCGGCACAAGCCACAAGGGTATATTCCTCACCAAACATCTCGCCGTCCTCACACACCAACGCAAGGCGGTCAACATCGGGGTCCACAACCACACCCAAGTCGGCGTGCTCTTTGGCCACCACACTGCAAATCTCTGTGAGGTTGGCGGGGATGGGTTCGGGGTTGTGTGCAAAGTTACCCGTAGGCTCACAGTTGAGCCTGATAACCTCGGCACCGAGCTCTTCGAGCAGGTCGGGGATGACGGTACCACCCACCGAATTGACTGCATCCACAACCACCTTGAAACCTCTGGCCTTGATGGCCTCCACATCCACAGCGGGGAGGGCCAACACGCTCTCGATGTGTTCACGATTGAAGTCCACACGCTCCACAACGTGGCCGATGTGGTCTATTTCGGGGTATTGCCACGAGGCATCTTCGGCATAAGCAAGCACTTTCTTGCCCTCGATGTCAGAGAGAAACTCTCCGGTCGAGCCGAGCAGTTTGAGTGCATTCCACTGCTTGGGATTGTGGGAGGCGGTGAGGATGATACCTCCGTGGGCCTTACGACTCGTTACGGCCAGCTCCGTACCGGGAGTGGTGCAAAGGCCGAGCGCCACAACATCCACACCACAGCCGAGCAGGGTGCCTACAACGATGTTCTCAACCATTTCGCCCGAGAGCCTTGCATCACGTCCAACAACCACTTTGAGTCTTTGGTCCGGGTTTTGCTCGCCAATGAAGCGCACATAGGCAGTTACAAACTTAACGATATCTATGGGGGTAAGGTTATCGCCCATAGCACCACCGATGGTGCCGCGAATACCTGAGATGGATTTGATAAGTGTCATCTTACTATTTGTGTTTTGGTAACAGATTATTCCTTTGAGGTAATGTTTGTTCTACAAAAGTAGTATTTTTTCTCAATAGTGTCTTACATTTCCCACACAAAAACCACATCAGCAATTTACCTTTACGTTAATTTTGGGGCATAGACGAAGTGGTTTGGCCCCTTTTTAGTACCTTTGTCGAGGATTATAAAAGGAAACAGATGTCAAAGAAGGACAAAAAACGCAGCACAAAGGGTGCTGCAAGGTCGCCACAAAAGGACCGTGCGGCCGTCATTATGCAACTCTTCCGCTCCTTCCCCTCCCGTAAATTTGCACTCAAAACCCTTGCGGCACAGAGTGGCGGAGCAGACCGAGAAGGACGCTATCAAACCAAAGAAATCGTATTACAGATGGTCGAGCAGGGGGTGGTTGAACAGACCGCCTCATCCACATTCCGCCTGTCTGCAAAGGCTCTTCCCTCGGTTGTGGGCACTGTGCAGATGCTTTTTTCGGGTAGTGCCTACGTCGTCGTAGAAGGGGTGGACAAGGATATCTATGTTGACAAACGCAACACCGCACGTGCGCTCGATGGCGATATGGTGAAGGTGGCCATCACACGACGTCGTGCCTCCGGCGACCCCGAAGGACAAATCGTGGAGGTGGTCCGTAGAACAGACCACACCTTTGTTGGCACGGTCGAAAAAACACGCTCTCACGCATTTGTGCGCACGACAAGCAAGAATATGCCGGTCGATATTTTCATCGACAAGGGTGTGGATAAGCTCCACGATGGCGACAAAGTCGTTGTACGCATCGAGCGTTGGGACCCCGATAGTAAGTGCCCAACGGGTAGGATTGTGGACGTCCTCGGACAAGAGGGCGACAACAATACCGAGATGCACGCCATCCTTGCCGAATTCAATCTCCCCTATCACTTCCCCGAAGAGGTCAACAAAGCGGCCGAAAAAATCAGCGACAAAATTACGGGCGAGGAGATTGCCCGCAGGAGGGATATGCGCGATGTGGCAACATTCACCATTGACCCCGCCGACGCCAAAGACTTCGACGATGCGCTATCGTTCAGGGTGCTCGGCGAGGGACGCTATGAGGTGGGAGTGCACATTGCCGATGTTACCCACTACGTTACCGAAGGCTCGCTCGTGGAGCAGGAGGCCAGACAGAGGGCTACAAGCGTCTATCTTGTGGACCGAACAATCCCAATGCTGCCCGAAAGACTCTCCAACGGGCTGTGCTCGCTGCGCCCAAACGAAGAGAAGTTGTGCTTCTCGGTAGTCTTTGAGATGGACGACAACGCCCGTGTTTTGCGCCATTGGATTGGCCGTACCGTGATATGTTCCAACCGCCGATTTACCTATGAGCAGGCACAGGATATCATCGAAGGTGGCGAGGGCGATTTCAAAGCCGAAATCCTCCAACTGAACAATTTGGCCCGCACGCTGCGCTCCGAGAGGTTTGCCGCCGGCTCCATCGCCTTTGAGCGAGAGGAGGCAAAGTTCCACCTCGACGAGCAGGGTAAGCCCCTTGGGGTATATTTCAAGGTGCAAAAGGAGGCAAATCAACTAATCGAGGAGTTTATGTTGTTGGCCAACCGCACGGTGGCCTCTTTTGTGGGCGAGAAGAAAAACAAGAGGGGTGAGGCCAAAACGTTTGTATATCGTGTACACGAAAAGCCCGATCCGGAGAAACTCGACCGCTTTGCCAACTTCATTCTCAAATTCGGCTACTACTTCGATGCTCGCAAGGGCAAGGCTGTGGCACAACAACTCAACTCGCTGATGAGCCAAATCAAGGGCAAGAGCGAGGAGAATGTGGTCTCCATTTTGGCCGTACGCACAATGCAGAAGGCATTTTATAGCACCGAAAACCTCGGCCACTACGGTCTTGCGTTCCCGTTCTATTCCCATTTCACATCGCCCATCCGTCGTTATCCCGATATGATGGTACATCGTCTGCTGGCCCACTACCTCGAAGGGGGAAATTCGGTGGATAAGGAGACCATCGATGAGCTCTGCGAACATTCCAGCGATATGGAGGTGAGGGCTGCCGAAGCCGAGAGGGCAAGTGTCAAGTATAAGATGGTGGAGTTTATGACCGAGCGTATCGGAGAGGAGTTCGAAGGCTCCATCAGCGGTGTTACCGATTGGGGCATTTTTGTTGAGCTGAACGACACCCACATCGAGGGAATGGCCTCGCTGCGTGATTTGGGGCAGGAGTTCTTCTACTTCGACGAGGAGGAATATGCCGCCGTTGGCAGTCGTACGGGGCGCAAATTTGTACTCGGCGACAGAGTGCGCATCAAGGTTAAGGGTGCCGATTTGAGGCTCAAACAGCTCGACTTCACCCTGCTTGGCTCCTACGACAACAAGGGCGAATATTGGCCTGTTGAACAGACTCCCGAAGAGCCCGAACGTCCCCACACCAAACGCACATTCAGGAGGAATAGTGCGGGGCGCAGAATGTAGAACGATACGCACATACACAAAGGTCGGAACAAGGTGTACATCACCAAGTTCCGACCTTTTGTATTACCTTAAAACAAACCTTATTTTTCGCCCCTGCACAAGTGTTCGACACGATAGACCTGATGGTAGGTGCGAGGCCCCTCGGATGTAACCATAAAATCGGACGGCACGCCTTGCCTTCTCAACTCCACATTGAGTTCCGAGAGTTTGTTGTTGAGGGTGCGTTGTACACCATTGCCATTTTTCAACAGAGCCTTCATCCGTGTACTTTTCACCTCGGAGCGCACCACCGACTCATAAATTCTCACAAACTCCCTACGATGCTCGTTGTAAAGGGCCGAAAGAGCAACTCCCTCCGGATGGCGTATGAAGAAACGATAGAGCGCCATACTCCACGGGCGTAACACCACACCCCTACCATCAATCACAACCACATTGCTACCCACAAACCTCACACCATCAGGCACCACATCCACAGGGCGATAGAAAATCAGGTTGTCCTGTTCGTCGAGTTTCACCCTAAAATAGACCTTATTTTTCTCCTCCTGCTCGTTCTCATAGGCCAAATAGCTGCACGGGAGAAGGCCACACAACAGACCTCCATAGACCTCCTTGTCGAACGCGTGTTTGCGACGACAGGTCATAGTGCACTCCCCTGCCAATTCACACTCCTCGCAAGGGCTTTGACACTCCCAATATTCGCTCAGCTGCTCTCCATACAAGAACTCATCGGAGAGAGCATTTGCGGCCTTTTTCAGAGCGGAAATAACCTCCTCGTTGATGATTTGATACTTCACAACAAACCCCTCCTCGTCCATCTCGGCATACCTCCTAACGAGGTCCGAGGTCTGTGGGGTGAGTGTTGTACGAAAGAGTTCTTCGAATCGCAGTTTTGTCATTATAATCCAATTTTTAAGGTCTGTTTTAAGGTAATACGACGTGCCGTAACACACTACATGACAACCCATTACGGGCAAACGTCACATCTGTGTCGTTTTTAGGCTTCCGGTGGCAATTTTGTGGCAAGTCCACGGGATATTTGTCGGCGCATAATCCACAAATATTTTGCTCTTGCGGGATGTAGTGTTGCAATGTGGTATATGCCCAAAACAATGGTCGCCCCCCACTTCACAATCTCACTCACCCAACGCCCCACATATCCCCCTGCGGCCTTTGTGCGTATGCGTTCGCTTTGGCCTATACGGAAGCAAACCTTCTCAAAGTAATCACGAGTGAGTTTTGCGTCGGGAATGACGTGCTCGATGGAGGCTGTTGGCAGATAGAACACAGGCTCGGCTGCATTGTGCAGACGTGCATACAACTCTTTCTCCTCGCCTCCCAGCAGGGTTGTTCCTCGGCGACCGAGTGCGGGGTTGAAGGCGCCATATTTTTCGACAGCCCTGCGACGCAAGGCCATATTACCCCCGCCAAAATACTTCCCCTCCGGAAATGGGATAATCTTGTCGCCAAGGTCGAGCGTTCCGGCAATGGGACGTTCGGTGTAGCCACTCATCCATTCGGGGCGTCCATTGGCATAGAGAGGCACAATGCGCCCTCCTGCGGCCACAGCTTCGGGGTGTGTGTCGAAGAAGTGGAGGTAGTCGGCCAACAGTTGTGGCGAAGCTATCTCGTCGTCGTCAATAATGGCGATTATCTCTCCTCTGGCAACTTCAATGCCCCTATTACGTGCATACGACAATCCTTGTCTTGACTCCTCGGTCAACACAATCGCCACCTCCGGATGGGCAGCAGCAAAAGCAGCAACCACCTCCGCAGTGGTGTCGGTGGAGTTGTTGTTAACCACAACCGCCTCCCACAACTCTCCCGACAAGCTCTGAGTGAGCAACGAGTGAAGTGTGGTGCCTATGCGGGTAGCCCCATTAAAGGTGGCTATCACCAACGATATGCGCGGTTGTGTGTCGGACATCATATTCGTTTTGCGGTAAAAAAGCCTATTCCACAAAGAGCCCCTTGACATCCTCCCACACGCAGTCGTTGTTGTCGGCGGGATTGACACCGAGGATGTGCGAGATAATCAGGTGGTCGTTGAGGTTCTGGAATACCTTGTCGTGCTTGTAGCCCTTCTTGAAGGCAGGGCCGCAGCCATAGAATACCATATGCATATCCCTATCGTAGGGGTTGTAGCCGTGGGACGAAGCCTTAGCTTTGGGCCTGCTGCTGCCATTTGTGCGGTCATAGGCCACCTTCCAACCCGTTTCGGCCAACAGGACGATGGGGTAGATGCGGGAAGTGTAGGTGCCGTAGTGGAACTCCTCGGGCATATCCTCGCGCAACCACACACGATAGTGGCCTTCCGACTCTTTTGCTTTGAGGGCGTTGTAGGTCTTTTGGATGTTGGCGGCATTCTTTGGCTTGATGGTTACGGGGTTGGAGTTGTACCAATAGAAATCTCCAAACTCCCTGATGAGGGGTTCGATGTTGTAGTACTTATCGGGGTTCAGCTCGGTCATACCGTGGTCGGCCGTAAAGATGAAGTTGATGTGGTCATAGACGGGCGACTCTTGCACCTCACGCATAAAATAGGCCAACACATCGTCAATCTCCTCTACAATGTCGCGAGTTTGTGTGGAGGTGGGGCTGTATGTGTGTTCGATGGCATCCGGCTCGTCGAAGTACCACATCACAAGGTTGGGAATATCCTCCACATTCTCCTTGCAGAGCGCGCCCAACACAAGGTCGGCCAACTGCTTGCGAGTGCGACGCGAATCGTAGGACACTGCCACCGTGGGTTTGCGGCCATTGACGTAGGCATCGACGCCCACCCAGCCGTAAACGTGAGCTTTGAGGCCCTGACGCTCCACAGTGTTCCAGATGGGTTCTCCCTTGTAGAAGGCAGCGTTTTCGCGAGCCTCGGCGTCGGATATGGAGTAGGATTTGTAGAGTGTTTCGTCGTAGAAACTATTGTTAACAATGCCGTGATGGTCGGGGTGCAGACCGGTTGCCATAGAGTAGTGGTTGGGGAAGGTGTTGCTGGGGAAGCAGGGCATAATCTCCGAATAGACACCAACCCTTGCGATGGAGTCGAGTGTCGGAGTGTCATACATCGATGCCAAGTCGTGACGGAAGGCGTCCATAGAGAGGATAACGACGTGTTTACCCTCATAGGAGTCATCCACCTCTCCTCCACCCTGCTCGGTGTCGGGTGTGGGGGTGTTGGTGTTATTTCCGGGCCTTTGTACGGGAATCACTCGTGGTCCGCAACCGACAAAGAGGGCCACCAGAAGGAGTGGCAGTAGGTGTTTGAAGTCTATTCTCATTGTATTAAGCATTAGTTCGATAAACAAATGTACAAAATATTTTTCACATCCCACCACCCCATCAAATCTATCCCGCTATTTTGCGCCAAACTAACCTTGTTAACAACAAAAGAGTTCGCCCCGCAGAGATCTGCGAGGCGAACTTCTTTCCTATTCTTACTCCTTATGCGGAGTGAGGGGTGTTCCTACTGCTTTGTGCTCCAAGTTCCGTTTGCTCCATTCCATTCACCGTCTTTCACAGTGAATAGATTCTTACCGTCGGTAGGAATGTCAAGGTCAACGGTCTGATCCCACTTGTTATCCCAGTTGTTAGCAGTTGCGTCGGGCTTCATGCGGCAGAAGATAACATTGGTGTAGCCCTCGGGAACTACAACCTCATAAACGCCATCACCATCCTCGTCGGTCATGCTATCCCAAGTATCACCATTACCGAAGAAGTATGCGGCGAAACGAGCGTTGTCCATTTTCCAGTTTGCATTGGGAACGAGATAGAGTACGGTATCCTCGGCGGGAGCCACATACTCAGGAATCGAACCTGCTGCGGGAGCGGTGGTGTAAACCTCGTGCATTGCGGTGGAGTAAACTACATAGTAGTCTTTGTCCAAGGTACCCAGAACGATGTCGGCGGTCTGCTGGTTGCCGTTGTTAGCAATAACGTTCACAGTCCTGCCGTCCCACTCTGTGGAATACTCATAGTAGTTGTAGGTGTAACCGTTGATTACCTCGGTATTTGCGGTTACTTCCTTACCATTCCAAGCGTTGTTATTGCCATTGGCATCCCAAGTGTAAACGAATACTTTGCTCCACTCGGCTGCGGCCGATTTGGGCTGTGCGGTAACATAAACCCTATAACCGCGAGCACGGATGTCGCCCCACTCGATAACAACCTCGCCGTTGCCGCTAACGACTGCGCCGTTTGCGGGTTTACCAACGTAGGAAGCGATGTTGTACTCCGATTGGAGAGTGAGAGGTTTGTAGTTGTTGCTGTTGTCAACCACAATCTTCACATTTGCACCGATGGTGTTGTCGATAACCTTTGCAGTTGCTACGCAGGCACCAACGATACCACCCATATCACGGTAACCGGTGATGGTAGTGTTCTTAACCGAGCACTGGCTTACTACGCTACCCTCCTCTGCATAACCTGCGATACCACCCAACTTATCACCATTGAATTCGAGGTTGCTGTCGGGCAGGTAGGGATAAGCAATGATGGTTGCACCGTCAACGTGGCAGTTGGTGATATCCGAGCCACCGCTGAGGTAACCAACGATAGGAGCTACATAGTGGAGACCCTCAACGTGTACGCCTGCAATCTTGATGTTCTTGATTTGAGCAGCAGCGTTGTGAATCTGACCGAACATACCCACTGCGTGACCTGCGGTGTTGTTGAGGTCAACGATGTTGAGGTTGCTGATGGTCTTGTTACCACCGTCGAAGGTACCCTCAAACTGGGTAGTGCCCTTGTTACCAACGGGAACCCAAGCCTCATTATTGAGGTCGATGTTCTCAACAACGGTCACGGTCTTACCTGCGAAGGTGTTGCCATTGGCGTTCACCTCATTAGCAAACCAGAACATAGCGGCTTTGCTTGCGAGAGTGTAGTTACCCTCTGCGGTCTTCCAAACGCCGTCTGCAACATACTCTGCGCCGTTTACGGTGATGATGTGTTTGCTACCTTTCTTGGGGTTGAAGAGGTTGTTGTTGCTTACCGAACCAGCATCGAAGCCCTCCACGGTGCAACCATTGATGGCAACCTCATAGAGCATATCATCTGCCAACAGCGAGCTGTCAATCTCAATAGCTGCTTTGCCGTCGAACTTATTGCCACCCGAGTAGAATTTACACTCCTCGAAAGTAGCCTTGGTACCGTTATGGCCCTCGTTGTAAATCAACATCGACTTACCCTCGCTATGGAACTCACTCTTGGTGAAGGTAACGTTCAAGCCGCCATAGGTCCAAACGTTGTATGCATTGCCAGCGATGGTGAATACACACTCCTCGAAGGTATTCTCAGCAGCATAGAGCCACAAAGTACCATCAATAGAGCATTTCTTGTAGTGCTCACCTGCGCTGTGCTGGATACCAAAGTAATCGCTCTTACCGCGAAGCATCTTGATGTTCTCGAAGTAGTAAACTGCACCATTGGAGTTAAAGAGCTTGTCAACAAAGTTAATAGAGGTCTTATCTGCACCTGCACCAACAAATGTCATGGTCTTACCATTGATATTGGGAAGTTCGAACTCACCTGCTGCAAGTTTAACGATATCGCCATCCTCTGCAACTTTCATTGCATCGGCCAAAGTCTTGAAGTTCTGACCCTTAACCTGAACAACATACTCGGGAACACCATTCCAGTTGATGGTAGCCTCGCCGCTGTTGCCTTCGATGGTGGCAGCGTCGCCCTCACCAACGTAGTTGTTCACGTCGTAGTCGTCCTGAATCAAGTGGCTCTTGTAGTTGTTGGTGTTGTTCACATTGAGAGTAACGTTCTCGATGGTGTTGTTCTTCACAACAGCATCCTCATCGTTAGCCCAACCAACAATACCGGCCATATCGCGGTAGCCGCTGAGGGTTACGTTCTTAACCGAGCAACCGCTAACCTCACCATTGTAGAAGATACCACCGATACCACCAATCTTGTCGGCGTTGTCGCCATTGTAGAGATTGCCGGTGATGGTACCACCGTCAACGTGGCAGTTGGTAACAGTTGCCTCGTAGATATCCGAACCCGAACCGGTGCTCATATAGCCCCAGATACCTGCTGCGTAGTGGCTGCTGGATATGTTCACATCTTTCAGGATTACATCTTTGATAACAGCTTTGCCAGTGATGGTAGGAATCAGAGCAGCTGCGCCATAGGTGTCGCCCTCAACCGAGATGGTGAGGTTGCTGATGGTCTTGTTACCACCATCGAAAGTACCTGCGAAGCTGTAGCTGGGATAGCTTGCGATGCTACCGCCAAGATACTCAACACCGTTCATGTCGATGTCAGCAACAACCTTAACGGTCTTACCTGCGAAAGTGTTCTTGTTAACGTTAATCTCTTTCGAGAACCAAGTCATACCTGCGGGTTTGTAGATCTCGTAAACGCCATTCACGAGAACCACGCCATCGACAACACCCTCATAGAGTACACCGTCGATGGTTACCGAAACGGGCGAGCAATCAACGTCGATATAGGTAATGGGCTGACCGTTGATGGTTACACCATTCATAATGTAGGTGCACTCCTCCTTCAGGGGATCAAACCACTCAGTTGTAGCCTGACCGTCAAATACGAAGTCCACATTTTCGAGTGTGGTATTACCGTGCATATTGATACCATTGTATCCGTACGAGTTGCCAATGTAACCGAACTTCGAATTCTTGATGGTGAGCTGGTTAACACCCTTACCAAATGTGTTGAAGCCATAGAACTCGCAACCATCAAAGAGAACATCACCACCCTTTCCACTGTTGATGTGAACGGCGTAGCATACTTTACCCTCGAAGATACAATTGATGAATTGAGTGGTCTTACCTGCGGCAGGAGCCTCCAAATAGCGCAAGCCTCCGAAGCCCTCGGCAATAAAGTGGCAATCAATGAAAGTACCATCAATATCACCATATGCAAGATTATCGTTGTTACCCTTACCCGAGAAGGTTGCACCCTTGATGGTTGCACCATTAACATTGAGGCTGAAAGTGGTAGTGGTTGCAGCATCGAATACAACGTCGGTAGCATCGATGGTTACATTCTCTGCAAGTTTGACTGCGGGGAACGAAGTGTAGGTACCGGGCTCGATGGCTACGGTAACAGGAGCACCTGTTTTGGCAGCAGCCTCGAATGCCTCTGCAAGAGTCTCATACTGCATCTCGCCAATACCTGCAACGGGCACTTTCTTAGCCACGTCGTAGAGTTTGCTCTCCTCGTTCAAGGTAGCCTTGTAGGTATTCACGTCAATCCAATTGGTAGGATCGAAGTTGAACGAACCGCCAACAATCTTGATAGCAGCATTGGGACGGATAGGATCAACCGAACTATCGGACTCATTTACATAGCCATAGAATACACCACCATTGATAACAAAGTTGATGTTCTTATCGGCAGCTGCACTGAACAAGTACGACTTGCCGGTCTTCTTGAAGGTACCACCATTGATGGTAACTTTTGCATTCTCGCCGTCGGCAAGAATCAACTCGTTGCCCGAAATGCTATCAAACTCGCCATTCTCCACAACGAGCTCACCTGCCCCGTTGTAGATACCGTGACGACCACTGTTCTGCTGGTAAACCTTACCGTTCTTAACGGTCATGATACCTTTGCTCAGATAGAGACCACCGGTTACCTCAACACCCTCGATGGTAGTTTCGCTACCCTCCTGTGCGTTGATTGCATAGGTAGTGGTGGACTCGATAGCACCATTAGTAATATTCAGAATACCAGAGTTCTTGATGGCATTTGCGCCAACCATAGTGAACTTGTAGCCACCGAGGTCGATATTAACGGTCTTGCCGGCAGGAATCTCAACAGCTGCGGGAGTCTCCTCCTCAACACAGTAGTCAGCAACCAAAGTGATGGTACCACCATCCTCAACTTTCTCGATAGCCTTCGAAAGCTCGGTGTAGTTCACACCGTTCACCTGTGCAACAGCAAGGGTAAGGTTACCGATGTTGTAAACCTTGGTCTCGAAGTCTTTCTCGATAGTCTTGATGGTCTCGCCATTAATCAAGTAGGAGAAGGTTACCAAACCTGCATCGAGGAAAGGTACATAGGTGGTACCCTCTTGTGCAGCGAAGGTCATCTCATCAACATACTGATTGCTCTCGGTGAGGAAAGCGGGACGGCTCATTTTCAGCACTACATCGTAGGGCGAAGTGAAGGCCAACACGGGGCTACCCAACGAAAGGGTGATAACATCACCATTGTTGTTGAAGGTAACGCCATTGGCTTTCAGGTTGATACCGTTTGCACCTTTCCAAGCCTGAGCCACCTTGTTGGTGTAGAAGTTGAGTTTCTGACCAACCATCTCTGCGGGGAGTTTGCCATCGGCATTGGGCTCGTTGCAGTAGAAAGTGACATTATCCTCATCACAAACAAATTCGAATGGTTTCAACGAACCGTTCTCAGCGTAGATTACATCACCCTCTACGAAGGAGATGGTGTGCTTATTCTCGGCGTCACGCTCACCGATGATGATGCGGCTCGCCTCGTCATCGAGGGCCACGGTGAAGGAGACTCCTCCACCGTTGTTTGCCTCGATATTCTCATCAATTTCGTTGTTACATGCTACTGCGCCCAAAGCAACGATAGCACTAACCAAAATATAAAATATCTTTTTCATTGTTTTCTGAAAGTTTGTGTTTCGTTAAACTTTGGACTACCAGTCGAGGTCATCGCCATCAACCTCTGCACCAAAGCCAGAACCGTTAGCAAGGATACCATTCCACTTGATGGTAGCCTCACCGGTGTTGTTAGCCTCGGTAGGAGCACCGTCGATACGACCGATAATAGAACCTACATTGTACTGTTTCTGTGCACCGTAGTTCTTGTAGTTCACGCTATTGTCAACATTGATAGTAACGTTCTCAATCGAGTTGCCGGTAATGGTACCGCCCTTAGTGTAACCCATGATACCACCCATATCGCGGTAACCGCTGAGGTAGGTCTCTTTAACCGAGCAGTTCAGAACGTTGCCATAGTACATCCAACCGATGATACCACCAACCTTGTCACCGTTGTCATTGTTAACTACGGTCGAGGTGATAGTGGAGTTCAGCACGTGGCAATTCTCGATGGTGTTGCTCTTACCACCGGTCTCGGCCCATGCCATGATACCACCTGCGTAGTGACGCGAAGAGATGGTAGCATCAGCAACGGTGAGGTTCTTGATGTATGCGCCACCCGAAGTGCGGCCGAAGAAACCTGCTGCAGTATCGTCGTCGCAAACGAAGTTGCTTACGATCTTACCGTTACCATCGAAGGTACCGATGAAGTTGTTGTTGTAGCTCTCCAAACCTACGGGGATCCAAGTCTCACCTTCGAGGTCAACGTCATTCATCAGTTTCACGGTCTCGCCGCTGAAACGATAGTGGTCAACGTTCACCTTGTTAGCGAACCAGTAGAGAGCGGTTGCGTTGTTAAGCTCATATACGCCGTCAACAGTGTAGATACCGTATGTGATGTTGTCAGCCTGAACGTGTTCCTCACCGCCGATAATAACCTTGCTACCAGCGCAGTTAGCAAGAGTGTAACCACGACCTACATAGCCTCTGTAATCGAGAGGGAATGCTACCGTACCATCGGTATTCTTACCCGAAACGTTACCTGTGAAAGAGCAGTTTGTGAGGGTACAAACGTTAGTTTTACCATCAGCCCAACCACCAGCGATACCACCTACACGGTACTCGTCATTGTGGCGGCCCTCGCGACCTGCTACAACTGCGATGTCACCGGTGGTGTGGCAGTTGGTGAAAGACGATTTGCCTGCTGCGATACCGATGATACCACCAGCGAAGAACTTGTTGGCAGTTACGTCGATGTTCGACGAGCAATCTACGAAGTAGCTCTCACCCTGCAACTGACCCGAAAGAGCACCTACGTTGTTGTTAGCAATGAGGTAACTGCCTTCGTTAGCCTTAACGTGAACGTTGGTCATCGTCACTTTACCATAGGAGTTACCACCTGCGATAACTGCAACGCGACTTGCGCCGTTAGCCGTTTGAGTTGTGTAAACCTTAACATCACCCTGAACGGTAACGCTCTCAACAGTCGAAGTACCCTCCAACGAGCCCACAAGTGCACCAATATGGCCCTGACTGTGGTCGATATCCAAGCAAGGAATATTGATGTTTACATTCTCCATAATGAGGTTCTTGAAGTGAGCGTTATTCGCATAACCGAAGAGACCTTGGTATGCTTTGCCTTCCTTAGCCTCGCTCTCAACGATTGCTAAGTTCTTGATGGTCTTGCTGTTACCATCGAAAGTACCAGCAAAGTATGCTGCACTCGTACCGATAGGCTCCGACCAGTTCTCATCTTTGAGGTCGATGTTGTTAACGAGTTTCACGGTCTTACCGCTGAAAGTCTCGCCACCATTAACAGTGCTCTTGAGCCATTTCAGACCGGTGAGATTGGTCAGCTGAGTAGCATTGTCCCAACTCCAAACACCCTCGGCAACATACTCTTTACCATCAACGGTGAGTTTGTCTCCATCGGAGATGTAACCTACGAAGTCCTCGAAGGTGTTGCCTACTGCAACGCCATTCTCGGTGTTGTTCGAAGTCGAGCAACCGTTCAAAGTAACATTCAAAGTGCCACTAATACCACCCACGATAGGAGCAATCATTGCATCGTATGCACCACCATATACTTTGGTGTTGATGAACTTGCTATCCTTAACCGAGCAGTTCTCAATTACACGGTCACCGGAGTTGAGAGCCAAACCGATGATACCACCAACGGTAGGAGCCTCAACGGTAGTATTCTCTACCGAGCAACCCTTAACCTCACCATCGTTGTACTGAGCGATAAGAGCACCAACGGTCCAACCCTGAGCCTTAACACTCGAATCAACAACTTTACAGTTCTCAACCAAACCACCGTTCAAGCGGCCAACCAAAGCAGCCACAAACTTAACACCCGAAGGAGTGCTAACCTGTGCATTCGAAACGGTCAGGTTCTTAACAGTACCCTTAACGTTACCGAACAGACCATAAGACGACTTGTTCTCGTCATCACGAGCGGTCTTCTGAGTAATCTTGAAGTTCTTAATAGCGAAGTCCTGACCATCGAAGATACCGTGCCACTCTGTGCGCTGGCTGCGGTCGTCACCGATAGGAATCCACTCCTCGCCACCAAGGTCGATGTCATTCATCTGTTTAACGGTCTTACCCTCAAACTCGGATTCGTTGCTGTAAGGAACAGTAGCGTTCACCTCGTCACGGATATATTTCAGACCCTCTGCGCTGTACAACCAGTACTCGCCATTAGCCTTCAAGATGAGGCCGTCAGCGATGCGGGTGTCGCCCTCCAACAGCATGTAGCAACCCTCAACCTCGATGAGGTCGTAGTATGCAGCTGCATCCTCGTCGCACCATACTGCGTGGTAATCATCGGCAGCAACTTTGGTGATGTCGAGGTTCTCGGCAGTAATCTTGGCACCCTTCGAAGTCTTAACCATGATGGCAGCCTTATTAGCGGTGGTGAAGGTAGCGTTCTTGATGTCGAGCTCTACAAATGCAGTGCTCTCGTTGCAATACTGGTCGTCAATCTTGATACCGCGACCTGCCGACTCGATGGTCAAGCCGTCGATGGCAACTTTGGCACCATTTGCAGCAATCCAGATTGCATAGTAGTCGTGGCTCTCGGTGATGGTCACGTCGTTCAGAACGAACTCTTTGTTTGCACCGTCCAAAGCCAGAGCTTTCAGAACTTTAACGTTGTTCAGCTCAGCGTTGCTGTTGATAGCGAGGTCGTAGCTGTCCCAAGTACCGCTGGTCTGCGAGCTGGTCAGAGTGATGTTGTTAAATACGAGTTTAGCATCATCGTTGGTAGTACCAATGTGGCTCCAATAGGTAGTAGCCAGAGTAAGTTTGTTGTTGTTACCCTCGATGTTAACCTCTTTGGTCGATGCGCCACCCACCTTAACGGGGTTGCCAACTTGGAAGTTAACGTCTTTCAGGATGTTAATCTTAACATACTCAACGTCCCAATTTTTCAGAGCAGCCTCCAACTGTGCGTCAGCATTTACCTGACGTACGCCGTCAACGGTGATGGTGTTCTTACCGAAGTAAGCCTCATCGGAATCTTCCTCCCACATGAGAGCACCGGTGTCGCCGGTGAAGGTTACATTGTCGATGGTTGCAACAGCACCTGTACCATTCAGTTTCACACCAACACCAACGAATTCGCCCTTAACGTAGGTATTAGCCAAAGTTGCGCCGTTAACATTTACGATGTGGTTCTTACCCCAAACGTTGATGTTGTTGGCACCCTCGTAGTAACCGCCATTAATATTAATGGTATGGCTCTCGCTGTCGGTACCCGACAAATTCACGCCGTAAGCCCAGTCGGTACCATAAGCGGGATCGAACGATACGCTAACGTTGTCCAAAGTAAGCTCAACGTTCTTAACATTATCAACGCTGATACCACGGATGTCGTTGGTACCCTCGCGTGTAGCGGTAGAAACAAGGTTGAGGTTCACAAGTTTAACCTTAACACCACCCTCGGTAATGCGGATAATGCGCGAAGCCGACGAAGTGATGGTGGTAGGAACGGTTGCGCTCTTAGCAAGACCCATGCGCTTCAACGATGCGCTGGCAACTTTGGTACCGTCGATGGTGATGTCCTTACCAATGAGGATAACCTCATCCTCTGTAGGCTCGCCAATCAGAGTCAGGGTTTCACCTGCGGGGGTAGCGTCAATAGCATCCTGCATGGTGAGGTAGTCGGTACCGTTAACATTTGCAACAACGTTAGGAACAACGTCGTACATCTCGGTAGTCTCGTTCCAAGCGGTTTTGAGGTTGTCAACCAAGAATTTGTTAACTTCGGTATTGGTCTTGAACGAACCGCCGCTGATGGTGATAGCCTCTACTGCCTTGGCCTCATCGCCATAGGAGTAAACCTCACCCCACCTACCAACAAAGCTACCACCGCTGATGGTCAGAGTCTCGATGTTGGTTTTGTTCTTACCGCCGGTCAAAGCAACATCGCCGGTGAAGTCACCACCCTCGATATTGATTTTCACGTTCTTCATATCGTTACCGTAGCTGTACGAGTAGATAGCCAACTGGTTGTCGGAGCTATCCACCTTGGTACCAATCAGCTCACCGTCTTTCACGGTCAACTCCATCTCGGGAGCGTCAGCAGTGTTGCTGCCGGGAAGCTGAATCCAAATAGCGCGGGTACCCTCGATTTTACCGCTGTTCACGGTAACGGTGTTTTTGTTCTTACCACCAATCTGACGCACTGCGTAGTTGTTGGTGTTGATTACCTGACCGCCGTTGATGGTCAGAGTAGCCACCGAGTTAATCGAGTTGTTGTCGATAGCATAGCAAGCGTGGCTCAGAGCCTGAGTGCTGTTTTTAACCACTGCGCCCTCGCCAACTACCAGAGTACCAACGTTGTTGATGGTGTAGTTGCCTTTGCTATAAGCGGTGTCGGCAACACCGGTGTAGTTGTAATCGATGGTACCACCGAGGATGGTCAGAGTACCTTTGTTGGTAATCATAGCCTCACCCATGGTGTCTTTTGCATAGCTTGCGGTATTGCCATTGAGAATCAGAGTGATGTTGTTCTCTGCGGGCACGGTGATGGGGCTGTTAACCACAGCCGAAGCAGTCATCGAAATGGTCTGCTCACCACCGAGCTCAATGGCAGCGGTAAAAGCCTCTTCCAGAGTCTTGTACTCAACACCTGCTACGTTAGCAACAGGAGTTGCGTCCTCGGTCGAACCGCTGAACGAATCGCTGGTGATAAGCAGCGAAGTCTGTTTCATCTTACCTGCCTCAAACTTAATCGAAGCGGCTTTCTTAATGCTACCACTCTTAGAGTCGCCCGAAACATTAGCCTCGAAGCTGATAACCATATCGTCGGTCTCGAAGGTAACCACGGGAAGAGCAACATAGATGTACTGCTGCTCGGTGGTAAGAACCAAACCCTCGCCCAAGTCGAGAGTTACGCTGTTCGAGGCATTCTCGTCGTCAACGATAGTTGCGGTGGGAACCTCAGCAGCCATATCAACGTTGGCAGTACCCGACAGTTTCTGACCTTTGTTCGAGGTAATGGTCAGTTTTTTGAGTACGAAAGGATTGGGGTGGTTCTCTTTCGAAACTTTCACACGCAGAACTGCAGATGGAGCCTTGAAATAGAACTCGTGGTTGGTACCCAAATCCTTTGCAACCAAAGGAAGGTGATCTGCATTACCCACGGTAACACCCTCCACCAATGCGGGCATAGGGAACGAAAGCACCTCACCGCTAATGGTGTTAGCCTCATCGAATGGGAAGATTGCATAGTTGGCAGCCAAAGCAGCGCCAGTACCATCTACCCACGATCCAGTAAACTCAAATTTGGCGGCCTCGCGAGATGTCTCTACGCCTTCACCCAGAAATACATTGTACTTCAAGTTGTTGTCGTACTTGTTGAAAACGGTCAACAAGTCGTCAGCCTCCCAATTGATTTTGTTCTCCGAATCAATCAGAGTACGCGTCTCGGTGTCAATGTAACCATAGAAGGTTTCGCCCAAGATTGTGTCGTTGTTCACAACAATCTGGTCTTCGCCCAACTGATTACAGCCCACCAATGCTGCTGCAAGAGCAGCAATTGCAATAAGCGTTTTTTTCATTGTGATTTGTTTTTGTTAAATAATAAAATTTGTTTGGTTGTTTTCAAATTGTTTTTCCTCGGAAGCTAAATTTCTTCAATATCTCCTTCATCACCGAAACCGGGAAGTTCCGTCTGAGCGATTCCTGCTTCCACTACCATCTCAATCTCTTCGATGGCAGGCTCCAAATAAATCTCTTTTTTCATCATTGTTTGTCTGTGTGTTTTTAAAAATTAAACTTGTTACCTATTATTTAAAAAAAATCATATTTTATCATCAATTTTTTCTCTTCTCGTCCAAAACGCACATCGCAGTTTGGAAAAATGCACATCTCTCAATGACACTTTCACCAAACTGACACACCCCCTTCAAAGAGGATGTGGTGGCAATATTTGAGAGTGGCGATTTACCCCCCCCGTTTTTATATTGCTATAAATCAATCGGTTACAAATCAACCAATTTTTCATTTATTATCCGTCGGAGCAAATCACGCCAATGCATCCTACTCCAACATAAAGCAAATATACAATTTTTTCAAAAACAAACAACACCCCATTTTTTCACCTTGTTGGTAATTTTGGCATCATAACCTACAAAAAAGAACAAGAAAATCACACCGAAGATAGGCCTTGTTTCGGCCTCACAAACCAACCGCGAGAATCAAAAACAATGCCAAAAATTGAGTCGAAAAAAGAGGAGTGGAAGAGCGGCGTTTGTTGGGAAGAAATCGAGCGCAAAATGACTCGCATCTCAAAAAAGAAAGGCTCGCAACCAACGCCCTAAAATAGTAAGTCCCCCTCAAAGGAGGGGGATTTAGGGGGTGGGTAATATAACGGGTGCGTCCTCGCATCTCAAAAACAAAAGGTCGGCACAAAGCCCTCACTAAAAAAACAAGCGCTCCGCAGCCCCACCAAATAGAAAGCCCCTCCTTTGGTAAAGGAGGGGTGTGGGGAGGAATGTAAAAATGGATGCGAATGATTCGCATCTCAAAAACAAAAGGTCGGCACAAAGCCGACCTTGTTTTTGAGGTGCGAAGCGGATGATTTTCAAGGTTTTATGTGGGGTTGTTAAGCCTTGTTTGCCCTTTGAAATTGCGGGGTTTAGAAAAACTTTCCTTATTTAACCTTATTAGACTTTGTTGGGAAGAGGGGTTTCTCTGGCGTAAAAAATAATTTACGCCAGAAAAAATGTTTACTTTTAATCGGTGTCCATTTATACTTTGAAAAAAGAGTAAAGTTATGGATTACAGATTAAGGTTTAGGTTGGATGTGAAGAAGAACATCTACCAGTCAAAGAAAGAGGTGGGCGCAGAGCCTTATTATCAAATCGGCGCACTCGTAAGTATAAATGGTAGGAGAGAGGTGAACTACTACACAGGCTATAAGGCACAAAAGGGGGCTTGGTTTGGCTCTGTGGTGGAGGCTCGCAAAGGTGATGGTAATCGCACATTCGGAATCCACAAGGGCTGCCTTGCAAAGAAGGGGAGTCGGCTTGTGCAATACTCCGATGCAAACAGGGCGTTGGATTTGATTTCGGCTACAATCCTCACACTCTCGGCTAAACACTCCGATTTGAGCAAGGAGGAGTTGGTTGGTGCATTGGATGAGGCATTGGGTAAGAATATCAAGGCTACCGTTAAAAATGAGGAGAAGAGGGGTGAGGACAATATGTTTTGGCAGTTAGCGGAACTCTACTGCAAGGACAGAACTGTGTCGGAAGGTAGATTGAAGAGCCGAGTGAATGCGATGAATCACCTCCGCAGGTTTGAGCAGTATCTGGGGCAGGAGATAACCTTTGAGTGTTGCAATGCGAACCTTCTAACCCGTTTCAATGTGTTTTTGGACAATGACAGCGGGGAGTACGACAACACTCCAAACCCTCGCAACCGAGCACGAAAGAAGAATCACAACACCGTGAGCAAGATTATGGCTTGCGTTAAGCAGTTCTTCCGTTGGAGTAGAAAGCAGTATGGTGTAACCGACTACGGCAACATTATGGACTACTCAGTGCCCACTCCACGCTACGGCGACCCAGTAACACTCACCCAAGAGGAGAAAAGGCAATTGTGGAATACCAAGTTTGAGAATGAGGAGTTGGAGTTTACACGAGATTTGTTCTACTTCCAATGCTCTGTTGGTTGTAGGGTTAGCGACTTTTTCGGGTTGAAGTACGAAAACTTGATTGACGAGGAGGATGGCTCCACGAGCATCTACTACTTCCCTCGCAAGACACAGGATGTAACTGCGGTGAATTGTCGCATACCCCTCTCGCCCAATGCACTCGCTATCGTGAACAAGTACCGAGAGCAGGGTGCAACGAGCAAAACCCCTCTGTTTCGGTTTCCCAAGCATAAGCAAATCTACAACAGCCGAATAAAGAAGATGTTTCGAGAGGCGGGGTTAAATCGCAAGGTAACGGTTTATAACTCCTACAATCAAATGCAGATTAAGCCACTCTACGATGTTGCGATTAGTAAGTTTGCAAGGAGTTGCTTTGTGGATGTTCTGGTCGGGAAGGGAGTTTCGGACTCGGTGATTAGCACGATGAGCGGACACACTGCCGGCAGTAAAGCCTTCCATCGCTACCACAACAGCCGTAAGGTGGAACAGCAAAACCGAGCAGTTGCAATGCTCGATTAACAAAAAAGGATACCTATTATGGTATCCTTTCGCTTTTTAGAGGACTTGGAGGAGGTTTTCGTAACGCAGGGAGCGATAGCCACCTTTGACAATATCGTAGTATTTGACGGTGTTTACATCATCACCCGATAACCCCCTACCATTTTGTGTGGCTCTCATAAGGTTGCTTGCAGTAGTTCCCCAAGCCTCTCTAATCGTACCATCCTTTTTTAGGTAGATGAAGTGGGCAACACCACTCTGCATCTTTGCTTTTAGAGTTTCAATCATCTGTGCCTTCAAGACTCCCATTATTGCGCTACCCGTGCGAACTGCAATCACATCTGCCCTGTGGGCTGTTCCGCTGTTTACTATCACCAAACTCATACCTGTAAGATTTTTTATTACACTTTATACTTTTTTCTAATACCAATATGCGGGCTTTTTCCACCCTTCGAGTTCGTACCACTTTTCGAGGGCAGCATATCTATTCCTTCCAAAACTTGCGATGTGCTTACCCGTTGCAATTTCCCACACACCCCATCCTGTGCCTGAGCAACCAACCTTGTATTTTCTCTCTTTTGCCATATCTATCTCTTTTTGTTATTACAAAGGTAATGATAAATTATTATTCTGGCAAATTATTTTAATACTTTTTTATTGTTCAGGTATATTTTTTTATTATTTTATTGGTTGAAATTTGAAATTTTGTAATACATTTGTGATTACAACTAAAAATGAGGTAATATGATTAAATTACGAATAGCAGAATTGCTTGTAGAGAAGGGTATCTCAAAGACAAAATTTGCGGAGATGATGGGGGTGGCAAAGCAAAATGTGAATCTCCTACTCTCCACTAACAATATCCAAAAGTTGGAGCAGATTGCCGAGGCGTTGGGTGTTGAGTTCTCGGATTTGTTTGTGAACGATAAGCCCGTTGAGGAGGCTGTGAACGGCTTTGTGGAGTTCCGAGGCGAGGTGTTCCGCATAAAGTCCAAAACCGATTTAGAGGAACTCTTGAAAAAGATGTAACTTGTTTCAGCCCGCCTGTTGAGGTGGGCTTTTTTATGGCTTGCATTGCTTGGTGGGGAGGTTTTCTTTGCCTATGATGCAATGCCCTTTTTGTGAGTGTTGTTCGTTTTGCGAAATTTTTTCTATATTTGTGGTGTCTATGGGTTTAACTGCCCGTAGGCAGACATATTTAATGAAAGTGTTTTCGCACTGTCCTTCAAAGAGAATGTGGAAGTTTTCGGAAGTAAAGGATGGACGAACAGCACTCATTCCTTGTATATATGCCATTGGTGTGCTCACATCAATCGTATATCATACATAGGTGTGGGGCATTGTATCGTTTATTTTACTTCGGGTATTCCACAACCTTCACATAGATAAACGAAATCAGCTCCACACTTTCTTTTTTTATAATAACCGCACATTGGGGGTTGATGGGCAAAAAAATACTATTAACCATGAAAAGAATTTTGCTTATCGTATCGTTCGCATTTGTTAGTATTATTGCAAATGCGCAAATTGTTTATCAACCATTCATTCCCAATGATTCAAGAAGTAGAACACAAACGGATGACAATCCATTTTATCAATCATATGACGTTCCACAACAAAGGAATACGACTCAAACACAAACAATGAGGACAACAGCATATGCCATAGATTCTGATGGTGATTATGTGAAAATACCAATTCAAATAACGGCAACAACGTATAGTTATGGAGGCCGCACAATGGAGGTTACATCATATTATGGCGAAAGAGGATGGGGCAATAGGGAATGGATTAAGTGTGCATATGCTGCATCAATTAAAAAATGCGACACGATTTGGGGCAATGAAATGGATAAGCGTTTTATGTATAAAGCCAATATTCCCTATGTCGGTTGGGTTTATTTTGATTTATGATTTCTTTAAATAATAGAAGTTATGAAGAAACAACACAACAAATGATGACAAGTATGAAACGAAAAATTATTCTATCAATAGGTATATTGTTTTTTGTAAAAGTATGCGTGGGGCAGATTGTTTATCAACCATTCATTCCTGAATCGGAAGAACAACAACCGCTGCCATCATTGTTTGATGAATTGGAAGAAAACATTCCACAAATTATCCCCAACCGAACTCAAAATGAAGAAGGATATAGGGTAACGGTAGACATTCCTATGCATCTATTACACAAAAAGGATATCTTTGTTTTCAACGCCACAACCTATGGCGCATCATTAAAAGTAGCAGAGAATGTTGGTGTCGGTCAAGCCACCTACTATGTTGGTGCCTACATTAATAAGCGTGTGATACCTAAAATACATCTTCGTTTTCGCGAGGATACAAACGAGGAGCGATTCAGGAATGTGTATGATAGTAACTATTACACACTGCATTTATTGGGTTCTGACAATAAGTTGTATCATCTCACAATGATGACTGTGAAATCAGCCAAAACACCACCTCTGGTTAATTTTTATGGTTTTTTACCAGATTCGGGGTGGAGTGGAACAAATTTGCTATCACCACTCGTTATGTCTGCTGGAAGTACTATACATTGTTACCTCGAAAACAATAAATTAACAATTTACATTGGAGGAAGAGAGATGGAGATAGGTCACATTAAGGGGGTTATAGCCATAACATATGGTATCCCAGCAGGTATGTCCAAGGGGTTAAAATTTGACTCTGACATATATCTATTGGATGACGATTTTGGATTTCTTAAACAAATACCCATACACCAACTTACAGCACCCACCTATGAACGAAAGCAGATAGAACCAACCTATTTGTTTGGGCGGGGTACATTGACAATAGAAGGAAATATGTCGTTCTTGACGGAAAATATAATGGCTTTATTGCGAGAAAATTTCCCGCACATAGCAAAATGTTTGGATGCTGGTTGGGATATAGAAATTGTAGATATTCAAGGAGGATATACCCCTGACACAACAAATTGTACTTATCGCATATCAGAACATTACACAAATTCCTTAAAAGGAAGAGAATTACGAGCATTAAAAGCAGAACTTCGACAGTTGAGTCACTTCCTTTCTGTGCGAATGGATTTAGATTATTGTTTTGCTGATAATGAAAGTATGCGAATCTTAAAAAAGAAGTAATATAGAGTACTATTTGTTCGACTTCTTGATTGTTATGCGCCCAGCATCAACTTATATTCCTCAAAAAGCTCGAAAAGAATGGAATAAAATAGTTGGAACATTGCGAGGAACTTTGGAAAAATGTAACAATTACGATGAAGTATATGATACTCTTGATAACAATAGAATTAAGGGGGTCGGAGTGTCTGTCATTAAAGAGACAGCGAATCGTATTTGCGAAGACTATAACATCCCATTAGAAGACTTAACTTGGTAAAATGAATCTATGAAACACTCCCTAAAAATCTTTCTGATTGCCCTTGCGGTGGTGCTGGGCGGTTATGGCGTGGCGAGGGTGTGCGGGTGGTGCGAGTCGCCAGCAGTTGCACTCTCCAAGTGGCGTGCGGAGAGGGCTTTGGAGAAAATCAACCGTAGCAAAGACCTCCCAGACAAAGGCAACTCCAATACCTACACAGATTATAGAGTGAATGTTGGAGAAGCTCTCCGAAAGGACAACCCCAATGAGTCGATGGATGGAGTGACCTATATAGGTATTCCCGTAGACGAGCTATGGTACGACAGGGTACAAGGGAAGTGTGTCCTAACCGAGGAGAACAAGGAAGCAATGAAAGGTTTCTTTGTGGGCAAGCACGAGATATTAGCAGCTTACATTCCCTCCGATAGCACAAGAATTGGGCAAGTGTTCGATGAGTGTATTTGCTATATGTGTGCAGGCGAACTCTTCTGCGAGAGTCCCGAACCTACCGAGGAGGAGTATGTGTGGATGGATGGAGTCTTCTCAATTCAAGATATTGACAAACTTTTTTTCAAGGGTACAATCAAGACCAAGTTTAAGGATGTTGCAGGAGGCGAAGAGGTAATGCTTGGTGGCCTTTACGAATTTGATGTTTACGAGAACGAGAAATATGGGGTTATGTGCCGTATGAAACAACATTACAATATCGTGGATAATGATGCTTTTCAGTTGATAGTCATATCCCTCAATAAAGACATCTTTGGTCCGTCTATCCACATTTCAGAAGAGGAAGCCGACCGCTTTACGGGGCGCACATACGATGAATAAACACATAACGGAACTCACCTTGCTCGAGGTGCCAATGCCGTGGATATAAAAAACGAATCTTTAATAAGTACTCTATACAAATGAAGAAACAGAAAACACAACTCACGCCCGAACTTGCAACAGAGTTGGCTTACGGGAATATATGCAAAGGTTGCAAACATTACAAGCAACAAGATGATGGTGATGCCATTTGTGGCTTGACAAACGAGGAACTGGCATCTCCCAAAGGCTCGTGTTCTGAATTTAGCGCAAGTGACGACCAATTAATGCACCTAATCGACCGCACAAATCAAGAATTGAACAAAATAGAAAGAAGAGGTCGTTGGTTTCGAGATATTGGTCTTGCAGTGCCGTTTTTGGCATTGTTTGTTGGTTGTATGACGGGCATACAATTGTGGACTCCCACAGCCTTATATATTGTGATTGCCATTGCCGTCATCGTGCCAATAGTATTTTTGATGATATATATTGGAACCTTGAAAAAGAGCTACTCAGAAGGAATACATTTACTTGGACTCCTTGCAAAGTTGGATGGCAACCACAAGAAGGATATCACCTTATCACAAATAGTGGAGAGCCTGTCTCGATTGGGCTATGCTCCTCAAATCTTTGAAGAAGATACAATTCATATTAGGTATGGCGACCTTAATATGTACATCAACTATGGGGATGGTTTGCTAATAATGCAGGTGAGATACGATGTGCCTGATGAAGATAAAGCAAAAATTGCTCGGTATAGGAGATGCTACTTTGAATATATGAGCGAGGTGCGATTGGTTAAGGTCGTTATTGTTGACGATGATATGGTTATTTATACCATTGAGGCGCCGATGCAATATATGAATGAGTTTGAACGATACTTCGAGAGTTTTGCACGTTTGTTGAGTGTTGCCAATAGCGATTTTCTAGAACGCTACGAACAAATTATTGACCCAACTCCAAATCGCTACTACATTTACTCCTTGGCATATCGACTTATTCCTACTATGCTCGACCTCCTAAGAAAAAAAGAACATAACTCTACATATCGTGTTCTTTGGGATGAAGAAATGATAAGAAAAACTATTCGATATAAAGTAGGGTATGTGAACGAGACAGAGTTGGCGAAATTCCGTGTGTTGAGCGTGAATGACTATGGCGAAATCAAGCAAGTGGTCTATCAATTCCCAGAGCCCCAAGCCGCCCCCGAAGCCAAGTATGGTGCCGTGTTGATTAATACTCGCACATTGGAGTACCAATACTACACTTTGGAGATGTCTAATGATGACTTGTGGTGCTATGGCGGCGTAAAAGATGAACAGCACTTGAACTATGGGGAGGCAAAAAGTGCAGACCTTGAATCGTTCCTCACTTGGGTATTGAGTAACAACAAAACCATTGAAGCACAGTCAATCTTATCAAAATAGTAAGTTGGCAATACCCAATTCTTTCCTATCACCCCACCTGCCACTCGGTCGGTGGGGTGTGTTATTCAGATACTATATTGTAAAAGTTACGGCTTTTCTATTTTAGGACATTGTGGCAACGGCTGACAGTAGGTCTTATTTACAACTCTATCTCGCATCTTCTTGGGGTCATTAAAATTGCGAGAAATATTCTGCACTATTTCAATATAGTTATCCTGCCCTTGCTCATTCTCATAATAGAATGGTTTTATCGACACACAATTTGGGTGTTCAAATAATGTGTTTAGCAATGTTCGGTCGGATACGCCACAAGAGTGCCCCATAATATAAACTTGATAAGGAGCCGATTCTATGAATGTAAGAAGATTTCTATAATTTACATCCTCCAAATATCGAATGGATTTCATATTTTTCAGCAACTCGTTATTGTTAAGGTTGCGAATCTCTTGATATTTCTCATCAAGTTCATCACCGTAACCAAAAATCACACTATTGGGATTACTCAAATCTCCATGAATGTGATTGATGGGGAAAACATATCCATCCTCTGGCATATACATATCCGCCGTGTTGGTGTAATTGAAATTAAGAAGCATAACCCTATCGGGATATAGCATATCTGGAGGTAGATTGTTGCCGTCAATAGATTCTATCCCCATATTCTCTATTTGGTCGTGCCATCTCTTTTTGAAGTCATTTACTTTCTTGAGTCTTTCGCATGATTCTGATGGCTGGTATCTTTTTATCACATCGCTCAAAAAGTGGTCCGTGATTCTGAGTTTTATAAAATTATTCCATGCATCTTGTGACTCAATTGATATTTCTTTGGCGCAAAATGGTGCCATCATACACTCTTTAATGGGGTTGTGCAGAATAGAGTCGTCAATCTTTTTATCTTGTACTTCTTGTAGATACTCTATCAACATTAAACGCAATCTGTCAAACTCTTCATTCAAACTTTTTGCCTTGTCTGCATTTGAGTTTTTAAGCAAATTATAATATTCTGATTCAATATCAACCCATTTGTAAACTTCAATGTTGTTATTGATATTTTGAAACAACTTACTATTGTAATCTAAATGTATATGAGACCTACTGCTTCTAATAAGATTCTCTATTTCTTGAGCGGATGAACAAATAGTCGCAGTACTATCAAATAAATCATGTGCTAAACCCAATGAAGACATCCGTAATTTTGGGGAGATATTCATATAACCCACATTTACAAAGTCTGTTTCTAGGACAGGTTTATTGCAAACACGCAGTTGCGCTGAAATGTTCTTCCAAAATGCCCTTATGAAATCTTCGTATTTTGTAGGAAGTCTGTGCGCCAAATCAAATCCATTTCCAACAAGTATAATTCTATTCATATTCTTATGCCTTTATAAGATGTCTTTCCAAGATTTTCTCAAAGTTAGCGTTTTTCTTGGTATAATACGATATTTCAAACTCATTTTTGTAAAGAAGATGTTGAGTTTTATTATGCAACACACCCTTCGACAATATGTCAAAGGGTGTTTTAAGATAAGGGGGATAGCAACCTCAAAGCCTCTAATATGTCAAGGCGAATTTCAAGCCGACAGCCTCCGAAATCATAATGAAAGTGGAGAGTTGCATATCGGTTTCGCCTTTTTCGAGCATAGCCACATACTCACGCTTCTTGCCAATCTTGTCGGCAAGCTGCTGTTGAGTGATTCCTGCGGCTTTACGGGCGTTTTTCAACACCTCGGCATAGTACCAGGCACGAGACTTCGCATCGAACTCTTCACGCGAAGCAGTACCCTTTGCTCCGTACTCATCGACAAACATATCCTCAGTTGTGGGAAGATGTTTGAGCTTGTTAATGTCAATCTTTGGTCTCATTGCTGTAAACTGTTTAAAATTTGTTCTGCTTTTTGTATCTCTTTCTTATAGTCCTTTGTGGACTTCTTCATAAAACCATTCAAAAGAAGTATCTGCTCGGCTTCAATGAAGTTATCGTGGTCAATGGTGAAGAGGATTACTCTATACTCATTACCTACAGATATGCGCAACTCATAGAAATCTGTATCTACAAGTTTCTTTACCAACTTGGTATTTACGACCTTTACATCTGCTAAAATGTTCATCGCATATTTGACCTTGTTCTGAACATTTGCAGGCAGCGAGTTGTAAAACTCATCGAATTCTGTACTTCTTATCATAGTTCTCATGTTGCAAATGTAATACATTTATTACATTTTACAAAGCAAATGCCAAAAAAGTTTACGGAAGAGAGGAAAAACAGCGATGCGAAGCCAATTATTTTTCTGGAGGGAGTGCAGTTTGCCGTCTGCCCCATTATAATGATTCCTAAAAAATATCCCTCCAAAGATAGAAACGGAAACAGCGTACATTTAGGCTATTTGATTAAAACCTACTTGTATGCTGTTCTTTTTGTGTTTTTATTATTTTTCCGTCAGTCGTTTGTTTCCGTTGCCGAAAGCGTTCATTGTACAGACGTGAAAGGGAAAAGGTTTTCGGGCTGAATACTCTCCGCAGGAGGAAGATTCTGTCCGAAACGGCTTGCCGCTTGACCTTTTCGCTTTCAGAAGAGTCTGTACTAACTTAATGGACTGCAACGGGAATAAGCGACTGGCGGTATTGGGGATAAAAATAATTGGGACAATTAAAATCAAATTTAATTATCCCAGTTTATAATGTTTCAGAAAGCTATCTTGTGGAAAAATATTCGTCTCGTTGACGATAAATTTTATCCATTAAATACTTGAACATTCTATGGTCTAATTCGCCTCCGCAATTCATCATCACTTCTTCAGTATCACGCATTAGTTTTGAATATTCTCTATCTGCAAATTCGGGTTCTAATTTAGAGGATGCTAATTTGTCTAATCGATTTACTATTCGTTCATATTCAATTGCGGCTATATTGCTTCTCCTTGAAATCCCCCTTTTGCCATCATGAATAAACATTTCCATCATCATTTTCATGTCATTCATTTGTGACCGCATAACATCCAAAGCAAGTACTTCTTTATTAGAACTATCGAGGTTAGGGATATTGGCAGGAGCACTTAAAGCCATTAATTTGACAATCGAATTAACATTTCCCGAATCACCCTCGGCGGCTTTTGTGGCTTCAATTGCTTCTTGCAATTTTTTCTGACTTTCAAGTACCTCATGATACTTCATATCTTTTGAGTACTCAAGATATCTAAGTGGTGCAATATCAAAAATCTTCTGAGTCCCTTTCTCTTGAATTAGTACAACAGGCTTGTCGAAAGCTTGGCGTATTCCAAGTTCAAACAAAACATTTGGATTTCGTGTACTTAAATCGCATACAGCAATTGGTGCATCAATAAGTTTTTTAAGTATATCTAGATGAATGAGATTTGTTTCTTTAACTTCATCAGCACGGATTGCCCTAAACTCGGTCTTTTCTATCGCAGGCTTAATTATATCATCATAAACATGTCCAAAATGCCCTTTTTCATACCCTTCACAATCAGCGATAGGCATAATAACAAAACAATCTTTATTTTCTTCTTTAGCCATAATCATATAATTTTACCTCAAAGGTAATAAATTTTATTTAAAGGATTTAAATGAATGGTAAAGTATTTGCAGTTTGTTGATGATTTTATTATAATCTCTAACCTACATCAATTAGATCAATTGATTATTTCTTTCTGAATCAAATAAGCGGATGCTGCTTAAATATCCACTACACCATTATTAATTGTTTTTATTCAATCGCTTCATACCGATGCATTATTATTGGTTAATTGTTGTTGTCCCCTTTTCTCAATCAATCTATCCATATC
>JAZNNC010000048.1:0-30871 GCA_045580045.1 Tidjanibacter sp.
CTTAGAGGGAGAGTGCTATTTTCAATTTTCCATTTTCCATTTTCAAATCCCTT
Organism: Tidjanibacter sp.; assembly: GCA_045580045.1. Classification (GTDB taxonomy): domain Bacteria; phylum Bacteroidota; class Bacteroidia; order Bacteroidales; family Rikenellaceae; genus Tidjanibacter. Next base: position 54 of record JAZNNC010000048.1, read on the forward strand.
TCTTGCCCTCTCCTAAATAATTCTCAATTCTCAATTCCATTTCTGCTCTTTCTTAATTCAAAAAGTGTTTTTTGCGCTTTTTGAGGTGCGATTGTCGTTTTTCGTATGGTGAATTAGGCGAGAAAGACCTATTTTTGTAGATGGGTTGGTGTGCCCCTGTTTCTCCTTTGAGTGGGGTGCCATCCTGTGGCGAACAAACCAAACAACAAACTAAAAATGAACAAACTTACCACAGCAATTTCCCTTGTGGCGACACTCCTGATGGTGTCGTGCAGCAACCCCAAAGTGGATAAAGAGGCCATCTGGACCGAGATAGGACACCACTTTGAAGTGCCTGCCGAGTGGCAGGGCGAGATGGGCGACTACCGTTCGCCGCTGGTGTTTGAAAATGGCGACACTGTGCATACAGCCGAGCAGTGGGCTCTCCGCAGGGAGGAAATCAAAAACTATTGGCACAATAAAATGGGACAGTGGCCCGAGATTATCTACAATCAGCCACTCACCAAACTCGATACCGTGGAGATGGAAGAGGGTATCATCCGTCATCGTGTGAGTTTTATGTGGACTCCCAACGAGCAGACCGAAGGCTACCTGCTTGTGCCTACCGCTCCCAAAGGCCCCAAACCTGCCGTAGTGGTGGTCTATTATGAGCCCGAGTCGGCGCTCGGCTTTGAGGGCGTTAGGCCCTACCGTGACTTTGCCATTCAACTTGCACGCAGGGGCTTTGTGGCACTCTCCATTGGCACCACCGAAACTTCACGTACAAAGACATATTCAATTCGCTACCCCTCCAAGGGTAACGAAACGGTGGAGCCCCTCTCAATGCTTGGCTACGCTTCGGCCAACGCACTCGAAGCGCTCGCACTCGAAAGGGATGTGAACGAGAACAAAATTGGCATTGTCGGGCACTCCTACGGTGGCAAGTGGGCTATGTTCGCCTCGTGTTTCTACGAGAAGTTTGCTTGTGCCGCTTGGGGTGACCCCGGCATTGTCTTCTGCGAGGAGAAGGGTGGTTATGTGAACTATTGGGAGCCGTGGTATCTCGGTTCGCTCGGCACCTACGAATATATGAAGTCCACCGGCCACGACCTCCACGAGGTGCACGCACTGATGGCGCCGAGGCCATTCCTCGTGTCGGGCGGCTACTCCGATGAGCCCTCGCAGTGGAGGGCACTCAACCACTCGGTGGAGGTAAACAAGTTGCTCGGCTATGAGGGCCGCGTGGGTATGACCAACCGAGAGTCGCACACCCCCGACCCCGAAGCAAACGAGGTGATATACAAGTTCTTTGAATACCACCTCAAATAGAACGAACAAATAAACACAAAAAAATAGTAAAACTTATGACTACTCAAAGTGTAACAGCAAATCCCAAAGCAAGCTACATCCGCTCGCTCTTTATGTGCGGATGTTTGTTCTTCATCTTCGGCTTTGTGTCGTGGGTGAACTCCATTCTGATTCCCTACTTCAAGGTGGCGTGCGACCTCCAAAGCGAGGTGCAGGTCTATCTTGTAACCTTTGCTTTCTACATCGCCTATCTGGTGATGACCATCCCCGCATCGGTGTTGCTCAACAAGATTGGCTTCAAGAAGGGTGTGAAGATTGGCTTGTGGATTATGGCCTTTGGTGCCTTTATGTTCACCCCCGCAGCGCTCACACGCACCTATTGGGTATTCCTCGTTGGTCTGTTCAGTCTGGGTACGGGCTTGGCAATTCTCCAAACCGCTGCCAACCCCTTCGTTACCATCATCGGCCCCATCGAGAGTGCCGCACGAAGGATTAGTATTATGGGTATCTGCAACAAGTTTGCAGGCATCATCTCCCCCTTCATCTTCTCGGCGCTGGTGATTCGCCAGAGCGACAAGATTATTATGGAGCAGGTGGGCAACGGCACCCTCGTTGGAGCCGCCAAAGAGGCCGCACTCGACCAGCTCATCAGCGGTGTGATTGTTCCCTACCTCTGCTTGGGTGTGATTTTGTTCGTCTTCGGTATTGTTTTCTACCGCTCGTCCATTCCCGATATCAACCCTAGCAAGGACAACAAGGCCGAAGATGGCGAGGGTACCGAGCGCAAGAGCATCTTTGCCTACCCCTACCTCATCCTCGGTATGTTGGCAATGTTCTGCCACACCGGCTCGCAGGTGGTTTCGATTGACACCTCCATTCGCTATGCCAGCACAATGGGTATCAGTATGAGCGATGCACAAATTCTGCCTTCGCTCACTCTGGCTTGTATCCTCATCGGCTACTTGTGCGGTATTGCGCTCATCCCGAAGTACCTCAAACAGCAGAAGGCTCTGGTGATTTGTACCACCCTCGGACTCGTTCTTTCGCTGCTTGTGGTGCTCACATCGGGAGCTGTGAGGGTGTTCGGCTTGGACACCGACATCTCGCTCTGGTTCTTGGTGCTGTTGGGTATCCCCAACTCGCTCATCTATGCGGGCATCTGGCCTTTGGCTATCCGCAACCTCGGTAAGTTCACCAGCCTCGGCTCTTCGATGTTGGTGATGGGCTTGTGTGGCAACGCCATTCTGCCTATGATTTATGCGGCTGTGGCCGACAAGTTCGACTTCCAAACGGGCTATTGGGTGCTTATCCCCTGCTTCCTCTACCTGATTTTCTATGCCACCATTGGCCACAAGATTGAGCATTGGTGCCCCAAGAGAGCAAAGAAATAAGAGGTAATCGATATGAAGAGAATATCCATCATAAATGGCACGGTAATTAGCGGCGGTAAATCCACGGCTGCTAATGTGCTGCTTGAAGAGGGCAAGATTGCCTATGTTGGTCCGGAGGTCCCGATGGTGGGTGCCGAGGATGTTGTGATTGATGCCTGTGGGCGCCGAGTGTCGGCCGGTTTCATCGACCTGCACACCCACGGTGCGGGTGGTGCCGACTTTATGGACGGCACGGTGGAGGCCTACGAAGCCGCCCTCGTGAAGCACGCCGAGCGCGGTACCACGCTGCTCTATCCCACAACCCTTTCGAGCACCACCGAGTCGCTCTATGAGGCTCTCAAACTCTACAAGGAGGCAAAAAAGGCCAACCTCGGCGGTGCCGCAATGGGTGGTTTGCACCTCGAAGGCCCCTACTTTGCCTACGAGATGAAGGGCGCACAAGACCCTCGTTTTCTGCGTAACCCCTCGCCCGAGGAGTATGTGGGCCTGCTCGACGAAGCCGATGGCGACATTGCTCGTTGGAGCCTTGCTCCGGAGTTGGAGGGAGCCCCCGAGATGGGTGCTGAACTGCGCAAGAGGGGGGTGTTGATGGCTATGGGCCACACCAACGCCACCTTCGATGAGTGCGAGGTGGCCTACAAGGCAGGTTTCACACACCTCACCCACTTCTACTCCTGTATGAGCACCATCACCCGCCGCAATGCCTACCGCTATGCGGGTGTGATAGAGTGGGGATACTACACCGATGGAGCCACTGTGGAGATTATCGGCGATGGCATACACGTTCCGCAGAGTCTGCTGAAATTGATGTTCAAAGTGAAGGGTGCGGATAACATTGCACTCATTACCGACTCGATGCGTGGCGCAGGTATGCCCGATGGTGTCTATCTGTTGGGCGGCGTGAAAGACGGACAAGAGGTGGTGGTGGAAGACGGAGTGGCCAAACTGCTCGACCGCAGCGCCTTTGCCGGTAGTGTTGCCACGATGGATAGGGTGGTGCGCACGGTGCATCAGCTGACCGAACTGCCGCTTGAAGAGATTGTCAAGAGCGCAACCGAGGTGCCCGCCCGCATTATGGGTGTGAGCGCAAGGAAGGGCTCTATTGAGGTCGGCAAGGATGCAGATGTTGTTATTTTCGATGAAAATGTCAATATTTGTACTACCATTGTCGAGGGACGTATTGTCTATGACAATAGGTAGGGAGCAGAGTGTTATTTAGGAATAGATAAATGAGAGTATGAAAAAAGTTTTTAGATATGGCCTCGTGTCGCTTATGATTGCATTTGGTTTCGGCTGTGCCTCACAGGGCGAACAGCCCGCAAAGAGCAGGGTGATTGTACTTGACCCCGGCCATTTCCACGCAAGTTTGTTACAAAAAAGCCCCTTGTCGGCTCTGTGCGACACCATCGCTGTCTATGCCCCCGAGGGTGCCGAGGTGGGACAATATGTGGCCGCCATCGAGATCTACAACAGCAGGGTGGATAACCCCACACATTGGGTGCTGGATGCCTATGTGGGCGAGGACTACCTCAGTCGTATGGTGGCAGAGCGAAAGGGCGATGTGGTGGTGCTGGCAGGCAACAATCGCAAAAAGACGCAATACATCTGGCAGGCTGTGCAGGCAGGCTTCAATGTGTTGTCGGACAAGCCTATGGCCATCACTGCCGAGGACTATGAGTTGCTCAAAAAGGCCTATGCTTTGGCGGCCGAAAAGGGCTTGGTGGTCTATGAACTGATGACCGAAAGGTATGACATTCAGAATATTGTGGAGAAACGTATGCTCGCAGACGAGGCCCTCTTTGGTGTTCTCACGCAGGGTACGGCCGAAGAGCCTGCGGTCTATCAGGAGAGCGTGCACCACTTCTGCAAAATGGTGTCGGGCAAACCCTCGGTGCGCCCTGCGTGGTACTACGATGTGGAGCAGCAGGGAGAGGGTATTGCCGATGTTACCACCCACCTCATTGACCAAGTGGCTTGGCAGTGCTTCCCCGAGCAGAGCATCGGATGTGAGGATGTTGCCGTTGTGTCGGCCGAGCATTGGCCCACACGCATCACAGCAGCCCAATATGAGCAATCTACGGGGTGCAAGCAGTGGCCCGACTACCTGAAAAAGGATGTGCGCCGAGGTGTGCTCAACGTGAACGCCAACGGAGTGGTTAACTTTGTGATGAAGGGCGTGAATGTGCAGATGAAGGTGGTGTGGAACTTTGTGGCTCCGGAGGGTAGTGGCGACACCTCTACCTCCATCAAGAGGGGCACAAAGGCCATTGTCAAGCAGTTGCAAAATGCCGACAATGGCTATGTGAAGGGACTCTATGTGGAGCCCGCCGAGGGAGCCGATGTGAAGGCTTTTGAGGAGGCTTTGGAGGCCTTTGAGAAGAGGTTGCAGGCCGAGTGGCCGGAGATTGAGATTGTGCCCGCAGGCGAGGGTGCCTACAAGGTGAACATCCCCGCCGCCATTCGCCTCTCGCACGAAGAGCACTTCGGTAAGGTGGCAGAGGCTTTCCTTGCCTACAAGAGTGGCGCACCAATGCCGCAGTGGGAGGTGGACAACACCCTCTCGAAGTACCTCATAACCACCGAGGCCGTGAGGTTGGCAAACGAAAAATAGAAGAGAGCGCAGAAGCAAGATATGTTGGTCAATCAGGCAGAGTGGGATTCAGAGGAACGTATGTTCCACGGTTTTGTGCCACGCATTATGGGCACTCGGTTCGACCTGCTGATGAAACACCCCGACGGGGAGGATGCCGACCTGCTGTGGTGGCGAGTGATGGATAGGCTCGAAGTGCTCGAAAAGGTTTTCAACCGATTTGACTCCGAGAGCGAGGTGGCGCGCCTCAATGCCCTCTGCCCCACCGAAGAGTGGGTGGAGGTGGGCACTGTGCTGGGCCACGCAATAGAACTCTGTGGGGAGTATTACCACAAGACCGAACGACTTTTTGACATTACGCTGAGGGACTTCTCGTTTGTGGAGTACGACAAGGAGCAGAGGCGGGTGAGGTTTGCCGAAGAGGGTGTGATGCTCGACTTTGGCGGCTTTGCCAAAGGATATGCCCTGTGTGAGGTGAAGCGGCTGCTGGCAGAGGAGGGAGTGGCGTGTGCCTTTGTGGACTTTGGGCGCAGCTCGCTCTTGGCTCTCGGACACCATCCCTACGGGGAGTGTTGGAAGGTGGCACTCAACAATCCCTACACGGGAGAACTCGTCAGGGAGTTTGCCCTGAGGGATGTGTCGATGTCCACATCGGGTAACACGGCCGACTATTCGGGGCACATCATCAACCCCACCACGGGCGACTATGAATCCTCGCCAATGGCAACCACTGTGGTTGCTCCCAATCCGTTGGATGCCGAGGTGCTCTCCACGGTGTGGATGGTGGCAAATCCGCAGGAACGACAAGCCATTGCCGAAAGATTTGCGGATGTGGAGTTTGAAATGTATGAACTTTAAGAGATAGAAATGAACGAAAAAAAACAATTGCAAGGTGTGGATTTGAGTTTGAGGAAGTTTATCCGTAACCTCGGATACCTTTCGGGTGGTGCTGCGCTGTTAGCAACAACCCCTTGGCTCAAATCGTGTACTCCCGAAAAACTCAAAGAGATTGGTGGCCACAAAGCGCGTGTGGCACTCATTGGTACGGGTAGTAGGGGTATGTACCACGCACACAACCTCCTGTTAATTCCCCACGCAGAGGTGGTTGCGGTGTGCGACAACTACGAACCCCACCTCCGACAAGCAGCCGAGTTCTTCCCCAAGGCAAAGACTTACAGCGACTACCACCGACTGTTGGAGGATAAGGATATCGATGGCGTGATTATCTCCACTCCGCTCAATTGGCACGCACCCATCGTGTTGGATGCTCTTTCGGCCGGCAAACACGTCTTTTGCGAGAAGGCTATGGCTCGCACCCTTGACGAGTGTAGGGCCATTTGGGAGGCCTACCAAAAGACCGACAGGGCACTCTACTTCTGTATGCAGAGGATGTATGACGAGAAGTATATCAAGGGTATGCAGATGATTCATTCGGGACTCATTGGAGATGTGGTGGGTATGCGTTGCCATTGGTTCCGCAATGCCGATTGGCGCAGACCGGTGCCCTCGCCAGAGTTGGAAAGGAAGATAAATTGGAGGCTCTACAAGGAGTCGTCGGGAGGTCTGATGACCGAGCTTGCCAGCCACCAATTGGAGATTTGCACTTGGGCCGCATCCCACAAAATGCCCGAAACGATTATGGGACTCGGAGATATTGTCTATTGGAAAGATGGCAGGGAGGTCTATGACAATGTGAATGTGCTCTACCGCTATTCCAATGGAGTGAAAATCAACTACGAGTCGCTCATTTCCAATAAGTACAACGGTATGGAGGACCAAATCCTCGGCACCAAAGGTACGATGGAGATGGCAAAGGGTATCTACTATCTTGAAGATGACAACACCCTTTCGGGTATGCGACAACTCTTGGAGAGTGTTAAGGACAAGGCATTGGCCTCCATACCTGCGGCAGGCCCGTCGTGGAGGCCCGAAACGAAGTCGAACTATGTGCCCCACTCCATAATCAGAGGCGAGGTACACGTGAACCACGGACAGAGTACGGTGGGTGTGGACAAGGATGGCTCCGACATCATCCTCTCGGCATTTTGCCAATCGTGCATCACGGGCGAGAAGGCCAAAGATGTGGTCGAGGAGGCCTACTGCTCAACGGTGTTGTGTCTGCTTGGCAACAAGGCAATGGAGGAGAAGAGGCTCATCACCTTCCCCGATGAGTATAAGATTCCGTATATGAAATTTTAGGAAACAGAGGAAGAACAAGTAGAACTTATCGGTAATCTATGAAAGATATTGTCATTACTTCGAAGGGAGTGAAACGAGAGGCGTGGGTGTTGCTGGGCTGCTTTGTTGTGGCTTGCGGAGTGAATGTGGGCGCCATTGTGGCCTACGACCGCCCGTGGAGCGAACTCTATTCCCAGATAGGGTTTGTGGTGGTGGCGGCCTTGCTGCTCTACCTGCTTTTGTTGGTAGTGCGCGGAGTGGTCGCATTGCTGAAATGGCTCATTGGGGCTTTGGTGCGATAAGATTTGCGCTTTTTGAGGTGCAGTTGTCGTAAATAGAAGAGCGAGTGTGGCTATTAAACTGTAACTTTGGAACATAATTTAAACTGCTAATAACTATGACTACCAGAAGAGATTTCCTGAAAACGGCCTTGGCAGGTGGCGCAGCCCTTACATTGGGTGGTATTGCCCCCGGATTTTCGGCCAAATCGTATAACAACATTGCCGGTGCAAACGAGAAGATTCGTATCGGTATGATTGGTGTGAACTCGCGTGGTAAGGGTATTGCCAGTGGCCTTGCCAAACTGCCCGAGTGTGAGATTACCTACATTTGCGACGTGGATAGCCGCGCCATCGAAAAATGCCAAGAGGTGGTGAGGAAAATCACAGGTAAAACTCCCAAAGGAATCAAGGATTTGAGGGAGATGGTGCAGAAGGAGGATGTGGATGCAGTTGTTGTTGCAACCCCTGACCACTGGCACGCACCTGCTGCCATTATTGCGATGCAGGCCGGCAAGCACGTCTATTTGGAGAAACCCACTTCGCACAACCCTGCCGAGAATGAGATGCTGATTCGTGCAGCAGCCAAATATGGCGTTGTTGTTCAGGTGGGTAACCAGCGCCGCTCGTGGCCCAATGTGAAAGCCGGTATTGAGGAGGTGCTTTCGGGCAACATTGGCGAGGTGAGGTATGCCAAAGCGTGGTATGTTAACTCGCGTAAGAGCATCGGTGTTGGCAAACCGGCACCCGTACCCGAATGGCTCGATTGGGACCTCTGGCAGGGCCCCGCACCCCGCAGGGAGTATAAGGACAACATCATCCACTACAATTGGCACTGGTTCTGGCATTGGGGTACGGGTGAGGCTCTCAACAACGGAACCCACTTCGTGGATATGTTGCGCTGGGGTTTGAATGTGGATTGGCCCACAAAGGTTGACTCCATCGGTGGCCGCTACTACTATGAGGACGATTGGGAATTTGCCGACACCCAGCTGATTACATACCAGTTTGGCGACAAAGCAAGTTGCTCGTGGGAAGGACGTAGCTGCCAATCGCAACCGGTGGATGGTCAGGGACTCGGCGTGGCCTTCTATGGCGAGAAGGCAACTTTGGTCCTCTCGGGTGGCAACGACTACAAGATTAAGGATAATAAGGGTAAGATTATCAAGGATGTAAAGAGCAACCTTGTGTTTGAGGAGGGCAACCTGCTCAATCCTTCGGAGGCTCTGGACGCATTCCATTTCCGCAATTGGTTTGATGGTATTCGCAAGGGTGCCAAACTCAACTCTGGTTTGGTTGATGCTTGTATGAGTACTCAGTTGGTACAGTATGGTAACATTGCTCAGGCTGTGGGCCACTCGTTGGAGATTGACCCGATGACGGGCCGTATTATCAATGACGACAGAGAGGTGCGCAAACTTTGGGGCCGTAAGTATGAAAAAGGCTGGGAACCCCAAGTCAAATAAGTTGCGATAAAGGGTTAGTATTATTTGGGGAAGGTCGTGGGTGTGCAATGTTGTTTGTGCTACCCACGACCTTTTTTGCGAAAATAAGAAGAGATTTGTTATGAGAAGATTTGCTGTTGCCATATTTGGCTTGCTTGTGATGTCGCTAACAGCTTTTGGACAACTTTCGATGCCCAATGTGTTCAGTGATGATATGGTTTTGCAACAAGGCAAGAGGGTGGCTCTGTGGGGTGAGGCTCGCCCCGGTGCCAAAGTTACCGCCCGCTTTGCCGACCAGAGAGTCTCGACTGTGGCCACTGCCGAGGGCAAGTGGTCGCTGCATTTGGCCGAGATGACCGCCTCGGCCGAGCCTCGCACACTCGTTGTGAGTTGTGGCAGGGAGAGGTTGACCTACAACAATGTGCTTGTGGGCGAGGTGTGGTTGGCCTCCGGACAGAGCAATATGGAGTACTCGATGGGCAACCACAACCACTATGTGCGCCCTGCTCGTGGTGATAAGGATGTGTTGATGAAGGCCTATTACGAGGCCGATGCTCCGCTGGTGAGGGTGCTCTATGTGAGCCGCAATATGGGAGTTGACACTCTGCCGACAAGTGGTTGGCATCCCGTTGGTAGGGAGTCGTTGCGCCCCGTGTCGGCGGCCGGTTATTTCTTTGCTAAGGAGTTGGCCGACAGCCTGAGGGTGCCCATTGGTCTGATTTCCTCCTCGTGGGGAGGTACTCCCGTGGAGGAGTGGACCCCGAAGGAGGCTTTTTGTGCATCGGAGCAGTTCGGCCCAAAGGTGGATGAGAGAGGCTTCTTTGAGGGAGTAAAGGTTGCCTACCGCTACGATAAACTCATCGCCCCGATGGTGCCCTACACCCTGCGCGGATTTCTGTGGTACAATGGCGAGCAGAACCTCATCACAGGCGATACGGATGTGTATGCCCCCAAGCAGATGCTTATGGTGGATGCGTGGAGGGAGGTGTGGAACGACAAGCAGATACCCTTCTATTATGTGCAACTTGCACCCTATGCCTACTCACAAAGACGTAGTGATGAGGTGAATAAATATTGGGATGCGCTGCCACGTTTCCGTGATGCGCAGACGGCCGCAATGGTACAACCACATACGGGTATGGTGGTTACCACCGACCTTGTGGACGACCTCACCGACATACATCCGCCCTACAAATGGGTTGTCGGCCACCGCTTGGCTCTGTGGGCACTCTCCGACACCTATGGCTATGAGCACCTTGTGGCACAAGGGCCCACCTATGCGGATATGACCATAGAGGGTGGTAGAGTGGTGGTGGAGTTTGCAAACGTGGGCGCAGGACTTCGCACGGCCGATGGCAAAGCCCCAACGTGGTTTCGATTGGCGGGTGCCAATGGCCGTTTCTACGACGCAACGGCACGACTTGTGGCTCCCAACAAGGTGGAACTCACCGCACAGAGGGTGCCCAACCCTCTGTATGTTAGTTTCGGTTGGGACGAACTTGCAACACCCAATCTTGTGGGTGCTACGGGCTTGCCTGCCACACCTTTCAATAGCAAGGAGAAGAGGTAGAACACTTTTGCATAGAGTTGTGCGTTGCTTTTTTTTGGTGCGACACATTTCCCATTTTCAATAGGAAATTGTACTTTTGTGCGGTTGTAAGACATTTTTTTTTGTATAAACGAAGGCATAAGCTATGAATCGTATCAAATTTTGGTTGGTGTTCCTACTTATAGGGGTTATTGTGTGGGGATGTGGATCCTACTCGGAAGGACTTCCCTCCGGGTTGCAGCTCGATAAAGAAAACCTCACTTTCAAGGCCGAGGGCGGTAGTGAGGCTGTTATTGTATATAGCAGTAATGCTTGGGAGATAATCTCCGAGTGCGATTGGTGCACATCCTCCGTCAAGAGTGGTGAAGCCAACGAATTTGGGCAGGCGGTGGTCTTTACTGCCACACCTACCGAACAGCCTCGCGAGGCAGAAGTGTGGTTTCAGAGCGGAAACGCCTATGTGAAGCTTGTGGTCAATCAGTTGGGTGCAGACGACGCCCCCGACACCCCTGCGGATGATGGCTCGGTGAGGATTGGCGACATCACCACTCCCGGCACCTACAAGGTGAAAGATGTTACCGTGTTGGCTGTCTATAAGCGCGGTTTCCTGATTGGCGACTCCACCGGAAAGATGATTGTCTTTGACGAAGAGGGCACCAATTGTAATGTGGGTGATGTGGTCAGCGTTGAGGGTACCACAATCGTGTGGAGTGGCTTTATGGAATTCAAAGGCGACCTGAAAATTGAGAAGAGTGGCTCTGCCACTGTGGACCACGGAGAACCTCGCATTATGGAGGTGAACGACTTTGTGTCCTACGTCGATAGCCCGACCATTGAGTATGTAACCTACACCGGAACGTTGTGCCATACATATTCGGACAGCTCCTTGACCACAGTCAGCTTAACCTACTTCGCTGTGGATATAGGCCAAAACACAAAAGTTCTTATCCAATATCCAGTGGATACCGATTTGCTGACTTCGTTGGTGGGTAAAAAGGTCGTCATTAGGGGCTATCTTGTTGGTACCAATACCTCCAAAACCAACGTCTATACAATGCTTTCCTCTGTGGAGGAGGTTGCCGATAATTCGGTGAAGATTGGGACTATTACCTCTGCGGGGACCTATAAGGTAAGCAATGCAGCCGTGTTGGCTACCTATACCCGTGGCTTTGTGATGGGTGATGACACAGGTGCCATATTGGTTTATCTTGGAAAAACTCCCAATTGTCAGGTTGGCGACGTGGTAACGGTTGAAGGCCCTGTGGTTGAGTATGATGGTATTTGGGAGTTCAACACCCTCTCCGAAGTTACCACGGTGGGCACTACTACCGTGGAGCGTGGCACTCCCGAAAAGTTGGATGGTGCAGGGCTGGATGCACTGTTGGCCAATCCGGAGATTAAGTACATATCCTACACGGGTGTTTTGTCGGCCAATGGCGGCACCTACAATGTTGCTGTAAACGGAGCAACCTCTGCTATCGGACACATTATTTTCCCGACCGATGTTGCTGCTTTGGATGCGCTGCTTGGTCTGAATGTAAACGTTACGGGTTATTGTATAGGCTCGCAGAACGGCAAGTATGTACAGACAATGCTTACCTCTGTGGAAAGCACTACAAGGTAAGTGGTTGAGGTTGAATAAAAAGTTTTGACTATGGGACGAATTTTGGCAATCGACTACGGGTTGAAACGTACGGGTGTGGCGGTGAGCGACCCGTTGCGTATCATTGCAGGCGGGCTCGAAACGGTGCCTACTGCTACACTCGAAGAGTGGCTTGCACAATATTTTGCCAAAAACGAGGTTGATATTATTGTGGTGGGCAAGCCTACGCAGATGAACGGCAACCCCAGCCAGTCGTGGACAGCCATTGAGCCCTTCGTGGAGCGTCTGCGCAAGCAGTACCCCACAAAGCAGGTCGTCCTACACGACGAGAGGTTTACCTCCGTAATGGCCCACAGGGCAATGATTGACGGCGGAATGAAAAAAATGGCCCGCAGGGACAAGGCTGTGGTGGACAAAATCAGCGCAACCATCATCCTGCAAAGCTATATGGACTCGGCAGAGTACCACACACTTGAAAAATTGTAACAGCAAGAAACAGATAAAACAACAAAGAAACTATGATTTATCCCATTTATATCTATGGCTCGGGTGTGTTACGCAAGGAGTGCGTGGAGATAGACAAAGACTACCCCGAACTCGCCAAACTCGTGGAGGATATGTTCGCCACGATGTATGCCTCCAATGGCGTGGGCTTGGCTGCTCCGCAGATTGGCAAGGACATCAGGCTCTTTGTGGCCGATGGTACCCCCTTTGAGGATGTGGACCCCACGGCCAAAGATTTCAAGAGGGTGTGCATCAACCCCGAGATTGTGGAGGAGAGCGATGTGGAGGTGCTGCTCAACGAGGGTTGCCTCTCGGTGCCGGGTATCAACGAGGATGTCTATCGTCCCGAGGAGGTTACCATTCGCTACTTCGACCTCGACTTTGTGGAGCACGAAGAGCACCTGACGGGGTGGCCTGCACGCATTGTGCAGCACGAGTATGACCATTTGGACGGCTATGTCTTTACGGACCGATTGAGTAACCTCCGTAAGACCTTGCTGCGCAACAAACTATCGGCTATGTCGAAGGGTAAATTCTCTTGTGCCTACCGTACCAAGCAACGATAGTTTGCCCTTCTTTTATGCCTATTGTGGGTTGACAGCGGGTGTGTGGAGTAAAAAAATGGGCAAAGAATTTGCAGAAATAGAAATTTGACTTATCTTTGCACCGCTTTTGGATTGAAAGCGTGTGTTGATTCGCTAGCTCAGCTGGTAGAGCACAGCACTTTTAATGCTGGGGTCCTGGGTTCGAGCCCCAGGCGAATCACCGAAGGAGCGGAAGACTTGAAAAGGTCTTCCGCTTTTTTTGTTTTGACCTATCCACGGGGCTCGAACCCAGCGTGCCCCCTTTCAAGGGGGTTAGGGGGTTGTAAACAAGGAACCCGTGAGGGTGCATCGGCACCCTCGAGCCCCAGGCGAATCACCGAAGGAGCGGAAGGTTTTTTAGCCTTCCGCTTTTTTGTTGGTGTGCGTTGTGGTGGGCTTGAACTGCTCGGCGAGGCCGCCGAGCGCAATTTCGACCACCCCTCCCGACCTCCCCTTTCGTAGGGGAGGAGTGTGCGAGGATGGGAGTTGAGGGCAGAAAGGGCAGAAAGAGCAGAAAGAGCAGAATGGGGAAGCTGCTCCCCTAAGGTAGGGGAGCTGTCGCAAAGCGACTGAGGGGTATGCTGTCGGTTGACGGTTGTCGGTTGTCAGTTGACGAAAAAACAGACCTCTCCGCCCTTCGGGCACCTCCCCTAACTTAGGGGAGGAGTGGTCGGGAAGGCACGGGTATTAAAAAAAGATACCTGCAAAGAAGTAAGAAAAAGATTTACTCTTTTGTGCGTAAGCAGTAGGAGCAATAAAAATGCGCCGCAGGCACACTACAACTAAGGTGCCTGCGGCGCAATTCCAATTACTGCTTACTCTTCGCTAATTACTCTTTTTGAGGATGCGCACCACCTTGCGTGAACGCTGAGTCATATAGACACTCTCGTCCTCGGCAAATTTGTGGATGTCCTCTGCCTTGTAGCCGCGGATGGTCAGCAACTCCATATCCGTATTGTACTTCACCTCGAAACCGCCGGCGTGGAGGTCATCCACAATCTCCTCCAAGTAGCGAGAAGAGTCGATGCAGAGGGCCATACTGATTGCCGAGTTCTGCACCAAGTGAACCTTTGCCCTGCGCCTCTCCATAATGGCAAAAATCTCTGCCATACGCTCCTCCAAGATGAACGAATAGTCTTTGGGTTTGATGGACAGCAGCGTCTGGTTCTTTTTCAGAATGAGGATGGGTACGTCGATGGGTTTCGATATGCTCTCCTTGATGACACTGCCCGGCAGCGAGGGGTTGACAAAGCACCTCACATAGAGTGGAATATTCTTGTTTTGGAGCGGCTTGATAGTCTTGGGGTGGATAATCTGTGCGCCGCTGTATGCCAACTCGATAGCATCGAGATAGGTGAGTTCGGGGATGTAGGTTACATTGTCGAAAATCTTGGGATCGCCGTTGAGAATACCCTCCACATCCTTCCAAATCGACACGCTCTCGGCATTGAGAATATAGCCTGCCACGGCAGCCGAGTAGTCGGAGCCTTCACGACCGATGGTGGTGGTTGCGCCCTGCTCGGTGGCACCGATGAAACCCTGACCTACAATGATGCGCTCCGAGGCCAACTCCACAGCCCTCTCTAATTTGGGGGTGGATGCTTCGATGTCGATGTTGGCGTCGCGGAAGCGGTTGGTGGTGAGGAATATACGCCTCATATCAATCCACTCGCAACCGATGCCGTCGTGGTTGAGGTAGTCGCTCACTATGGCGGTGGAGATGAGCTCTCCGAAGCTGACGATGCGGTCGTACCACTCCTCGTAGCTCTTGCTTGCGGGGTTGGCGATGGTGATAATCTCCTCCAACTCCTCATAGAAAGCCCTCACCCTTTGTGGCAGGTGTGGCTCGCCCCATAGGTCGGCAAGGATGCCCGCGTGGTAGTCCACCACGGCCTGCATAGCCACCACAGCTTCACCCGTGCGACCATCCCAGAAAGCATCCACTATTTTCTCCAACGCATTGGTTGTTTTGCCCATAGCCGACACCACGATAAACAGCCTGCCCTCGGTCTGTCGTGCTATGCTTGCAAGGTTTCTCACTCCCGCAGCCTCCTTCACAGAGGCGCCTCCGAACTTGTATATTTTCATCTATTTACTTTGGTTTTCGCTCTTGTTGTTGTAGTGTTTGTAAATCTCCTCGCAAGCCAGCGACATCTTCGTTACGGAGAAGTCCTCGCCCTGAGGGAATACAAACATTGTGTCGGAAAGGGTACTCAGGTCGATGCAGTCGCGGTGCCACTTGCGGAAATCGTACTCGATGTGAATCGAGTAGCGAGCTTGTGCGGGGATTTGCATCTCATACTGCATACCATCGAACTCGCCCACGAGGTGGAAACCGGTCATATCGTGAACGAACTCTCCCTCTCCCACATCGATAAACTTCTTTGGGTTGGGCAGCGAACGCACGTCGGCCTTGACTTTGATACCATAGGTGCCGGCCTCGACCTCTTTGCGCACATTATCCCTTTCCCACTCATACCAATCGGGGATGTGGGGGAAGTATGTTTCGCCCTCCACGGCCTCCAACTGTCCATACTCGGTCATATACCAGCGGTGTCCGCACTCCTTGCACCACAACTCGGCACCTGCGGAGTCCATACGATACTCCTTGCCGCAGTGGGGGCATTGATAGAGCACTCGGTGGAGTCCTTCGGCGCGATTTTTCTTAATCATACGGATTTGGTTATCCCTCTGCCAAGCGAAGTCGTCATAGACAAACTCCTTGTTGATAACCTCCATAATCTGGTTGTAGTCCATCTTCTCAATATCCTCCACGTCGAGGATTTTCTTCATCGTGGCGGTGGTTTTGATGAGCCTGTCGCCGGTGTGCCAGAAGGGGGAGTTGATATGATTACCCTGCGTGATGAGGGTTACAACGGGCATTTTGAGCAGCTTAACGAGTTTGCCCAACGAAGGAGGCAGGATGGCGTTGGTGCCACACAACGAGTAACGTGCTTCGGGGTAGAAGGCCACGATTTTCCTGCGGTCGGCCACTCCACGGAGCTGTCGTACAAGTCGGGTGTCGTTGGTAAACTTACGTTTGGGGATACATCCAACCCTTGCCATCAACCAAGCCAGCAGACCTCCGATTCCCACAAAGCCGTCGATGGCCACGATGTAGTAGGCGTGGTTGGGGAAGGTGGCTTTCACTGCCACCATAAAGTCGTAGAAGGCGTTGTGGTTGCACAACAGCAGGTAGGGCCTTTTCACGCCCTCCATATTGATTTTTTTGATGTGTGTGCGGTGGAGCCAAGTTACGGGGAACGATGCTATCCACATTATGGGGCGCAACCACCACGCAACACGGCGGGGCTTGCGGGCCATATCGAGGCGCTTTACGTCCTCCAAAGGCATTGAAATTGCTTTCTCTTTGTTCATAAACAACTGTTTTTTCTCCCTTAATAGAGTGCAAATATAGTACAATTTTGAAAAAGGTCGGAATCGAGGGCGGTAATCCCATCTATTTTTTGCATATTTGCACCTAATATACTAAATTTTGGAGTTATGTACACCGAACTGAAAGACAAGATTGAAAGGGCGTGGGAGGACACAACGCTGCTCCACGAGCCCGAAATTCTCGATGCAATAGAACAAGTTGTGGCTCTGCTCGACAAGGGCGAGTTGCGAGTGGCCGAGCCGAAGGAGGAGGGTGCTTGGCAGGTGAACGAGTGGGTTAAGAAGGCTGTGATTCTCTACTTCCCCACCCACGAGATGACAACCTCATATGCGGGCGAACTCGAATTCTACGACAAACTGCCCCTGAAACACAACTACAAAGAACTTGGTGTGAGGGTGGTGCCCCACGCTGTGGCTCGCTATGGTGCCTACTTGGCTAAGGGTGTGATTATGATGCCATCCTATGTCAACATAGGAGCTTATGTGGATAGTGGCACGATGGTCGATACGTGGGCTACGGTTGGTTCGTGTGCCCAGATTGGTAAGGGAGTGCACCTGAGCGGAGGTGTTGGCATCGGCGGAGTGTTGGAGCCCGTGCAAGCCGCACCTGTGATTGTGGAGGACAACTGTTTCCTCGGGTCGAGGTGTATTGTGGTTGAGGGTGCACACATCGGTCGCGAGGCTGTGCTGGGTGCCAATACCGTAATTACGGCCTCCACAAAGATTATTGATGTTACGGGAGCCGAGCCCGTTGAGTATAGGGGCTATGTTCCTCCTCGCTCGGTGGTGATTCCGGGCAGCTACACTCGCAAGTACCCCGCAGGAGAGTATCAGGTAACCTGTGCTCTCATCATCGGAAAACGCAAGGAGAGCACCGACAAAAAAACCTCGCTCAACGATGCTCTGCGCGAGTTTGGCGTATCGGTATAACGTCAACCGTCAACCGACAACCGTCAACCGTCAATCGACAATTCAAAATGTTCCCACCCCTTTTCTCGGGTATCTTTTTTAATACCCGAGAGGTTAGGGAGTGTTAGGAAGGTTTGGGAGCAGAGAAAATTTTCAATTTTCAATTTTCCATTTTCCATTTGAACAATGGCAGTTTTTGTATTCAAACAGATGGGCTCCACTAATGCCGAGTGTAAAAACCCCTGCTATGCCCACGGAGATGCCGTGGTGGCTGTGGAGCAGACAGCAGGCAGAGGTCAACGCGGAAATGTGTGGAGCAGCAAGGCGGGTGAAAACCTCACATTTTCGTTGGTGTGGGAGGCCGATTTCTTGGCTGCCAGAGAGCAATTCCTGCTCTCGGAGGCAGTGGCCCTTGCGTTGGTGGACACCCTTGCCGGCTATGGCTTGGAGGCGCACATCAAGTGGCCTAACGATATATATGTTGGGCACAAGAAGATTTGCGGCATACTCATTGAGCACGACCTCGGTATGGCCGGTCGCCTCGCCCGTACCATTGTGGGCATTGGCCTGAATGTCAATCAGACCGAGTGGGATGAGAGCATACCCAATCCCACCTCCATTGCTCTGCTCACGGGAGAGAGGAGGGGAACAAACGATGTTTTTGGCGACCTGTATGAGGCGTTGGAGAGTAGGTTTGAGCAACTGAAAAGTGAACCCCAAAGGGTGCAGACCGACTATCTGGCTCGACTCTATCGACGGAACAAGCCCTCCACCTATGCGCTCCCCGATGGTAGGCAATTTAGAGGAACCATCAGGGATGTGCGCCCCACGGGTGAGTTGCTTGTGGAGCACGAGGAGGGTGGTTTTGTCAAACCCTACCTCTTCAAGGAGATAGAGTTCGTGATTGGCTAGTCCCCCTTACGGCTGACGGCAGACTTTTTTATCCGTATGATGCAACTTTTCGGCCCCCATCTGCATCATACACAATAGATGACACAAAACATTGACACAGGAGCAAATCATAGAGGGCTGTCGCAGAGGCGACAACGACGCTCGCAGAGCACTCTACCAGCTCTACGCCCCATTGATGTTTGGCGTAGTGAGGAGGTATGTCAGTGAGCGAGCTGCCGCCGAGGATATCCTGCACGATGGTTTTGTGGTGCTCTATACCAAGATTGACGATTGGAGAGGCGAGGGGCCTTTTGATGCTTGGTGTCGGCGTATCTTTGTTAATGCCGCACTAT
Organism: Tidjanibacter sp.; assembly: GCA_045580045.1. Lineage (GTDB taxonomy): Bacteria > Bacteroidota > Bacteroidia > Bacteroidales > Rikenellaceae > Tidjanibacter. The sequence continues at coordinate 19,012 of JAZNNC010000048.1, forward strand.
CGTTCCTGCGAAAGAAATCCAACCTCGGGGCCGATGTGGATATCGGCGACTTGCCGCCCAATAGGGTAGAGGGGGTGCAGCCGCAGGCTTTGGAACGGCTCTCGACAGAGGAAATCAGACGGGCCATTGACGAGCTGCCCGATGGATACAGAATGGTGCTAAACCTCTATGCTATCGAGGGATACAGCCACGCAGAGATAGGCCAGATGCTCGGCATTAGCGAGGTAACCAGCCGCTCTCAATACATCAGGGCCAAGGCCCGATTGGCAAACAAACTTGGAATTACGAATAAGAACAAACAGAGCAATGGAGAAGGATAAGCGTGATAAATTTGAACAGCTCCTTATGGAGCGACTTGGGGAGTTCCGTGAGGAACCCTCCGAGGGGCTGTTCGACCGCATCGAGGCCACCCTTCTCGATGTGCCGATGGCTCCGCCGGTGGCCACCAAGATACCGTTGTGGCGCCGACCTACTGTGAGAAGGACTCTCTCTGCTGTGGCAGCTGCTGTGGTTTTGTTTGGCGTGATACTGTTTGTCGATAGGGGCGATATGGCACCCCGCGAGGTGGTGGTTGCCGAGAGTGTGGAGCCCACGGTGGAGAGTACTCCTATTGTGGAGTTGGTGGCACAAGATGTTACGGTGGAGGGTATTGTGGCAAGTATGCCCGCTCCGAGGGCAGATGTCAGGAGGGTAGCCTCCGTGGCCGAGGAGCCTCCTGTTGTTGTGGCCGCAGTGATGACCGAGGAACAACAGCCAACCTCCGAGCAGAAAATCGAAGAGGGGCGTGCGCAAAAGCGCACCGCCACGTATGGGGCAAGTCGCAAAAAACAACCTCGCAAGAGCGACGAGGAGATTGAGGCCTATTGGAGGAACATATTGGGCCTTGACGAGGAGCCTCGCAAGTTGGGCCTTTCGCACCCAACAGAGGTGTCGCTTTATGCGGCCAATGTGGGTTTCAATCAGGGCGATATGATTCTCCGCAACATAGCGAGTGGTTCGATGGTTGTCAACGAGCATAGCCTTCCCTATGGCGATGCGGGACTTTCGGGCCCCAATGTCTTCAAGGCACCCCAGAAAAACAATCACCTCAAACATTATATGCCTGTTTCGGTGGGCCTTACGGCGAGCTATGCGCTGGCCGATTGGGTGGCTCTGGAAACGGGCGTTGTCTATACCCACCTCTACTCCCGTAGCGACAACGAGGGACAGATGAGCAACTATGTTTGTAAGCGAGATATGCACTATTTGGGTATCCCATTGGGTGTTTCGTTCCGCTTTGCCAGCTGGGATAGATGGGGATTGTATGGTAGGTTGGGTGCAACCTTCGAGCACTGTGTGAGTGCAAAGGACACCTATTTTGTAAACAACAAGAGGGACTATTCTGCCGACCTTAATACCTCCGGTTTGCAGTTGTCGCTGGATGCCGCTGCCGGTGTGAACTATATGCTTTGGGGTGGTGTAGGACTCTATGCAGAGGCCGGAGCTTCCTATTGGCAGTCGTTTGCACAGCACCCTGCAAACTATCGCACAGAGAATCCGTTGAGTTTGACGTGTAGGATTGGTGTGAGGTTTACGTTCCGTTAGTGAGAGTGAATTAGAAAATAATGATAGAAATGATGAAGAAGATTTTTTGCAAAATTGCACTTTTGATTGCCGTGGCCTTTGGTGCTGTGTCGTGTACCGACTGGCTCGAAGTGGACGAGAGTCAAAACCGCTATGTTCTGTTGGGTGAGTTGGACCCTGTAACCCGCACCATTAAGGGTGATTATGGCGAACTGCTCAACATTGTGGAGGTAGCTTATGGTGCCACCGACGAGTTGGAGAATGGAGGTAAAAGGAGGGTGTGTTTCAACTACTCGGTGCTGAAACGTAATGCCGACGCACAGGGCAGTGTTGACATCCGCATCAATGAGTTCTACCCTCTGGTTGTGGACGACATCGAGTCGCTCTCGTTGCTCGACGAGGAGGAGCGTGCCGAGTTGGGCACAACGCCCGTAAATCCTGTTCAGGCAGCAATCAGCGGCGGATATGTGAATGTCCAGATGGCCTATGTTTCTATGGATGCCGACGATGTGGATTTCGAATTTGAGCTTGTGTATGACGATAGCGAAGGTGCTTCAACCGACAATACACTTGTGTTGCAAATCAGCCACAAGGGTAAGGATGTGAGCAAGCAGCCCTCCGATGCGAGCAGCTATTCCTACCAATGGGCATCCTTTGAGCTGAGCAAAGAGTTGCTCGAAAGATATGGAAATAAGACAATCCACGACCTGATTGTTGTATTCCGCTATAAGTGGTGGAACAATTCCGGTGAGATTGTGGATAATGTAGCCAATCTTGCTCCCTCTCCTTACAGCCTCTAATGTGGCAAGTAGGGGGATGAATTTCGACTTTCTCCGATTGAAAGTTTAATATATATGTGTGGTGAGAGCCGACTTGGGGTTTGCAAGTCGGCTTTTTTGTGTACCTTTGTGGCAAAGAAGAACAAAAGAACGGATGGAACAGAAGAAGGAACGTGTGGTTGTCGGACTCTCCGGTGGTGTCGATTCATCGGTGGCTGCGTGGTTGCTCAAAGAGCAGGGCTACGATGTGGTTGGCCTCTTTATGGTCAATTGGCACGACACGGTGGGCACCCTCAGTGGCGAGTGCCCGTGGGAAGACGACCGCCTGTTTGCCGAGCTGGTGGCCAAGAGGCTCGACATTCCGTTCCGTATGGTTGACCTGAGCGAGCACTACCGCCAGAGGGTTGTGGACTATATGTTCTCCGAGTATGAGAAGGGACGCACCCCCAATCCCGACGTGCTGTGCAATAGGGAGATAAAGTTTGACGTCTTTCTCAAAGAGGCCCTCAAATTGGGTGCCGATTGGGTGGCCACAGGGCACTACTGCCGCGTGGAACACTGCGCTGATGGTACACACCGACTGCTGGCAGGCTCCGATGGTAATAAGGACCAAAGCTATTTCCTTTGCCAACTATCCCAAGAGCAACTCTCGCGTGCGCTCTTCCCCGTGGGCGATATGCTCAAACCGCAGGTGAGGGAGATTGCCACCGAGCGACACCTTGCCACCGCCAAGAGGAAGGATTCGCAGGGCATCTGCTTTGTGGGCAAGGTCGATTTGCCCGTGTTCCTCCAACAGAAACTGCGCTCGCGCAAGGGGCGTATTGTGGAGATTGCAGCTGATTGGGAGGGCTATCGCACCGAGAGTGAGGAGGCCTCACTCGTTGAGGGCCTTAACCTGCCTGACCTTGCAAGGGCCTACTCCTATGAGCCTGCCTGCGGACGTAAGGTGGGTACTCACGGTGGAGCACACTTCTACACCATAGGCCAACGCCACGGCTTGGGTGTTGGTGGTACGGCACTGCCTCTGTTTGTCATCGCTACCGATGTGGAACGCAACATTGTCTATGTTGGTCAGGGCCACACCCACCCCGGGCTTATGCGCCGTGCGCTGCACATTGCACCCGAGGAGATACATTGGGTGAGGGAAGATTTGAGAATGATGGTGGGCGATGCCCCACGCCGCTACAAGGCCCGCATACGTTATCGCCAACCGCTTCAAGATGCCACCCTCTATATGTGTGAGGAGGGGGCCTATCTGCTCTTCGACGAGCCGCAGAGGGGCATCACCGCAGGTCAGTTTGCGGCTTGGTACGATGGGGACGAACTTATCGGTTCAGGCGTGATTGCAGAATAAAAAGGGGCCCAATCTGATTGGGCCCCTTTTTAATTGGTAGAGTTATGCGCTTGCCTATTTCTCCCAGCAGCCAACGATTTCGCCCACGAAGACGTGGTGAAAGTCGCCTTTGGGATAGACCGTATCACGCAGATTCTCAATTACAAAGTCCTCGGGCTTGAAGGTGCCGTCGAAGAGTTTGCGGCACTCCATCACGAGGGTTGCCTCCTCAAAGGTGGGGTTGCCCATCTCGGTAAACACGGGAGTGAGTCCCGAAGCTGCCACCTTGTCGCCATCACGGCCCGAACGTGAGCCGAGCAGTTGGAGCGCAGGGCGGTGCTCCTCGCCAAAGAAGGAGAGGGTAAAGTGGCTCTCACGCTGCACAAAGCCCAATGTATAACGCTGTGGGCGGATGAAGATATAGACCACCGGTTTGCCCCACAACACACCAAAACCACCCCAACTTGCGGTCATCGTATTGAAACTCTCCGAGGTGCCTGCGCTAATGAGCGTCCACCTCTCGCCAATTAGCTCGAAGGGGTTGTGAGCGAGTTGCTCGGGGGCTATGTTCCTAAGTTTTAATGCCATAACGCCATCCCAAACTAAACGAGAACCTTTGCAATGAACTTCCTCACAGGAGCGTCGGCAATGCCGGGAGCGTGTCCGTCCTCGGGCCAGAAGATTGCCACCTGACCGGGTTTGAGGGTAACGTAGTTTTCGGGCTTGTCGTCAGAGAAGATAACGTCCTTCACCTCGTTGTACTCCGAGGTCCAGTGCTCAATCTCTTCGAGGGGTTTCCAACCCATAGTCTCCTTGCCTTCAAGAATCACCTGCACGTCGATATATTTGCGGTGAGCCTCCAAGGGCATCTCCTCTTTGGTACCCACTTTGGGGCAGGCGTTGTTGACATAGAGGGTGTCGCCGAGGATGTCATATCGTCCCAAAGGGAGCTCGGCCATATTGTGGGTTTCGAGCCACTCAAAGAGGGTCTTGAACAGGGGGTTGAGTTTCTCCAACTCTTTGCGATTGTTAAGATTTGAAAGTACCATAGTTTTTCAATTTTATTAGTTGTCAGTTATCAGTTATCTGTTGTTACTGTTTACTCTTTGTCGGTCAACGGTTGACGGTCGACGGTTGACCTTATGTAGTCGTGGATGGCTTTGGCAGCCTTGCGGCCTGCACCCATAGCGAGGATTACGGTAGCGGCACCCGTAACGGCATCGCCACCCGCAAATACACCCTCTCTTGTGGTTGCACCCTCCTCGGTGGCCACAAGGCACCCCCTACGGTTGCGCTCCAAGCCCTCGGTGGTGGATGCAATCAGCGGGTTGGGCGATGTGCCAAGTGCCATAATCACGGTGTCGCACTCCAAGTCGAACTCCGAGCCCTCAATGACAACGGGCGACCTACGGCCACTCTCGTCTGGCTCGCCCAACTCCATACGCACACACCTCAGGGCCTTCACCCACCCCTTCTCGTCGCCCACTACGGCCACGGGGTTGGTGAGCATTGCAAACTGCACGCCCTCCTCCTTGGCGTGGTGCACCTCCTCCACACGCGCGGGCAACTCGGCCTCCGAGCGGCGGTAGATGATGTAGGCATCGGCACCGAGCCTCTTGGCCGACCTCACTGCGTCCATAGCCACGTTGCCACCGCCCACAACGGCCACCTTCTGGCCCCTACGGACGGGTGTGTCGAACCTCTCGGGAGCGTAGGCACCCATAAGGTTGATGCGGGTGAGGAATTCGTTGGCCGAAAATACTCCGTTGAGGTTCTCGCCCTCGATGCCCATAAACTTGGGCAGGCCTGCACCCGAGCCTACAAACACGGCATCAAAGCCCTCTTCGTCCATAAGGCTGTCGATGGTTACGGTGCGGCCTACGATGATGTTCTTCTCGAACTTCACACCGAGCCTCTCCACTTTGGCAATCTCCCTCTCCACGATGCGCTCCTTGGGCAGGCGGAATTCGGGAATACCATAGCTCAACACGCCACCCAAGCGGTGCAGAGCCTCAAAGACGGTTACCTCATAGCCCAGCTTTGCCAAGTCGGCAGCACAAGCCAGACCGGCAGGGCCACTACCCACAACGGCCACCTTCTTGCCATTGGGCTCAATGTTGATCTTCTCGGTGGTGCCGTTTTCGAGCTGCCAATCGCCCACAAACCTTTCGAGTTTGCCGATAGCCACCGGCTCATTCTTGATGCCCACAATACACGAGCCCTCACATTGGCTCTCCTGCGGGCACACCCTGCCACAAATCGAAGGCAGCAGCGAATCCTCGGCAATGATGTTGGCGGCCATCGAGAGGTCGCCCTCGGCAATGGCGGCAATAAAGTGGGGAATCTGGATGCCCACAGGACACGCCTTCACACAGCGCGGGTTGCGGCAGTGCAGACAGCGACTTGCCTCCCTTTGGGCCTCTTCGAGGTTAAACCCATAGCAAACCTCCTCGAAGTTTGCTGCCCTTGTGGCGGGCTCCTGCTCCCTTACGGGAGTGCGTGATATGATGTTTGCCATATCTCTTAGTGCTTATTTTCGTTACTACTTATCCAAACCGATGCGGCACTTGTGGTCGTTGTACTTCTCCAAGCGGCGTTGCTCCTCGTCGCGATACTGACCACTACGGCGCATAGCCTCGTCGAAATCAACCTCGTGGGCATCAAACTCGGGGCCATCCACACAGGTAAACTTGGTCTTACCACCCACACTCACCCTGCACGCACCACACATACCCGTACCGTCAACCATCAGCGAGTTGAGCGATGCAATGGTGGGAATACCGAGTTTCTTGGTGGTGAGTGCCACAAACTTCATCATAATCATCGGGCCGATGGTGATGACCGTGTCGTAGTGCTTGCCCTTGTTCTGCACAAGGTCTTCCAAGCAGGCCGTAACGAGTCCCTTGAAGCCCTCCGAGCCATCGTCGGTGGCAATATATAGGTTGGAGGCCACGGCCCTCATCTCGTCCGTGAGAATGAGAATGTCTTTGGTCTTGGCACCAATAATCACATCGGCCTCCACACCGTGTTCGTGTAGCCACTTAACCTGTGGATACACAGGGGCAGTGCCCACACCACCTGCAATAAAGAGTAGCTTCTTACCCCTAAGGTGGTCGATATTCTCATATACGAAGTCCGAAGGCCTACCCAGGGGGCCAGCAAAGTCCTCCACATAGTCGCCCTCGGCTATTTCGCACAATTTTCTGGTCGAAACACCGAGCGTCTGCACAACAATCTGTACACTACCACGCTCGGTGTCGTAGTCGGAGATGGTCAAGGGGATGCGCTCGCCCTCTTTGGTGGCCCTAACGATAACGAACTGTCCGGGGTGTGCCGACTTGGCAACCCTCGGAGCGTGGATGTCCATCAGGTAGATGTTCTCCGCAAGTTTCTCTTTTCTTAAAATCTGATACATATAGTTATTGTCAACCGTCGGCCGACCTCCGTCAACCGACCATTAATATTACCAATTACTTTTTTTCACCCTCTTTGCCGTTGCCCCAAAGCGCAACCAAAATATCTCTTTTCGCCATTCGGCGATTTGCAATTTCGACCACCCCTCCCGACCTCCCCTTTCGTAGGGGAGGAGTACTGATTGCGGTGTCGAAGATTGTGTGTGGTTATCTCTTGGCCGTTGCTCCGAAGCGCAACTCCCTAACAGGTCTTGCAGGGTCGTTAACCACAACTATTCCGCCTCCAAACAACGTGTCGTAGGTGCCAGCAGGTACCTCCAACTCAACCTCCACCATCACTGTCTGGCTCGGTGCGATGGTCGTACCCTCGGCGAGCATAATCTTGGTGCCCTCTCTGGGGGTTACATTGCGCACCACAAGTGGAGCGTTGCCTGTGTTGGTTATGCTCACCACACAATGTTGTATGCTTGGTGTTGCCACCGCCCCAAAGTCGTACCACGAAGGCTCTATTACCGCTTGTGGTTTTAGGGTTGTGGTCTTCTCGAAGCGGTCAACGCCAAAGGCTGTGGTGGTTATGACCTCCTTGCTTCGAACACCGTCAATCACAATGCCTATCTTGTCCCTCAGCAGTCCATAGCGAGGCTCCTCTTCCCCCAACACATAGGTTGCCGTTGCCAAAGCCACCTCTTTGGGTGCGAGTGTGTCGGGTAGGAACAGTTCCAACAATCCACTGCTCTCCTCCCATAACGGCTCAATGACTACACCCTTGTCGGAGGTGTTCACAAGGGCTATGGTCATACTCTTTGAGGTGCCCTGCTCCACGTTGCCGAAAGCCTTGTAGGTGGTGTCGGCTCTCACTCCACTGCCGAGAGCATAGGGATAGAGGTCTTCGTCCGAACGCTTACGTCCCTTAACCACACCCTTGATGCGCAAGATTGTACGTCCTCGTCCCTGATCATAGACAATGGTGATGCGTTTGTCGAATCTGCCGGGACGACCTTCGGGGTTGAAAGTTACGGTAAAGTGTTCCGTGGCTCCCGCTTTCAGCGGCCTGCGGGAGTAGTCGCCTGTGGTGCAGCCGCACGAGGAATAGATTCTTTCGATAGACACCGGATGCGTTGCGGTGTTGGTGTATGCAAAAGTGTGGCTCACCTTACCGTCTGCCTCCTCGATGCGCCCGAAATCCCACTCCACTTCCTCAAAGAGGAGCGAGGTGGTGGTGGAGTCGGCCGACTGTGCCATCACAAGGGCAGCACTCACAAGAGTCAAAAACGCAACAAACAACCTCTTCATAGCACAACAAAGGTATCTATTTTAGGTGAGAAATCAACACAAATAGAGGGGTAAACTTAGCCTTAGTGAATTTTTTTTGAAAAAATATACACTTTTTGTTTGCAGGAAAGAAAATTTGCCATATATTTGCACTCGCAAAACGGGAAACCTCGTGAGCAAATAGATTAAAATTCCTCAGTAGCTCAGTTGGTTAGAGCACCTGACTGTTAATCAGGGGGTCCTAGGTTCAAGTCCTAGCTGAGGAGCAGAACGGAGAAGCAGTTGCTTCTCCGTTTTTTTGTATCCATTCATCCGTTTTTTGTGTCCATTCAAGGTGAGAGCACCCAAGATGTCATCGATTGTCAGGTGATTTCTTTGTTGCGATTTTGTCAATGATGGCGGCGATGGCTCCGTCGCCGGTTACGTTGGTGGCTGTGCCGAAGGAATCCATAGCAATATAGATGGCAATCATCAGGCCCACAGCTGTTTGGTCAAAACCAAGAATACTCTGCAAGATGCCGACAGCTGCCATAATCGCTCCGCCCGGAACGCCCGGTGCAGCAACCATTGTGATACCCAACATACATATAAATCCCACCATTGTCAGCGGACTGACCATCGTACCCGTCAGCATCATAATTGCCAACGCACACGCTGTGATTTTGAGCGTGCTGCCAGAGAGGTGAATGGTCGCGCAGAGTGGTACGACAAAACCTGCAATGGAGGGTGATATGTTATTCTGTATGGTCTGTTTGAGAGTTACGGGAATGGTGGCTGCACTTGACGACGTTCCCAATGCGGTAAAATAGGCAGGCATCATTGTACGGAGCATTTTCAGCGGGTTGCGTTTGGTGATGACACCCGCAATGGAGAACTGAATGAGCAACAGTATGGCGGTCATTGCAAAGATTACAATCACGAGTTTCAGAAAGACACCCAACACACCCACCACTTGACCATTGGTGGTCATCGAGAGGAAGATGCCGAAGATGTAGAGGGGCAACAGAGGGATGATGGCCTTCTCGATGGTTTTGATGATGATTCTTTCGAAGTCGTCGAAGGCTTTTTTGAGAGTAGTGCCCTCGATTATTGTAAGCCCAATGCCGATGACAAATGCTGCCACAAGTGCGCTCATTACGCTCAAAATGGGTGGCATTTCAATTGTGAAATATGGTGCAAAGCTGCTGCCCGCATCGCTCACTTCCGCAAGGGTTGTTCCTTTCAGTAGCGAAGGGTAGATGGCTTCGCACGTTCCCCACGCGAAGAAGCCGCTGAATAGTGTGAAACCATAGGCCAGCAGTGCGGTGATGGCCAGCAGGCGACCTGCTCCCTTGCCCACATTTGCGATACCCGGCACGATGAGTCCCAGAATCAACAACGGCACGATGAATCCCAGAAAGTTGCCAAAGAGTCCGTTGAAGGTGGCAAACACTCTGCTGAGCCACTGCGGAAACCACAGTCCGCAGAGGATACCGAGGACGATAGCGATGACGATTTTGCCGAGTAGGGAGATGCGTGGAAGTCTCATATCTGGTAGGTATTAGTTATTTTGTGCGTTTACAAATATAAACATTTCTTCTCACAAAACAAAACACGGCTCTCGCAGGCTGTGGGATGTGTGGCTTGTGGGCAACAAAAAAGCTCGGGTAACGAAAAAGTTACCCGAGCTTTCAGAGTGGTTTGAGTGTGGATTATTAATATCCCATACCGCCTGCGGGCATTGCAGCCGGTGCGGGGTTCTCCTCCTTCTTCTCGGCCAACACACACTCGGTGGTGAGGAACATCGAAGCAATCGATGCAGCGTTTTCCAACGCAACTCTCGCAACCTTGGTGGGATCGATAATGCCGGCCTCGAACATATCCTCATAGTGGTCGGTGCGGGCGTTGTAGCCAAAGGCACCCTCGCCCTCCTTAATCTTATTCACCACAACCGAGCCTTCGCCGCCGGCGTTGGCCACGATTTGGCGCAGGGGCTCCTCGATGGCCCTACGCACGATGGCGATACCGGTGGTCTCGTCGTCGTTGTCGCCCCTCAGGTCGGCAATAGCATCGGCTGCACGGATGTAGGCAACGCCACCTCCGGGGATGATACCCTCCTCAATGGCGGCACGGGTGGCGGCCAGAGCGTCGTCCACACGGTCTTTCTTCTCCTTCATCTCGACCTCGGTGGCGGCACCAACGTAGAGAACTGCCACGCCACCTGCCAATTTGGCAAGCCTCTCCTGCAACTTCTCCCTGTCGTAGTCGCTGGTGGCACTCTCCATATGGTTGCGAATCTGTGCCACGCGTGCAGCGATGGCCTCCTCGGCACCTGCACCGTCAACGATGGTGGTGTTGTCTTTGGAGATGGTAACCTTGTCGGCCACACCGAGCATCTCTACGGTTGCTGCGTCCAAACGCAGGCCCTTGTCCTCGGAGATTACGGTAGCACCCGTGAGGATTGCGATATCCTCCAACATCTCCTTGCGCCTGTCGCCAAAGCCGGGGGCCTTCACTGCGGCAATCTTGATGGTGCCACGCAGTTTGTTGACAACCAGCGCGCTGAGTGCCTCGCCATCCACATCCTCGGCCACGATAAGCAGCGAGCGACCATTTTGTGCCACGGGCTCCAACACACCCATAATCTCCTTCATTGTGGAGATTTTCTTGTCGGTCAGCAGGATGTAGGGCCTCTCCAACACGGCCTCCATCTTCTCGGTGTCGGTAACGAAGTAGGCCGAGATGTAGCCCCTGTCGAACTGCATACCCTCAACAACCTCAACGTGTGTGTCGGTGCCTTTGGCCTCCTCAACGGTGATGACACCCTCTTTTTTAACCTTGCCAACGGCCTCGGCGATGAGTTTGCCGATGCTGCTGTCGTTGTTGGCCGAGATGGTTGCCACCTGCTCCACCTTTTCGAGGTTGTCGCCAACCACCTGACTCTGGCTCTTGATGTTCTCAACCACTGCACTCACAGCCTTGTCGATACCCCTTTTGAGGTCCATAGGGTTGGCACCTGCGGTTACGTTCTTGATACCCACACCGATAATTGCCTGTGCAAGAACGGTTGCTGTGGTGGTACCATCGCCTGCGTCGTCATTGGTTTTGCTTGCCACATCCTTCACGAGCTGTGCACCGATGTTTGCGAAGTTGTCCTCCAACTCCACCTCTTTGGCCACGCTCACACCATCTTTGGTGATGTGGGGTGCGCCAAACTTCTTATCAATAATCACGTTGCGACCTTTGGGGCCGAGTGTTACCTTCACTGCATTTGCGAGGGCATCAACACCCTCTTTGAGCAATTCCCTTGCCTCTACGTTATATTTAATCTCTTTTGCCATAGTATCAATTGAATTGAAAATTGAAAATTGAAAGTTGAAAATTATGGTGCATCTGCGATGCAGCAGTTAAAAAAACGACAGTTTATTACTGCTTTGGGAATTAGGCAAGAATTGCCATAATGTCCGACTGTTTCATGATGAGGTAGTCCTCGCCGTCGATGTGAATCTCGGTGCCGGCAT
>JAZNNC010000049.1:0-43866 GCA_045580045.1 Tidjanibacter sp.
CTTTTCTTCCTGTTGGTTGTACACGAGTACGAAGAGGCATACAAGGAAAGGTTCATTAGAGTAATGGGACAGGCTATGGGGATTACGCCGGAAGAACTCCCTGTTCCCGGGCTCATCCACGTAGCGGCAGACACATATATCGCCGTGATGTTTTCGTTGGCCCTTTTGTTCCCGAATCAGATGTGGCTTGTTTTCCCTGTGCTTATACTAGGTATCTTTGAGATGTTTGTCCACAACTGGGGTATCGTTATGTTCCGTCTGAAGGGCGTAAGCCCGGGTTGGTACACGGCTATGGTTCAAGGAATATACAGTATCTGGGCGCTCGTACTGATCAACCGCAGTGTTGAATACGATGGTATCCAATGGCTATGGGCGGCACTACTCTATGTGGGAGGATTTGCCACTATGGAGGTCTTCACCCTGCGCAGTACAGGTAAGCCGATTCAAGAGATTGCCGGCAATGGAAAAGCCTTTGTCAAGAATCGGTTCGGAAAAGAAAGAGTTAAATAAAATTCGTATTTATCTAACAGCCCTTCCACAATTCAGCTGACGCCCCCTCTTTGGAGGAGGGTTATCCGTTCGGTTTGATTTGTTTAGGAGTCGCCAATGGTGTTTCCAACAATCCACTTCATAGATATGCACCTCATTGTTGAGTTTGTTATATAGTTTGATTACCGCCTCACCCTTACTTGGTTTGCTTACGATCACCATATAGATAACCTCCTCTTCCTTAAAACCATCCTTGTAAACCTCCCTTAAAATCTCCTCGGTCTGTTGCTTAAAATCCTGCTGCAAGGTGCTCACCCTGCTCAAAACAATAGCCTTTTTCACCCATAATACACTGATTTGTAATAATATAACAAATCATTGCGTCATATTTAGTGAGAACTCATATTTTTACCATTGTTTTATGGGGGATTTAGGGGGTGGGTAACACACTCACGCCCCGCACACAAAACGCAATGCTGCCGCAAGCGGTACTCCCTCGCACAAAAAAGGCCTCCACTCACAACGAAAACCTCTCAATAATTTAGTAAGTCCCCCTCACAGGAGGGGGATTTAGGGGGTGGGTAACACACTCACTCCCCGCACGAAAAAAGGCAGAGCTAAACTCTGCCTTTTCGTGCGGGGAGTGGGACTCGAACCCACACGGCTCTCGCCACCAGATCCTAAGTCTGGCGCGGCTACCAATTACGCCATCTCCGCAGTGTTTGTTGGCACAAAGGTAAAATATTTTTTTGACTCTGCGAACAATCTCTCATTTTTTTACATACCTTTGTGCCGATGCGGTTCCCTATTTAGGGACTAACAGGGAATGCCGTGAAAGTCGGCAACAGTTCCCGCTGCTGTAAACCTCGACAGAGTAAGATGCTCTGTTTCAAACCCTCAGACAACTCTTTTTCGCCACTGATGGGGTGCACACCATTGGGAAGGCGGTCTGGGAGTGAGGTGAGTCAGAAGACCTGCCACATCGTTATTGGGATTGCTCCTGCGGCGAATGGGAGGGTTTTCGTGAGGTTTCTTTTAGGGGCAACACCCCGCAAATAAGCAAACACAAAAACAACAAACAAGCAACCGCCGGTAGCAAAAACCGCAAGCGGGAGAACTTGTTTTATGTTTAACCTTTTAACTTTCAATGTGATGAAAAAGTTATTTGGAGTTTTTTGTGTTTTTGTGGCCACCATTGTGCTGGGTGGCTGTAACCCTTCTTCCACCCCCGACGAACAACCAACACCCTTCGAGGGCGGAGTCTATGTGCTCTGTGAGGGTAGCTTTGGCTCGGGCAACGCCTCTCTATGGCACTACAACCCCGACACCAAGGCCGTTACACCCGACGTGTTTGGCAGGGTAAACAACGCAATGTTGGGCGACGTGGGACAATCTATGTATTTGTATAACAACACCTTGTTTGTTGTCGTAAACAACTCGGGCGTGGTCTATGCGTTGGATGCCAATACGGGTGAGGTGTTGGGCCTAATTGATGGTCTAACCTCGCCACGCTTTGTGGCCATAGATGGCTCCGGAGCAAAGGGATACATCTCGCAGATGTACACCAACAAGTTGATAACTTTCGACCCTCGCACCCTCGCCAAGACGGGCGAAGTGGTGCTCGATGGTGTTGTCAGCTCGGAGCAAATGGCTTTTGTGGGCGACAAACTCTTCATTGCCTCGTGGAGCAACGACCACAAAATCACCGTGTTGGACACCACCACCGACAAACAACTGACCACCTTCACCATTGGTGTGCAGCCCTACTCGTTGGCACTTGACAAGAACAACGCCTTGTGGGTTGTGTGCGATGGCGGCAATGCGTGGAGTAGCCTACCCGAGGGTGTTTCGGTGGAAGACCCTTCGCTCTGGAAAATCAACACCACAACCTACGCTGCCGAGAAGGTGCACACCTTTGCAAGCGGCAGCTACTTCCGTTCCCGCCTTGCCATCGATGGCGAGGGCGACACCCTTTATTTTATTAGCGATGCGGTGTGGGCCGTGGATGTAGCAACGGGCAAGTTCCCCTCGGAGCCTTTGCTGTCGGTGGAGGGCTTCGGGCAGTATGGCTTGGATGTGAACCCCTACAATGGCGACATCTACATTGCCGACGCCAAGGATTACGTCTCCAACGGAGCGGTTTTGAGGTATGATTCCACGGGCAAACTCATCGATGAGTTTGAGGTCGGACTGCTTCCGTCGAAATTTATATTTCTGGCCAAATAGGTCGTCCCCAAAGTCAAAAATAAGGTTTTGTTTAAGGTAATATAAACAGGGTGAAAAGACTGTTAATCATAACATTAACATCGTTACTGCTGTGCACAAATCTGTGTGCACAGCAGAGCGACACTTTGCGCACCGTGAACGTGAGCGGAGTGGTCATTTGGGCCTCTCGTTCGCTGCGCGACATTGGTGTTCAGAAAAGCCCGTTGAGCCGTCAGGTGTTGACCGACAATGTGTCTGCATCAATGGCTGATGTTTTGGCCAAAAACAGCACCATATTCATAAAATCGTCGGGACGAGCAACCTTGGCCACAGCCTCGCTTCGAGGCACCGCACCTTCACACACTACCGTCAACTGGAACGGACTAAACCTCAGCAGTCCGATGCTCGGAATGGTTGACTTTTCGATGATTCCATCCTATTTTATTGACGGCGGCGAGGTCTATCACGGAGCTACATCTGTTGGGGTTTCGGGCGGAGGTTTGGGCGGAGCCGTGGTGCTCTCCACCACCAAACCACAAACACAAGGCCTTGATGTTCACCTTGTTCAGGGTGTTGCAAGCTACGACACCTACGACGAATATGCACGCATAAGCTACACCACCAAGCAGTGGGGCACCTCCACAAGAGTACTGTGGAGCAGCTCCGACAACGACTTCGAGTATATCAATCGCGACAAGTTTGGACACCCCGTCGAGCGCAACAAAAATTGCGGCTACAACGATTTTCACCTTCTGCAAGAGCTCTTCTACAACACCCCCAAAGCGGGACGTCTCTCGCTCAAAGGGTGGTACACCGACTCCAATAGGGGTATTCCCCGCCTAACGGTTGACTTCCGCAACGACGACCTCACAAAGGCTTGGCAAGACGAGCAGAGTTTCCGAGGTGTGGCCGAGTGGGCAAACCACTACGGAGGCGTAAGGCTCAATGCGCGAGTTGGTTACAACCACGACAAACTCCACTACATCTATCAATTCTCCACCGGCGGAGGACAAGTTCAGAGGAGTGTGGATGCGCTGAGCACCTCGGACATTGCCTTTGCAGAGTTGAATGGCGAGTGGAGCATCGGGAACAACCTGATGCTTGCCGGCAACCTCAAAAGCAACCTCTACAACGTGGAGAGCGAAGACGTTGCCCCTCTCACCCCCATCGGCTACAAAGCCTCACGCGAAGAGATATCGGCCTTTGCATCGGCTCGTTGGAAGCCTACGGCGTGGTTTGGTGCGGCGATAAATGTGCGCGAGGAGTGGCGCAATGGGGTGTGGTCGCCCCTTATACCCGCTCTGTTTGTGGATGTTACGGTGTGGCCCGAGGCGGCTATGATTGTGAGTGGCTCGGTGGCCCGCAACTATCGCTACCCCACCCTCAACGACCTCTACTACACCCCCGGTGGCAACCCCGACCTACTCCCCGAAGAGGGCGAAACATTCGACCTCGGCATTGAGAGCAGCGCTGGAAATGAGCGATTTAAGATTAGTGGCAAAGTTACGGGATACTTCTCGCGTGTCAACAATTGGATACTTTGGGTGCCAACCGTAAAGGGTTTCTGGACTCCACAAAACCTGCAACGAGTGGTGAGCAAAGGCATTGAGGCGAGGGCAAATGCCGAAATGAATATCTCAAAAGAGTGGCGAATGGAGTGGCGAGCCATTGTGGGCTACACCTCGTCGGTCAATGCCACCGAGGGTAGCAACTCCTTTGGCAATCAACTCCCCTACATCCCCCTGTGGTCGGCATCGTCGGCTCTCGGAGTAAGGTGGAAGGAGTGGTTTGCCGACTACAAGTGGCAATTTTACAGCGACCGACAGACCTCCTATTCCGGAACGAGTTTTTCGGGCGATGTTGTGGAGGGTTACACTCTGAGCGACATATCGTTAGGCCGCAGTGTGGAGTTGAAAAATAAGGTATGTTTTAAGGTAATATTCGACATCAACAACCTCCTTAATCGCGAGTACCAATCGGTGCTGTCGCGCCCTATGCCGCCTCGCAACTATGCCCTCCGCATAGAGTGTCGTTTTGGGGCATAGCGGCCATTGACAAGGGCAAAAATAAGGTAATATCAAGCCCCCTACGATGGGCCCATCGGCAACAAAACGGAACGGCAACCCAAGTGCAGGGTTGCCGTTCCGATTTCATAATGCGCTCCCAAATCGTCATCACGACTTGTAGCGCACCCATTTGAGCAGTTCGCCGAGGGTTGGCTTCTTGCCATACATAAAGACACCCACGCGGTAGATTTTGCCCGCCAGCCACACCATACCGAGAAATGTTGCATAGAGCAACACAACCGACCACCAGAAACCATCGGGCAGGCCATAGGGCAGACGCACCATCATCACAATTGGCGAGGTGAATGGTATCATACTGAACCACACAGCCAAAGGCCCGTTGGGCTCCTGCATTGCGTTCATCATCACAAAGAGGGCCAAAATCAAGGGGATGGTGATGGGTAGTTGCAGGTTGTTGGTGTCCTTCTCGTTGTCCACCGCACTACCCACCGCAGCAAACATTGCAGCATACAAGAGGTAACCACCCACGAAGTAGATTAGGAAGCCTCCGAAGATGCGCAGCAGATAACCGGGGTCGGTAACCGTATTGATGAGTGCGATTGCGTCCTTGTCGAGCGAGATGTCGCTTGCGGCAGCCATAGCAGGGTCCATAGCCGCTCCTGCTTGTGCGGCAGCCATCAGCTCCTCGCCACCCAGCAGGCTCATAGCACCTGCGCCAACCACAAGTATAAAGACCACCCAAATCATAAATTGGGTGATGGCCACAGCGGCAATACCGAGAATCTTACCCATCATCAATTGGAAGGGTTTTACACTCGAAACCATCACCTCCATAACCTTGTTGCTCTTCTCCTCAATGACACCCTGCATAACCATATTGCCATAGAGGAAGACGAACATATAAATAAGGAAGCCGAACACATAGGCCAACGCAATGTTGAGAATGGCACTGCTGTCCTTGGCCTCACCACTCTCGTTGAGTTGTTTGACTTGAAGGCTGACGGGGGTTTTAATCTCGCTGAGGATGCGGTCGAGGTCTTCGATGTTGTACTCTTTGAGTTTCTCCGACTCGATAATACCACGAATCTGCTCCGTAATTGCGCTCTCGATGTTAATCGTGGAGGATTCGTAGGTGAAGAGTTGCACGTTGGAGGGGTTTGTGGCAACATCCTGACCGATAACCAAGATGCCGAACACCTCGTTGTTCTCCTCTTTGAGTGTGTCGAAGTCCTTGTCGGAGGGCACAAACCTAACCTGCCCGTCGTCGCAAAGTCCGTCGCCCACCAGCCCACTCTGGTCCACAACGATAATCTCCTTCTTCTCGTCGCTCGAAATATTCATCATCAACGCAGGCACAAACATAATGACCACAAACGCGATGGGCATCAGGATTGTGGTGATGATGAAACTCTTTTTTCTCACACGCTCGTTGAACTCGCGTGCTGCTATGATTTTAATCTTTCCCATAGGTTCTACTCTCTTTGTGTTATTTTGCCGAGTGGTTAGCCACTGCTTTGATGAAGATGTCGTTCATTGAGGGGATAACCTCGCGGAAGGTACGCAGTTGTACGGAGTTGTTGATGACCTCAACCACCGAGCGGACATCCTCATCGCGTCCGATGTGAATTTTCACCCCCTTGTCCACCACATCCTCCTCGGTAGCCACAAGACTCTCGTCAAGGAGTGTGCACGGAAGTCCTTCGAGTGCCCCCACAAGAGCCCCCCTGTCGCCCCTGAAATCCACCTCAAAGATGTTGCCTCCGTGGCTGCGACGCACCTCGTCAAGCGAACCACTCAGGATGTTCTTCGATTTGTTAATCAGGGAGATGTAATCACACACCTCCTCGACCGAGGCCATATTGTGGGTGGAGAAAATCACGGTTGCGCCCTTGTCCCTAAGCTCCAAAATCTCGTTTTTCAGCAGATTGGCATTAATGGGATCGAAACCACTAAACGGCTCGTCGAAAATAAGAAGCTGTGGCTCGTGAAGCACCGTTACAATGAATTGTACCTTTTGGGCCATACCCTTCGAGAGCTCGCTCACCTTCTTGTTCCACCAACTCTCTATGCCGAACTTAACGAACCACTTTTTGAGCCTCGCTGTGGCCTCGGCCTTCGAAAGACCTTTGAGTTGTGCAAAGTAGAGGGCCTGTTCGCCCACCTTCATCGTTTTGTAGAGTCCGCGCTCTTCGGGCAGGTAGCCGATGTTGACCACGTCGGCCGGCGAAAGAGGGTGTCCGTTGAACCACACTCGCCCCTTATCCGGAGCTGTAATGTGGTTTATGATGCGTATAAGAGTGGTTTTGCCGGCGCCATTGGGACCAAGAAGTCCATAGACGCATCCGCGCGGCACCTCCAAAGAGACATCGTCCAAAGCAGTGTGGCCCGCAAATTGCTTTGTGATGTTCTCAACTTTCAAAAAAACGTCCATAAGCCTATTTACAATTATTTATGCAAACACAAAAGTAGCAATTTATTTCGAAGAGGGCATACTAAAAACCGATTTTTTGCGTACTTTTGAAACAAGAAAACACAGTAAAGAGATATTGCACTATGTTATATCCATTGAGATTTACTCCGATTATGAAGGAAAATGTGTGGGGTGGAAGTCGCCTTGTGGCCACAGGTAAGAAGGTGCCCAAAGGTAAAAACCCCAACAAGATAGGAGAGAGCAGGGAGATTTGCGGACTCGAAGATTGCGAGTCGGTCGCTGCCAATGGTTTTCTGAAAGCCAACACCATATCGGAGCTTGCAGAGGTCTATATGGGAGAATTTGTGGGTGATAAGATCTACGACAAGTTTGGCGTGGAGTTTCCCTTGTTGCTCAAATTTCTCGACGTAAACGAGCCTCTCTCGGTACAGGTACACCCCAACGACGAATTTGCATTCCAAGAGCACGGCACTCGTGGCAAGACCGAGATGTGGTATATAATCGACGCTGCACCCGATGCCACCATATACCTCGACCTCAAATACCCCCTCACGGAGGAACAATATGACGAGGCGGTGGAGAACGGCACCATTACCGAACACCTCAACGAGGTGAGAGTGAAAAAAGGCGACGCTTTTCTGGTTCCCGCCGGCACCATACACTCCATCAACAAAGGGGTGCTTCTGGCCGAAGTGCAGGAGACCTCCGACATCACCTACCGCATACACGATTGGAACCGCAAGGATACCACCGGTGGTATGAGAGAACTCCACATCGATTTGGCGGCAGAGGTCGCCAACCTCTCCCCGCAGCAGGGGCTCAATGTAACCAAGCCGGCAGAGAGGGGCAAGGCTGTGGAGTTGGTTTCGTGCGACCAATTCAACGTAAACCTCATTTGGGTAGATGGCGCCGTGGAGTTGGACTATGCACCGCTGGACAGCTTTGTGGCCTATATGTGTACCGAGGGAGAGGTGGAGATTAAGGCTTGTGGGGAAAGCGAGAAACTCTGTGCTATGCAGACGCTTCTGTTGCCCGCCGAGGCCACCGATGTTGTTCTGAAAGGCAACGGACAACTCCTTGAAATCTACATCAAATAGGGCACGAGGAGAGTGCTTCGCGGGAGAAAACTACCCACAAATCGGTATTTTTAGCTCCGAAAAAATACACTACCTTTGTGCCGACAAACAAAACACGAACCCGATGACACACTCCGCACGCCCCAAATACCACGCCTCCGATATGATGAGGGAGGTTATCAACGACAATGGCAACATTCTCTTCATCCTGAGTCGCTTTGGTATTCCGCTCGGCTTTGGCGACAAGTCGGTGGGCGAAGTGTGCGCAACAAACGATGTTGACACGGCAACCTTCCTTGCGGTGGCCAACTATGTGTGCCACCGCACTACCGACAATAGCGAGATTTCGCTCTCGACGCTTATTGACTACCTCCGTCGCGCCCACACGTGGTTTTTGGAATTTAATCTGCCGGCCATACGCCGCAAGATTATTGAGGCCATCGACTGCTCGGGCAAGGACGAGGTGGCACTTCTGATTCTCAAATTCTACGACGACTACGTTTCGGAGGTCAGGGCCCATATGCAACACGAGGAGCAGACCGTCTTCCCCTATGTGGATGCCCTGATGAAGGGTGTGCTCAATCGCAACTACACCATTGACCTCTTTGCGGCCAAACACAACCACATTGAGGCCAAACTTGCCGACCTGAAAAATGTAATCATCCGCTACTACCCCCAACGCAACGGTGGCGAGTTGCTCTACTCTGTGCTGTTCGACATCATCAACTGCGAACAAGACCTCGACACCCACTGCTCGGTGGAGGACGAGGTGTTCGCACCTGCCGTACGACTCCTCGAAGATAGGCTTCGTCGCACAGGTGAAGGCCATTACAGCGAACAGGAGCTTGCACCCAACACCACTCCCACCGAGCAACTCTCGCAACGAGAGATTGAAATTATCGGCTGTGTGGCTAAGGGTATGACCAGCAA
Source organism: Tidjanibacter sp. (assembly GCA_045580045.1). GTDB lineage: Bacteria > Bacteroidota > Bacteroidia > Bacteroidales > Rikenellaceae > Tidjanibacter. The sequence goes on from JAZNNC010000049.1 coordinate 9,159, forward strand.
GGAGATTGCCGACAAATTGTGCCTTTCGGTCCACACCGTTACCACCCACCGTCGCAACATCACCAGCAAGCTGCAAATCCACACCCCCGCGGGACTCACAATCTACGCCATTGCAAACCACCTTGTAAGCCTCGACGAAATCAAACTACAATAGCCCCCCTCACGTAATGAAAACCACACAACAAAACTCACTTGCAGTGAGTGCGCTGACAAAATTCCTTGTCGGTGCCATTGCCGTTGCCACACTATTGTTTGTTCCGGCCGGCTCTTTGGGCTACGTCGGTGCGTGGCGACTACTTGCCGTTCTGTTTATCCCGATGATTATCATCGGCATTGCAACCCTCATCATCTCGCCCGACCTGTTGGCTCGCAGACTCAAATCAAAAGAAGAGCGCACAACCCAAAATGGCGTGGTGCGACTCTCCGGCCTACTCTTTGTTGTGGGTTTTGTGGTTGCAGGATTGGACTACCGATTTGGGTGGAGCAATGTTTCGCAGACAACGATTTGGGTTGCGTGCGGAGTTTTTGTTGCAGGCTACTTGCTCTATGCCGAGGTTATGAGGGAGAACGTGTGGCTCTCACGCACCATTGAGGTAAGCGAGGGACAGAGGGTTATAGACAAAGGACTCTATGGCATTGTGCGCCACCCGATGTATCTCGCCACCCTGCTGATGTTTCTTGCAATGCCTTTGGTGCTGGGCTCGTGGTGGGCCGTGGCGCCATTTGTGGGCTATGTGCCTGTGATTGTGGTGCGTGCACTTGACGAGGAGAAACTACTCACAAAGGAGTTGGAAGGCTATGCCGACTACTGTAAGAGGGTGCGCTGGCACATTGTGCCACTCATTTGGTAGGGGAATTCGATTATTATCCATATATTTGTGCTATGGAAAGTCTGTTGGGTAAAAATATAGAGGAGTTGCGCGATGTGGCCACAAGTGTGGGGTTGCCCAAGTTTGCCGCCACACAACTTGCCGAGTGGCTCTACAAAAAGGGAGCAACCTCTTTCGACCAGATGACCAACATCTCGCTGGCAGGACGCAAAGCCCTTGCCGAGCGATACTCGCTGGGGCTGAGCGCACCGGTGAGCGTGGCCGAGAGTGCGGATGGCACAAAGAAATATATCTTTGTGGTCGAGAGCGGAGAGCGCATCGAGAGTGCCTACATACCCGATGGCGAGCGTGCAACACTCTGCATATCCTCCCAAGCGGGATGCAAGATGGGGTGTAAGTTCTGCTTTACGGGGCGCGGTGGCTACCACGGACAACTCTCCACCGCCGAAATACTCAACCAGATATGCTCACTGCCCGAGAGGGACAGTCTGACCAACATCGTGCTGATGGGTATGGGTGAGCCACTGGACAACCCCGACAATGTGTTGCGGGCGTTGGAGGTTATGACCTCTGCGTGGGGCTTTGGATGGAGCCCTACACGCATCACCCTCTCCACTGTGGGTGTCATTCCCAACCTCAAACGATTCCTCGATGAGTCGCAGTGCCACCTTGCCGTGTCGTTGCACAATCCGTTCAGCGACCAAAGAGGCGAGATTATGCCCGTAGAGAGGGCTTTCCCCATCAAGGAGGTTGTGGCGCTACTGAAACGATACGATTTCAGCCACCAGCGCAGGGTTAGCTTTGAGTACATAGTGTTGAAAAACACCAACGACACACCCGAACACATCAAAGAGTTGGCCCGACTGCTCGACGGACTCAAATGTCGCATCAACCTCATCCGCTTCCACGCCATCCCCGACTCGCCCTATGTGAGCCCCGACGGAGAAAAGATGTTGTGGTTCCGAGATTCACTCACACGCAAAGGCATACACACCACCATTCGAGCCTCGCGCGGAGAAGACATCAAAGCCGCCTGCGGACTCCTTTCCGGTGAGGCAGGACGAAAATAGTGGCCCGAAAACAAAAAAACTATGGGAAAAAACCTCTCCAAACTCGCAGGACAAGTGGCCATCTACGGCATCAGCAGCGTTGTAGCACGACTGCTGAACTACTTGCTTGTGCCATACTATACACGCATTATGTCGCCCGCCGAGTATGGTGTCATTACCGACATCTATGCCCTCATCCCCTTCGCATTGGTGGTGCTGACGATGGGAATGGAGAGCGGCTATTTTCGCTTCGCAGCAAAGGCTTCGGACGACAAGGAGCGCAGGAGGGTTTATGGCACAACGTGGGGGATTGTGGTGCTTGTGGCATCCGTTTTCTTGGGTGCCGCACTGCTCTTTGAGGCCCCAATCTCCTCGGCACTCGGCTATGCAGGCAAAGACTATGTGTGGATTACGGCCCTGATTATCTTCTTTGATGTGGCCGGAGCAATACCCTTTGCTCGTCTGCGACAAGAGGGACGCGCCGGACGATTTGTGAGCCTAAGGTTACTGTCTGTAATCATCAACATCGGGCTCTGCTTGTGGTTCTACAACAGCCAACCGGAGTGGTGTAGGCTGTTTCCCACTGCCACCGACCCGGGCTATGCCTTTGTGGCAAACCTTGTGTCGAGCGGTTTGACTTTCATATTGTTACTCTTCTCGTGTAGGGAGGTCAATTTGCGCATACACAGACCTACGCTCAAAACCATCTTTCTCTACTCGCTGCCACTACTCATCAGCGGCATTGCCGGCACAGCAAATGAGTTCATCGACCGCCAGATGATCAAGTTCCTGATGCCCGCCGAGGAGAGCCTTGCGGCACTCGGAATCTATGGTGCTGTGGTGAAAATCGGTGTGGTGATGCTGCTCTTTACACAGATGTACCGTCTGGCTGCCGAACCGTTTTTCTTGGCCGAATTCAAGAAAGACGATTTCAAGGAGAGTAATGCTGCGGCGATGAAATATTTTGTGCTAGTTAGTGTCTTTATCTTCTTGTTTATCACACTATTCAGCGACCTGTTTGCACTCATCGTAGGCCCCGATTTCAGGGAAGGTATGTACGTTCTTCCTGTGGTTTTGATAAGCAACGCCCTCTCCGGAATTGTGCTCAACCTCTCGTTCTGGTACAAGCAACTTGGCGCCACCTCCTATGCCATCCTCATCACAGGAGTAGGCCTCCTCTTTACGGTTGTTTTCAACATCCTGTTGGTACCCACGCTGGGTTATATGGGTGCGGCCGTTGCAAGGCTGTTGTGTGAGGTTTCGATGGTTGTTGTCAGCTATCGCCTCGGCCAAAAACACTACCCCATACCTTACGATTTGAAACGCATTGCCGAATATGTCCTCGTCGGGGGTGTTATCTATGGCTTGTCGCTATTGGGCAAGGAGAGTGTTGGCGCAACCAAATATCTCATTAACAGCATATTCCTCCTTGCGTTTATTCTCTATGCCATTCGCCGAGAGAAAATCAACGTAGGGGGGCTGTTGAAGTCCTTTTTGAGAAGAAAATAGCAACAATAATAAGAATAAACTATGAAAGTGAAAGTTAACAACCGCTCCAAGCACGACCTTCCGCGCTACGAGACAGCCCTATCGGCAGGAATGGACGTGAGGGCAAACCTCGATGAGCCCATCGTTCTCAAACCCCTCGCACGAGCACTCGTCCCCACGGGACTTTTTGTGGAGTTGCCCGCAGGCTACGAAATGCAGGTTAGGCCCCGTAGCGGTCTGGCTGCCAAGTTCGGACTCACTGTGCTCAACGCACCCGGCACCATCGATGCCGACTATCGTGGCGAGGTGAAGGTTATCCTTGCGAACCTTTCCGGCGACGACTTTGTTGTCAACGATGGCGAGCGTATTGCCCAGCTCGTCGTGGCACGCCACGAGCAGGTAGAGTGGGAGCAGGCGGAGGAGTTGAGCGACACCTCTCGCGGCACCGGCGGCTTCGGCAGCACCGGCAAGTAGGAATCGCCGACCGCGGGCACAGCCCGCTTTGTACACCAGCCTCGCACCTTACACTTTTCAGTCAACCAACACTAAGGGCATTAAGGTTCCCCCCTTTCTGCCCTTTTGCCCCTCCTGCCCCTCCTGCCCCTTTTGTCCTCCTCCGAGGGTGAATTTTCGATTTTCAATTTTCAATTTTCAATTTATTGAGTATCTTTGCATCTTGGGATATACCCTAAAAGGGTATAGGGCTCTGCCAAAGAGCACACAAACAAGTAAATGCAGAGATGAAATTCGCACAAGTTACAGGACACGAGCAACTTAAACAACGCCTTCGCAAAAACATCGACGAGGGACGCGTGAGCCACGCACAACTCTTTGCGGGCAACCACGGGTGGGGAACGCTCCAACTCGCCTTGGCCTATGTGCAGTATCTCCATTGTCCCAACCGCACCAATGGCGAGCCTTGTGGTGTGTGTCCGTCGTGTGTGCAGATGCAGTCGCTCACCCACCCCGACGTGCACTTTGTCTATCCCACCATCAAACCCAAAGGCTCCTCAACACCCCCAACCAGCGACCTCTACATTGAGCAGTGGAGGGAGGTTATCGCGGAGAATGATGCCTGCTTCGACGAGCACACTTGGTATGAGGCCATCGGTGCCGACAACGCACAGGGACTTATCACGGCAAAAGAGGCCGATGAAATCATCCACAAACTCTCCTACAAAGCCTTTGAGGGAAAGTGGAAGAGCGTTGTCATCTGGGCCCCCGAAAAGATGCACCCCAACTGCACCAACGCTCTGCTGAAAATATTGGAGGAGCCGTGGGAAAACACGGTGTTTATCCTCGTTAGCGAGCACCCAGAGACATTGTTGGACACCATCATCTCGCGCTGTCAGGGTGTCAACGTGGGACGCATCGAGCAGGAGGCACTCCGCAGCTATGCCACTCGCTCTCTTGGGGCCACCGAGGAGCAAGCAGAGGTGGCGGCAAGATTGGCCGACGGCTCACTGTTAACCCTGCGTAAGGCTGTGGCGGAAGGGGACGAGGGTAACGCCACAGACAACTTCGAGCTTTTCACGCGACTTATGAGGCTTTCGTATAGCAAGAAACACCTTGACCTCTTCGAGTGGGCCGAACAGGTGGCCGCTATGGGCAGGGAAAATCAGAAGAGTTTTTTGGAATACTCACTACGACTCATCCGAGAGAGCTATATGCTCACGGCCGGAATGGAGAGTGTGAGTTACCTCTGGGGGGACGAGAAGGCTTTTTGCTCGAAATTTGCACCCTTTGTGGCAAACCACAACGTGGAGGCCCTCGTGGCAGAGATTGAAAGAGCACTCAGGGATGTGGGGCAAAACGGCAATGCCAAAATTGTATTCACTCACTTTGCGCTTGCGATGAGCAAACTGATTGCAATGCGAGGGTAGGCACAAGACAACACAACAACACAACAATATTGTTCAAAAAAACTAAAACCACTATAACACTATGGCAAAAGCTATTTTGATGACCGGAGGTAATGTGGGCGACGTGAAGGATACCCTGCGCCGCGCGCAGCAGGAAATCAACTCCTCACTCGGAGTTATTTTGCGCTGTTCGCACAGCTACGAGAGTAAAGCGTGGGGCTTTACCTCGGCAGAGAATTTTTATAATCAGGCTATCATCGTTGACACCGACCTCACCCCTGAGGAGTTGCTCGACAAGGTGCTGGATATCGAACTGAAACTCGGTCGCAACCGCGAGGAGGAGGCTGCCGTGAAAGCCCAAACGGGCGAGAGGTTTGCTCCGAGGGCCATCGACATCGACATCCTCTTCTACGACGACCTTGTGATGAACACCCCCAGACTGACCATCCCCCACCCTCTCATTCAAGACAGGGATTTTGTGCTTCGTCCACTGAACGAGGTGGCTCCCGACAAGATTCACCCCGTGCTGAACAAGACGATACACACCCTCTTCGAGGAGATGGAGCAGAACGACAATGAGTAGGGGTTTGAAACACGACGAGCAGAAGATGACAAACAGAGGGTTGATGGTTAAGAGGTGGCTGCGTGCGGGTGTCCTTGTGATGTTCGCAAGCGCCTTCTTGTGGCGTTGTGCCAACATCTCGTCGCCACAAGGCGGCCCCAAAGACTCGCTGCCCCCAATCATTGTGAGCGCAGCACCCGGTTTTGGGACCACAAACTTCAAGGGCAAGGAAATTTATATCGGCTTCAACGAGTATGTCCAAATCAAAGACCAACAGAAGGAGTTTTTCACCTCGCCGATGATGAAGCGCAACCCCACGATTACCACAAGCGGCAGAGGCATACGTATCACCATCCTCGACACCCTTGCCGAAAACCAGACCTATGCTCTGAACTTCGGCAACAGCATCGTGGACAACAACGAGGGCAATGTGCTCAGCGACCTCCGCTATGTCTTCTCCACGGGCGATAGGATTGACTCTATGGTAATGAGTGGCTACACGGTGAGCGCAAGCAAGGGTGATAGTGTGAGTAAGTCGCTCATCTTCTTCTACCCCGCAGAGGCCGACTCCATTCCCGAGTATGACTCTCTGTTGCTCAAACACAAACCCGTCGCAGTGGCAAGGGCGGCCAATAACGGCATATTCATCGCCCAAAACCTCAAACCCATTGACTACAAGATTTACGCCATCGAGGACAAAAACAACAACTTCACCTATGACCCCGAAACGGATATGGTGGGTTTTTTGGACTCGGTTTACAACCCCCTTACGGGGCCCGACTTCAATGTGTGGTACGACACCACGCGCCACTACCTGACGGCCAATCCGCAACTCTACTTCAAGATGTTCACAGACGGCAGATTCAAACGCCAGAACCTCTCGGAGTCGAAGCGCGACGAGCAGCACAAGATTACCCTCTTCTTTGGTGCCCCCAACCCCGAAGTGCTCGAATTTTCGATTGACAGCATCGCTGCCGAAGAGATTGTTACGGAGTATGTAACCAAGGGAAAAGACACCATCAACTATTGGCTTAATGTGCCCTCGGAACGATTGGGCGACACGTTGAGAGGCCGAGTGGTCTATATGAAACACGACTCTGTGAACAACCTTGTACCCGACACCGCCAAGTTGGAACTCTTCTGGAAATACTTCGAGAGCAAAGAGGAGAAGAAGGCACGCGAGGAGGAGGAAAAGAAGATGGAACAGGCGCTCAAAGATAGTGTGGAGTATGTGCCACCCGTAAAACCCAACCCCTTCAAGGTGGACCTCTTCAAAGGCGACCTTAACCCCGAGAAGAGCGTAACGCTCAAATTTGCAATGCCGCTCACACAGATTGATACCGCCGCCATCGAACTGTTAATGGCGGGTGCTGTGGACAAAAAAGCCGACGAGGAGGCCAAAAACCAAAGCAAACCCAAAAACCAAAAAGAGCGCGACGAACAAGCCGCCTCACAAGCAGCGGCAGAAGCTGCAATGCCCAAGGTGGAGTACACCTTGGAGCGCGATACGGTCGATATGAAACTGTGGCACCTGCGAGCTGCGTGGACCCCCGCAACCAAGTATAAACTCTTGATACCTGCGGGCACGTTCCGCAACGTGGCCGGCCAACAGAACGACACTTTGAGGAGCGAATTCAAAACCCTCAACCCTGAGGAGTTCGGCAGCGTAATTGTCAACGTGGCGGGCAAAACCCCCGACGACACCTACGTACTCTACCTGAAAGATGCCAATGGCAAGGTGATTGACGAAATCAAGGGGGCAAAGAGCGGCCCGCACCGCTTCAACTATGTGAAACCCGGCGATGTGAGAGTGGGTGTGTTGGAGGATAAAAACAACAATGGAGTGTGGGACACCGGCAACCTCATCGAGCGCAGGCAGCCCGAACGTACCGAGCCTTATGTGGACGAAAAGGGCGAGGAGATTATGAGCGTGAAGGCCAACTGGGAGGTGGAGATTAGTGCCAATATGAACACCATATTCGCACCCATCACCTTTGAGAGCGTCAACGAACAACTGCGCAAAACCGAGGCCGCAAGGCTCAAAAGAATTCTCGAAGAGAGAGAGAAGAAACGCTTGGAGGCCCTCAAACGAGAACAAGAGGGACAAAACAGCGGAGGCTTGGGTGGCTTCGGCGCAGGTATGAGTAGTATGAGGGGTGCTGTTGGCAGCGTTACGGGCAGATAACCCTCCTCGCTTGCCGAAGAGTGGAAACACGCCGAAGTGCCCCCACGAGGGGATGTTGACAGCAACAGCAACCGACAAGGAAAGAAGTGTGAAAATGAAGAGATTTTTGATTATAGCAACGACTGTGTTGATGGTGCTTTGTGGAGCAAACCACAAGGCTGTGGCACAACGCCAATATGTGGGCATTAAGGGCGGCTACGGCATAGCCGACGTGCGCCTCTACCCCCACTGGACCAGCCCGCCATTGTGGGGTGCGCTCAACGGCGGCATCTTCTGGGTTTACTACGGAGGCGACAAGCCCAACTCCTACCTCTACGACAACGTGGCGGGAGGTATCAGCGTGGAGGTCGAATTCCTGCAAAGGGGTTTTCAGTATGCTGCACTCGACCGCAACTCCAAACGATACACCTACGGCAGACACATCAATACCATTATGGTACCTCTGATGTGGCAACCGCACGTGCTGTTGTCCGACGACAGACTGCGCCTCTACCTCAACGCCGGCATCACAGGCTCGTTCAACCTCAACTCCACCGAGTTTTACATCGACAACCACACCGGCAAGGTGGAAGAGTTTGACTATGAGTGGATGACCGTGAGGGATAATCGCTTTGCCTATGGCCTTGTGGTGGGTTTGGGTGGAGGTTTCAGCTTTGGCAAGTGGGAGGTGATGACCGAGTTCCGCTACTACTTCGGCTACTCCGACATTGTCAAGCGCAAGACCATCTATTCGGGCACACAATTTCTGCGCTCACCGCTGGACAACATAAACCTGAGTTTCGGTGTGGCCTACCATTGGAACCACTCCGGCTCGTGGGCTTGGAGTCCCAAACAGAGGGCTGCCGCCCGCAAAGCCAAAGAAGAGGCGGTGGAAATTGAAAATGGAGAATTGAAAGTTGAAAATAATTAGGAGAATATATGGAGAACATTGCAGGTGAGAGCACGAGGCAGCAAAAGGTTGCCCGTCAGATACAGAAAGACATCAGCGAACTCTTTTTGAAGGAGTGTGCCGATTTGGTGAAGGGTGTGATTGTGTCGGTAACGGCCGTGAGGGTTAGCCCCGACTTGGAGTATGCCAAAATCTATTTGAGCATCTTCCCCTTCGACAAACACGAGGCGGTGATGGCCCGCATTGAGGCCGATGCGTGGAGGATTCGCAAGTTGCTCGGCGCAAGGATGCGTAACCAACTGAGGGTGGTGCCCGAGATTACCTTCTTCTTGGACGACTCGTTGGAGTATATAGAGAACATCGACAACCTCCTCAAAAAATAGGTTAACACCCACACTATGCGCCTGCCACTACTTTTTGCCCGCCGCTATCTGCGCTCCAAAAAGTCGCTCTCGGTGATTAACACCACAGCGACGGTGAGCTCGGTGGCTATTGGTGTGGCTGTGGCAGCGATGGTGATACTCCTGTCGGTGATGAATGGCTTCAACTCCATTCTTAACTCCATACACAACACCTCCGAGCCCGACATAGTAATCTCGCCCTCAAAAGGGATGCTGTTCGGTCGAGAGAGTTTGCCACAAGAGGTGTTGGAGGGAAGTGCAGGAGTGGAGTCCTTCTCGTTCTACTTGGAGGAGAGTGTGTTGGCCGAATATGGTCGCAAGCAGATGTTTGCCACGCTGAGGGGTGTGGACGAACGCTACGCAGAGGTGGTGCCTCTTGCCGATAGCGGCGTGATGTGGTATGGAGAGTGGAGGTTGGTACACGGAGAGAGGCGTAGGGCCGTTGTGGGCTTTGAGGTGGACAACATCTTTGCCGATGGCTACTCGGTGCGCAATGCGGCACTGCACGGCAAACTCTCGCTCCACGCACTCCGCAGGGAGAACATATCGTCGCTCCTGCCAATGAGTGCCATACGCACGGTGAAGGTGGACCACGCGGGAACGCTCTCCGATGCGGCAACCGAACTCACAAGCAACATCTTCGTATCGCTTGATGTGGCCGAAGAGCTTCTGGCGGCCAAAGACAAAGCCTCGGCTGTGGCGATTAGGGTGGCTCCGGGGCAGACTATTGAGAAGGTGCAGGCCGAGTTGCAAAATGCGCTGGGCGACGGATGGAGGGTGGAGAACCGCTATCAACGCAACGAGGCTCTCTACAAGGTAATGAAGGTTGAGAAGGCGAGTATCTTCCTGATTTTGTTGCTGGTTACACTCATCGCCACGGTGTCAATCATAGGCTCGCTGGTGATGCTCATCATAGAGAAGCGCAACGACACGGCAACCCTCTATGCCATTGGGGCCAAAAACCATTTTGTGAGAAGGGTGTTTACCCTCGAAGGACTCCTCATTGGCCTGCGAGGTGCAGTGTGGGGAGTTGTTGGCGGCCTTGCGGTGTGTTTTGCGCAGATAAGGTTTGGGCTTATAAAGATGCCCGGCAACACCTTCTTGGTGGAAAACTACCCTGTGGAGGTTAGGTTCACGGATATCGTTGTGATTGTTGTGGCGGTTGCGGCCGTCAATTATGTGATAACAAAACTTACTGTTCGGAGGATGGTTCCGAAGATTGAAAAACCCGATGAAGCACGTTTTTAGACATATTCTTATCGTTGTGGCCGTTGCCCTTGTGGCGGTGGGCTGTTCGAAGAGCGAGGTTATTCCCGATAGGGAGTTGGAGAAAATAACAAGGGAGATGTTCCTTGTGAATGCCTATGCGCAGGCGCAAAAACTCTCAACCGACAGCCTCGACATCTACACCCCCATTCTGGAAAAATATGGCTACACACAGGACGACTTTTTCAACACCCTTGCCAACTTCCAAAAACGCAAGAGTGCTCGACTGAGCGATGTGATTGAGAACACCATTGCCTCGCTCGAATCGATGGCCAACGGCTATGAGCAAAAGCTGCGCAACCTCAACTACATCGACTCGTTGGCCAAAGCAATGTGTACGAAGGAGGTTATGAGTGTGGACAAAATCAGGGTTAGGCGGTTGAGGGACACCGCCAGACTCGTCCTCTCGTTGCCCATCAGGGATGTGGGCGAGTATGTTATTGCCTACAACTACCACATCGACACCCTCGACAAAAACACCCACCTGCAAAGCACCCAATGGACTCTCACAAAGGACAGTGTGCGCAACCACTACCTGCGTACCAGCCTCACCCACGGCGAACGCAGAACCTACCAGACAACCCTGCGCCCCAAGAAAGGTGCAACCGAATATTTTATCCAATTTGCCGACTATGCCAAAAGGGAGGAGAAGCCACACATCACCATCGACTCTCTGCGTATAACCTACATACCACCCAGCGAGGAGGCCCTTGCACATATGGACTCGGTGATAAGTTTCAAGCCCAACATCGTGTTGGCCGACTCTGTGGAGGTCTATGGTTCGTTGGATGCTGTGATACCTATGCTTTCGCGCGACTCGCTGGCCGCTATGGAAAAACGCGCAAAGGAGGCCGCCGAAGCCAAAGAGAAGGCAAAAAAGAGGAGTAAGAATAGGAGTAAAAAAACAAAATAGATACTATGTACACAAAAGAGGAAATCTACGACCCACAGACTACGGCCGAGCTGATGGAGCACTACGAGGCCATACTTCGACTCCTCGGAGAGGACGCCGAGCGTGAGGGGCTGCTGAAAACCCCCGAAAGGGTGGCCAAGTGTATGCAATTTCTCACCAAAGGCTACAACGAGGACCCTGCGGAGATACTTCGCTCGGCAATCTTCAAGGAGGACTACAAACAGATGGTCATCGTGAAGGACATTGAGATATACTCGCTGTGCGAACACCATATGTTGCCCTTCTATGGCAAGGCTCACGTGGCCTACATTCCCAATGGACAAATCACAGGGCTGTCGAAAATTCCACGCTGTGTGGAGAGTTTTGCCCGAAGGTTGCAGGTGCAGGAGAGGCTCACAATGCAGATTAGGGATTGCATCCAAGAAACCCTCAATCCGTTGGGAGTGGCCGTTGTGATAGAGGCCGCACATATGTGTATGCAGATGAGGGGTGTGCAGAAACAAAACTCCATCACCACCACCTCGGCATTCAGCGGTGCCTTCCTCAACCAACAACTCACCCGCCAAGAGTTCCTCGACCTCATCGGGGCCAAATTGCATTGATGGTGGGAGCGGATGGTGGTGTCCACAAAAAAACCAACCAATAACAAGTCAGAGAATACCAACACTAAATACAAAAAAAATGTTTGGAAAGCAGACCTACATAGCTCGCCGCAACGAATTGCGCAGGCGTATGCCCAAAGGGGGTATTGTGGTGCTCATCGGCAATGGTGAGGCTCCACGCAACTATTTCGACAATGCCTACGGCTTCCGTCAGGACAGCACGTTCCTCTACTACTTCGGCCTCCAAAACGCCAACCTCGTGGGTGTCATCGACCTCGACAACGAGAGGGATATCCTCTTCGGGGACGACTACACCGTGGATGACATTATCTGGATGGGCCCCCAGCCCTCCATTAAGGAGTTGGCCGAGAGTGTTGGAGTTGGCCAAAGCGCACCATTTGCAGCCGCAAGGGATTATGTGCAGGCAGCTGTCAGGTGTGGGCGCAAGGTACACTACCTCGTACCCTATCGTGGCGAGGGCGTGTTGCTGATGAGCAAACTCACAGGTATCAAGACCTCCGAGCACTACAACCACTACTCCACTGACCTCGCTATCAATGTGGCCGCAATGAGGGAGGTGAAGAGCGCCGAAGAGATTGAGGAGATGGAGAGAGCCTTCGAGATTGGCTACGCAATGCACACAACCGCTATGCGCCTGACCAAAGAGGGCGTGGGTGAGAGGATGATTGCGGGTGCTATGGAGGGTGTAACCCACCAACTCGGCGAGGGGGTGTCGTTCCACTCCATCGTGTCGCAACACGGAGAGACACTCCACAACCACTCCCACGACGGCATTTGCGAAAACGGACGACTGCTTTTAGTGGATGCCGGTGGCGAAACAGTCAACAACTACTGCTCCGACCACACCCGAACATTCCCTGTGAGTGGCAAGTTTACGCCCCTGCAAAAGGATATCTATAATGTTGTGCTCCACGCACACGACGAGGTGCTGCGCATCGCCAAACCCGGAATGTACACCGACCTTCACAACGCCTCCTACAAGGCTTTGGCCGAGGGCCTGATTGGTCTTGGACTGATGAAGGGTAATGCCGAGGAGGCTGTGGCGGCAGGAGCGATGAGGCTCTTTATGCCCCACGGATTGGGCCACGGGCTCGGACTGGATGTCCACGACTGCGAGGCTATGGGTGAGAGGGGTATGGCCGACTATGGGGCTATGCTCGCCAGAGCCGACGAAATCGACACCTGCATCATCCGCGAGAGGTGGCGTCTGCGCCCCGGTACGGTGCTGACCGACGAGCCCGGCATCTACTTCATCCCCGCCTACATCGAGCAGTGGAAGGCCGAAAAGAGGTGTGAGGAGTTTATCAACTACTCCAAGTTGGAGTCCCTCTACAACTTTGGCGGCATCCGCATCGAGGACGACCTGCTCATCACCGAGAGTGGCAACATTATGCTCGGTGGCGACAAGCACATCCCCATAACCGTGGAGGAGATTGAAGCCTTTATGGCCGACAATTAGCACTAAAAAAACGATTGATACAATCATAAACTTTCCCCAATGACAACACCCAACAACAAATCAATCGAGGGGCGCGTGGTGCAAATCATCGGCCCTGTGATTGATGTCAGCTTCGACAACGGAGCCTCGGAAGAGGCCGAAGCCATTGACCTGCCCGCAATCCACGACGCAGTGGAGATTGTGCGCCCCGATGGAAGAGTTCTCATTGCCGAAATACAGCAACACATTGGCGAAAACTGTGTGAGGGCTGTGGCTATGGACTCCACCGACGGCTTGAAGAGAGGTATGAAAGCGACCTCACACTACACCTCGATAACGATGCCCACAGGCGAACAAATCAAAGGTCGTCTGCTCAACGTGGTGGGCGAGGCTATCGACGGCATCGGCTCGCTCGATGGCGTTGGTGCACTACCCATCCACCGAGAGGCCCCCAAGTTTGAGGAGCTGACAACAACCCAAGAGGTACTCTACACGGGCATCAAGGTCATCGACCTGTTGGAGCCTTATGTTAAGGGCGGTAAGATTGGTCTGTTTGGCGGTGCCGGTGTGGGCAAGACGGTGCTCATTATGGAGCTCATCCGCAACGTGGCCAAGAAGTTGGGTGGCTACTCGGTGTTCGCCGGCGTGGGCGAGCGCACAAGGGAGGGTAACGACCTGCTGAGGGAGATGATTGAATCGGGCGTGGTACGCTATGGCAAGGAGTTCGAGGAGGCAATGAAGAGGGGCGATTGGGACCTCTCCAAGATTGACCACGAAGAGCTCCGCAAGTCGCAAGCAACCCTTGTGTTCGGACAAATGAACGAGCCCCCCGGTGCACGCGCCTCGGTAGCCCTCTCGGGCCTCACGGTGGCCGAGAGTTTCAGGGATGGCGGCACCAACAGGGACATCCTCTTCTTTATTGACAACATCTTCCGTTTCACACAAGCGGGCTCGGAGGTGTCGGCTCTGCTGGGCCGTATGCCCTCGGCTGTGGGCTACCAACCCACCCTCGCAACCGAGATGGGTGCAATGCAGGAGAGGATTACATCGACCAAGAGTGGCTCTATTACATCCGTACAGGCAGTCTATGTGCCCGCCGACGACCTCACCGACCCCGCACCTGCGACCACCTTCACCCACTTGGACGCAACCACTGTGCTCTCGCGTAAGATTGCCGAGATGGGTATTTATCCTGCCGTTGACCCGCTGGAATCCACCTCGCGCATCTTGGACCCCAACGTTGTGGGTGAGGAGCACTACACCACCGCACAGAGGGTGAAGCAGATTTTGCAGCGCAACAAAGACCTCCAAGACATCATCTCCATCCTCGGTATGGAGGAGCTATCGGAGGAGGATAAGGTTACGGTCAACCGCGCGCGCAGAATACAGCGTTTCCTCTCGCAACCCTTCTCGGTGGCGGAGCAGTTCACGGGCGTAGAGGGTGTGATGGTCTCCATTGAGGACACCATACGTGGTTTCCGTATGATTCTCGATGGCGAAGTTGACCACCTGCCCGAAGCTGCCTTCCTCAACGTGGGTACCATCGAGGATGCCATTGCCAAAGGCGAAAAACTCCTCCGACAAACAAAGAAGTAGGGGCTCGAATTGAGAATTCAAAATTATTTGGAGAGAGCAGAAAGGGCAAGAAAGAGCTGAATGGGACTTTAAGGCCCTTAAAAAAAGACGATTGACGTTGGACGTTAGACGTTGGACCATAACAAAAAAAATGAAACAGTTGAGGCTACACATAATTTCTCCTGCGGGGGAGTTGTTCGATGGGATTGTTGTCAGGGTGTTGTTGCCCGGGGCAAAGGCTCCGTTTGTGGTGTTGCCGATGCACGCACCGCTGATTTCGTCGCTTACAAAGGGGGCCATTCGCTACACCGACGAGGCCGGCGAGGAACACAGCGTGGAGGTGAGCGGTGGTTTTGTGGAAATAAGGAATGATGTTGTGAGGGTTTGTACGGAATAGACCAAAAAAACGAGAAAGAGATATGAAACTTGAAAGGGTAAGAGATATTACTATGGCCATCACACTACTCTACGGAGTGCAGGTGATGACCGTTGCGAAGGTGTGGCCAGAGGCCTACACACCTGTTATGTGGGTGGTGCCGGCCTTTTTCTACCTCTATGAGGCGGTCTTCTTGTGGCTGCTGGGACGCTACAAACAGATGAAGGCCGACAAGGTGCTGACAACCTCAATGATTATGAGGGGTGTGAAGTTTATTGGCGTGGCGGCCCTGATGGTTATCTATGTGAAGCTGGGGCTGGCGGGCAAGATACACTTCCTGCTCTACACCTTAATATATTATATACTGACCTCGGTGTGTGAGACGTGGTTGGTTAAGGTCCACAACCAAACCAAAGAGAAAGAGTAGGCGATGAAGAGGTGGTTGCGACATATGGTGCTGTGTGTGATGGTGCTCCTTTGTGGGGTGCTGTGCAGGCCGAGTGTGTTTGCAAGCGAGCCGCAGGAACGGGCCACAACCACCGAGGAGCAACCCACCGAGGGTACCGAGTTGGACGTTGTGGGGTTGATTTTCGACCACATTGGCGACAGCTACTCGTGGCACATTGCCACCATTGGCGGGCGACACGTGGAGATACCCCTGCTTTGCATCGTGCGCTCGGACGAGGGCAAGTGGTTTGTCTTTTCGTCGGCAAAGGTGGCCCACGGACACTCCCACAAAGGTTTTTTCATCAACCACGAGGGGGAGCAGTGGAAGGGTAAACTTGTGGGGCGCAATGGCGAGGGCGAACTCTACCGCCCGATAGACCTGTCGATAACTAAAAATGCGGCAGGTGTGATGTTCAACTCGCTGATTGTCATTGTCATAATCCTCGGCGTGGCGAGATGGTACCGCCGCCGAGAGTATGATATTAATGCTGTGCCGCGTGGCTTTGTGGGTGCGGTGGAGATGTTGGTTATGAGCATTGAGGACGATGTTATCCGCCCCTCGGTGGGCAAGGACTACAAACGTTACTCGCCCTACCTGCTGACCGCCTTCTTCTTCATCTTTGTAAGCAACCTGCTCGGCCTTGTGCCCATCTTCCCGGGTGGTGCAAACGTTACGGGCAACATTGCCGTAACGCTGGTGTTGGCACTCGCCACTATGTTTGCGGTGAACGTGTTTGGCAACAAGGAGTATTGGAAAGAGATTTTGTGGCCCGATGTGCCCGTGTGGATGAAGGTGCCCATACCGCTGATGCCCGTGATAGAACTCTTCGGCATCATCTCGAAGCCCTTTGCACTCACCATCCGTCTGTTTGCCAACATTATGGCTGGACACACGGTGCTCATTGCGCTCACTTGTTTGGTGTTTATAACGGTGAATATGGGCGCAACAATGAATGGCGTGATGACGGTCTTTTCGGTGCTGCTATCGGTCTTTATGCTGGTGTTGGAGGTGCTTGTGGCCTACATTCAAGCCTATGTGTTCACAATGCTCTCGGCGGTGTTCATCGGCCTCTCGCGCAAGGAGCACCACGCCGCACACAAACCCACAAAACAGGAGAAGAAAACAACAGAAACCAATATAATAAACAACTAAAACTCAAAACACTATGTTAGCATTTATCACACTTTTGCAGGCAATCAACCTCGGTTCGGCAGTTGCACCCATCGGAGCAGCATTGGCTGTTCTTGGCGCTGCTTGGGGTATCGGTAAGATTGGCTCCAACGCTTTGGAGGCTATGGCTCGTCAGCCCGAGGCAGCAGGCTCGTTGCAGACGGCTATGATTGTGTCGGCTGCGCTGATTGAGGGTGCAACCCTCTTCGCTATTGTAGTCTGCCTGATGGCCTTGTAGGGGATTGTAGGCAGAAGATAAACCAACACACAACAGAGGAAAATTATGTCGTTGTTGACTCCCGAACTTGGACTCCTTTTCTGGATGCTCCTCTCGTTCCTGATTGTCTTCGGAGTGCTGGCAAAGTTCGGCTTTCCGGTGATTACGGGGATGGTCGATAAGCGTCGCGCCCGCATTGAGGAAGGACTTTCGGCGGCCAAAGAGGCCACCGAAAGACTCCAAGGCGTGCAGCAAGAGACAGAAAGGTTGTTGGCCGAAGCACAGAAGAAACAGTCCGAAATCGTAGCCGGTGCGATGGCCGACAGCCGTCGCATCATTGAGGAGGCACGCAGTAAGGCCGAAGCCGAAGCCTCGGCAAGGGTAGAGGCGGCGCTCTCTCAAATCGAAATCGAAAAGCAGAAAGCGCTGGGTGAGTTGCGCACAGAGGTTGCAATGCTCTCGCTGGATGTGGCCGAAAAGGTGCTGAGAGAGAAGATGAAAGACTCCGAGGCACAAGACAACTACATCGAAAGGCTCATCACCGAGGCCGAACACAACGCACCTAAAACCAACGCCTAACACCCCAACGCACCGCCTATGAACGATAGTATCCTCACCGGTCGCTACGCCAAAGCACTGCTTGCCCACGCCGACAGCATTGGGCAGGCCGAGGCCCTCTACTCCGCTATGGAAGAGTTGGCCCACCTGCTTATGGGTTCGCACGAGGTGAACGAGGTGCTGAATAACCCCGTGGTGGTGGCGCAGAAAAAGTGTGCCATTGTACTATCGTGTGTAGAGGGTTGCTGTGCGGAGGAGTGTAGGACTCTGCTGGGTAGGTTTGTTGAGCTGGTGCTCGCCCACCACAGGGAACGGTGGTTGGGTGAGATGGCACTCGGATATGTCAGACTCTATCGCAAAAGTCGTGGCCTTGTGAGGGTGCGACTCACAACCACAACACCACCCGAACAGAGGCTACTCGCACGATTGAAAACCATCGTTGAGGAACGCACTGGGGGTGTGGCAGAGGTGGTTGTACACATCTCGCCCGACATCGAGGGAGGCTTTGTTTTGCAGGTTGACGACCTGCTGCTGGACGCCTCGTTGAAGGGGCAGTTGGAGAAGATTCGCAGAGAGTTTCTCCGCAAAAACAAAACACTTGTATAGGATATAAAGCGTTGTGGCTCCACACCTTACAACACCAATATGGTGGGCGGGGTGCACAACCTAAAACAACAAAAAATGGCAGAGATAAGACCAAGTGAGGTGAGCCGCATTTTGCAAGAACAACTTGCCGGCATCGACACCACGGTAAAATTTGAAGAGGTGGGCACCGTATTGCAGGTGAGCGACGGTGTGGCACGCATCTACGGACTCAACAACGCCGAAAGTGGCGAGTTGTTGGAGTTTGAGGGTGGCGTGTCGGGCGTTGTGATGAACCTCGAAGAGGACAATGTGGGTGCCGTACTGCTGGGCCCCACCGACCACATCAAAGAGGGACAAATGGTAAGACGCACCGAGAGGATTGTGTCGATTGAGGTCAACGACAATGTGGTGGGAAGGGTGATTAACCCTCTGGGCGAAACACTCGACGGCAGGGGCGACATTGAGGGCGAGAAGTTCTCGATGCCATTGGAGCGCAAAGCCCCCGGTGTCATCTTCCGCCAACCCGTAAACGAGCCCCTCCAAACGGGCCTCAAAGCGGTGGATGCAATGATTCCCATCGGCAGAGGCCAGAGGGAACTTATCATCGGCGACCGACAGACGGGCAAGACCGCCATTGCCATCGACACCATCATCAACCAAAGGGACAACTACCTCAACGGCAAACCCGTGTATTGTATCTATGTGGCTGTGGGACAGAAAGGTTCGACGGTGGCCACCATTGTAAACACCCTTCGCGAAAAGGGGGCAATGGAATATACGGTGGTGGTTGCGGCAACAGCCTCGGACCCTGCGGCACTGCAATATTTCGCACCATTTGCGGGGGCCGCCATTGGCGAGTGGTTCCGTGATACGGGCCGCCACGCATTGGTTGTCTATGACGACCTCTCGAAGCAGGCCGTCGCCTATCGTGAGGTGTCGCTCATTCTGCGCCGTCCCTCAGGAAGGGAGGCCTACCCCGGCGATATATTCTACCTCCACTCCCGACTCTTGGAGAGAGCCGCCAAAATCATCGCCAACGACTCGGTTGCCGAGAAGATGAACGACCTTCCGAAATGCCTGAATGGTAGGGTTAAGGGAGGTGGCTCGCTGACGGCATTGCCCATCATCGAAACGCAAGCGGGCGATGTGTCGGCCTACATTCCGACCAACGTGATTTCGATTACCGATGGTCAGATATTCCTCGAAAGCGACCTCTTCAATCAGGGCGTAAGGCCGGCTATCAATGTTGGTATCTCGGTGAGCCGCGTGGGTGGAAATGCACAAATCAAGGCGATGAAGAAGGTGGCAGGTACGCTCAAAATCGACCAAGCGCAATATCGTGAGTTGGAGGCCTTTACGAAGTTTGGTGGCGACTTGGACCCTGTTACGGCCTATGTCATCGACAAGGGACACAAAAACACCGAACTGCTCATCCAATCGCAGTATGCGCCAATGCCCGTAGAGGAGCAGATTGCGGTGCTCTATTGTGGTGTAAACGGCCTGCTCAAAGAGCTCCCGACCGAACAAGTGAGGAGTTTCGAGAAGCAGTTTTTGGCACTTCTGCGAGCCACCCATTCGGAAGATGTGCTGGGACGCCTGAAAGAGGGCATTATTGACGAGGCGGTAACCTCGGGAATAGAAAAAACGGCAGCGGATACGATTGCTGCAATGAATTCATAATCAACAACTCACACAACACTCGTGGCATCGCTCAGAGAGATAAAGGAGAGGGTTGCGTCGGTGCGTAGCACACGCAAGATTACCTCGGCAATGAAGATGGTTGCGGCAGCAAAACTGCATCGCACCCAGAGGGCCATTGGTGCGCTTGTACCCTACTCCGACGAGTTGCAGCAAATCACCTCCCACTTGGTTGGCGACAAGGAGAACAACCCCGTTGCTTTGGCCACCCCTCGCCCCATCGAGAGGGTTGTGCTTGTGGGCTTTGCGTCCAACGGGACACTGTGCGGAGCCTACAACAACAACGTGGAGAGGTGTGTCGCAAAGAGCGCCCAAAGGTGGGGGAAAGAGGGGTGCAAAGTGGACATCATAGCCGTTGGTGAACAACTCGCCAAAGGGCTGCACCGACTCGGCATTGACTGCGAAGAGGGGCACGAGGAGTTTGCCGACAAACCCACCTATGAGATGGCCGGCAAGATAGCCCGACGATTGATGGACGGATACCTTGCGGAGAAGGTGGACAGGGTGGAGATTATCTACTACAAATTCCTCTCGGCCGGCACACAAAAGCTTGTCTGTGAGCAACTTCTCCCAATAGAGATGGAGCACTCGGAGGATGGCGGCCACCACCCCACGGAGTATATCTTGGAGCCCGACAGGGAGCAACTTATTGCGGAAATCGTACCCCGACAAATCACCCTCAAACTCTACTCTGCGGCTCTCTCGGCTTCGGCCTCCGAGCACGCCGCAAGGATGATTGCTATGCAGACCGCAACCGACAATGCCGACAAACTGATTGGTGAGCTTGCGCTCGAATACAACAAACAACGCCAGCAGGCCATCACCACAGAATTGCTCGACATTATGGGTGGCCAAAACAGGCGATAACCCCGCCACCCCACCCCTTGTTTTGCCCGTGCCATTGCACAATGAAGGCCAACCGAGTCGTGTGAAGAAGGGTGTTTTTTACACGTGGATTTGTGCGAAAAGGAGCGTAGTGGGTGTGCTATTGTCCATTTTTTATGCACCATTTTTCGCCTTGTTTGGGAAATTATATGAAAAATGTGCGTTTTTTATGTCAACTTTGTCTTTTGTGTGGGTATTTTTGTACAAATAACTATATTTGCGCCATAACGACATTTTAACAAAACACCCACCCCATGCCGACTCTTAACAACCCTCAACATGGTTCCAGCCGAATTTTTGACTTTGACTTTATGGTCAAGAGCCTCCAACTGCGCCCCGAACCCTCGTTTCATTACTTCGAGATTGCAAGTGGCGACACAATGACAACCTCTATGATTGATCGCTCCGTTATGTTCAAAGACGGAGTGATAATGTGGATATGCAGGGCCGGCAGCGTGATGGTGTCGGTAGATGGCACCTCCCACACCGTAAGGGCGGGGCAGATGCTCATCGTCTTTGCTGGCACCTACTGTCGTTTTACCACCGTGTCGCCCGACTTTTTGGCCTCGACCATTGTGGGACGTATCAACGAAGAGGCCTCGGTGGACAGCATTGTGAACACCTTCCCCCGTTTGCGCCAAAACCCCGTAATCTCGTTGCTCAAACAAGAGAACAGGGTTATGACCGCGCTGATGGAGTACATTGCCGCATCCTCGGCCAACTACCGCAACTACAATCGTGCCGACATCGACCGCAACACACTTGCCATTCTGCGCTCGGAATTGATGGATATTTTCCTGCGCCGCAACCTTGCCGTTAAGGAGAGTTCGGCCAGCGAACAGTTGGCCAAGAGGTTTAGTATGATGCTGACGGCCAGCTCGTTTGAGCACCGCGACGTGGAATACTATGCCGAATTGTTTGGTATGAGCGCCAAGCAGTTTTCGGGCAAAATCAAGAGGGTTACGGGGGTTACTCCTTCCGATATGATTGCGGATATGGTCATCAAAAATGCCAAGCGATTGCTGCTCAATGCGAGCCTATCGACAACCATTGTGAGCGATAGGATGAACTTTGCCACTCCGTCGTTCTTCTGCCGCTACTTCAAGCGCTATACCGGAATGACTCCCCAACAGTGGCGTCAGAGTGTGAACTCCCCCATTAGGGAGCAAAAAAATGTTTAGACTTCTTCTACACAATTCCTAAAACTATCTTTTTTGAGAAGGGGTATGCCTAACCGAAAGTTGGGCATACCCTCTTTTGTTGAGGTTGTGCGACACGAGTGATTTCAAGACGTGCATAACGCAAAAATCACCTTGTCGGACGACCTCTTCTCTGTTGTCGCCAGCCAATGCGAAATGGGGCCACAGAGGGGGTGATTTTGGGGGTGGCAAAGACGAACCGAACCACACTCCTACCACATTTTGCCCGCAAAACAAATATGTACTATTTTCCGATTTTAACATTCAAATTACCCCCCCCATATACCCAAAAAATAACAAAATGACTGTGTTTAATCGAAAATTTCACCCTACTAACACAAAAAAACACTATCTTAGGCATCGTGGGCATAATTTCTTTTTTCTCTTTAAGAGAAAAGGGTACAAATGTGGGGCTTGAACGGGGCGGTGTTTGAGTCTCTTTTGCCACCGAAAAACAACACAACTGTCCATCGATTTGGTTAGGTCGAGAAGGAATGGAGAACTATTTTTCGATAAAATATAGTTGCAGAAAAATTGTCGCGTTGCTCGTTGCACTCACGTGCGCGACGTCGCTTTGGGCTCAAAAGAGAGAGTCCCACACGATGTCTGCTACTCTCTATTTCCGCCACGACAAATATGTCCTCGACGAGAGCTACCTCTCCAACCGCCAAACCATCCAATCCCTCGACAACTTCTTTGAGGCCAACGGCAAGTATATCGACAGTGTCGCCATTGTTGCCTATGCTTCGCCGGAGGGTAGTGTTCGTTACAACCAAAGGCTTTCGGCCCGTCGTTCCGGCACGACCAAATATTGGTTGCTGAAACGCTACAAGACTCTGGGGCTGGAACAGATGAGGGAGGAGCCTCTGGGTGAGGACTTCTCCGGTCTTATCGAGCGCGTGGAGGCCGACAAAGATGTTCCCTTCAAGAGGGAGGTGTTGCAGATTTTGCGTCGCAAGGGTGTCCACCCCGACAAGAAGATGCGCCAACTGATGAAGTTGCGCAAGGGCCTGCCATATTCCTACATCAACCGCCACCACCTACCCTACCTGCGTACGGCAACAACGCTTGTCATCTATTGGTCGCAGCACGTGGCGGCACTCCCCACCACCGCACCCAAGAGCGATGTTGCATCCGACATCACCCCACCCTTCCACCTTCAATTCAGACCACTACCCGCCCCAAGCTTCTCGCGTAGGACCATTCTGGCGCTGAAAACCAACGCCCTCTACGATGCGGCCACTGTTGTCAACTTTGCAGTGGAGGCACCCATTGGCAATCGCTTCTCGTTGGTGTACAACCACATTTGCCCGTGGTGGCTGACGGAGAACAACCGCTACTGCTTGCAGCTGCTTGCGATTGGCGGCGAAGCAAGGTGGTGGTTTGCACCAAAACCCGTTGCACCCAATGGCAACTTCCCCGGCAGAGATAGGCTTGTGGGCCACTTCTTGGGAGCCTATGCCATGAGCGGAATGTTCGATTTCCAAGCCAACACTTGGGGCTGCTATCAGGGTGAATTTTGGAGCGCAGGACTCACTTATGGCTATTCGGCTCCGTTGGGCAAGCGAATGAACATCGAGTTTTCGCTCTCGGTGGGCTATGCCAACATCCCCTACCGCCACTATGTCCCCACGGACGATTGGCAGGACCTCATCAGAGATAAATTCAACGCCGGCCGCCTCCACTGGGTTGGTCCCACCAAGGCGGAGATATCGCTTGTTGTACCCATCACCATTAAGACGAAAGGAGGCAGTTGGTGATGAGGTTGGCGTGCAGACATACGGCAGCACTCCTTGTGATGGTGATGGTGTTCGCGGTGCTTGGCTGTGAGCGCAGGCCCTTGTTGGACCCCAACTTCACCACCGAATTGCAGGTTGTCATCGACGCCGAAGGTATGCGCAACGTAACCTGCGACATCTACAATCCCAAGATACAACCCCAACCCACCAATCCAGAGATGCTGAGGGTGCTCTTCTATGAGCCCGGGGAGAACAGGATTGCAGGCGAGAGCTACATCAGCAGCGTTTCGACCGACTCGCAAGGCCGCCACGTTGTTTCGGGCCGTGTGGGTATTATGCCCGGCAACTACGAAATGGTTGTCTATAACTTCGACACCCCATCGACCATCATCCGCAACGATTACAGCCACCACACCATCGAGGCCTACACCTCGTCGGTGTCGGAGGCCCTTGCAAGTCGTTTCAACACCCGTGCGAACGAGCCTCTGGACATACGCCACCAACCCGACCTTGTGTGGGTGGCCACCGATGTCGCAAAGAGCATCCCGTGGCACGACGAGCTCTACACCATCCGCACAACCGCCACACCCGTAACCGAGACCTTCTACTTGCAGGTGAAGGTTGAGGGATTGGAATGGGTGTCGAGTGCGCAGGCCATCCTGACGGGTATGGCCGGCAGCAATATGCTCGGTAGCCGCCAGAGGGTTGACGTGCCCGAGACGGCCATCTATTTCTCCTTGCAGAAGAGCGACGACAAGGGCTCGGCGGTGTTATGTAGTGTCTTTAACACCTTTGGACACATCGACCACTCGAACAACGAGTTGTGGGTGTCGTTCAACATCAACACCGTGGACGGCCGTGTGGAGAACAGGGATTTCAATATTTCGAAATTGTTTGAGAGCCCCGAGTGTAAGGAGCACAACTGGCTGCTGTTGGACGAGGTTATCACCATCGACAAGCCCTCCACTCCTCCCACTGCGGGTGGTGGTTTCAAGCCCGAGACGGAGGATTGGAAGGAGGAGCACTTCGATATGGAATTGTAGAGGAAAAACAACATAAATCATCACATAACACAAACAAATAAAAACAAAAACAACAACTAATTAACAAACAAACAAACCAATTCATTTTTATTAACATTATTAACCTTTCTAAAACAAACAAAACTATGAAAAAACTTATCGCTATTGCAGCAGCATGTGTAGCACTTGCAAGCTGCGTTAAGAACGAGGTTGATTTCAGTGGTAACTTTGCACAGGGTGAGAAGATTGACTTCCAGGCCGTACAGGGCGTGCAGGTTGAGAGCCGTGGTGCTTTTGATGGCGACGCCTTCATTGCCGCAGCCTTCCTGTTGAACGAAGGCGAGACTTGGGCCGGCGCACACACCACTGCTCAGACCTACTTCAAGAACGAGACGGTAACCAACACCAGCGGCGATTGGACCACCGGCACCGCCTACTATTGGCCCGCACGTGGTAGCCTCACCTTCTTCGCTGTGGCTCCTACCGGCTTCGCCGCAACCCGCGAGTGGAACACCAACAAAGACTACATCATCTCCGGTTACAGCGTGGAGACCAACAAAGACGTTGACCTCCGTGTTGCCGACATCGTTCGCGAGGCAAAAGGTAATGATGTTCCCGCCGTGTTCCGCCACAAGTTGACCAAACTCAACTTCGGTATCACCAAGGCTGCAAGCGACCCTCGTGACATCAAACTCAAAAGCATCGTAATCAGCGGTGTATATTCCGAGGGTACCTACACCATGCCCTACAACACCGTTCACGGCAGCGGTACCGTTGTTGACTTCTGGACCGTGCCCGATGGTGCCAGCAGCGAGACTTGCACTCTCTTCACCGGCGATTTGGAAGTTGACGATGAAACTCAGGAGATTACAATTGACCACTCCTACATGATTCCTCAGGAGTTCACCAGCGCAAGCTACCTGACCGTTGTTTACACCGTAACCAACAATGGCGCAACCGAGATCGTTACCGTTAAGAAACACCTCGGCGACGACATTGACACCACCGACAAGATGTGGAATATGAACGAGAATATCTCCTACAACTTCACCATCGGTGCTGTTGAGCAAATCATGTGGGCTCCCTCGCAGGAGGATTGGACCCCCGAGAGCTTCAACATCGCACTCTAATCTCACACACATACCTTTGGCGCCGGGTACAAGTGCGCCAACCCAAGCCTTGCGGGGAGCCGAACACTCCCCCAAGGCACACAGTGAAAAACAGCAGTCAAATGAGAACCAGAAACCACATAGCAGCAAAACTCCTCTCCGCAGTGGCCACCGCCTTTGCCCTTGTTGCGTGTGTGAATGTGGACGAGATGGGCCACGAACCACAAGCACTTGTGGGCTTCCAGAGCGTGGTGGGCCTCGAAGAGAACGAGTCGAGGGCCGACGGTGTGGTCTATCCCACCGACATCCCCTTCTCCGCATCGGCCTATGCTCTGCCCAACGACTACCATTGGGACCGCAGCAAAGCGAACGCCGTGGAGTATTTTTCGGGCGTGAAGGTGGAGTACAACCCCACGTTGGGTGCGTGGGTGGGCAACCCTGCACAGTTTTGGCCACACACCTATTGGCTCACATTCTTCGCACACTCCCCGTGGGGCGACAACAATGGCAATCAGATAACCAACATCACCATCGATACCGCTACCGACGCCACAATCGTAACCGGTTGGGACACCTCGGCAGATGCAACCAAAGGTATCGACCTGATGATTGCCGAGGTGGGCGAAGGCCAGAAGAACCGCTTCCACGAAAACACCCTCGGTGGTGTCCCCACCGTATTCCGCCACACCCTCTCCCGAGTACAAGTCATTGCAGGTCTTACTTCGGAGTATGTCGTAAACGGCATAACCTACCATATCACCATACGCAAGGTGGAGTTGCGACAGATATTTACCCGAGGCAACTACACCTCCGCCACAGCTCGCTGGGATAGCCCGTCGCAACCCAAAACCATCACCCTCTACGACTACCGCAACGAGGGCACCGAAGGTGTGGTGTTGGACGTGAACGCCAATCAGGTGGGCGAGCCGACTCTCGTGCTCCCACAAGTACACCAAGTGGGCCAAGAGGGTACGCAGGCCGAGATGTATGTGGAGTGGCACGATTCGTACAGCGGAGCTGTGGAGAGCGCAACCATCAACCTCCGACAAAAATTCACCAATAGCTACTGGGGGCGTGGTAACCACTACACCTACTATCTCACTTGGGACAAAGGTGCTACAAGTTTCATCGAGTTTGACAAGCCCGTCATCTCTGCCGACTGGATTAGCGGAGGCGACTTTGTCCTCGAAATCGAATAGTACCACAATATGACACCAAAGAGCAACAAATGAAGAAGACAAACAACATAGACACTCTGTTCCTGTGTGCGGCAGCACTCCTCTTGTTGGGTGGTTGCACCGAAAAGACGTGGCCCGACCTCGGGCCCATCTCCTACGAGCCGGTGGTGGTGATGTCGCAGGTGGCCAGAGCCGACCACGAAGGCGAAGGTGGCAGCAACATCTACCCGAAGGATAGCTCCTTTGGGGTGTGGGTGGCCGCACTCGACGACAACCTCCTGTGGGAGTACGACAGCCACACCGCCGAGGTGGTTGTAGATGACGAGGTGGTCGGCTGGAACGGCACGGAGTGGAATACCGCAACACCACACGCTTGGCCTGCCGAAAAGAGGCTCACCGTGGCAGCCTACTCGCCCGCAACCGCCCAAGCGTCGTTCTCCGACAAGGAGGGTGTGGTTTTCCGCGATGTGGATGTGTTGGAGGATGGCGGTAGTGAGTTGCTGTTCGCAGGGCCCATCTGCGACAAGTCCTACGGAGTGGGCGGCGGAGTTATCACCATCCCGTTCAAGCACGCCCTCTGCTCGGTACAATTTGCTGTGATACCACACCTGCCCGACCACATAGGCGTTGTGATTCGCAAAATTTCCGTCGGGCAGCTACAACACAAAGGCTCTTTTGCCTCTCTCCCCGAACCGTCGTGGGCCACAGAGGGAGAGCTGTGTGAGCAGGTGGTCTTTGAGGGCAACGAGGCGGTGCAGTCGGGCGAAGTGAAGCTGCTCGGAGAGCCGAAATGGGTGCTCCCACAGATAACCACCGCCAAAGTGAAAATCTTGTGCGACTTCGTCTATGCAAACGCAACCCTCCCCAACCAAACGTTGGAGGCAGACAAAAACGTCGCTTGGCAACCGGGTGTGGGCTATCTCTACACCCTGAAAGTTTACACCGACAGCGTCGGATTCCTACACGACAACATCAGCGCCATAATCGAAGAGTAGGGGCACAGGTGGTGGTCGCAGGAGAAGAAAGAGTATTTGAATTCAATTTGGTAGAAAGATGAAGAAACTGACAACATACGCCTTTGTGTTGGCTCTGCTCGCTACAACGCCGGCCTGCAACTCGCCCGAGGTTGTAACACCACAACCACAGCGAGATTTGCTCGCATTCGACACACCCACCGAGGCTCCGCAACCCTCCGAAGCAGGGCGTGCCGGCGCAGGCTCAACTACCATTGTGTCCACCACCATCCAGAACCATAAGATTGCTGTGTTTGGAAGGTATGAAACGGGCGACAACATCTTCCTCAACCACCCCGAAATACTCTCCTACGCAACAAGTTTCCGCGATGCCAATGGCACCACACACACCGACCAATGGGTCTATGGCGACACCTCCATGTATAACTGTAGCACCGACGAAGAACCTCGCAGGCCTTGGCTCCGACTCCTCGACCACGAATTCAGAGCCTTTGTTCCATACAATCCCGACGGTAACGACCACCAAAACGGCCTCCCTCCCGAAAACATTCAGGCGATGAGCGACGCAAGCAGATTGGTGCTCAACTACTACACCCAGACCAACAAGTTCGACCTGATGGTGGCACGCACCCTCCGCAACCCGACAAAGGATGCCGAAGGTGTGAGTGAGGTCAAGTTGGAGTTTCAGCACGTCCTTTCGGCTCTCCAATTCCGCATCAAACACAAACTCGAAAATACCGATGTGCTCACCGAAGCCTACATCGACGGCATTGCCGCTTCGGGCGTATTATACTATGGCGTAAGGTTGGAGGGCGACTCCGAAACCAACATACATTGGACCCCCTCGCAACCCTCCAACCGAAACTATCTGTGGACCGGCTCCAAGACCATCGGTAGGACCGACGGCACCGCCGCTGTGGCCTTCGATGGCGACGGAATAGTCTTCGCCATCCCCCAAACCATCGGCGAGCAGCAGGTGTCGTTCGTCTTCAAAACCGAGACGGGCGACCAAGCCATCCACCGCGCATACCTCCCCGCAATGACGCTCGAAGCTGGCAAAAAATATCTCTTTACGATGGAGCTCAGCGGAGCCTCAACGAATATCTCTGTGAGCATCAAGGAGTGGACCGAGGTGAAGTCCAACCAAGACATCTACATTCAGTAAACACACAGCAAAACCACCAAAGACTGACACGCAATGATTCGGAACAACAAAAACATATTCTCCCTCGCAATCGTCGGACTGATGATGTTGGTCGGCTGTACCAACATCACCCCCGAGGTGCCCGATGTGAGCGGAGGTGGTAGCAATGGGCCTCGGGATGCTTCCGTAGTCCTCACCGTCAGCTCTGTGTCCTCGGCGGAAGAGAGTCGCGCCGTTGGCAGCGCAGGTTCTGCCGTGGCCGGAGAGAAGATGAACAACCTCACGGTGTTGATAACCAAAGACGGAGTGGTTCACAAATGGATCACACTCAACGAGCACAATGCGGAGTTTAACGACGAACAAACCGAAGCTCTCGTGTCGTTTGAGAACCTCGACCGTGGCGAGCACGAAATCTTCCTCATTGCCAACACCCCCATCGACCTGAGCCCCTACACGGCCGAAAATGCTTCGGTGGCAAACCTCAAAGATGCGCTCGTGGGCGCCCTCACGGAGCCCAACACACCCTCGTTTTCCGAGGCCAACGGTATGCCAATGACAGCCATTCTACCCGTGTCGTTCAAGCAAGGTGTCAACCTCATCAGTGGCGAAGTGGAGAGGGTGGTCGCAAGGGTTAGTATCGTGGCCCACAACCACGTGTTGGACGAAAATTACAGGATTGTGGTTGCGGATTTCTCGCTCGGCAACTTCAATGCCTCCAACGCATACCTCTTCAACCACGACTACACAGCCCCCGGCGGCATTGCTTGGAATGGGTTTGCTGTCAACAACAACTCGCACTATGTTGAAAACGGTGGCGAATTTGTGCTGTTCGACGACTATGTCTATGAGGGTAGCGCCCCAAATGGCAGCTACACCATGGGGTTGAAGGTGGCCGTCTTTGGCAACGATGTGTTCAATCCGGAGAGTAGCAACGAGGCCCTCAAAGAGGTGCCCACAATTACCACCGCAGAAGGTGGTCCCGACACCTCCGTAAACCACTATGACATCATCGCCGGACACCAATATTTTTTGCGCAATGCGGGCAACAACCGCTACCTCTACATCAACAACAATGGCAATCTGGCCCTGTCGGCAACAGCACCCACAACCAATGATGAAAACTTTCTGTGGGTCTTCTCCGGCAACACATCGGGAACAATTCGCAATGTCGGCACAGGACACTACCTCCAACGTAGTAGCACCACTCTTGGAGTGAATACCAACGCGAATTATGCCGAGAACTTTGTTTTCGGCAGCTACAACAACACAAGCGCGTGGTTCCGTTCGTCCTATACCGGCAGCAACTACAAATACTTCCTCGCAAACAGCAACAACTCCCCCGGACTGACGCGAGGTGCGCGCAACGGAACCTCCGCAAACAACAACAATCAACGCTGGTATCTGCACACCCCGAGGCAATCGACCAATTGGACAAAAACTCCGTGGAACAACAAAGAGATCACACACTCGGCCAATCTGACCATCATCGATTCGAACGGTCGAACCATTGAGCTTACCGAGGTGAAACGCAATGCACACATCAAGGTTGGTGTAAACATCTTCTTCAATCCAGAGGATGGTTATTTCAACTTTGAGGTTGTGCCGTGGAAGGGTGGCTCTGGCGGCGATGTTACATTTGATTGACAAGGACGGACAAAACCCTCCGATTTCCCTGTGTGAGTACATAAGTGGAAGGTGGGGGGAGAGGAAGAGATAAGATGAGAGCGTATAACACGTTTTGACTATGACGAAGAATAGATACATATTGGCACTGATGGCGCTGCTGATTGGCAGTCTGACACTAATCGGTTGCACCAACGACCTTGCGAGCGAGGATGTGGGTTCCTCGCCCGCCACAAACGGCATACTACTCCACTTTGCACCCCCGCAAACGGAGAATATCGAAGTACGTAGCAGAGCCTACAACCTCAACCACCTCGACGAGAACCGAGTACTCAATATGTTTGTATTCCTCTTCGACTCGTCGGGCGACAAGGTGTACTCGCAGTACTATGACAACAACAACCTCAAAACATCGGCTGCGCAAGTAGAGAGCGCCACGGAAGATTGTTGGTATGTGAACAACTCCTCCTCGGCCGACACAAAAACAACCGGCGTGGTTAACATCCACACCACCGTTGACGAGGATGACACCTACCAAATCTACATCATTACCAATCTGGATGCCGATATGGTCGATATCTCCTCCGACCGACTCTCGCAGGTACAAAACGAACAAGAGCTCCTCAATATCCGAGGACGTATGATTCAACAAACCCTCTCGCGCAATGGTGCTCTGCAAATGAGCGGCAAATTGGACAATGTGAAGATTCACAAAGACAACAACGGTGTGGTTAAAATCTTCACCGGCGACAACACCAACAACACCGCCACCATCCAGCTCCATCATATGGACGCCAAGATTCACATCACACTCAAACAGGGCGACAAGGTGATGAGCCTCTCCAATGCCGAAATCAAGGTGGTGAATCTTCCCAAAGTGGGCTTCGCATTCCCCTATGAGATGAGGGTTGAGGGGGCAACCGACACCACCACCGGACACGATGCCACAACCACCTCTGAGGACTTCTTTGACTATGGTTTCAACTCCTTCGACGAGGTTTCGCAAACCACCATCTCCGGACGCACCACAAGCACCTATGAGGCGTGGTTCTATATGCTTGAAAATCGACGCAAACCCAAAATGGAGATTCCGTTGACCAACAGCGCTGTGCCCAACTATGTCCCCCTGCACGAGCGTAGCCGACAGACTAAGTATCAGGACGGAACGTGGTGGCTAAATGGTGTGGATGTGGATGGCAATCGCGACTTTATGTATGCCGACAATCTGTCAACCTACGTTCTCATCAAATGTAACGTCAAGACCGAACTCGAAGGCGAGCAAGCCGGACAAGAGCTTGGTGGCGATGTTCAATACCTGCTCCACCTCGGCAACTTCGGCAGTAGCAAAACCAAAGAGGAGGTGAACAATTTTAATGTAAACCGCAACACATATTATCACTACACCGTAACCATCAACGGTCTGAACAGCATCACTACCGAAGTGGATGCTCGCGGAGAGTCGGTGGACGAAAGCGGTCGCCAACCGAGCGAGATACAACCGGGTGCCTTCGGCAATGTCGTTGTGGCAAAGGAAGAGATTGCGCTCTGCGACTGCCACTACTCGTCCCGCTCCCTCACCTTCCACGCCAAAAACATCAGTAGCGACAAGGCGCTAACTTGGTTTGTAAACACTCCCTTTGGCGAAGGTGGTCCCGAAATCGACGCAAACGGCAACGACATCATCCCCCCGGGGCTGGACTATGAGTGGGTTAAATTCCGTGTCAATAAGATGGATAACAACGGCATCTATTTCTCCGACTTGCGTCGCGAATATACCAACGTCGAATACCACGCCACAAACTCGCCTGATGGAATTATGAATGTCAGTCAGCTGGTGAAGTATATCAAAACCCAGCACGACCTATTCCTCGAAGGCTACGATGCGAGCAAGGGATACAGTACTCTGGGAGATTTCGACAAAGACCCGGCGGGGCCGAAGATTTGTATCACCGCCTTTGTGGATGAGTTCTACTACGACTACGACCCTCGCAACCCCAATGCCGAAATTCCCGACGACTTCTGGAAGAACTATGTGAATGCACCACAGGACAGGTATCTTTATATTTTGAGCGACGCCTTTATGTCCAACGACAAGGAGAGCTCGTCCAAAGGCTCTGTGGTTACCATCCAACAGAGGCCCATACAGTCAATCTATGACACCAACCCGTCCAACACCTCCTTCCACACGGCGTGGGGTGTGGAATACACCGACGAGTATGGCGAAATGTGGCGCTACGACCAAAATGCTCCAACCACAAGGTATGAAGAGCCAAATGTGAACCCCGCCCAAAACCGAGGAAACAACTCGCAGGACAACGGACGACTCAACTCCATCAAAGAGTGGGATCTCTTTGTGAGCAACACAGCCATCAAGGCCAATGTCAAGTGGACCGACTATGTGAATTGGGAGGTAACAAACGAGATTCCTATGCTACAAGAAGAACACCAAAAGTTGCGCTACTCGTGTATGACCCGCAACAGGGACAACAACGGTAACGGCCTTATTGACCAAGATGAAATACGTTGGTACACCGCCTCCATACGTCAGCTTATCGGTATGACCATTGGACAAGGTTTGTTGAAGTTCGATTCGAGGCTCTATCATCGCACCTCGGAGGAGCGACAAAGTATGGACAACGCCGTGTGGAGGCAACACGTTGTGTCGAGCACTATGTATGGCGACAACAGCAACAACCCAACCATCGTGTGGGCCGAAGAGTTGTGCTCCACGGGCGACTTGTACAACTCGTGGGTGTGGAGCAATACGGGTGGAAATGTGGGACGTGTTTACCAATGGACGGTGCGCTGCGTACGCAACCTCGGCACCACCAACGAAACCACCCCTACGGGCTACGACCTCACACAAGAGCCTGATTCGTATGTTGAGTACGACACCGAAAACCTCTCTATCACCTGCGTAAGGCTCGACGAAAAAGCCCTCCGCGACCAATCGTCCATCGACCTCCCGTTCAGCGACGAAAATCGAGAGGTTAACCGACTCTCCAAACGATTCTACATTGCCCCCACAAAGGTTGCTTCTCTACCCACACTTCCCGCATCCTACAACCACAATATGTCGTGGGTGAACCACAATAGGTACATCTCGGACGTGGGTAGCAGTGTGTTGAGCGGCCACTGTCCGGAAGGCTATCGTATTCCCAACCAGAACGAGCTGGCAATGATGCTCTACTACTTCCCGTCCTACGTAAACGAGGGTGTTCCCTTCTGCCGCACCTACTACTCGTTTGGTGTTCTTGGCGAGCCCGGTGTTGCCAAAGAGCCAAAGGCCGGATGGGGTATTCAGGGTGGCAATATTTTTATGGTGGACACCCACAATGTGGGAGTGCCTCGCTGTGTTCGCGATGCCACCATCGACGAGTTGGTAGCCGACGGCTTGTTGTAGGAGGGGAACAAAACCGACAAAAAACCGGCAAAACTATGGGTGTTTGCACTCGGCCAGCGAAAGGTTAATGGCGCTGACATCAAGAGGGTGTGGTTGGGGGTTTGTGTAACGCAAGGTGGTGGGGTGTGGAGTGTGTGTTTTGCGTGGTTGGGGTACACAAAAACCTCCCTGCGGGCGAAAGATGAGAAAAATTTGTGGTTAGGGGTTGGAAAATTGAATTTTATCCGTATCTTTGTGCACTCAAAAGAGGCCCGGATGGCGGAATTGGTAGACGCGTTGGTCTCAAACACCAATAGGTT
>JAZNNC010000050.1:0-26742 GCA_045580045.1 Tidjanibacter sp.
AAAACACTTTTTTAATTAAGAAAGAGCAGAAATGGAATTGAGAATTGAAAATTATTTAGGAGTGGGCAAGAAAGGAATTTGAAAATGGAAAATGGAAAATTGATAATAGCACTCTCCCTCTAAGTACTCCTCCCCTACGGAAGGGGTGGTCGGGAAGGTGCGGGTTACAAAATTGTTACCCAAAATAAAAATGCGCCGCAGGCACAACAATTTTCCATTTTCAATTCTCAATTTTCAATTCAATTACATACCCCTCCGCCCTTAGGGCACCTCCCCTAACTTAGGGGAGGAGTGGTCGGGAAGGCACGGGTATTAAAAAAGATACCAGAGAGTAGCGAAGGGCAAGAAAGGGCCGAAAAGGCAGAAAGGGCTGAAAGGGCAAGACATTAAGGGCCAAAAAAAGACGT
Source organism: Tidjanibacter sp. (assembly GCA_045580045.1). Taxonomy (GTDB): domain Bacteria; phylum Bacteroidota; class Bacteroidia; order Bacteroidales; family Rikenellaceae; genus Tidjanibacter. Next base: position 408 of record JAZNNC010000050.1, read on the forward strand.
TAGACGTTAGACGTTGGACGTTAGACAATATACATTAGACGACTATTCCTCCATTGGGAGGATGTGCATACCTTTGGAGGCCCTATATTCGATTGGCGAAAGCCCTTTGTTTTTCTTGAACACACGCGACACATTGCCGCCATCCTTAAAACCTACCTCGATGGCAAGGTCCATCACCGAGCGTCCTGTGGTGAGCAGCAGGTCGGCAAGTCGGTTGCAGCGGCAGTTGAGGATGTACTGATAGACCGAGATGTTGAGCTCCTTCTTGAACTTCATCTCAAAATTGCGCCTCGAAAGCGGTATGCTGGACAATATCTCCTCCACCGAAAGGTCGCTGTCGTAGTTATTCTCAATGTAGCGCACAACCTTCAACACATAGGGGTCGCTGATATTGTAACGCTCCGTACTGCGTCGTTGTTCGATGCGTACAGGGCTGATAACCACATTGGATGCATTGGACGAGATGCCGTTTTTCATCTGTCCGTGCAGCAACTCGCCAATGGCATAGCCACCGCTCTCCACACCCAACTCGATGGAGGAGATTGGAGGGTCGGAGATGTTGCACATCAAATCGTCGTTATCCACGCCGAGGATGGCCACCTCTTCGGGGATGCTTATGCCGGCAATCTTACAAGTTTCGGAGATGAAGATGGCGCGCTCGTCATCGCAACAAAACAGAGCAATGGGCTTGGGTAGGCTTTTGAGCCACTCTTCCACTCTGGGGCGCAATTTGCCTTCGGGGGTAGGCTCGGCATAGTCGAAACAATCTACCGAGTAGCCCTCCGATTCGAGCTCCTCACGGAAGGCATCGCGCCTCTCTTCCGACCAAATAACATTCTTGATTCCGAAGTAGGCAAAATTGGTAAAAATCTTTTTGCGGAAGAAACGTGCAGCCATAACACCCGCCGTGCGATAGTCGCCTGTGAGATTGGAACACGACACTCGCCTGTGGTGGTAATTTTGCAACACCACAGGGATACCAAGCTCCTTCTGAACATCTATGGAGTCGTCGTCCAACCTACCCACAATGGCACTTGCTCCCCACTTACGGGCCCACCGAACAACACCTCTGTCGCCATGTTTTTCTCGGTAGGATTGGGGCAATCGGTAGAATAGCCACGGGCCGTGCTCGGTGGAATATCGCACAATACCACGAAGCAACTTGCGGTCAAACTCGCTTGCGTAGTCCAACAACAGCAGCACACGATAGGTGCTCTTTTCCACCCCGGCAGCCTTTACGTCCACCCCGGAAACACCACCGCCGGGCTGTTCGGACGGGACACACCCCTCCTCGGAACAAGGCATTGCATTGCCCTCTTCTGCGATAATATTTGACGTTTCCACCATCGGTCGGCACGAGTTGTTCATAGTGCAAAGTGCAGGGCGATTAGCAGGCCACCGCAACAACAAAATTAGAAAATAGGGGTTGATTGTGCAACTTTTTTGAACATTTTTTTCTTTTTATCCTCAAAAGGCGCAAAAGTTACTCCGCAAAAATGAGTGTACCTATTATATATTATTAGCCGATTTGCAAGCACCACCACTGAAAATTGTTGCGCAAATTGACAGAGGGGGTGTTATTTGCGTTTTTTGAGGTGCGATTGTCGTTTTTTGCAGTGAGTTTTTGGTTGCCAGTCTGTAATTTTGCCTATGAATAGGAGTGGGTGTGTTGACACACATCGACACAATTTTACGAAAACAACAAAAACCAATCACAAAATGAAACAAAACTTTCTGTTCCGACTGATGATTCTTCTCGCATTCATCGCACTCGACACAGCAACTCTTTTTGCACAAGACCCCGTGAAAGGAGTTGTTAAGGACAGCGCCGGCGAGCCTATGGTCGGAGTGTCGGTTATCTTAAAGAACAACTACAATGTGGGCACTGTAACCTCCGTTGATGGTTCCTATACAATCAGCGCAGGTGCACAGGATGTACTTGTATTTTCCTATATGGGTATGACCACCCAAGAGGTCAAAGTGGGCGGACGCAGCACCATTGACGTTGTGATGAAAGAGGATGCCTCGGCGTTGGAAGAGATTGTGGTTGTGGGCTACGGTGTGCAGCGCAAGAGCGACCTCACCGGTGCAGTGGCCTCAATCAACGCAGAGGAGACACTCAAAAAGATGCCTGCAAGCCAAGTGGGCGATATGCTCCAAGGTAGGGTTGCAGGTCTGAATATTGTCAACTCCTCCGGTGCCGCAGGCGCGGCTCCCACGATGCGTGTCAGGGGTGTGAACTCCATCAAGGCCGACGGCGGTCCACTGGTGGTGATTGACGGCTTCCCCGGTGGCAACCTCAACTCGGTAAGTCCCTCCGACATCAAATCCATCGAGATTCTCAAAGACGCCTCCTCCACAGCCATCTATGGTTCAAGGGGCGCAAATGGCGTTATTCTGATTACCACCAAGAGTCCCTCCGACAACAAAATGTCGGTGGACTACAATGGCTATATGAGTGTGGGTGTGGCAAGCGACCTGCCCGAAATTATGCCCGTTGGCGAGTTTGCTGATATGGCAAACGAATGGAACCGCATATTCCACAAAAAGACACTCTACACCGAAAATCAAATCACCAACTTCATCAACGGCTACGACACCTTCGATTATATGGATGCCATCGTGAACGACTACTCGATGAGCCAGTCGCACGATGTGAGCGTGAAGGGTTCGAGCGAGAAGATGCGTTTCCTGCTCTCGGCACAATATACACACTATGAGGGTATCATCGGCATCTCCCGCAGCGACAACCTCAACTATCGTCTGAAAGTTGATGCCAACTTGGCTAAGAACCTCTCCATTGGTGCCAACTTCTCGGGCCGTATGAATGATGCCACCGCCAATGGTTTCTCGGGAGCCCAGAGTATTCTCACTCTTGCACAGGAGTTCCCGCAGACGGTTCTCCCCTACGAAATCCTCAGGGATGAGAGTGGCCAACCCATCTATGATGCGAATGGTTATACCATTATGGACAAGAATAGGCCCACTCAGGGTACCATCTCCAATTCCAGCATCTACAACCCCATCGGTTTCATTGACGAACAGAAACGCAACAACAACCTCAACCAGACTTTCAACAACTGGATACAGGCCTACATCAACTGGGAGATGCTGCCCGGTCTTACCCTGCGCAACGAGCAACAGCTCAGCATAAGCAACCAATATGTCGGCACCACCAGCAGCGACAAGAGCTATCAGGGCTCGCTCAAAGGTAAATCTTCCGCCACCTACTCCGACACCAACGCTTGGGGTTGGAGGATGACTACCACAATGAACTACACCAAAGAGTTCAATGAGGACCACCGCATCAATGCCACTATTGGTGTGGAGCAGAGTTTGAGCAACACCCTCTCGTTGGCTTTGGAGGCCGAGGGTATGACCACCGACAAGATTGGTTGGAAGAATATGATGCTCTCGGAGTTGAGCAAAATCAAGAGCCAAAGCGTGAGTCGCTCGACCGCCATCTCCTACTTCGGTCGTGTGAACTACGTACTCAAAAACCGCTATATGGTAACAGCCACCATCCGTAGGGATGGTTCTTCGCTGTTGGCCTACGAGAATCGTTGGGACACCTTCCCATCGTTCAGTGCGGCGTGGAACATCAAGGAGGAGTCCTTTATGGACAATGTTGAGGCCCTCGACCAACTCAAATTGCGCTATGGATATGGCGTGTCGGGCAACCAAGCCGTGGCTGCCTACTCGGCCTTCTCCACATACAGCGCCACCATCGGTACGGCCGGTACGGTCTATTCGCTCAACATCGGTAACCCCAACCTCCGTTGGGAAAAGACCAACCAGCACAACGTAGGTTTGGATATGTCGCTCTGGGGTGGCAAAGTTATCCTCACCGCCGACTACTACAACAAAACCACAGCAAACGCAATCAACACTGTGATTTTGCCCGATGATATGGGCCGTTCGTCGGGCCTGCGCAACGCCGCCACCATCAACAACAAGGGCTTGGAGGCAACCATCGGCATAATACCCATTAACACCAGCGAGTTCTTCTGGAAAGCCGACCTCACGTTGGCCCACAACGAAGCCACAATCGTGGAGTTGGGCGACATTGAGTCGGACTATATGGAGCTCGGCACCGGTTGGGGTAACGCCTTCTACCGCTACTATGAGAGACAACCTATCGGCTCCATCTATGGTCTGAAATCGCTCGGCGTGTGGACCACCGAAGACTTCTACAATCCCGAATTGAAGGCCGACAAAATCAGCCCCAAAGTGCGTGCAGGTTCCTATCGCTACTACGACAAAGACGGCAACCAAATCATCGATGCCGAGGACTATGAAATCATAGGTAACGGTCAGCCCAAGTTCAATTGGGGCTTGAACAACAGCCTGCAATGGAGGAATTTTGACCTCAATGTGTTCCTCATCGGCTACCACGGCTTCGACATCTACAACTATCCCGCAGCAAGGCTCACCAGCCAGCTTGCACCCACTCCCGCATTGGCCGACAGGTGGGTGGCAGGCAGCAACGAGGATGCCAAGATTGCAAGTTTCGGTCCCAACCGTGATGCCATCACCTCCTATGAGCAGGTGGCCTCCTCTACCTTTGTGGAGAAGGGCGACTTTGTGAAAATCAAGAGTGTAACGCTCGGCTACAACTTCACCGACAGCGCACTGAAAAGTGTGGGCATTGATGCCGCCAGAATCTACATCTCGGCCAAAAACCTTGCAACCTTCACCGGTTACTCCGGCAACGACCCCGAGATGGCCATCAGCAACCCCTTGCGCCCCGGCCTTGATGCAGGTGTCTATCCTGCACAGACGGGCTTCATCTTCGGTGTTAACTTAACCTTCTAATTTTCCTTTAAGAGATACTACGACTATGAAAAGATACATTTTTATTGCGCTTTCGCTCTTGATGTTTACCTCGTGTGTGGACCTGTTGCAGGAGCCACAGAGTGCGCTCACCGACCAAACACTGCCCGTAACGGAACAAACGTTGGAGAGTAGTGTCAACGGACTCTACAAAAGTTGGTGGGGTGAAAACTACGGTTTCAACTGCCGCTTGGCCTCACTGCTGTTGGCCGGCGATGATATGATTTCGGGCGATGCAGCCAAAACCCGACTGGTGTTGGACGACCAGATGAGGGTGCCGGCCGACAACCTCGACGTGGCTCCCTTGTGGAAACACTTCTACGCCACCATCTTCAACGCCAACAACATCATCTCGCTCATCAACACCAACGACTCCGTGTCGGCCGATGAGAGCAACAAGTATCTCGGTGAGGCCCGCTTTATGCGTGCGCTGATGTATTTCTACATCGCAAGGCTTTGGGGCGATGCTCCTGCCACCACCGACAACAACGCCGGTGGCGACATTGATGGCGATGAGACTATGCCTCGCAAGAGTGTGAAGGATATCTATGAGCGCATCATCGTACCCGACCTCAAAGAGGCTGCTCTGCTGCTTCCCGCAGTGAGCCGCGATGAGGCCGGTCAGGCTCCCACCAAGTGGGCTGCACTGACAATGCTGGGTGATGTCTATATGCATATGGCAGGTTGGCCTCTCCGCCAGACCGACAAGTATGCCGAGGCCGAAAAGGTGCTCAAACAGGTCATTGACGAAGGCCCCCACAGCCTCGTTAAGGAGTACAAAAACCTTTGGTTGAGGAGTGGTTGCTACGACAAAACGGAGCACATCTTTGCGCTCCACCACTCACTGAGCTATCTGCCCAGCCAATATGCCATCTCCTACCTCGGCTATGAGGAGAACGGATGGTCGGACTATGCAGCAGACCCCGTATTCTTCCAGAACTTCCCCAACGACACCCGCAAGGAGTTCTGCTTTATCACCAAGACCATCGACAAGACCTCCAAGAAGGAGATTGTGTGGCAAGACTTCGGCCCGAAAGCACCCTACATCCGCAAGTATCGCAACTTCGGCGGCTGTGGCACCTATGGCATCGAGGGCGACAACACCAAAAACTCCTCACTCTCGGAGGGTATCACCCCCATCTACCGCTATGCCGATGTGCTGTTGCTCTATGCCGAGGCAAGTGTGAAGGCAACAGGCAGTGTGAGCACTCTGGCCTACGATTGCATCAACGAGGTTAGGGAGAGGGCCTTTGGCGACACCAACCACCGCTTGTCGGGCCTGAGTGCCCCCGAGTTTGAGAAGGCCGTGTTTGACGAGTATGGTTGGGAGAACTGCTTTGAGTTCAAGCGTTGGTTCCAACTCGTCAGGACCGAGATGGTAGATGAGATGGTGGGCAAAAACACCGCTGTTGACGCACGCCTCAATGTGAACAAACAGAACTACCTCTTCCCCGTGCCCGTAAGGCAGTGCCAGCTGCGCGGTTGGACCAACAACCCCGGCTACTAAACGCCCTCTCAACAAAGTTGTTAACCACAAAAAAACAGCGGGAAAATGAATCGATTGTTCAGATACATAGCGATTGCAGTTGTGGCCCTGTGTGGTATTTCGTGCTCCGAGCAGGAGCCCGCAAGGGAAAAACCTTTCCACATCTACGACCGTATGAAATATCCGGGCAAGCCCGACCTGACGGAGTGGAAACTCTCGCCCATTGAACTCTTCTATGAGTCGGCTCTTATTACCGATGGCGAGGTTGACCACGAAAAGGTGGCAGCTGCCGTGGCTCGAACCAAAGAGAGTGGAGTGTTGGCTGTGAGCACCGACATTGAGTCGTGGTATTGGGCAAGCAACGGCCGCTCGGAGAGTTATGTGAAGGAGGGTTTGAAGGAGATATTTGACACCTTCAAGGCCGAGATTCCAAACGTGAGGATTGGCAACTATGGAGTGCCCATCGGCTCCCTCTGCATACTGCGCTACGTGGAGAGTATGAGGGACAAGAGCGAGGAGGAGAAAATAGCTCGCTGGAAGAGGGACAACAACCGCTTGCCCGCAGGCGAGGTGTGTGATGTATTGTACCCCTGCTTCTATGCTATGACCCCCGATATGGTGCAGTGGGAGAAGGACCTCGCCACCACGGTTGAGTACATCAAGGAACACTACCCCGACAAGGAGATTGTGGGTTACCTCTGGCCGCAGTACTACGATTGGAGCACCAACCCCTACTATATGCAGGTCATCAGCGAGGAGAACTTCCTTGCCATGTTGGAGGCCTCATACAAGTACCTTGATGGTGTGGTGTTGTGGGCCCACGGCCGCAGCCACAGGGACTACGACAGCCCCAAGATTGATTGGACAGACGAGCGTGTTCAGGGCATTTGGCGTGCCATCCAAACCTTTGTGGAACGCCACGACAAGAACATCGAATTGGACACAAACAGATAAGATAAACAAAATAACATTACACATTAACCAAAACAACACTAAAAGCTATGAAAACCGTAAAATTTAGATGGTTGTGCGCTGTTGCAGCAATGGCAATGGCTGCTTTCGGGTGCAAAGACCCCGAAGTAAACAATGGTCGCGTACCTACCGGTGGCGAGGACGGCCCCAGCGGTACTACCAAGGAGTTTGTAATCTACGATGGTTTGCACTACAACGGCAAACCCGACCTTCAAGACGACAAGATTTCGCCATTCAGCCTTATCTATGAGGCATTTCTGCTGACCGACGGCCAGATTGACGAGGCCAAAATCAACCAGCAAATCAACATCTTGAAACTCACCGGTGTAAACACCATCAGCCTCGATATCGAGGAGTGGTACAGCACCCGCGATGAGGCCGGCATCAAAGAGGGCCTCACCACCGTATTCAATATGTTCAAGGAGGCTCTGCCCGGTTGCAACATCGGTAACTACGGTATTCCCGTTGCCGACCTCAATGTTCACCGTGGTTACAGGCCCGATATGAGCGAGGATGAGATTATCAGGAGTTGGAAAGCAACTGGCGATAAACGCCTCTCCGTTGGCGAGGTGTGCGACGTGTTGTATCCCTCGCTCTATGCCTACTCTTCGGATATGGACCAGTGGGTTGAGGACTTGAAGACCACCGTTGCCTACATTAAGGAGTACTATCCCGACAAGAAGATTGTGGGCTACATCTGGCCTCAGTACTACAACCACAAGCAGAACCCCGAGTACCAGCAGTTCATCACCAAAGAGAAAGCAACCCAGATGTTGGATGCTTGCTATGAGTACCTCGATGGTATTGCACTGTGGTCGCACGGTAAGGACGAGAAGGACCAAGAGGTTGGTTGGAGCGATCCCCGAGTACAGGAGTTTTACAGCGCAGTGAAGGAGCTTATCAACAAACACTACGACAACATCAAACTCGACCTTGCTCAGGGTGCAACCCTCGAAGGTCGTGAGCCCAGCGAGTTTGTCATCTACGACGCTCTGAACTTTGCCAACAAACCGGCCGATATGCGTGCCTATGGTATGCAGCCCATCAACTACATCAAGTACTCCGATGTTTCGGTGGCAGAGAAACTCAACGACATCAACGAGCCCGACTACGACAAGATTGCCCATGTTGCCAAGAACGTGAAGAACCTGACCGTCTTCTCGCAGGGTAACTGGATTGTGGACCGCAGCAGCGCAAACGTTATTATGGACAACCGCTTCAAGAAGATTCACGAGACCTTCAAGGAGAACAACACTGAGGCTGTTTTGGGCTTTGGTGGCGTTGGTCCCACTGCACTCACCCAGATTCAAGGCCAATATCACTACGAGACCGAATTTGCCCGCAAGGATAGCTGGTTGAGGTATGCAGTCGAGCCCACCCGCATCCTGCGTCAGTATGCCGACGTGCTTGTGCCCGTGGTGAATATGATTGACGACGACCTCGACTACTGGAAAGACGACTGTATGCAGGTGTTTATGGAGGCTGCCTATGGTAGGAACCAGAAGAAGGTCTATGCACTCATCGAGACCACCTATGTTGGCGATGCTACCCACCCCGAGACCTTTGAGGGCTGCGGTCAGACCATCAAGGAGGAGACCTTCTTGGCAGGTTTGGAGCACCTGTGGCAGTACTGCGATGGTATCATCATCGCTGGTGGCGGCGGTGCCAACTGGGACGAGAACAACGCCATTGTTAAGGCTGTCAAAGCCTTCTATGAGAACCACAAGGCTGTAATTGACCAGACTCTGCCCACCGAGGTTAAACACGATGTTATTCCCGAGTATGTTCCCGAGCAGGGTGGCGAAGGCGGCGAAGGCGGTGAGGCCACCGGCAACCTCGTTGCCAACGGCGACTTCGAGACCATTCCCGAGGTAACCTCTACCGACCCCGCACTCCACGCCAACGCAGTGATGAAACTGCCCCGCGTGAAGAGCTTCTTCGATCCCACCTTCCAAACCAGCCATCCCAACGTGGCAGCCAACACCCTTGTTGGTGAGGGCCAATGGTTCTTGCGTTTCATTGCCGGTGGCTGGCACTGGTTTGCCTACATCGATGGTCCCGAGATGGGTTACAGCGCATCGGGCGCATCGGTTGCCCACGAGGGCAAACAGTCGTTGGGCCTCTACGCTACCGATGGTCGCACCGCAAGTGCTCTCGACAACTTCAAGCACTACACCAACAACAATATGCACCACTTGATGAGTGTTGGTCAGAAGGTTGCGCTGGACGACACCAAGACCTACACCTTGAAGTTCTGGTACTACCTGCCCTCGAAGACTTGGCAGAACAAGGACAATGGTGCCAAGACCATCACCGCAGGTATTGTTTCGAGCACAGGTGCAAATGCCTACACCGACTACACCTACGAGGAGAGCATCACCATCGAGAAGAAAGACGAGTGGGTTGAGTACACAATGACTCTCGACCTGCCGAAGATTATCGAGGCCAACCCGGGTAAGAGCTTCAAGACCGCAGCCGTGTTCATCTCGCTGACTCCCGAGTTCAACGATGCACTCACCACCATCAGGTGTCAGGTGAACATTGATGACGTTAGTTTGACTCAGAAATAAACAATTTTCATACAAACAACCTTTCTATGGAGCAAAAGCCGACGGCAAATGGTGCCGTTGGCTTTGCCCGTAGAAGAAAAATGACCTAACAACAATGAAAACCAAATCAATCTACACAAGCCCAAATCTCTTCGTGGAGGAGGTTGAGCTCAATCAAGGTATTGCCATCAGTGATGGTGTGGATGCTTCTCTCGAAATTTTCACAGAAGAGGACTACACTTGGGTACTTTAATCTTAAAACTCCGAACACACTATGAAGAAGATTTACACTTTGGCTCTGGCCGCACTTGCTGCCTTGGCCCTCACAGGATGTGAGAACGACAATATGGACAACATCAAAGACAACACCCCTACCGAAGGCACAAAGGTTGTCTTTACCGCAGGGCTTGATGCAATTGCCCGCACCGCACCCGCAGCAGGTGGTGTAACCACTTGGACCGCCGATGACACCATCGGTGTATGGGACGGTACCTCCTATGTGGATGCCACCATCGACAACATCAGTGGCTCGACCATCACTTTCAGCGCAGAGGTGAACCCCGCTGCCACCTCCTATGTGGCCGTAACTCCTGCCGATGCTTGGAATGGCGTTGAGGGCGAGAAGGTAGTTCTCAACTTTGCCACCACCCAGAGTGCCGGCAAGCAGGTTGTGGCTGTTGCCACCTTTGAGAAACCCGCCACCGAGGGCACTTTCCGCAATGTGAACAACCTGCTTCGCTTCACCGTGAAGAAGGCTGCTGTAAAGTGGGCCAAACTGACCGGCAACAAGGGCGAGAAATTCGGTACCACTGTGGCTGTTGCTCCTGCCACCGGCGAGGGTACCGCCACCGGCGAGGTTGCCGAGTTGGTTGTACCCATCACCACCGGCGAGAACTTCCTTGCTCTGCCTCAGGGCGTAGAGTTGGCCGAGGGCTTCACCATCACCCTCTATGGCGATGAGGCTCTGACCGACTATCAGGGTGAGGTTTGCTCGAAGGGTGCTGTTACCCTCGCTCGCAACCAGCAGCGCAACCTCGGTATCATCGATGGTTGGATTGACAACTGGAAACTCTGGGAGGCCGGCAAAGCCATCACCATCGCAGGCGAGGAGTACAGCAAGACCAGCACCGGCGTTGATGGCGAGTTGCTCCAAACCAATGGCGCAGATGTCAATCTCAAAACACATATCAATGGAAAATATGGCAACATTGTACTCTTCCTTGAAGAGGTTGGCGAGTATAAATTTATCAGCGAAGGAAACTTTGATGTGGGAAAACAGGCAGCCTCAACAAATGTTCTTTTGATCGGTCGTTACGACAATGCACCTGCTACTTATCAACCAGCCGGTTGGTTCTCCGTACTAAACTCAAACTACATTGCTTGTAGAAGTGTCGAGTTTACATTTGCAGGTAGCGCGACTATTATGTTCAGACCTTTCACATATGACCTTCTTGGCTCTTTGCTGTTTGATAATTGCAAAATAATCCACACAAAAGCTGGTACAAACTTTATTGGTCCTAACAACAACGCGTTGCAACTTTGGAATGAGATCAAGATTGTCAACAGCAAAATTGAGTCAAAAATCACAGGCCGTATAGAGTTTATGAAGCCCTATACAGGAGTGGATACCGACGATTTGAAGACCTTTACATTTGAGAACAACTTCATCTACAATGCAAATGCAACAGGTGCTTTTGATATTCTTGTCCAGAATAGCACACCCGTCAAGGGAAGTTCTACCAATTTCAGTATCGCAAACAACACATTCTACAATATGTTCCCAAACTCGATGATTTGGACATACAACTTGGCAAGCATATCTATCAAAAACAACATTTTCCACTCTACAACGCCCTCCGGCAGTCCTAGGATTATATTCTCGTCAGACAAGACGAATAGCACATATATTCCTGTTTTGGAAAACAATATTGCAAATTACAATCTTGCATATATGAATCCTAACGGTTACCGCCCTGTAACAACAAATGTAGATAAGGTTAGCGGCGAGATTTTCTCGGTTGCAAATACCACAACGGGCGAATTTATTCCCGTGGATGCCTATAAGGACAAAGGCGCAAAGAAACTTTTCTAAGAAAAAAGCACACACGCACGGTGAGAGCAATGGCCGACACGGTCGTTGGCCATTGCTCCCACAAAAAAACCGACTAAAAGACAAACACAACTACTATGATGCACAAACTTTTCAGAATAGGATTAGCAGCGTTGCTCGCCACGGTGGTCCATACCGCCGGCGCACAACAACAGCAGGAAGAGTGTCCTCTCATTCCCAAGCCCGTGGAGGCTGTGGCCGTGGAGGGCTCCTTCACCATCGACAACAACTCAGTGGTGCTCTATGACGAAGAGTTTGCCGCACAAGCACGACTGCTCCAAAACGAACTCTTAGAGCAGTGTGGTATCTCTCCAATTCTCGCCCCCGAAGGCTCCGCAAAGGGCCTCTCGGGGCGTAGAATTGAACTGCGCAAGGCCTCAAAAAAGGCTCTTGCCGCCGAGGGTGCCTACACCCTCCACATTGGCCCCGAGGCCATCCTACTCAACGCCTCCAACAGGCAGGGTATGATTCACGCCACAATGTCGCTCCTGCAACTCGCAAGGCTCGCCTATCACACCTCCAAGGGTTACATCAGCAGAGATACTTGGAATCCCTATTACTACAACGACGCTCTCAACGCCAAACCACAAGAGGAAAAAATCACCCTGCAAGGTTGGCACATCAGCGACTCGCCACGCTTCTCTTGGCGAGGTTTTATGCTCGACGAGGCAAGGCACTTCTTTGGCAAAAATAAGGTGAAACAACTCATCGACTATATGGCTCTCTACAAACTCAACCGTCTGCATTGGCACCTATCCGACGAGCAGGGGTGGAGAGTGGAAATCAAAGCCTATCCCAAATTGGCTCTAATCGGTGGCATAGGGCACAACACAGACCCCTTTGCACCGGCTCAATACTACACACAGGACGAAGTGCGTGAGATAGTAGCCTACGCCTACGAGCGTGGCATTGAGATTCTCCCCGAGTTCGATATGCCCGGACACGCTACCGCAATGGTCAAGGCCTATCCCGAATTTAGCGGCGGCGCAAAAGGCTCACGCAAACCCAACTACACACTCAACCCCGGCAAAGAGGAGCTATATTATTTCATCAACCGAATACTCAAAGAGGTCGATGCGCTCTTCCCATTCCAAACCATCCACATCGGCGGCGACGAGCTCAAAGATGGCAACAGCGTGTGGAACGACAACGCCGACATCCAAAACCTTATGAAGAGAGAAAACCTCGCCTCCTTCCTCGACGTGGAGCACTATTTTGCCCACCGTGTGGCCGACTCACTCTTCCAGATGAACAACCGCATTGCTGCGTGGGACGAGCTCGCAGGTCTTGACCTGCCCAACGACAAGACTATCATCTATGCGTGGAGGCCCGACAAACTCGAAATGCTACGCAAGGCTGTGGAGAAAGACTACAACATTGTCTTCTCCCCACGTAAGCCGATGTATTTCGACTACGCCCAAGACTCGCTCCAAGTACACGGTGTGGGTTGGAAAAAGTTTGGCGTGAACTCCTACCGCAAGGTCTATGCTTGGGACTACTCCGAATTTGACGTGGACTTCTCCAAGGGTGGTAAAATACTCGGTATTCAAGCCAATATGTGGACCGAAAGGGTGGATACTCCCAACAGGCTCGACTATCTCATCTATCCCCGAATGATAGCTCTGGCCGAAAATGCGTGGACACAAAAGGAACTCAAAGAGATTGACTCCTTCGACCAACGACTCCAAGAGCAATTCATACTCCTGCGTGTGGACGACATATATTTCAACAACCCCTTCGACCCCACAGAACACGGAGAACCCCCATTCTAAACGCAACAAAACAAGAGCAAACACAAAACATATAACGAACAATGTTACTACGAGAGTTTACAAAAGACACGATGCGCGTGTGCATCTACGACAGCCGCCGCGCAATGGGCCTTGGCGCTGCCGAGGAGGCTACTGCCTTCATTAAGGACTTGTTGGACAAGCAACCCGAGGTGAACATCATCTTTGCAGCCGCACCCTCGCAAAACGAATTTCTGGAAGCGGTGGCCTCTGCCGACATCGACTGGACAAGGGTTAATGCCTTCCATATGGACGAGTACATCGGCCTGCCACAAGATGCCCCACAGGGCTTCGGCAACTTCCTGCGTAGGGCCATCTTCGACAAAGTACCCTTCAAGAGCGTACACTACCTCAACGGGCAGATTGACCCCGAAAGGGCTTGCTGTGAGTACACACAACTGCTTGAAGAAAACCCTGTGGATGTGGTCTTTATGGGCATTGGCGAGAACGGACACATCGCCTTCAACGACCCACACGTGGCACACTTCGACGACAGTAGTGTGGTGAAGGTGGTGGACCTCGATGATAGGTGCCGCCAACAGCAGGTCAATGATGGTTGCTTTGCAAGCATCGACGATGTGCCCACACACGCAATGACACTCACCATCCCCACCCTTGTCAAGGCCGAGAGGCTCTTCTGCGTGGTACCCGCCGCAACCAAGGCGTGGGCTGTGAACGAAACGGTCAATGGCACCATCGACGAGCACTGCCCTGCATCCATCCTGCGCCGCCACCCCGCCGCAACCCTCTATGTGGATAGCGACAGCGGTTGCAAGCTGCTGGCATAGTAGCAACCCTCCTGAGTGAGAGCACAAAAAAGACTGCACAAAACGAATTGTTACAGCAAAAAAAATAAAAGTTGATAGTATGAAAAAGATTTTAATGTTGGCGGCAGCAGCAATGTTGGCGCTGGGTGCCTCGGCACAAGAGGTCATCAAGATTGGTATCATTGGCTTGGACACATCCCACTCCACAGCCTTCACCAAACTTATCAATAGCGGCTCGGAGGAGTGGGCCGAGGGTTTCAAGGTGGTTGCTGCCTATCCCTATGGCTCGCAGACCATCAAGTCGAGCTATGAGCGCATCCCGAAGTACATTGAGGAGGTAAAGAAGTATGACGTTGAGATTGTGGAGAGCATTGCCGCTCTATTGGAGAGGGTTGATTGCGTGTTGCTCGAAACCAACGATGGCAGGCTCCACTTGGAGCAGGCTGCCGAGGTGTTCAAGGCAGGCAAGAGGTGCTACATCGACAAGCCCATTGGTGCCACCCTCGGTGATGCCATCGCCATCTATGAGCTCTCGGAGAGGTATGGAGTGCCCACCTTCTCGGCTTCCACTCTGCGCTACACTCCGAAAAATCAGGAGCTGAGGAGTGGCGTCTATGGCCCCGTGCTGGGTGCCGACTGCTACTCGCCCCACAAGGCCGAGCCCACTCACCCCGACTATGGTTTCTATGGTATCCACGGTGTGGAGACTCTCTTTACGGTGATGGGCACAGGTTGTGTGGCCGTAAACCGTATGGACACCCCCAAAGGCCACGTTTGCGTTGGCACGTGGGACGATGGCCGCGTGGGCACATTCAGGGCCATCATCGACGGCCCGGCCATTTATGGCGGTACGGCCTACACCAAAGAGAACAAAGCTGTGCCCGTTGGTGGATATAGTGGTTACCAAGTGTTGCTGAAAGAGGTGCTCCAATACTTCCGCACGGGCGAGGTACCCATCAGCAAAGAGGAGACGTTGGAGATTTTTACCTTTATGAGGGCCGCCAATATGAGTGGCGCCAATGGGGGCAAAATCGTAACTATGGAAGAGGCTTGGAAGTCCGGACAAAAAGAGGCTAAGAAGTTGCTCAAAGCATACAAATAGATTGCTCCATTGTGTGTTGGTGCGAGCTCACAATAGCGCGCCATTCGTGGGATAAGAGTTTCGATGCGGGTATGTACCTCATCTACATCTTCTGCCTTGCTGAGCGCTTTTTGAGCTTCAACATTTCGTCGGTCGAAAGTCCGCCAACGAAACAAATTCGGAGCTGTTAATGAATGGTATAATAAACGACAGAGGCAGAAAAATCTTGCCTCTGTCGTTTATTTGTCCCGCCTTTGGGGAATGGGCTACATCCCGCACAAGCAACAAAAAAAAGGTAAGCGTTTCACAACGGCTACCCTTTCAAAACTACTAACCCAAACGGATAGAATAATAGATGTGGCGACCTTGCAGGGTCGCCACACCGCTGTCGAGCCATAAGGCGAGTAGTAAGTCCCTCCTTTTCAAAGGAGGGATTTAGGGAGGAATGTATAAACTCTTCATTTATTTAAGTTATAGTTAGAAACTTTAAGCAACAAAAAAAAGGTAGGCGTTGTCTCAACGGCTACCTTTTCAAAACTACTAACCCAAACTTAAATAAATGAAGAAACCTTGTAGTATTCAACTACGCCCTACATAGTCGCAAACTCCGTGCCACACTCCAACGAAGTGGTTTTTATTGTGATTTTTTTCTCGGGCACAACCTTTTGCACCATTCTTGGAGTAGGGACGGTGTACTTTCTTTTAATCGTTTAACCAACAAAAAAAACGCAATGATTATGAAAAAAATGATGTTAGCAGCAGTGGCCACCTTTGCGGTGGTGCTGGGGGTGGTGGCTGCCGAAATCACCACAAAGCAACTCCCACAGCCCGCACAGGAGTTCATCAAAGAGTATTTTGCGAAGGACACTGTGAAGAAAATCCGTATGCACAAACACCATCACGGCGACACCTCATACAACGTGCTCTTTACGGACGGCAGCAAAATCAACTTCGACTCCAAAGGCCAATGGACCAAAATCAAACTCCGCAACGACTCCATCCCCGTTGAGATAATCCCCGAGTACATCACAACCTATGTATGGGAACAATATCCCAACGTGATGATTATGAGCATCGAGCAGGAGGGACAGGGCCACGAGGTGGAACTCTCCGATGGCACCGAGTTAACATTCAACCCGAAGGGTAACGTGGTGAAAATAGACTAAAAATCCACCTCCTGCATCTGACGATGGGCCGATAGCAGGGCCCAAAAAGACAAGAAAATCCCGCCGAACAAGTCATATTGTCGGCGGGATTTTCCTATCGTGTGCAACAACTTTTTCGAAGTCTGCGGCACCACTTCTACTTTGCCTCGCTCCTCTGGGCCTCAACAAAGTATTTCTGCGATTTGAGCAGGTTGCGGCTCTGCAAAACCATCGTCTTTGTTTCGTTAAGGATGGTCAGATAGAGCATACTTGCCTTTGTCGAGGTGGAGTTGTTCTGGATACGGCGCAGCTGGTTCTTGATGGCCTGTGCAATCAGGTCGAAGAGTTCATCACGCATAGCCAGCACAAGGTCAATCTGGGCGAAGTCGTTGGCCTGCAACATATCGTTGATGCGGGTATAGAGCTCCGATACGGAGTTGTTGATTGCAGTCAGGTCCTCCACCTGCTCCTCGCTCATACCACGATGGTTGTTGTCGATGTGCTCATAGCAGGGACGGGTGATGTGGACAAGTGCCTTACACATCTCGCTGATGTAGTCCACAACCTGCACATAGTAGTGGCCCGTGTCGATGTAGTTCTCCTCGTGGAACTTGTGCAGCGTGGGCAGCATTGCATATTTGCGCTCGCGTGCCGCATAGAAGAGGTCGTTACTCTGGCGCACCAACGTACGGAGTGCCTTGCGGTCCTCTTTGAGGGTTGCGGCAATGGTTTGTGCATAGATGTCGGTAGTGGTCTGCATAGTCTGGCATACCTCGGTGATGAGCGTGCCCAGAGCCTCGTCTTGGTCATCGGAGAAGGCAACCTTCACGGACTCCTGCTCGGTCTCTTTCTTCTTGCTCTTCTTGGGCAGCATCAAATAGACACACAAGATTGAGAGCGCGATGATGGCCACCACTCCGCCCCAGAGGAGCAACAATGTGATGACAATCGAGAGAATAAACGCTGCAAAACCTGTGAGGAACCAACCTGCCACCACGGTAATTACACCTGTGATGCGATACACTGCGCTCTCGCGGCCCCAAGCCTTGTCGGCCAACGACGAACCCATTGCCACCATAAAGGTAACGTAGGTGGTCGAGAGGGGCAATTTGAGCGTCGTACCGATGATAATCAGCATCGAGCCTGCGGTGAGGTTTACCACGGCACGAATGAGGTCAAACCGTCCTTGGTCGGCGGCCATCTCCGATGCAGCAGGAGTCTCAAAACGACGTGCCACAGCATTCTGCCAACTCTTGGGAGTGTGGTCCTCAAACCAACGGCTACACGACACTGCCACCCTCACAATAGCCCTCGAAAATGCGGTGGAGCCAAACTTCTCGTTACCATCATCCTGAGTGGAAGCAAGGCTAAGCTCTGTCTCGGAAACATTCTCTGCCTTCGAAGAGGTGCAAAGCACCACAACCATAATCAAGCCGGAGAGCACAAGGAAGATGGTGTCTGCCTTCACGGGGTTATTAAGCGCACCCATAAGCATATTGGGGTCGCCCGTCTGCTGGGCAATCTTCCACGAATCCAGACCTGCCAGAGGTACACCGATGAAGTTCACAAGGTCGTTACCTGCAAAGGCCAACGCCAGCGAAAAAGTACCCGCAAGGATGGTTATTTTGAGAATGTTCACTTTGAGTTTCTGCAACAAGAACAGCAACAGCGAGCTGATGGCATAGACAACCAGCAAACAAATAGCCGTGTGCTCATTGATGTATGCCACCAAATCCACAGCCAAGCCCGACGATTTCAGACCTTTGATAAGTGCAAAATAGATGATAATGGTGAATGCTACACCACACCAAAGCGCACCATAACGACGGAGTTGTTTGTGATAGCGGAACGTGAAGAGAAGGCGGCTGAAAAACATCAGTATCGTACCTGTGATGAAGGCCAACACGACCGAAAGCAGAATACCCGCAATCATTGCCAGCGCCTTGCCGGAGTTGATGAGCGTTTCGGGCGTGCCATCGGGGCCAATCACGGGCTCTTTGAAGATGCTCACTGCAATAGCCGAGCCGAGCAAGCCGAACACGAGGGCTACGGTAGTCGAGGTGGGCAGACCGAGCGAATTGAATACATCCAACAGAATCACGTTGGCAAACATCACACCCGTAAAGAGCATTATCACTTCGTGGAAGGTGAAGAACTCGGGGTAGTAAACACCGCTACGGGCCACCTCCATCATACCGCTCGAAGTGAGCGCACCGATGATGATACCCACCGAGGCCACCGCGAGGATGACCTTCTTGGGTGCTGCCTTGGAGCCGAGGGCCGAGTTAAGGAAGTTTACAGCGTCGTTGGATACGCCCACGTAGAGGCCTCCCACTGCCAACAAGAGCAGCACAACGACAATGAAAGTGTAAATTGCTGACATTACTTATCTTTTAATGTTTTGTTAAATTTTCGCTGTAAAGTCAATTTGACGGCACAAATGTAACCCAATAATTCAGACTGCCAAGTCCCTTGTTGCTTAATTAACAATTACTTAATATCCTCCTAACAAAAAATTAACATTCCCTCTGCAAGCCCACAAGTGGGGTGGGATTGGCGGAAGCGGCAGACAAAAAAAAGAGGAGCACCGTCGCGCTCCTCTTTATTTCGCTTATGCCTTATTAGGCTCGTGTTTGTACTTGAAGATGACCGCAAAGAGCAGTGCCACCACAAGTGCATAGGCTGCAAAGATGTACCAAGCGGTGCTCCAACCTGCTGCCTGCTCGGCAAGGGGTTTGGAGTTCACACAGGCGTTCACAACGGCTTGTGCCGAAAGGGTACCCACCGTAGCACCAATACCATTGGTCATCATCATAAAGACACCCTGTGCACTTGAACGAATCTCCGGCTCGGTCTCTTGGTCCACATAGAGCGAACCACTGATGTTGAAGAAGTCGAATGCCACGCCATAGACAATCATCGAGAGGATGAACATCCACACACCACCGCCGGGGTTACCCGCACCAAACAGACCAAAGCGGAACACCCAAGCGAACATCGCCATAAGCATAACCTTCTTGATACCGAACTTGCGCAAGCAGATGGGGATGAGAAGGATGCAGAGCGTTTCGCTCACCTGCGAGAGCGAAATGAGCATATTGGAGTGTTGCACGCCAAAGGTATCGGCATACTCGGGGATGGCCTCAAAACTACCGAGGAAGGGGTTGGCAAAGCCGTTGGTAATCTGCAACGACACACCAAGCAACATCGAGAAGATGAAGAAGATGGCCATCTTCTTCTGTTTGAAGAGAGCAAATGCTTTCAGGCCGAGAGCCTCCACAAGGCTCTTCTTCTCGGCACTCTTATTCACAGCACAAGCAGGCAGTGTGAGTGCATAGGCACCAAACACCAAGCCGATAACGCCGGAGAAGACGAGCTGTTTGGCGTTGGCCTGAAAACCGAGAGCATCGGTGAGAAGCATTGCGCAGATGAAGCCCACGGTACCGAATACACGAATGGGCGGGAAGTGCTTAACGGTATCCATACCTGCACCCTCCAAAGCCGAGTAGGCCACCGAGTTGGACAGTGCAATGGTGGGCATAAAGAATGCCACGCTGAACGAATAGAGCGCGAAAAGTGTTGCAAACTCGGGAGTGGCGGTCGAAAGGCCATAGATACCTGCGGCCAACATCAACGCACCAGCCATAGTGTGGCAGATACTCAACACCTTCTGGGCGGGCAGCCAACGGTCGGCCACGATGCCTGCCAGAGCGGGCATAAAGATTGAGACCACACCCTGCATAGCATAGAACCAACCAATGTTCTCTGCCATACCTGCACCTGCAAGGTAGCGTCCCATACTTGTCAGATAGGCACCCCACACTGCATATTGCAGGAAGTTCATAATAATCAAGCGAATTTTCAGTTTCATAGTTTTTCGTAGTGTTATGTTTGTGTAACTATTTTTTTCTTTGCTAACCACAAATATACGAAATTCTCGATATATCACCCCACGATGTGGTGTTTTTTTATGCTATATGAGCACAAAACCACACTGATTTATATCTGTTGTTTCTGACCAACAAGCAAAAACCGCCCCGTTTTTATGTACTATTTTTGACCAATAAGCCTGTTTTTGTAGCCACATTCTTTGTGAACAAGCTCACAGAATGGCCACGCTCGTCAGCACTTCGGTATGGGATTGACTGCGCTACGCTTGTCCATCCCTTCTTTTGCAGAGCAAAGTCTACACTCGGAGTGCCCGAAGGCACCCGCAGGGCAGTTGCACAACAAAAGAGAGCCACATCTCCAAAGGAGATGACTTTTTATGCATATGGCCCCGAGTGAGTAAACTCGCAGAATGGCCACGCTCGTCAGCACCTCGGTATGGGATTGACTGCGCTACGCTTGTCCATCCCGTGTGCTGCCGCAGGGCAGTTGCACAACAAAAGAGAGCCACATCTCCAAAGGAGATGACTTTTTATGCGATATGGCCCCGAATGAGTAAACTCACGGGGCCATATCGCATAAAAAAAACCTCCGCTTTTGCGGAGGCTCTCTTTTGTTGTACTCGGTATGGGATTCGAACCCATGATTTCAAGAATGAGAATCTTGCGTCCTGGACCAGCTAGACGAACCGAGCTTATCCCGTTTTGGTGGTGCAAAGATAGAGCAAATTTCTTTACCTCCAAAAAAAACGAGAAAAAAATTTATTTTTTTTGCTCTTTTTATACCAAACGCACAAAAAACCCCACTACATTATATATAGGTAAAGGCATACTTAAACACAATCACTCTCCCCTATTGCCCTCACCGCACTCACCATCACCACACAAACACACACAGAACGAAACAAACGCAAGGCACACAAGAAAACCACCTCCGCAGTTTACTTGAATGTAAATACGGAGGTGGTTTATCGCAGTGTAACGCAGCAGTCGCTCGTTATGTGCCTCTTTTTACTCGTCAATATCGTCGTGCACAAGAATACGACCGCAATACTCGCAGATGATAATCCTCTTGCCCTGACGAATTTCACTCTGGCGCTGGGGAGGAATACGGTTGAAGCAACCACCGCAAGCATCCCTCTTCACGGGAACAACGGCCAAACCATTGCGAACATTCGAACGGATACGGCCATAGGCAGTAAGCAACCTCTCGTCAATAACCAGACGAGCCTTGTCTGCCTGTGCCTGCAATGCCTCAACATCCTTTGCAGTCTCGGCATCAATACCCTCCAACTCGGCGCGTTTGTTGTTGAGGTCAATCATACGATCGGCCTTCACAGCCTCAGCCTCTTCGAGTTTCTGCTTCTTGGCCTTCATTGCCACAGAGTACTCTTTGAGGTGTTTCTCGCTGAGCTGTACCTCCAACTGCTGATACTCAATCTCTTTGCTGATGGCATCAAACTCGCGGTTGTTACGTACATTCTGCTGCTGCTCCTCGTACTTTGCAATCTGCATTTTGCTCTGCTCAATTTCCTCTTTTGCCTGACGGGTGAGAGCCGTAATCTCGTCAATCTCGGATTGGATGTGAGCGATGCGGGTTTGGAGTCCTGCAACCTCATCTTCAAGGTCGGCCACCTCCATAGGGAGTTCACCCTTAATCTTGTTTATTTCATCAATCCTCGAATCGATTTTCTGCAACTCATACAGGGCTTTGATACGCTCCTGCATGGTGTAATCCACGCTCTCGGTGGCTTTTTTGTTGGTTGTTGCCATAGTCTTGTATATTCTGTGTTTCGTTGTTTTCGGTTGAAGTTGTCCGCGCTTGTCAGCCAACTAAATCTTGTATTTTACTGGGTTTTCGGCACAAGCACTCTTGCGGAGTGCAAAAGTAGTTATTTTTTTTGATAATATATCAAACAAAATTTCAATTGCGCAAATTTCGCTCTCAAAATGCCCCGCATCAACCAGCACCATACGGTCGGCATCCACAAAGTCGTGATACTTGAAGTCGGCTGCAAGATAGAGGTCTGCGCCCGATTTCTCGGCCATTTCAATCAGTCCACCACCCGAGCCGCTACAAATAGCCACCCTCTGCACTTTGTCGATTCTCACCACACTATGGCGCAAGGCAACAACACCGAGGACATCCTTGATGCGTGCCAGAAACTCCTCCGTTGCCACCGCCTCGGGCAGTTCACACACAACTCCGATGCCAACGCCTTCCACCGCACTCGGCTCCAACAACGACACCACCCGCAAACCGAGCATTGAAGCCAAGTGGTGGCTGATACCCCTATGGGGTGCACTGTCGAGGTTGGTGTGTGCGGCATAGAGTGCGACACCGTGGCGTATGGCTTTGGCGATGGTGCGCTGCTGGCGATTTTCGTCGGCCAGACGCTTTATGGGGCGGAAGATTATGGGGTGGTGCGTAACAATCATTTGACACCCTTCGCTTATGGCTTCATCCACAACCTCTTCGGTGGCATCCAATGCAATAAGCACCCTCTCCACTTCGGCATCGGGACTGCCAACAGCAAGGCCTGCGTTGTCGTAGCTCTCCTGCCACGCCAGAGGCACCTCCGCCTCCAACAATGCTACAATATCTTTTACTTTCATCTCTCTACCCTACTGTGATGTGATTAAAACAACGTCTGTTCGATAACCTGATTTTTAGCCTCCTTGGAGTTCTTTTTGGCCACAGCCAAACGTATATCTTCGGGCGAGAAGAGGTTTCCTCCTATTAGCGTTCCCACCTTCGCACCACGAGGTGTCTTCTTGTGTGGCTCTTCGACGGACGGCTGTGGCTGGGGCTCCAATTGGAACTCGGCCAACTTCTCCACACTCTTATTCTCCATGATGGGCTCTTCCGATGCGCCCTCCGATGCGCCTTCCACCACATCCTCCGTAGCGCCATCCTCTTCAACAGACAACGGTTCGGCAGACACAGGAGCTGCAACTGCGGGAGCAGCATCCACATCGGCATCATCCTCAATTTCAATCACCTCCGTATCGGTGCCCATCTCTGCCTTCAATGCGGCAAGCATATTGCGTATGTTTTTGAGCCTTTCGACAATCTCTGCATCATGGCTCACTCCCTCGGGGTTGCTGCGCATACGTTTACGAGCACCTTCGAGAGTCATACCCTGCTCCTTGACGAGGTGGTATATGAGTCGCAGGTTGTCCACATCTTTTGGGGTGTATTTTCGGTGTCCCCTGCTGTCTTTTTTGATTTTCAGCACAGGGAATTCCATCTCCCAGAAGCGCAACAGCGAAGCATTCACACCGAACATTTCGCACACTTCGCCCATAGAATAGTAAATTTTACCTTTGGGATGAACTATCTCTTCCATAAAAAATGCGTATATTTGGCGCAAGATAGTAATTTTCCTTCGGAAAGACAACTTTTAATTTTGAAAACCAACACTCTAAATATAAAATTGGTAGGTGAGGTTACCTACGGCAATGGTTTAGGTCGCATTCTTGGCTTTCCCACCGCCAACCTTCGTGCTTCGGAGCAGGTGGCAGAGGTTGCAAGCGGAGTCTATGCTGCGGTGGCAACGGTTGACGACACCACCTACCCTGCGGTGGTCAACATTGGCCGCAGCCCTTCGGTGGTTGAGAATGGTGTGGTGCGCATTGAGGCCCACCTGCTCGATTTCGAGGGCGACCTCTATGGTCGCACGTTAAGGGTGGAGTTGCTCCACTTCCTGCGCCCCGAGCAGAAATTCGCCTCTCGTGAAACTCTTTGCAAACAGATTGCCAAAGACTGTAAGAACGCCCGAGAGCTGTTGACGTCGAACTAAAATCAACGCCCCCGTTGTTGTTAGTGGGCACTTAGTCGTGCTGCCAACCTTCATTCGAAAAAAACATCTACTAATCACTATTTACCCCCTCTGCCCTCGCCTACTCGCAATTTTAACACATAAAAAAGACTCTCGGGTAACCAAGATGTTACCCGAGAGTCTTTTTTACGGTTGACGGCCAAAGGCTTGTGGCCCCTATGCCTGCCCCATATTGAAGCCGCCGCCACTCTGACCTGCGGGGCCTCCGGGGATTGCAATATTACCCATCTTGCTCTCAAAGCGCCCCACATTCTCCTGCAACGACAAGAGAAGTCGTTTGGCGTGCTCGGGAGTCATAATCACACGACTCTTAACCTTTGCTTTGGGCATTCCGGGCAACATCTCGGCAAAGTCGAGCACAAACTCCGAGGTGGAGTGGGTAATGACCACAAGGTTGGAATATTGGCCCTGTGCAACCTCTGCGTCGAGCTCGATTTCGAGGCGGTTTTGGGGTTTCTGTTCGTTAGCCATAGTATTCTATTTTGCTCTAAATGGTACTAATAGTTCTTTGCGAAGAGCACCCTGCGGGTGGAAGGTTTGCCGCTGAACACGCACACACCCTCCTCTTCGGGCGAGTCGAAAGGCACACATCGAATGGTTGCCTTTGTTGCCTCCTTGATAGCAATCTCGGTCTCGGTAG
Organism: Tidjanibacter sp.; assembly: GCA_045580045.1. Lineage (GTDB taxonomy): Bacteria > Bacteroidota > Bacteroidia > Bacteroidales > Rikenellaceae > Tidjanibacter. Next base: position 25,510 of record JAZNNC010000050.1, read on the forward strand.
TACCGTCCCAGTGTGCGAGAATAAATCCGCCTTTGTTCTCCAACACATCCTTGAACTCCTCCCAAGTGTCCACTTTGGTAATCATTGAATTGCGGAACGAGAGAGCCTTCTCGAAGATGGCCTTCTGCATATCCTCCAAAGTGGCCTCCACGAGGTTTTCGATACCCTCCAAAGCAACACTCTCTTTCTCCAAAGTATCACGACGCATCATCTCCACAGTGCCATTTGCCAAGTCGCGAGGACCAACAACGAGCCTTACGGGAACACCCTTCAACTCATATTCGGCAAACTTGAAGCCCGAACGAACATTGTCGCGGTTGTCGATTTTCACGCTGATACCCTTTGCACGGAGTTTAACTGCAATCTTCTCCAACTCTTCGGTCATCTTTTGGAGCTCCTCGTCGCCCTTGTAGATGGGAATCATAACCACCTGAATAGGAGCCAATTTGGGAGGCAGAACGAGGCCGTTGTTGTCGGAGTGCGACATAATGAGTGCGCCCATCAGACGAGTGGAAACACCCCACGAGGTTGCCCAAGCGTAGTCAAGACCACCATCACGGGTTGCAAACTGAACATCAAAAGCCTTGCCGAAGTTCTGTCCGAGGAAGTGCGAAGTACCACTTTGGAGCGCCTTACCATCCTGCATCAGGGCCTCAATGGTGTAGGTATCCACAGCGCCTGCAAACCTCTCATTGGCGGTCTTGGTACCCATAATAACGGGCACACCCATCCAATTCTCGGCAAAGTCGGCATAGACGCGAATCATCTTCTGAGCCTCCTCGATAGCCTCCTCGCGAGTCTCGTGTGCGGTGTGGCCCTCCTGCCAGAGGAACTCGGCGGTGCGGAGGAAGAGGCGGGTACGCATCTCCCAACGAACCACGTTTGCCCACTGATTGCAGAGGATGGGGAGATCGCGGTAGGACTGAATCCAGTTCTTATAGGTGTTCCAGATGATGGTCTCGGAAGTGGGGCGCACGATAAGCTCCTCTTCGAGCCTTGCCTCGGGGTCAACAACCACACCGTTGCCATCGGGTGCATTCATCAAGCGGTAGTGGGTAACCACTGCACACTCCTTTGCAAAACCCTCAACGTGGTCGGCCTCACGGCTGAAAAACGACTTCGGAATGAACAATGGGAAGTAGGCATTGACGTGGCCCGTAGCCTTGAACATATCGTCAAGGGCACGCTGCATCTTCTCCCAAATAGCATAGCCGTAGGGTTTGATGACCATAC
>JAZNNC010000051.1:0-36608 GCA_045580045.1 Tidjanibacter sp.
GACGGTCGACGGTTGACGGTAGTCGGTTGTCGGTTGTAAAAAAAAGCCCCCTCGTTTTGGGCGAGGGGGCGCAAAGCCATCTTCAAATCAAGATAGCCGTAGAGTCAAACCACTATCGGTTGTCGGTGTCCTTCTGGCAACGAACAGACATTACCGTGGAACGTGGGTGTGTATTCTTATCCGTACTATTAGCTTGCTTTGCCACAGTGAGTACATATACCTGAGAACCAGTGACGCCACCACCGTTCAAATAGTTCGTCCAGTATTTACCTGCACCATCTTGCGCAAATTGGTTACCAGCCTGATTGGTTTTTCCATCAAAACGGTTCATAATAGCCCAATATGACGATGTGCTACCTGCCGTAACGTTCAAGCCAATAACAGAAGCCGTACTATCATAAGTTGAGGTTACACCATTACCACTGTCTTTATCAAGATATACAGCAACTGCTCCATCCATCACCCTCCAACCTTTTGGGCAGGGGTCATAAACGGTTTTTACACCAACTCGGCTTTCTGTTTTGTCTGCGGTTTCACCACCCCACAAATACAGGTCTTCCGAGCACCACTTAAATTGATCTGTGTAGTCGGCAGTAGAAATGATAGCACCAACAGGGTATTGGATACTCTCTTCAAGAGTCATTGGGTCTGTCCTTATTACGGGAATGTGGCCCGTTCCACCATTCTTGTAAGCGTCATAGAACGAGTTATACGAACGCTTGTAGATTGGCATAGGACGTCCCCACTGATAGTTGTGAATGTGATACCAAATAATATCACCACTCGACTTCCAAGCGGTAAGATTGGTAGTTGGCTGACCGATGGGCATATTAGCCAAAGTGTAGTCGCCATACTTAATCTCTTCGAGTTTGGTACCATCGGCAGCGATGTTCCAGAATGCCCACGACCAAACAACCTTATTGTCAACAATCATCAGCAGAATGGGAGCACCTGCATAGGCGCCGGTGTTGGTTACGGTGATGTAACCCTGCGCTTTGGTGCTGTCGTCGATGGTGAACTTGGTTGCATCAATATTAGAAGCTGCGGTTTGAGGCACATACACTGCACCAGTACCATTACCATTGGTCATAACACCTTTCTTGTACCACTCAAATCGTGCCTTGCTTACATCCACAATCTTGCTGAAATCGCCACGACCACGGATGTCCACCTTAACCGAGCTGGGAATGTCGGCATTGGGGGTGTAGGTACCACCGGTGTAGGTCGAGCCATTCTTGCACTGGATGAGGTAGGTGTTTTGCTCGCCGTAGGCATAACCCAAGCCGGGCATCTGACGGGTGTCGAGAGGCTCATAGAAGCTCTTAACCGACTGGTTGTCTGCGGTGAGGTTGAGTTTGATGATGTTCCAAGCGCCACCTTTCAGTTTTGCGTTCTCATACTTGGTGGGAACGTAAATCATATTGTTGGTGGTGGGGTCCTGGAATTTGGCCACAACCCACACCTCGCTGCCGGTGAAATCCCAAGGCAGAGTTACGAGAGTGATGTAGCGGTTGCTGTAGTTGGAGGTATTTGCAATGGTGTTGCTAACATTTTTGAAATACTGATCCACGCTGGGGGTGCCGTTGGTAACGGTGAGCTCGCCGGTGGTGGTGTCGATGGTGTAGTCGCCAGCGAGTTTAGCTGCGCCGGTGCGGTCCACAATCTGCACACCTTTGAGTTTCCAATCTTTCACATAGTCGGTAGCCTCCACCTGCACCTTAACGTATGCCAGGGGGTGCTCCAAAGCGAAGTCAACCTTGCCCTCATCACCCACCGAGGTTACATCGTAGGCCAAAGTATAGGCTGCGAAGCCGTATGCAATGGTCAGGTCGTTGGTCTGCTGCGAAGCTGCAAGGTTGGCCGTAAACTTACCATTGGCATAGGATGCTGCGGCGTTGTAGGGATAGTAAACCACGAGTTCGTCGCCACGCGTTGCGGCCACCTTTGCCTCGGTGTCGAAGCTTGCGGTGGCGGCTGTCTTTCCGGAATCCACGGTGGTCTCGGCGGCTTTCACGTTGTTGATGGTGGTGCCGTCGGCCGAGAAGATACCCACTGCATCCTCGTTGCGCCACTTAACATTGTACTTACCATCGGTCTTGCTACCATCCACGATGATACGGCTCTCCGCCTCGTCTGCTTGTGCGGCACCGTTGAGTGTGAGGACAACACCGTCCTCGATGTTTTGGTTCTGCTTGATGGAGTCGTCCATCAGCTCGTTGGTACAGCTCACTGCAAGGAGCGAGAAGGCCAACGCAAAATATTTTGTTGCTTTCATTGTTTTGTTCTCCTGCATTAAGTTCTACCAAATATTTTCATCCAAAAGGCCTCCGCTGCCACCATCTTCGATGAGGATGTCCTCATAGACACCACTCAGTGCAATACCGGCTTCCACGAAGAGTTCTTCCTTCTCCACGAGAGGCTGTGTATAAAGTTTTTTCATTTCCGTTTTTGTGTGTTTTTGTGTGTATTCATTTTTGGGTGAGGCTTGGGGCTGTCAATCATATCACAATCGCACTCTACACCAAAACCATATCCAAAAATTATACCCCCGCCCCTATGGGATTTCGCCCATAGGGGGGGTATAACTATCTCAACCCAAGATATTTAGAGAGTCGGACTACCTATTGTCGGTATCAACCTGGCAACGTACGGGGAATGCGCTGGTACGGTTGAAAGTACCACGTTTGTAGCGGTTAGCGAACTGAGGCTGGGTACCGTGCAAGAATGCGTAGGGCTGTGCACCGGTTGCACCGGGAGCCAAGTTCGACCAAGTATTTGCAAAAGTACAGCCAGACTTGTTCGAGTGGGTATCGCCACCACCCTCGGTCTGCATACGGCCGTTGGTTGCTTTCTTACCGAAGCTGTAACCAGCCGACAACATGTGGAGCTTACCATCGAAGATAGAACCGGGAGCTGCCTTGTAAACGGGATCGGTATCCTCATAGAAGGTGAAGAGGTCTTTGTGCTCGATGAGGTACTCGAAAGCAGCCATATCGGCAACCCTCCAACCCTTAGGACATGGGTCGTAGATCGACTTGGTACCAACGAGGTCGGTCTTACCGGTACCATTAGCGTCGTTACCCCAGAGGTCGCCATAAGGCTCGCTCAACCAGTTGGGCATATCAACAGCGTTCTCGGGAAGCATAATCATACCTACGGGACGAGCCAAAGCCTCCTTCATAGTAACAGGAGTAGCGGTGTGATATGCGGGCATATTACCGGCAGTACCTGCTGCGGGATCGTCAACACTCCACCAGTGTGTCCAAGTCTGAACGGGCATATAGCGGCCCCACTGGTAGTAAGCAACATATGCAAAACCGGGAAGGTACTTGTTGTTCTGAGTACTTTGGAGGTTGCTACCCCAATCAGCAAACTGCATAGTGTTCTGACCAATGAACATATTGGCGAGTTTCATACCGTTACCAATATCGATGCCCTCCAACTTGGTACCATCGGCCGAGATGTTCCAGAAGAACCAAGCCCAAAGAATCTTACCGTCCTTAATCATAAGGAGGATAGGAGCACCTGCATACGACTTGTTGTTCTTAACGGTTACGGTGTAGTTGCCATCATACTCGAAAGTGAAAGCACCCTCGTCGATAGGAGTAGAACCAGCCGAGTCAAGACGGGTAGTAGCCTTACCCCACATTGCACCGGTACCCTGACCAGGAACGGTGGTCTGTGCGCCATAGCGGAACCACTCGAAGGTAGCGCCCTTAGGATCTACAACCTCTGCGAAGTTACCACGAGGACGGATGTCGATCTTAACCTCGCTGGGGATGTCAGCGTCGGGAGCGTAGGTACCATTGGTGTAGGTCTGACCGTTCTTGCACTGGATGAGGTAGGTGTTAGCCTCGCCATAAGCGTAGCCAAGACCACCAAGCAGACGTTTCTCGGTGGGAACATACCAATCACCGGCAGCGTTGTCAGCCAAGCTCAGGTTCGAAAGGTCAATAACGGTAGTCTTACCGGCCTCGAACTTAACACCCTCTTTCTTGATGGGAAGAGTGATGTTGCCCTCGGGACCCTCCAACTCAACGAGCAACCACATCTCCTTTTTGGTCAGGTCGCTGGGGAGAAGGTTAACGTAGATGTTCTGGGTCTTAACTGCGCTGAACAAAGCAGGAGCAGTAACGGTAACAGCAGCCTTGGTAGGAGTTGCGTTGGGCAGGTTCTCGAAGGTCATATTGTTAACGTTCACGTTGAAACCACCACTGAGGGTTACATCGTCGTTGTTCCAAATGGTTACCTTCTTAACACCATAGTTTGCAAACTCGGTCGAGCTGATCTTAACCTGTGCAAGAGCAGTGATGGGGTTCATAACGAACTTGAAGGTCTCGTCAACTTTGGGAGTACCCTTTGCAGTACCCAGCGAGAAGCACTCAGCTGCTACGTTGGGAAGAGTCTGTACCTGCGAAGCCGAAACGTTCAAACCGTAGATGGTACCCATAACGTAGGTCAGAGCCTTGTCGTAGGGATAGTAAACCATAAACTCGTTCTCACCCTTCACCAAGTCCATAGCGGGGGTTACGAAACGTTTAGCGTTGGCGGGAACAGCCTCACCGGCCAAGAACATAGCGGGAGTTACTGCCTCCTCACCACCTTCGGTCTCACCACCTTCTTCCTCACCCTCACCGGGGAGTACGGGGGCTACCCAGCCCTCAATCTTACACTCCAAGTTGGCAGCCTTAACAGCGGTGTTCATCGAGTACAAACCGATAACAGCGCTCTCGCTCCACTGGAAGCCTTCGGTGTCAATTACACCCTCCAACAGGTAGGTTGCACCTTTGTCGGGCTCGGGAATGACGATCTCCTGTTCGGGCTCCTTACAAGCAAATGCTGCAAGGGCCACCATTGCTACGAATAAAATCTTTTTCATAGTCTTTTGTTTTTTGTTTGTTAGTTAAAAGGTTAATTTATAATGGGTTGTTGATATTTTTTCCATTACTACAAAGCACCCTTCGGCACCCCTGCTATTGAGCAGCAGGGGTGTCGGTAGATGCAGACCAGCCTGCATTCTGGGTCAGATTCTTGTTCACACCAATCTGCTCCTCCGAGAGAGGCAACCAGATCTTGTAGGGAGCCCAGTTTGCCTGCAAAATAACACCACCCTGGTGGATAGGACTTGTCGAAGGAATAACCAAATAGTCATCCTCGGTCTTGTTGTTGGTGAGGTAGTTTGCGGGTACTTTACCCTTCATACAAGTGATGTAGGTACTCATCATATTCTCAATCCTCTCGTCGATGATGTTGTAGCGGATGAGGTCCCACTTACGCGAGAACTCCATAACAAGCTCCCTCTCCCTGCTCTCCAACAACTCGTCGATGAAGTTATCGCGTTTGTAGGCAGCCTTCAAGGTGTTGAACGCCTCGGTGGGGTTCTCGGCAATCTTACAAGCACGCTCCAACACTTTGTCCAACTGCTGGCGAGCCAACGCCTCGTCTTTGAGGTGGAAGTAGATTGCCTCAGCATACATCATATAGACATCGGCCAAACGCATCAGCGGGTAGCAGAAGGAGTGCTGCGATGCGGTGTGGGGAGTCTCATCGGTGCTCATAAGGCGAATCTTACCAATGCAGCACGACAGACCCGAAGTGGGGTAATATGTCTGGCTATCCGAGTCGTAGAAAGGCCTCAACACCGAGATAGTCTTATTCTTACCGGGATTTGCAGGGTCGGGAATGGGGTTGCCCTGTGCGTCAAGCTCCCAGATGTTCACACGGATGTTGGTGTTGGCCTCCGATTTGTCGATAACGGGGTCCCAATAGGTGTGGCCACCAACCTTCTTGGCCACTTTACCGTCGCTATAACGCGAGGTGAGGTTGTGGTCCCTACGGGGGTCAGCCTTGTCGTACATATAGAACAGGTCGGGAGTACCATTGTGGTAGCCACCATAGCAGGTGGGGCTATCGGTACCACCATTGGGAGGAGCAGGCAGGTAGAAGCTGTTAGGCCAGTAGCCCGACACAGCCGACATTGCCAGCTCGGCAGTCAGAAGGCTCTCCTTGTAGATGTCCTGCATACCCTCACGGAAGATGTTGGTATAGTCGTCAAGGAGAATATACTGCGAGTTGTCAACAACATCTTTCAACACCTCGTAGGCCCTCTTGCTCATAGCCTCCTCGTCAACCCAAGCAAAGTCGTTGAGGGGCTGCTCGGCAACCAAGCTCGCACCCGTACCGTTGCGTTTGCAAGCAGCCAAGTAGTTGCACATACGGCCCAAGAAGGCAGCGGCGGTGTACTTGTTGGCCGAAGTGTTGCCCAATATACCAACAGCATTGAGGTTCTGGTAGGCAAACTCAAAGTCCGAAAGAATCAACTCATAGACCTTCTCCAAGGTCGCACGGGGCTCGGTACCATCAGAGTCGTAGTCAACAACCACAGGCACACCACCAAAGTTCCACGCAAGGTGGTAGTAGTAGAATGCACGCAGGAACCTTGCCTCGCCCTCATACTGCAACTTGGTTGCCTCGTCCATCTCCACACCGGGGAGGTAGTGGAGAAGGGTGTTACAGCGATTGATACCGACATACATCGTCTTCCACAAATCACGCACGGGCTTGGTACCCTCGTGGTAGGAAGCCAACAGAGCGTCGATACCGGAGTCGTTCGACATCGAACCACACACATAGGTATCCGAAGGTGCGTTCATAAAGAACAACAGACCCTGTGCATAGGTGCCCCTCTGAACATAGGATGCACCGGGGATGTTGTGAGCGGTAATCATCTCATAGCAGCCCACAAGGCCCATCTTCATCGACGATGCACTCGCATAGAAGTTGTCGGGCGAGGTCTGCGAATAGGGTTTCCTATCGAGGAATTCGGCGTTCTCACACGACACCAACACCATCGACAAACCCAAAATCGAAAGTAATATCTTATTAAGTTTCATAGTCTTTCTTTAACGGTTAGAGGGTTAGAATGTAGCGTTAATACCAAAGGTTACTGTACGAGCCTTGGGATAAGACAGACGGTCGAAACCTGTGAAGAGCGAGTTGGACGAGCTAACGTCGGGGTCCATACCGCTATAATTCGACCAGATGTAGAGGTTGTCGGCTGCAACGCTGAAACGCAACATACCGATACCGGCACGCTTCAAAGCAGCATTCTGCAAGGTGTAGCCAACGCTCAGTGTCTTGAAACGAATGAACGAACCATCCTCAACAAAGTAGGACGATACCCAAGTGTTGGTCGAGTTGAGCAGGCGACCATAGGTCTGCGAGCCGTTCTCAGGAGTCCAGTGGCCCAACCAAGCCTCCTTGCGAAGGTTGCTGAACTGGGTAGCACCACTCTTACCAGACTCACTACGGAGCTTAAACTCGTTCATAATATCGCGGCCATAGACACCCTCGAAGAAGATGTTGATGTCGAACTTACCAATGGTGAAGTTGTTGGTCAAACCGATGGTGAAGTCGGGGTTCGAATTGCTGATGACAGTACGGTCGTTTGCCGAGTCAACACTACCATCGCCGTCCAAGTCCTTATACTTACGGTCGCCAGGCCTGGTGGCTGCCTCCGAAGCAATCTTAACAGGACCGGTAGGATTACCGTTCTCATCCAAATAGGGTTTCAACTCGAACTTATACTGGTCCATATTGCCCGAGGTTACTGCACCGTTGTCAATCATATTGTCGTCCAGAACAAAGCCAAGCTCTTTGTGGGTGATGATGAAGTCTTTCAGCTGGTAGTTGCCGTCGAATACATAACCATAACCAACACCGATGGGCTGGCCAACCATAATACGCGAAAGGTCGGTCGACAACATACCGTTACCGATGTTCACACTGGTGTACTTAATACCACCGATGTCCAACACTTTGTTGCGCGAAAGGTCAAATGCGATAGCGGTCGACCACGAGAAGTTCTTCTTCTCGATGTTGTGGGTGTTCAGAACAACCTCAATACCCTTGTTCTCTACCCTACCGAGGTTCTGCCACTGGGTGGTGAAGCCCGACTGTGCCGAGAGGGTTGCGCTGTAAAGCATATCACGGGTGTCCTTGTAGTACACATCAGCAGTCAGGTTAACACGGCTACCAAAGAAGCCCAAGTCCACACCGACGTTGTACTGATAGGTGGTCTCCCATTTGAGCTTACCGTTAGCCGAGCTGCTGGGGCCCATACCCATAATCTCGTTACCGTTCTGGCCGTAGAAGTTGGTACCCATCAACGACATATAAACGTAGTTCGATACACGGTCGTTACCGGTAGCACCGGCACTCAAACGAATCTTGAAATTGTCAAACCACTCTGCATTGTCTTTGATGAAGTTCTCCTCCGAAACCCTCCAAGCCAACGACAACGAGGGGAAGTAACCCACGCGGTAGCCCTGTGCGAATTTCGACGAACCGTCGGCACGCATATTGAAGGTTACGTAGTATTTACTTGCGTAGTTGTAGTTCATACGACCGAAGGTTGACAGGCGAGCGTTCTCACCAATCGACACCGAAGGAATCTCCATAATCTGAGCCTTCGAGAAGTCGAACACGCCGGTACTCTCATCAGCGAAGTCGTAGCCTGCGATGTAGAACCTATCGCTGTAGTACTCGCTCATCTCACCACCAATCATAGCGTCGAAGCTGTGCTCGCCCCATTTCTTCTTGTAGGTCAGTGTAACCGAGCCGTTATAGCCCCAAGTGTTCACCATAGTCTGTTTTGCGTAACCATTCCTCGACTGGCCCCAGCGGCTGTGTTTGCTATAGAACTCCCTCTGGCTCGACAACGAGGTGTTGCCCGAGAAGTTGGCCGACAAAAGCAGGTCGGGAGTGATGTCCCAGCGCATATAGACGTTACCCATCACACGGTCGTAGATTGTCCTACGGTAGGTCTCCTTCTCCACCATACTCAGCAGCGAGGTCCAACCGTTGGGATACTCGGTCTCATCCGAAGGCGACATAATCCTCACGGGACGCTCCAAGTAGATCAGCTGAATAAGACCACTGTTACCCAGAGCACCACCACCCGACGATACAGCACCGTTGGAGATGTTGCGACCATAGGTTGCCGAAGCACCAATTTTGATGTTCTTCTTGGCCTGGTGGTCAACCTTTACACGTGCCGAATAGCGCAGGAAGTCGTTGTTTTTGATAAGACCCTCTTGGTTGAGGTGGCCTGCACTCACCAACACCTGGGTCTTTTTGCTCACCGAACCCGAAGCCGAGATGTTGTAGTTCTGAGTGATGGCAGTACGATAGAGAATCCTCTGCCAATCGTAGCTATCATACTGGTTTGCGTTCTTCGCTACATCGGGAACCTCGTCGCCATTGAGGTCGTCGCCATAGTGGTCCCAGCCGTAGTCCTTACGCTCGAAACGATAGTCTACATACTGCTGAGGAGTCAACATTTCGAGGTACTTGGGCACATTCGAAACGCCATAGCTTGCATCGAAGTTAATCATCGTGCGGTCGCCGCCCGAGCCACTCTTGGTGGTAATCAGCACAACGCCGTTTGCACCACGGGCACCATAGATAGCCGTTGCCGAAGCATCCTTCAAAATCTCAATCGACTCGATGTCGGCAGGGTTAAGGAATGCCATAGGGTCGTAGGTGTTGCTACTTGTCGAGCCCGAAGTTGCAACCTCACCCGAGGAGAGGTCCATCTGGTTACCGTCAATAACATAGAGAGGTGTTGTGCCGGCATTGATGGAGTTGTTACCCCTAACCTTGATGTTGAAACCCGAACCGGGCTCACCCGACTGCGAGGTGATGTTGATACCTGCAACGCGGCCCTGCAATGCGCCGAATACGTTGCTACTACCACTCTTCACCAACTCCTCCGACGATACCGACGAAAGAGCACCCGTCAGGTCCTTACGCGACACCTCACCATAACCAATGACCACCACGTCATCAATCTTGATGTTGTCGGCTTCGAGCGTTACATTCAGGCGAGTCTGGTTGCCAATCGTAACGCTGTAATCCTTCAAGCCGAAGTAGGAGAACACAAGCGTTTTACCCTTCATACTCTTGATCGAGTACTCGCCTTTTGCATTGGTTGTCGTACCGACGTTGGTTCCGTCATAGACAACCGATGCTCCAAGAATCGGCTCACCATCCGAGTCGATTACTCTACCCGTAATGTTGCCGCTTTGCGCTGCCACGCTACCTGCACACATCAGCGCTGCAAGCAACATAACACATTGTAGCAAAAGTTTTTTCATAGTTTAGTTGTTTAAGTGTATTATTTGGTTTTTGATTTGGTTTTTCTCTACTCAAATCGGAAATTCTTTGCGTGTTTCATCTTGGTAACATTCAGGTCGTCCAGACTGGTAACCTTCTTACCCTCGATGTAAACATTCTTAAAGAGAACATTCTGGATGTCGAACTCGTCATTCCAACCATAGAACTGCGAACCGTCTTTCTCGGGGGCAGCCTTATAAACGTGAATGTTGTTGTAGGTAACATCCCTAATCTTGCCCGGAGCCCACTCTACACCCGTGCCGATGTTGAAGTGCGACTCTGTGATGCTCACGTGGAAGAGATACCTCTGTGGGTCCTCAATGTGAACATTGTTATAGACAATGCCGCTAACCACACCGCGCGAAGCGTTGTGAATGGCAAGGGCAGCGTTGTACCACCTGCCGCGCGAGCCGGAGTGAACAGCATACACATCGTTGTAGCGGATGTCGGTAATATCCTCGCCACAGCACCAGCCAATCTCGAAGGTGTTGCCGGCATTCACGTTCCAACCAATACAGTCGTTGAACTCCACGTTCTTCACAGCTGCGCCCCAATCCCACTTGCGCGACTTAACCACAAAGGCATCGTCGTGGCAGTAGGCAAAGCAGTGGTCGAGGGTGATATTCTGACCACCGAGGATATCGATGCCGTCGTTCTCGTGGCCATTAGCGTTGTCGCTTGGTGGTGCAACACTCTTGTAGTTGGTCATCTGCACGTCGTTACAAACGCACAGCACACAGGTCCACCAGTTTTTGTTGATAATCATAAAGTCCTCAAAGTGAACGCCGTTGCAATACTCAAACAGCAGAGCCCTCTGGTCGAGTCCTTTGTGGCGGGCATCCACATAGCCGGGGCCCGAGATTTTCACATTGTCGGCGTGGCTTGCCAAAAGGTAACCTTTCAGCACCGCACCGCCCTCCAAATAGAGGTGCTGATTGGATTTGAGCACAAGGCTGTCGGCGTGGAAGATTTTGCCTGCCTCGCAATAAATCACATTTTCGTCATCTTTCTGTGGACGTGCACACTCCAAAGGATTAGCAAAGATGAACAGCGGGTTGACCAAGTCGCCATTGACCTCGATAACGGCCTTCTGATAGGGTTCGAGTTCGATGGTGATACGGTTGCCCTTCACCTTGTAAGGATAGTTCTTTGCAATGGGACGGACATCCACCCTCTCCACATCGCCTGCGAGATACTCGACGGTCAGTTTCACCCTACCATCGCAGCCCAACGAAGCCAAGTGGGGCTCCTCGGTGGGCATAACGAACACGTCGTCTGCGCCACACTTCACACTCCACAACTCGGAGGCCTCATACTCGTCAGGGAAATCGTAAATTTCCACCTCCGTTTTGGAGCCGCAACTACTTGCTCCCAGCACGACAGCAAGCAATGCTAATACAAATCGGTTTTTCATTCTTTGTGATTGGTTTCTGTGTTTCTATATCATTTTACTCCTTTCCTGTCGGCAAATCCCTCTATTTAAATTGTACATTCTTGACGTTTTCTACCCTGCGGAAATCGGCCTCTTCAAAAGAGGTAACTTTTTTACCGTTGAGGTAGAGGTTGTTGAAAGTGATATTCTCGAAGCCGTGCTCCTCGTCGTAGCCCCACATCTCCGAGCCCTCGGGAGCATCGTGGTAGATGTAAACGTTGTTGAAGGTTACATTCTCCACCTTGCCCGGGCTCCACACCACACCATCACCGATGCCATACTCGGTTTTGAGAATGGCAAAGTGGAATGCATACTCTTTGGGATCCTCAATGTGGACATTGTTGTAGGTTACATTCCTGACCGTACCGCCTGCGCTCTGGTGGATGGTAACGGCACCCCTGCGCCACACGCCACGGGTACCCGAGTGGATGGAGTAGATGTCGGTCCAGCTCACATCGCTCACGTTGTTGTTCATCTCGTAGCCCATCTCGAAGGTGTTGCCTGCGTTCACGTTCCAGCCGATACAATCGCGGAAGTGTACGTTCTTCACCTCGCCGCCCCAATGCCATTTGTGCGACTTAATCATAAATGCGTCGTCGTGGGCATAGGCAAAGCAGTGGGTGAGGGTTGCATCCTGACAGCCGAGCATATCGATACCGCCGTTGTCGTGTCCGTGCTGGTTGGTGCTGCGGGGGGCCACAATCTTCATTCCCACAATCTCCACATCCTTGCACACAAAGAAGGCACAGCTCCAACTATCCCTATTGAGTACCGTAACGTCGCTCACCTTCACATTTTTGCAGTTATCCACCACGAAGGCCATCTTACTGCGACCAAAGCCGGGCTCAAATTTCTTCACATAGCCGGGGCCGCCAATGGTTACATTCTCGGCATTCTGCGCGCGAACCTTACCACTCACAATTGCACCACCCTCAATCCACAGAGTTTCGCCGGAGTTGAGCGTGATATCCTCCTTATAGACCTTACCGGCCTTGTAGTAGCGCACGCCCTCGGCGTTGGGGTCGGGCCTACGTCCCTCTTCGAGGGGGTTGACAAAGAGGAACAAGGGGTTCCACTCGTCGCCATTGACCTCAACGCAGATATTATCGTAGGGTTTCAAGTGCAAGGTAATCTTGTTACCGTCAACGGTGTAGTCATATTTCTTACCCAGCGGGCGCACAGCCACACTCTCCACATTGGCGGTCAGGTGCTCAATCACAACCTCGACACCCTTCTCCTCAACACCAAACGAGGCAATGTGAGGTTGGTGAGTCGGATGCACATAAACATCCTTATTCTTCACCTTCACGCTCCACATCTCGGATTTTTCAAGGCTCTCGTCGAATTTGTAGTTCTCCACCTTCGGGCCGCACGAAACTAAGGCCAATATCGTCAGTGCAAGTATTGCAATTTTGTTCCTCATTATTCTTGTTTTATTATTGTTTATCTTTTGAATCTCCCTCCTCTCCTATTGCCTTTGCTACTTGAATTTCACGTCGGCAAGTTGGATAAAGAACTTCTCGTCGGGTTGTGTAATCTTCTTACCACATATATTTAAGTTCTCAAACACGAGGTTCTGCACCTTGCTATCGCCATTGTTCAAACCATTGATTTGGTGGCCTCTGGGAGGTTCCTTATAGAAATAGACGTTCTTGAAGGTAACATCCTTAATCACGCCCGGCCCCCACTCTACGCCGTCGCCGATGCCATACTCTGACCTCAATAGCGAGACATAGATACCAAACTCTTTGGGGTCCTCGATGTGGACGTTCTCATAGTTGATGTTCTGCACCACACCTGCCGTAGCGTTGTGGATAGTAACGGCACCACGGCGATAGGAGTTTCCTCTGGTACCGGAGTGGAGTGCATAGATATTGCGGAAGGTTATATCCTCCACACCCTCATTCAATTCATAGCCAACCTCAAAGGAGTTGCCACCATCAACAGTCCACGAGATGCAGTTCTCAAAGAGGTTGTCCTTCGCAAGGGCACAATATTGCCACTTGTGGGACTTAACAAGGATTCCGTCGTCGTGGGCATAAGCAAAGGAGTTCACGCACTTGGCCCTCTGGCAACCGAGCAGGTCGATACCACCATTGTCCACACCAACACTATTGTACTCATTGTAGGGAGCAATCACCTTGAAGTTGTTGATATCAAGGTCGTTCACCTCCAAGAAGGCGCAACTCCAACCATACATATTGCACACCGTCAGGCCATCCACCTTCACGTTGTTACACTCCCACACCTTGAACGACCAGAGCGATTGGTTTTCTGCTTTCACATAGAAGTCGTCAATGATGCCATAGCCCGCAAGGGTGATATTGTTCTTATTCCACACATCAAATGCGCCCTTCACAATAGCACCGCCCTCGATGTAAATGGTTTTACCCGAAGCGATTGTAAACGTGGGCTGTTTGTCATAAATCTTTCCCGCCTCGTAGTACTCCACATTGGGGTCGTTCCTATCGGGTTTATTGATTTCCAGAGGGTTGGCAAAGAGGAACACAGGAATATCCTCGTCGCCATTGACCTCAATGGTGGCGTGGTCGCCCTCGGTGAGGTAGAGGATAATCCTACCGTCCTCAATCTTGTGGGGATAGTTCTTTGCCAGCGGGCGCACCACCACAGATGTGGGGCTTACCTTCAATGGGGTAACCTCCACCCTCACAAGGCCATTGGTACCAAACGACACCAACTGTGGTTTGTCGTGGTCGGTGTTCACGGGATAGACATAGCAGTCGTCGCCAGCCACCTTCACGGAGTAGAACGCCGACACCGGAGCATCGGGTGCATAGTTATAGACCTGATGGGTGGTATTTGCCGTCTGCGACTCATAGATGCTCAAATCCACTTCATCATCTTTGGGGGCACACGACACCAGGGCGGTCATTGCAACTGCCACAATTGCCAACACATTTAATACTCTACGTTTCATACCTTATGTTATATATAGCGTCCGTTACTCATTCTTTCCCACTACTTGAAGGTTACCTCCTCTGGTTTCACCTTAACATAGCCCTTACCGTTGTATCTGGGGTCTATACCGAAGCCAATCTCCTCAAAAGAGGTCATCCTCTTGCCCTCGATGTTGAAGTTCTCGATGGTTACATTCTTCACCGTGTGCTCGCTATCGAGGCCGAACATAATCTCGCCATAGGGAGCTTTCTTCTCCACGTAGATGTTCCTAATCGTAACATTCTCAATGTGTCCGGGGCCCCACTCCACTCCATTACCAAGCGAGTAGCCACAGTCGGGCAACACCGAGATGTAGAAGTCAAACTCCTTGGGGTCGTCGATGTAGCAGTTCTCATAGAGGATATTCTTCACCGTACCCTTGGTGGAGTTGTGAATGGTGAACGAGCCGTGGCGGTAGGTGTGGCCATAGCTCCTTGCCGAGTGGATAACGTAGCAGTCGCGGAAGGTTACTCCATCGACACCCTCGTTGACCTCATAGCCAATCTCAAAGGCGTTACCACCCCTCACATTGTTGGCATGACAGCCCTCAAACACAAGGTCTTTGGCCTCGCCAATCCACGACCATTTGTTGGTCTTGACCATATAGGTATCATCGTGTGCGTAGGCATAGAGGTCTTTGCACCTCACCTTCTGACAAGCGAAGAAGCAAATGCCACCATTCTCCACACCCGTTTCGTGGTCCTCGTTCCAAGGGGCGATAATCTTCACGTTGTCGAAGGTGATATCGGTGGACATAATCGTAGCACACGAGTAGCCCGCCATATTGGCAATGATAACGCCACTAACCTTTGCACCATTACACCTATCCATACGGAATGCCCAGAGACTATTATTCTCGGGCGCAACGTGGAAGTCGTCAATGATACCATAGCCTGCAACGGTGATGTTGTCCTGCAAGGTAGGTTTGAAACCACCCTTCACGATGGCACCACCCTCGATGTAGAGAGTCTTGCCCGCACTAAGGGAATAGGTGGGCTGGCGGTCATAGACCTTGCCGGCCTCGTAGTACTCCACATTGGGGTCGTCCTTGCTCGGTTTGTTGGTTTCGAGCGGGTTGACAAACACCAACACGGGCATATCCTCGTTGCCGTTAATCTCCACCGTTGCCTTATCGCCCTCACTAACATAGAGCACCACCTTGCCATCCTCAACCCAGCAGGGATACTCTTTGGCCAATGGACGTGCAACAACCGTTTCGGGCACCACTGTCAAGGGGTAAATCTCCACCCTCACGAGGCCGTTGGCACCGAAGGTTACGATGTGTGGCGAGTCGTGGTTGGTAACCATTGGGAAGACGTAGCAGTTCTCCATCTCGCCACTACCCTGCACACCCACTGCGAAGAAGTGCGAGCGTGGTGCATCGGGAGCATACTTGTAGTTCTCCAAAGTGGTATTCTTAATCTGCTCCTCATAGGGGTTTGTGGGTGTATTGTTTTCGCCCCCACCCGGATTGGGCTCGGGTGCACAAGCCATAAGCAGTGTTGCGAGCAGTGCTATGTTCATCATCTTTTTCATACCTTAGTTATGTTTATAACATTGTCTACTTGAAAGTTACCTCGCTATCGGGCACAGGATAGGACACTTTTGCTTGTGCCTGGTCCACAGTGAAGTTGGCATCCTTGATGGACATACACTTCTTGCCGTCGATTACGAGATTCTCGATGGAGATGTTCTTAACGGTGTGGTCCTTGTCGTAGCCAAAGAGGATGTTGCCATAGGGAGGAGTGTTGTACATATAGATGTTCTTCATCGTCACTCCGTTGATGTTACCGGGACCCCACACCTCGCCATCGGGAAGGCTATACGAACTCTTGATAATCGAGAAGTAGATACCAAACTCATCGGGGTTGTCGATGTGCATATTCTCATAGCTTACATTGCTCACCGTACCCTTACCGGAGTTGTGGATGGACATAGCACCGTGGCGGAAGGTGTAGCCAATACTGATAGCCGAGCGGAGCACATAGCAGTTGCGATATTTGATGTCCGAGATGTTGTAGGGCACCTCATAGCCAATCTCGAAGGCGTTGCCACCCCACCTGTTCCAAGCCATACAGCCATCATAGAGCACATCCTCAACCTCGCCGGTATAGCTCCACTTGCCACTCTTGATAACATAGGTATCATCGTGCGAGTAGGAGAAGGTGTTGAGGAACTTAATCCTCTTGCCACACATCACACCCATACCGTCGTTCTCCACGCCCGTGTTATTGTACTCATTCCAAGCGGCAATAACCTTGTAGTTGTCGAAGGTTACATCCTCACACTCAACAGCATAGGTTGTCCAGCCGTGCATATTGGCCAGTAGGATATCCTTAACGGTGGTGTTCTTACAGCGGTACAACCTCATACCCCAGCACGAGGGGTCGCTGACGGTGTGGTAGTCGTCCATAATACCGTGGCCTGCGATGGTTACATTCTCCGCATTCTGGATATATACAGCACCCAACACAATAGCACCACCCTCGATATAGATAGTCTGATTCGACGAAGCAGTCAGTTTGGGCTGGCGGTCGTGAATCTTGCCTGCCTCAAAGTAGATTACATTGGGGTCGTCCTTGCTGGGTTTGTCGGTTTCGAGCGAGTGGACAAAGAGGAACACAGGGTGCTCCAAGTCGCCATTAATCACCACGCTTGCCTTGTCGCCTTCACTGAGGTAGACAACCACTTTGCCGTCCTCAATCCAGTTGGGATACTCCTTCACACCGGGCAGCACCTCAACCGTCTCGGGTACTACCTGCAAGGGGATAATCTCCACCCTCACCATACCATCGGTACCAAAGGTTGCAATGTGGGGAATATCGTATGGCCTACCATTGCTGGCACCCACGCCATCCTTACCAACGGGGAATACATAGCAGTTCTGTGGGTCGCCCTTACCCTGCACGCTCACTGCATAGTATGCCGTACGGGGAGCATTGGGAGCATATTTGTAGATCTCCACCGTGGTATTCTTAATCTGCTCGTCGTAGGGGTTAGTCGATGGCTCCGGTTCTTTGCCCTCTCCATTGTCGGGATTGGGAGTACAAGCCCAGAGGCACAATGTACCAAACAATATTGCGGTCAATGCAGTCAGTTTTTTCATCTTAATTATATTTTTGCGTTATTAGATTCCTAATCTGTGTACGTCCACACTCTCATCTATTTGAAAGTCACGTTCTTGGCAGGGGTTATCACGGGTTTGAAGCTGGAGCCGAGAGCGTGTTTGGTGTCAATCTTTGCACCCGACTGCTCCCACGAGGTAATCTTCTCGCCGTTGATGAAGAAGTTTTCAAAGGTGAGGTTCTTCACGTTGTGCTCACCACTGTCGTAGCCATAGAGGATGAGGTTACCCTGAGGTGCATCCTTGTAGATATAGACATTCTTGAATGTTACGCCATCAATCGAGCCGGGGGTCCAAACCTCGCCCTCCTTCAAACCGATGTCATAGCCACTCTTCATCACACTCAGATAGATACCATACTCCTGTGGATCCTCGATGTGTACGTTCTCATAGCTGATGTTGGTAACCTTACCGGCAGCAGCCTGATGGATGCTGATTGCGGCCCTACGCATAATGTTGCGAGTACCGGAGTGGATGGCGTAGATGTCCTTGAACTTAACATTGTCCACATCCCTCTGCATCTCATAGCCCACCTCAAAGGTGTTGCCTGCCTCCACGTTCCAGCCGATACAGTTCTCGAAGGTTACATTCTTAACCTCCCTATCCCAGCCCCACTTGCGGCTCTTAATCATATAAGCATCGTCGTGGCCAAATGCCCAGCAGTTCTTCACACTCGAATCCCAGCACGAGTTCATCGAGATACCGCCATTCTCAATACCATATTGATTATGGGGGTTGTGGGGTGCGACAATCTTGTAGTTGAACAGGTGGCAGTTGTCGCACTGTACCATAGCGCAACTCCAACCAGCGTGGTTGAATTGGAGGATGTTCTCCAACCTCACGTTTTTGCCATAGGAGATACGGGTACCCCAAGTGGTGCCGGTCTCCCTACTATCCACGATACCGCAACCGGTGATGGTGATGTCGGTAGCGCTCTCCGAGAAGATTGCGCCATAAATCACAGCACCGCCCTCGATATAGACCGTCTGGCCCGACTTAACAATCACCGAAGGGACATTATACACTTCGCCCGCCTTGTAGTAAACCACGTTCTCGTCCTCTGGGTTAGGTTTGTCCTTCTCCAAGGGGTTAACAAAGATGAACAGAGGGTTCTCCAAGTCGCCGTTTACCTCCACCGACACCTGATCATAGGGGCGCAAATAGATATAGACACTGCCATTTTCGAGGCGGTACTCATACTCCTTTGCCTGCGGACGCACCATCACGCTCTCGATGTTGGTCGTGAAGAGGTCCACCTTAACCTCCACCAAGCCGTCGGCACCGAAGGTTGCAACCTGAGGCTCGGAGCAGGGATACACAAAACAGTTTTGGCCGTTGACCGTAACGCCATATATAATCGAAGGGACAATCTGCGAGGAGTATTTATACACCTCCACGGTGGTGTTATCCCACGGATTCTCCGGCTCGGGAGTGGGGTCTGGTGTTGGTGTTGAATTTGGAGTGCAAGAAGCCAACATAAGGCCCATTGCAATCAACATCGCTGTTACTGTTGTGTAGATTTTTGATTTCATTGTTCTATTATGTTTTTTTAGTTTGTCCAAACTCTCCTATTTTATCTCCACGTCGGCGTTCTTAATCACCACGCCCATCGCCGCTGCGTTCTCCTTCGTAAGTTTCTCGCCTGCAATGGTGATATTCTCCAAAGTGATATTTTTGAGTCTGTGTACGTCCACATCGTAGCCCACGAAATTAAAACCAAACGGGGGCTTTGCAAGGAAGTTGACATTTTTGACACTCACTCCATCCACCTCGCCCGGAGTCCACTCCACACCCTGACCGATTTCGTAGCTCGTTTTGAGGATGCCGAAATATATTCCATACTCCCTCGGGTCCTCGGCCCACACCCCATCATAGGATATGTTGGAAACCTTACCGCCGGCGCAGTTCTGCAAACTCAACGAACCACGGCGCAGGGATGGCTCACGGCCTGCGGTGCGAATTGCATACACGTTGCGGAACCTCACATTGTTAACATTCTGATTCAGCTCGGCGCCCACTTGGAACGAACTACCACCGCCCACGTTCCAAGCGATGCAGTCCCTAAACTCCACATTGTCAACCTCCGCACCCACAAGCCACTTTTGGCTCTTGATGCAGAAGGCGTCGTCGTGGCAGTAGCTGAAACAGCGGCTCACCTCCGCATTCTTACATCCCAACAGGTTGCAACCATCATTCTCGGCGCCGTATTGGTGGTGGGTGGTTGCCACGGCGACCACTTTGTAGTTATCCACCACAACGTCCTCGCACTCCCAAAGATATGTGGTCCACTTATCCCTGTTAAGCACCGTTACATTCTCGATAGTCAGCCCTTTGGTCTTACCAATCTTGATGGCCTGTGTATCACTTTCGCGTCCGTCCAAAATACCGCAACCTGCGATTTTCACATTTTCAAGGCCTTCCGAGATGATACCTCCGGTCAAAATCGCGCCACCCTCGATATAGATGGTCTGGCCCGATTTGAGCGTTTGAGTTGCGTTGTTGCCATACACTCCACCCGCCTTGAAATACTTCACATTGGAGTCGTCCTCCTGTGGACGCACTCCCTCCTCCAACGGGTTGGCAAACACAAACAGCGGATTGGTCTCGTCGCCGTTAATCTCAACATCCACCCTATCGTAGGGACGAAGGTATAGTTTCACGCTACTACCATCGTGGCTGTATGTGTAGTTTTTCGAAATGGGCCTCACAACAACACTCTCAATATGTTGGCGCAGATCGACAATCTCCACCTCGACCAACCCGTCGCAACCGAACACGCAGACGTGTGCCTCGGTGGTGGGCAGGGTTTTGACTCCCTTGCCGTTAACCTCCACGTGGTAGCAGGTCGAGGGGATAACCGTTTGGGCATACTCATAGTACTCCACTTTGGTATTGTCCCACTCATTAGGAGTTGGCTCCGTTGGGGTGGTGGTGTTTTCGCCACACCCCACCAAAGCGGTCAAAAGCATCAAAGTCATTGCAAAACTCATGGTTTTCATACCACCGTCTAACCGTTTTCTATTTATTGCGTGCCAATGCGCTACTTTCAAGAGCCTTCACCGTACCCTTACCTTTGGTAACGGCAACCCTAATCTCACTTGCCGTAGCAGCCTCGAAGCGGCAGGTCTGGCTCTTACCCTTCTCGGCAATACCGCCATAGACGGGCAAGAACTGTCCACCACCGATGGTTGTCAAAATCTCAAACTCGCAACCATCAGCGTCATCGCCCCAAGTGATGGTCAGGTAGTCAACCTTCACATCCTTCTTCACGGGGAAGGTCACATCCACACCCCTCGAAAGGGTTGCAGGCAGTGTGGAACGTACCACCGACACATCGTCGGCATAGGCACCAACCTCCTTATAGGTACCCTTCTCGTCCAACACGAGGAGTTTTTCTGTCAGGCGGATATCCACCGAGGAGGCACCAATCATAATATCGAAGTAACCGGGCTCCACCACCCTCTTCATATTCACATCCAACAGCGAGAGCAGGTCGCCCCTCAGGGTCATCTTCACCCTCTTGGTCTGACCGGGCTCGAGGTGTACCCTCTCGAAGCCACGCAGTTGTTTCTCATAGACGGTAACCGAACTTACGCAGTCGCTCACGTAGAGCTGAACGACCTCGTCGCCAGCCATCTTACCGGTGTTGGTCACGTCAAACTCAACCTCCACGTCCTCATAAGGAAGCACTTTGGTCTTACCCAGCTTCAAGTTGGAGTACTCGAAGGTGGTGTAGCTCAAACCATAGCCGAAGTTGTAGAGCGCGCCGTTAACCCTCGACTGGTCGCCCGAAGGACCGAAGGTAACGGGGCCGTCCACCTGCGAAGCGGGTTTGAAGGGGAAGTTGAAAGGAATCTGACCAACGGTTTTGGGGAAGGTAACGGTGAGTTTACCACCGGGGTTGTAGTCGCCAAAGAGCACCTCGGCAATGGCCTGACCGCCGTGTGCACCGGGGTACCAAGCCTCCAAGATTGCATCGGCATTCTGCTCGGCCCAGTTAATCGACAACGGACGGCCGTTAATCAGCACCACAACCATAGGCTTACCCGCCTTTTTGAGTGCTTTGAGGAGGGTGTTCTGGTGGCCTGCGAGTTCGAGGCTTGTACGGCTCTTGTTCTCGCCACAGGTGCGGTTGCTACCGCCCACAACTGCCACAACAACATCGCTCTGTGCGGCCAAAGCCACAGCCTCGTCAATCATTGCCTGCTCCTCGGCATTGGGATCCTCGGGCAGAATCTCCGAGATGGGCCAACGGCTATCCACAAGGTCGCAACCTTTGGCATACATCACCTCTGCATCGGGAGCAGCTGCGGTGATACCCTCAACCACGTTGGTAACCTCGTTAGCCTGTGGGCCATAGTGGAGCAGAGCAAACTTCTCCGCCATAGCGTTGGGGCCGACAACAGCAATCTTTTTCACCTTGCTACGGTCAAGGGGGAGTGTACCATTGGCGTTTTTCAGCAACACCATAGCCTCCCTCGAAGCCTGCAATGCATACACGTTGTTCTCGGCGCCGTCAATCTCCTCGTCGGCAGCCTTATAGTCGCGCTGGTAGGGGTCGTCGAACAGACCTACCAAGAATTTCACTTTCAACACATCCCTAACCCTCTCGTCAATCATCTCCATAGGGATTGTGCCCTCCTGAACGAGTTCACGCAGGGGGAGAACGTAACTATCGGGGCTACGGAAAGTACACCTCACATTAAGACCCGCCTCAACACTCAGGCGAACACTCTCCTTCATATTGGCTGCAACGTGGTGTTTGGAGTGGAGATACTCCACAGCGTCGGAGTCCGACACCACATAACCATCGAAGCCCATCTGCTCCCTGAGGATTTCGGTCAACCAGTGGCGGCTACCCTGTACGGGCACACCGTCGTAGTCGTTATAGGAGCTCATCACACCCTTCATACCTGTCCTGCGGATAACCTCCTTCCAGGGGTAGAGGTGAACATTCTCCACCTCCCTCGGGCCCATCTGGGGATCCACACGGGCCATACCCTCACGAGCGCCCTTGTTGTTGGAATATGCAGCAAAGTGCTTACCTGTTGCAGCCACCTGCCAATTGGTTTGCAGGCCCTCAACCATCGCAACGCCCAACTCGGCTACAAGATAGGGGTCCTCACCATAGACCTCCTCATAGCGGCCCCAACGCTGGTCCCTACCCACGTCGAGAATAGGGGCATAGACGTTGGTATAGCCCAAAAGCCTACCCTCACGGCCGGTGATGTAACCCATCTTGCGGATAAGGTCGGGGTTCCAAGTGTGGCCCATACCGATTTGGCTGGGGAAGTTGGTAGCCCTGTAAGCCTCCACACCACGGATACCCTCGTCGGTGAAATCTACGGGGATACCGAGCCTTGTCTCCTCAACGAAGAACTGCTGCACTTTGTTCAGAGCCCAAGCGTGGCGCGATGCGGGCCACACATTCTCGTTGTCCGACACGGGAAGGTTCCAGTGGCGGAAGCCGTTGAGGTGCTCGTCGATGGCACCCACGCCATCCTTCCAGAGTTTGTTTTTCCACTCGGGGGTTGGCAGGTCGTCGGGCAGCACACGTTTGTAGCCATAGAGGGTTACCATCTGACAGGTCTTCTCCTCCAAGTTCATCTGGCTCAACAAGTCCTCCACACGAGCATCAATGTCGGCATTGGGGTCCTCATACACGTCCATACGGCCGTTTTTGTTGAAGTCGATGTAGCCTTTCTTGTACATCTTGTTCTTGCCGAGGGTGAATTTCTCCACCTTTTGGCCGGCTTTGGGGGTTTGGGGTCTTGCGGGTGCAGCACCCATTGCGCTCAATACCACGAGCAACGCTCCGAGTGTAAGTGCAAATTTCTTCATTGTTACTGTTTTTTATTTTTGTTTGTTTTTCTATTTCGCTTTGTTTTTGTTCTCCTCGCTTACTCCATTCCGAGCACTTCGAGGTACTTGGCGGCATACCTTCCACCGAAGAGAATCTGCCCCTTGCGGTCGAAGTGGATACCATCGGGGCCAACGGTTACGCCCTCGGCCGACACCCAGTAGCAACCCTCAATGTGGTCGCCCACGGTCTGAATCATCGGGTTGAAGTACTCGGCGTTTTTGTGTCCGTGGTAGAGCTCTCCCACGATGAAGGGCACCTCTGCGCCCACTCCGAGAGCCTCACGCAAATCATCCACAAATTGTTTCAAATCGCTGAGGTATCTTGCCGAAGCGTTCTCGTTGGAGTCGCCACCACCCTGGTGCCAAAGGATACCTTTCAGTTCGCCATACTCCATAGCCTGCTTACACCTACGCACTGCCTCGTCAAAGAGATTACCAACGCTAGTGCCCCACAGCCAAGGATCGTCATTACCCTCCTGGCTAAATGTAATGGGACTTGCATCCTTCTGCCACTGGTGGATGGAGGTACCGCCACGAGCATTGCCCACAATCAGGAGTGGGTTTTCACTCTTGGGAGCCACATCCTTGGCGAATTGGAACGCAGGATTCACCTGCTGCAATGCGATTTTCTTTCGCACCGAGGAGAAAAAGTTGAGAGGTGCTGCCGCAGGAATAACCTCGCCCTTGTCATTGAGCTGGTATGCGTTGGGGATGGGGTCCTCGTCGCCGGGAAGCATCACACCTCCGAAACCCGACATATTGCTCTGGCCGATGCACAGAACGATGTCGTAGGACACAGGAGCTTCCTCCTCGCCACCTTGCTCCCCATTACCGCCATTACTGCCATTGCACGAGGTAAAAGCCACCGAAGTCAACACCGCAACTGCTATGATTGCCAACTTTTTCATCTTTTCCGTCGCTGTTGTTTTATTCTCACAAAAGAGCGTTGTTTCTATTTCGCTTCGAGCACCTCAAAGAGTTTGGCGGCATATCTCTCGCCGAGCAGAATCTGACCTGCGCGGTCGAAGTGCACATTGTCGCTATTGGCGGTGCACCCCTCGGCCGACACCCAATAGCCACCCTCAACGTAGTCGCCAATCTGCTGGATTACGGGGTTGAAATACTGTGCATTAACATAGCCGTGGTAAATCTCGCCGGCAATGAAGGGAACCTCCACACCAACACCGAGTTCACTCCTCAAATCAGCCACAAACTTCTTCAAGGCAGGCAGGTAGCTACCCACCGTATTGGGCTGCGAGTTGCCACATCCCTGATGCCAAATGATGCCTTTCAGTTTGCCATACTTCATAGCCTCCTTGCAGCGACGCACTGCCTCGTTGAAGTGGTTGGGAATGGGTTGGCCCCACAGCCACTTGTCGTCGCCCTCCTTCTCGGAGTAGTACCTCTCGGCTGCGGTTTTGAGCCACATACCGAGGGTGGTAGCGCCACGAGCATTGCAGACAATCAGCACAGGGTTTTCGCTCTTGGCGGCCACCTCCTTAGCAAACGACCACGCGGGGTTGATGCCCTGCATAGTTACACCCTTACGGATGGTCGAGTGGCGGTTCATTGGAGCCGCTGCGGGTTCGGGCACGTCCTGAGCATTAAGCAGCCAAGCACCCTCAATGGGAGCCTCGTCGCCGGGGAGCATTGCGCCCCTACCTGCCATATTGCTTTGACCGATGAGCAGATAGACATCATAGGTTTGTTCCTTCTGTTCCTCGTTTCCCTCGCCCTCAGGCGTAATAGGCGCAGGCGCGCACGAGCAAAAACTCATAATGGCGGCACATAGTACCACCAAACAATACTTCATATTCATCATTTTTGGGTTCAATTAAATGTTCTTTTTAGGCAAAATCTCGTTCACACAAAAAAGCCACAGTGCGAAAGGAGCACTCGCTCCCTCGCACCACAGCCCATATATTCCTACTCTTCTTTTTCCACGTCAAGCAGTTCCAAAACCTTCTCCACATATCTACCGCCAATGAGAATCTGTCCGGGGCGGTCAAAG
Source organism: Tidjanibacter sp. (assembly GCA_045580045.1). GTDB lineage: Bacteria > Bacteroidota > Bacteroidia > Bacteroidales > Rikenellaceae > Tidjanibacter. The sequence goes on from JAZNNC010000051.1 coordinate 25,564, forward strand.
TGGATATTGTCGGCACAGATGGTAACGCCCTCGGCCGACACCCAATGGCCATTCTCAACAACAGTTCCGATGGTACGAATCATAGGGTTAAACCTCGGAGCACCGGAGCTCTTATACTGCAACTCTCCGGCAATGAAGGGGACCTCCTCGCCAACACCCAAATCAGCCCTCAAGTCTGTAACGAACCTATTCAATTGGGGAAGGTAGTTGTTCACCGCATAATCGCTCTGCGAGTCGCCACATCCCTGGTGCCAGCACACAGCCTTCAAGGTGCCATACTCCATAGCCTGCTTGCAACGGCGCACCGCCTCGGCATAGAGTTGAGCGCTCTGGCCCCACATCCAGGGGTCGTCGCCGCCATCCTCGCTGAACAGAATGGGGCTTGCACCCTTCTGCCACTGGCTAACGGTGGTCGCGCCACGCGCGTTGCACACGATAACCACCGGGTTTTTACTCTTCTCGCTCATCACTTTGGAGAATTGGAACGCAGGGTTTACCTTCTGCACAGCCATCCTCTTGCGCACCGACGAGTAGAAGTTCATTGGAGCAGCTGCGGGACGAAGCTCACCATTGTTGTCGAGCAGATAGACATTTGGAATAGGCTCGTCGTCGCCTGCAATCATCTCGCCACCAAAACCCGACATATTGCTCTGCCCAAGGAAAAGATAGACATCGCAACCACTTGTGGGTATTTGCACCTCAGGAGTGGGTGTTTCACCACCACCTTCATTGCCTCCATTGTCCTCATTTCCCTCGCCGCAAGCACCCAAAGCGAGCACACAAAAGGCCATCGCAAAGGAGAGAAAAATTTTCTTTTTTACCGCGTTTTTCATAGCAAACCAGATTGATTTTCCGTCCCTAATTTGTGGACGTACACACAAAACTATACTATTATTTTCAAATATGCAAAATTTTTTGTTATTTTTTGAACAAACAAAAAAATACACACATACCACACACGCACACAAACCGCTATAAATCAAAACAAAACACCTCAACTAACACAAAATAAATTATAGTAAATTTATACAGACACACACCAAAACACACACCAAAAACTAACACCTTCTGTTCAAAAAAATAACACAAATGTAACATAGCCACAATGTGCAATTTTGGATGTTACAAAAATAAATTATACCTTTGTGCAAAATACACACACAATGGTAAAGAATCCCCAAAAAATCAGAATCAAGGACATCGCCGAAATGGCCGGTGTGTCGGCCGGAACGGTCGATAGGGTGTTGCACGGACGAGGCAAAGTGTCGCCCGATGCCCTCAAAGCAGTGGAAGAGGTTCTCAACAAGGTGAACTACAATCCCAACATCTACCTCTCCTCCATATCCATCCGAAAACACATCAAAATTGTATTCGTTACACCCCACACATTGGGAAGTCAATATTGGGAGCAGATACACGCGGGTTTCAACAAGGCCATCAATGAATATAATATGGTGGATCTTTCGAGCGAAATCTACACCTACGACCAATATGACCTCTACAACTGCCGCACAACCTACACAAAGGTTTTGGATGCCAAGCCCGACGCTGTGGTCATAGCCCCCACCTTCAAGGACGAGACAATCCGCCTGACACAAGCGTTGGACGAGGAGCACATCCCCTATGCCTACGTTGACTCCATGGTGGAGGGAACAAACCCGATGGCCTTCTACTCGGCCAAGCAGGAGTCGTGTGGCTATCTGATTGCCAAGCTCATACGCCAAACCACACCCGCTGACAGCGAGTATGCACTGTTTCAGGCGATGAGGGTGGGCGACGAGAGTGCCAACAACACCATTCAGCGCAAGATTGGCTTTATGGAGTTCTTCCACGAGCATCGCTTGGGCGACAAGGTGCACCGCTTGAATTTTTCGCCTCTCGACAATGCCTACAACGACAAGGCTCTCTCGGACTTCTTTGCTGCCCACCCCAACGTGAAGGGTGCAGCGGTGTTGTCGTCAAGGGGTAGCATAATTACCGACAGCCTCAAACGCATAGGCATCGACAGCATCAAGACCATCTGCCTTGACTTGACCGCCGACAACATCGCCGCCATGATGGATGGTCGCCTCGACTTTCTTGTTGGCCAAAGGCCGGGATTGCAAGGATTCCTTGCGGTCGAAACGCTCTTGAAAAACATCATCTGCGGCGGCCACCCCGAGGTGGAGAACTATATGCCGCTCGACATAATCACGCGCGAGAACATCGACTTCTACAAGGAGTATGTTGTGCAAAATTCCACGGGGGGGGGTGGAAAATAACCCCAAAACGGAAAAATAGAACATCCCGAAAATTAACACTAAAAACCAATAACTTAATCACACAATTAGAATGAAAAAAGTTGTAGTATTTGTAGCATTGTGCTTTTTGGCGACAACCTCTTTTGCTGCCAAAACAGACAAAGACATCTCCGCAATAAAGGCTCTTGCCGAGAGGGTTGTACCCTCCGTTGCGGACCAATTCGAATGGCGAGTGTTGCCCGCGAAGGGAGGCGACCGCTGGGAACTTTCGAGCGAGGGCGACAAGATTGTCATCGCAGGCAACAATGCAGGTTCGATGGCCGTTGGTCTAAACCACTATCTCAAATACTACTGCCTTACGGAAGTGTCGTGGTATGCAGCAGACCCCGTAGTTCTGCCCTCCACCCTACCCTCCGTCAACACCCCCGTAGCGGCCAAAGCAAGGGTGAAAGACCGCTTTTTCCTCAACTACTGCACTTGGGGCTACACAATGCCTTGGTGGGGTTGGAACGATTGGGAGAGGCTCATCGACTGGATGGCCCTCAATGGTGTAAACCTCCCGTTGGCCATCACCGGTCAGGAGAGCATCTGGTATAAGGTGTGGAGCAGCCTCGGACTCACCGACGAGGAGATTCGCAACTACTTCACAGGACCTGCACACCTGCCTTGGCATCGTATGCAGAACATCGACTATTGGCAAGGCCCCCTGCCCCAAGGATGGCTCGACAGCCAAGAGGTGTTGCAAAAGAAGATTGTTGCTCGCGAGAGGGAGCTTAATATGAAACCCGTATTGCCCGCCTTTGCAGGCCACGTTCCTGCCGAGTTGAAGAGGGTGATGCCCGAGGCCAAAATCACCAAGCTGAAACATTGGAGCGACTTCCCCGACGACTATGCGTGCAGTTTCCTCGACCCTATGGACCCTGCCTACACCAAAATCCAAAAACTTTTCCTCGACATTCAGGCCCAGACCTACGGCACCGACCACGTCTATGGTATTGATATCTTCAACGAACTCACTCCCCCGTCGTGGGAGCCGGAATATTTGGCAAGGGTGAGCAAGCAAGTGTATGAGAGTCTGCGTAAGGCCGACAAGAAGGCCGTGTGGTTGCAGATGGGTTGGATGTTCTACTACCAACGCCAACACTGGATTCCCGAGCGTGTGGAAGCCTACCTGACCGCCCCTCCCGCAAAGGGACAGTTGATGCTCGACTACTTCTGCGAGTTCTATGAGGTGTGGCCCACTGTGGAGAAATTCTATGGCACTCCCTTCATCTGGTGCTACTTGGGTAACTTTGGCGGCAACTCGCCCCTGACGGGTAACATCAAGGAGATTGACCGCCGCTTTGAGAACACCCTTGCCAACGTGGAGAACCTCACCGGTATCGGCTCCACCCTCGAAGGCTTCGACTACAATCCCTTCGTCTATGAATATGTGTTCGAGAAGGCGTGGACTACCGAGCAGCACAACAACCCCGAGGAGTGGGTGAACACAATGGCCGACCAGAGGGTAGGTTTTGTGGATGAGAATGCTCGCAAGGCTTGGCAAATCTTGGCCGACGGGGTGTACAACAACGAAGAGTATGGTAAGCACTCCCACGTGGGCAACCCCAAACACCGCCACCCATTGCTTGTAACGCCACCGCAGGCCGACTACAAGTGGAACCAGACTATCACCAACGACCAGCAAACCCTTATCAATGCACTCGACTACCTCTTGCAGGTCGAATCGGACCGCCCAAGCCACCGCTTCGACGTGGTGAACATCACACGCGAGTTGCTCAGCAACACCTTTGTACTCTCGCTGTGCCGTTTCAGCGACGCCAAAAAGAAGTGCGACATTGAGGCTATGACCAAAGAGGAGAATTTTATGTGTGAGATTTTCAAGGATATGGATCGCCTGATGGCCACCAACCAGACCTTTATGCTCGACAAGTGGTTGCAGGATGCTCGTGCCTTTGGAGCCGACCAAGACGAGAAGAACTACTACGAGAGCAACGCGCGCAGCATCGTTACCGCTTGGGGCGTCGAGGGTAGCCGCCTGAACGACTACGCAAGGCGTTGTCAGGCAGGCCTTATCACCTCCTACTATGGAGAGCGTTGGGAGATGTACTTCCACGAAGTCAAGAGCGCCGTGCTCACCAAAGGTAACTACACAGGCGAGGACCACAACACCTTCCGCAGCATTGCCGACAAGTTTGAGACTCGCTGGTGGACGGACCGCATCGACACCTTCGACCGCAAGCCCGCAGGTGGCGAGTTGGAGATGGCACGAAAGGTGTTTGCCAAATACCGCAATACTCCTACGAAGTAGAGGGGAGAATTGAGAATTGAGAATTGAGAATTATTCCCTAAACTCCCTAACTTCACGGGTATTAAAAAAGATACCCGAGAAAAAGAAAGGAACAATATTTACTAATTAAGAAAAAGACGGTTGACGGTCGACCGTCGACGGTTGACAAAACTATGAAAAAGAGTATCCGTGTGCCCCGAGTGGAGGGCTTTGAGAAGTTGGAGCAGTTTGCCACCGACACCATCGAGTGCATCAATTGGGCAGAGTATCCCTACAAACCATCCGTGCGCTTCTACATAGGCCACACAGAGGAGGCCCTCTTGGTGCGCTACGAGGTGGAGGAGGCCCACACCAAAGCAATCTGCACCACCGCCAACGGGCCCGTGTGGGAGGATAGTTGCGTGGAGTTGTTCATCAAGGAGCCCGACAGCCCCTTCTACTTCAACTTCGAGACCAACTGTATCGGCGTGGGGCTCTCGGCCAAGAGGCGTTCTCGCTCCGATTGCGCCCACTTCACACCCGAGCAGGCCGCACCCATCGTGCGACACTCCTCACTCCCTGCCGAGCCCATCGACATCAAGGATGGCAAGTGGAGCTTGGAACTCACACTCCCCTTCTCGGTGCTCGAACTCGACGGCACCCCCGAGAGGCTCTTGGCTAACCTCTATAAGTGCGGCGACGGCACCACCCCCGCACACTTTGTGAGTTGGAGCCCCATTGGTGTAGAACAGCCCGACTTCCACCGCCCCGAATGGTTCGGCGAACTCATTTTTGACAAATAAAACACCATAAGTATATGGAACAAAAACTTTTGAATATTGCGCAACGTTTTGCTCTCGAAGGCACCATCGCCAACATCCGTGCCCTCGGCGACGGATTCATCAACGACACCTTTATCGTGAAAACCGAGGGTGATACCCCCGACTATATTCTCCAACGTAAAAACCACGTCGTATTCCCCGATGTGCCCGCTATGATGGACAACATTCTGCGTGTTACCGAGCACATCAAAGCCAAGGTGGAAAACCCACTGCGTGAAACACTTACGGTTATCCCCACCACCGATGGTGCACTCTACTACAAGGATGAGGAGGGCAACTTCTGGGCCGTGTGTGTATTCATCCCCAACACCATCACCTACGACCGTGCCGACTCCACCGCACTCGCCTATCAGGGCGGTAAGGGTATTGGTCGTTTCCAAGCGCAGTTGGCCGACTTTACCGAGCCTTTGGCCGAGGTTATCAAAGGATTTCACAATATGCGCTACCGCTTTGAGCAGTGGGATGCGGCAGTGAAGGCCGACAAGGCGGGCCGTGTGGATTCGCTGACCGAGGAAATTGGTTGGATTGAGAGCCGCAGGGAGGAGATGTTGGGCTTCTGGTCGCTCGTGGAGAATGGCACCATTCCCACACGAGTAACCCACAACGACACCAAAATCAGCAACATACTCTTCGATGCCGAGAGCAAAGAGGTACTCTGCGCCATCGACCTCGATACGGTTATGAGCAGCACCTCACTCAACGACGTGGGCGATGCTCTGCGCTCCTACACCAACACCGGTGCCGAGGATGACCCCGACTTGGAGAAGGTTTCGATGAGTATAGATATGTTCCGTGCCTACATCGAGGGCTACCTCTCGGAGAGGGCAGCAACCCTCTCGGAGAGCGAGTGGGAGTGGCTGGCGTTCAGTGGCAGGTTTATCACCTTCGAGCAGGTGTTACGCTTCCTGATGGACTACATCGACGGCGACACCTACTACAAGACCAAATATGCCGACCACAACCTCGTGCGCACCCGTGCGCAGTACAAATTGCTCCAAAGTATGGAAGAGCAGTATGACCAGATGGTTGACATCGTAAAGGCCCTGAGGGGATAGGAGGGGGAATTGAGAATTGAGAATTGAGAATTGAGAATTGAGAATTGAGAATTATTCCCTAAACTCCCTAAATTCCCTAAACTCCCTAAAAAAAGCTAACGGCTAACAGCTAAAAAACTCTCGGGTACGGCCCGAGAGTTTTTTGTTTGACGGTCGACGTTAAAAAAACGCAAAGTGTGCGGCAAATGCAAGGCGCACAAGAAAGCGGGCCCACAGTTTGCTTTGCGCAAATGAGGAGCCCGCTTATCGCAGTGCAACGCAGCAGTTGCCATGCTATATGTGTTTTTGCAGGAATTGTTTGATGGCCTCCGCCGTCGCCTCCGGCTCCTCAAAGAAGCCCATATGTCCCGAATTTTCGAGCCACACAACCTCCGCCTGTGGATGGTTGGCCACCATCTCTTCGGCCTTTTCGAGAGGAATATAGTTGTCCTTCTTGCCAAGAATGAAGAGTTGTGGCAGAGTGCTCTTTTGGAGCAACTCGTTACTGTCCAACCTCGCCTTCATACCCTTCAAAAGGGCCGTAACACCCTCCGGCTCGGCAACATAGATTTGCTCCTCCAAGAAGGCAATCTCATCCCTCATACGACGCAGGTTGTCGGCAGCAAACCCATTGGGAGCGGTCTGGGCCAGCAGGTCCTTGTGTCCCTTCTCGACGAGTGCAATCTCGCGGTCCCTGTCAGCCTTCTTGTCCTCGCTGTCGGGATTGGGGGTGGAGCTCAGCAGCACAATGCCATCGAACCTCTCCGGATGCATACGCAAGGTTTGCAAAGCCACATAGCCACCCATAGAGTGGCCCACAATCGTAGCCTTCGGTATCTCCAACTCATCCAACACTCCTGCCACCGTATCGGCCAAAAAGTCCATTGTGTGAACCTCGCCCATAACCTGCGAAATACCGTGGCCGGGAATGTCCATCGCCACCACTCGGTAGTCGGGCGTTAGAAGTTTCTGAAAATCCTCCCACACGTCCAAGCTTTCGAGATAGCCGTGGAGCAGCAAAACACACTTTTCACCTTTGAGTGTGTCGGTGATGCGCAGCGCGCAACCGTTTGATATAATGAATTTCTCCATATCTATTTTTCTGTTTCAACCTTCTTCCTCTCCGGCTACCCTACTCGGCAAAGAATATCTTACGCAGGTTGTCCACCTCGTCCAACTCCTCCCAACCAAAGAATTTGATTGTTTTGGTGGTGGTGCGACCGTTCCTTTTGAGTTGTACCTCCTCGGTGTAGGGCCTACGACCGAAGTGGCCATAGGATGCGGTGGGCTCAAAGATGGGGTTGGTGAGGCCAAACCTCTTGACGATGGCTGCGGGGCGCAGGTCGAATGCTGCCGACACTGCCGCAGCAATCTCTGCATCCGTAGCGGCCACGTGGGAGGTGCCATAGGTGTCCACAAAGACACTGATGGGCCTCGAAAGACCGATGGCATAGGAGAGTTGCACAAGCATCCTGTCGGCCACCCCTGCGGCCACCATATTCTTGGCAATGTGGCGTGCAGCATAGGCTGCCGAGCGGTCCACCTTCGAGGAGTCCTTACCCGAGAAAGCACCGCCACCGTGGGCTCCACGGCCACCATAGGTGTCCACAATAATCTTCCTACCGGTCAGGCCCGTATCTCCGTGGGGGCCACCGATAACAAACTTACCCGTGGGATTGACATAGAGGATATAATCGTCGTCAATCAACTCGGCCAACTTATCCCCTGCCCTCTCCAAGCGAGCCTTCACACGAGGGATGAGGATGTTGCGAACGTCGTCGGCAATGATGCGCTGGCAATCCTCAAAATCATCGTGCTGGGTGCTGACAACGATGGTGTGCACCCTCAGAGACTCCCAATTCTCGCCATACTCGATGGTAACTTGGCTCTTGGAGTCGGGGCGCAAGTAGCGCATAACCTCGCCCTCCCTGCGGATGGCGGCCAACTCTTTGAGCAACACGTGCGAAAGGATGAGTGTGGCGGGCATAAGTTCGCGGGTTTCGTTGCAAGCGTAGCCGAACATAATACCTTGATCGCCTGCGCCCTGCTCCTCCTCAACCTCTCTCACAACACCTTGGTTGATGTCGCCCGACTGCTCGTGGATGGCCGAGAGCACACCGCACGAAGCACCATCGAATTGGTACTCGCTCTTGTTGTAGCCAATCTGGTCAATCACCCTGCGGGCAATGCCCTGAATGTCCACATAGGCATCCGAGCGCACCTCGCCCGACACCACCACAAGGCCTGTGGTACAGAGGGTTTCGCAAGCCACCTTGCTGGCAGCATCGTTGCGCAAAAATTCGTCAAGAATAGCGTCGGAAATCTGGTCCGCCACTTTGTCGGGGTGTCCTTCGGATACCGACTCCGATGTAAACAAAAATGCCATACCTATAACAAATTGAAAATGGAAAATTGACGAAATAAATTTCATCTAAAATGCTCTCGCTCGGCAGAGTCTGCGAGCAGCATCTGCGCTCGCTTAATCGCATTTGCGAAAATTGAAAATTACTCCAACAATCAATTCCACATTAAACTTCCGTTTCTTTTTTGGGGAGGAGTTTGGGAGAGGATAAGCAGGGCAATACAATGCCCCAACTCATTGCCTTTTAGCACTTTTTGCCGACATTAACCCATCGGGACCGAAGGTGGGCCGTGTCAAAACACTCTCCCTCTCTCCCTCTCTGCGTGGTCGGCGTGGTTTGCAAGCAGCCAAATCACTTCCACGCCACAAAAGTACTCATAAAAATTGAAAGTTGAAAATGGAAAATGGAAAATTATAAAAGCGGTGCGCCCCACAAGCGCACCGCTTTTCATTTAAGGCCCTTAAAGTCCCTTTCGGCTCTTTCTTGCCCTTTCTGCCTTAAAAATCGTGGCCCACGATGTATGAGGCATAGTTGCTCCAACCAAAGGCGGACTCGTATGCTTCTATATTCTCGGTGGGTACATAAATTTTAAGTTCCGAAGGGCTATCGAAGAATATATCACCATTTACCAATGGCGGGGTTGTGGATTTGCAATAAACCTCCGCAAGACTCGAACATCCCTCGAATGCATAATTCCAAATCGAAGTAACACCATTGCCAATGGTTACACTCGCAAGGCTTGAACAATCTCGGAATGCGGAATATTTAACCACATTAACACTGTCGGGAATGGTTACACTCGCAAGGCTCGTACAATAACCGAATGCATACTCTCCAATCGAAGTAACACCATTGCCAATGGTGATGCTCGTGAGGCTCGAACAACCCCAGAATGCCTCAGACCCAATCTCAGTGACACCATCGGGAATGGTTATACTCGCAAGGTTCGAACAACCACAGAATGCCTCATCTCCAATCGAAGTTACACTATCGGGAATGGTAATAATTTCGAGTTGTCTACAATATTGAAATGTATTTCCAATGAAACGTGTCCCATTGCGAAGTGTATATGTTGTGAGAGTTTTGTCAATAGCTTCAATCGCATAAGTCTCAATATATCTAATATTGTTTTCTATTGGGAGCGATAGACATCCTGCAAAAGCATCTGATCCAATAAAAGTAACACTATCGGGAAGATTGATATTAGATAGTGTTTCACATCCAGCAAATGCCGATCCTCCGATTGTTGTAAGATTCTCAGGAAGAGTTACACTTGTTAATTCCACACAAGACCCAAAAGCGCCAACCCCAATCTCTGCTACACTACTCGGGATGACCACCTCTGCCAACTCCCTACAATCATAAAATGCCGATTCCCCAATCAAGGTTACTCCCTCGGGAATCACAACGCTATCCAACTCGGAGCAATAGCAGAATACGCATTCGTCAATCATTTTAATTCCGCTGGGGATTGTAATATTTTCTATGGCACAGCCATAGAACGCACCTTTTCCTATTTCTGTAACACTTTCAGGGATGGAGATTTTTGCAAGTTCATGGCACTCATAAAATGCATCTTCTCCAATTGAAATTAAACCATCGGGAAGAACAATGCTAATAAGACCAACGCAATGCTTAAAAGCAGACTTTTTAATTTCAATAACGCTCGCAGGAAGAGAAATGCTTTCAAGGTCATACATGGCAGAATAAAATGCATATTCCGCAATAGAAGTTACATCTCCATCAAAAGTGATAATACCTAAGCCATTTTCATAGGTATTAGAAATAATGTTGATATTCCAACTTCCGTCAATAGAGAGTTCAATCGGCTTTCCGTTTACTGATGTATACCAAATTTGGTTGTTTGGAGGGGTAGAGGTAACAACTTCCTTTTCTGGCTCAACATACACTGCCAACGAACCTTCACGCAAAACATGATGCCTTTCGCCATTTTCAAGGGTGAATGTTGCTTCAAGTTTGTTGTCGGAAATTGTAACAATACCTTCTATCCCATCATAGTAGTAAGACTCCCAGTTCCTCATACCCGTCCACAAATCACCTTCACCAGTGCATATTGTGTTTACCTCGCCAGAATCGTTTGTGTCAAATCGATATGTTCCATTTGGTAACGCATTAGTGTTAGCCATTGGCCCAGAATCCGAGAAAAGGAAAAACATATATAGATTTGCGTTTCCGTCTTCTTTGTCGAAGCTATCATTTGCATAATCATATACATCTGAAAGTACAACTGCATATGTATATATTCCATCTTCATCCCCATAATACTCGGCATAAAA
>JAZNNC010000052.1:0-19097 GCA_045580045.1 Tidjanibacter sp.
GGTAGCACCACCGACAACAGACCACCCTCGGAGAGCAGGCGCGAGGCCGAATGAGCGAGTGCATCAAAGGTCAGTGTGGTGGTGTGCCGAGCTTTGGAACGCGCCATATCGGGCGAGAGGAGCGAATTGACGAAATAGGGAGGGTTGCTGACGATGTGGTCAAAGGGTGCCTCCGAATGGTAGTCCTGCACAGCACACTCCACCACCGAGAGCCTTTCGGCCCAAGGGGAGTCGGCGAAGTTGTGTGCGGCCTCCACAGCACTCGGGGAGTCTATCTCCACCCCCACGACCTCTGCACCCCACTGTGCAGTGCGTTGTGCGACCATAAGTGCCACAAGCCCCGTACCGCACCCGATGTCGAGTATGCGCCTATGACTCTCGTCCAACCTCACCCAAGCACCGAGTAACACTCCATCGGTCCCGACCTTCATAGCCGAGAGTTTTTGTGTGATGTTGAACTGCTTGAACCTAAAATCGGCACTCATAGCCTTTGTTGTGTCTTTATGTTGTCCTAAACTTGATGATGTGGAAACAACTTTGCCATTCACCCTCAAATTGAGCAGACTTTTTGTTACCCTTCCTACTCTTCCTACTCTTCCTACTCTTTCTGCCCTTTCTGCCCTTTCTGCCCTTCCAACCACTCCTCCCCTAAGTTAGGGGAGGTGCCGTCAGGCGGAGGGGTATGTCAATTCTCAATTCCCTTATTGATGCCTGCGCCAAAGAGTGCAAAGTCATATTTCACAGGGTCTTCCGAGTCGAACTCTCGCAATGCGGATGTAATCTCCTCCACTGCTTTCCAATCGTTCTGCTTGCGTCCCAAGAGCCCCAGCCCACGCCCGACATTACCGCTGTGTACATCCAGAGGCAGATAGAGAGCCGAGGAGGGAATCCTCTCCCATAGACCGAAATCCACACCGTGCGGGTCCCTGCGCACCATCCAACGGAGATACATATTGAGCCTCTTGCAGGCAGCGCCCTTTGCTATGGACGAGAGGTGCTTTTCGCTACGCTGCGGATGTGGAAAATCGAAAAACTCGCGCCTGAAATCGGCCAACACAATGCGCATATCGCCCGTAGCCACATAGCGACTCTGGAACCACTCGCCCAACGAGCCGCTCTCGGCACACAACCTCCTCAGGGCCAACACAAAACACCTCAAATCCTCGCCATTGAAGGTGCGATGAACGTAGGAATTCAGGCACTCCAACTCACTCTCCGATGCGCCCATCACAAAGTCGTAGGGCCTACGGTCAAGGTAGTCCATCATACGATTGGCACTCTTGACAATGGCTTTGCGATTGCCCCACGCGATGGTGGCGGCCAGAAGACCACTCACCTCCTTGTCCAACGGGTTGGAGAACGAGTGAGGGATGGATATGGGGTCCGGCTCTATGAAGTCCACACAATCATAGTGTAGGTAGAGCTCATCCAGCAGCTCTTTAAGTTCGGGTTTGGTCATACTCTCAATGCTCTTCTACTCGGCACTTTGCTGTTGCAATTCTCCGTCCACAATCGCCATCGTGCGGTCGCTCATCGCCGCCAACTCTCCATCGTGGGTAACCACCACAACGGTCAGTCCGAACCTATCTCTCAAATCAAAAAACAGTCGGTGAATCTCACCCCTCGTGCGGGTGTCGAGGTTGCCCGAAGGTTCGTCGGCAAGGAGTAGGTGTGGGTGGTTTATCAACGCACGCGCGATGGCCACCCTCTGCTGCTCGCCACCGGAGAGTTGTGAGGGTTTGTGATTGAGCCTCTCCGCAAGGCCCACCAACGCCAACAACTCCCTCGCTTCGGCCTCCACCTCACCCTTATTACGGCCGGCAATCAAGGCTGGGATGCAGACGTTTTCCAGAGCAGAGAACTCGGGCAACAGATAGTGGAATTGAAATACAAGTCCCACACGTTGGTTGCGGAAGTCGGCCGCAGAGTCCGAGCCGAGCGTACCCACATCCACTCCATCGACCACAACACGCCCCTCGTCAAACGAGGAGAGTGCGCCAATGGCGTGTAGAAGTGTCGTCTTGCCCGCACCGCTGGGGCCCACAATGGCAACCACCTCGCCACGTCCAATCTCCATAGAGATACCTTTGAGGACTTCGAGCTCTCCGTAACGCTTGCGCAATCCCTCAACTTTGATAATTGTGTTGTTTATTGTCATAATTTCACCCTATTTTTTCAAACATATCAATCACCCCTCTCGCCTCGGCAACGTCGTGTACCCTCAACACCGCAGCACCTCCACACAACGCCTCCCAATGGAGTGCGGTTGTGGCAGCAAGTGTTGCGTTGTCGGTGGGTTGTGTTCCCAAACTCTTGTATATAAAACTCTTGCGCGAGATGCCCACCAACACGGGATAACCCAAAGCGGCAATCGCACCCATTCCACGCATCAGTTCGAAGTTCTGCTCCACATTTTTGGAAAAGCCGAAACCGGGGTCCAAGATAACCTCGCGCACCCCCTTCGTGGTGAGCCACTCGGCCCTGCGTGCGAGATACTCCCTCACCTCGGCCACCACGTCGGCATAATCGGTCGGTCGGTGCATACCCTGCACCCCTCCTATGGCCGTACCGTGTGTGTGCATAGCCACCATAGGGGCACCCCAATAGGCCGCAACATCCACAATGCGCTCATCGGCCCGGCCCGCAGTAATGTCGTTGATGATGACATTTTCCCATCTCGACAGCACCGCCTCGGCCACCTCGCTACGGAATGTATCCACCGAAATCTGCACCTCGGGAGCCACCCTACGGGCCTGCTCCACAGCCGAGAGTACCCTGCGCAACTCCTCTTCCACGGCCACCTCCACAGCACCGGGACGTGTGGAATAGCCACCAATATCTACAATGTCGGCCCCCTGAGCAACCACCTCTGCCACCCTACGGGCCACAGCCTCTTCGTCCTCGGCCCTGCTGGGAGCATAGAACGAGTCTGGCGTGGCATTCACAATGGCCATCACTTTGCGATATGGTGCGGGATGTTTCATCATTTTTTCAGCTCTCTAACCCACTTATCAAGCGCCTCAACTTGTGGTAGTAGGGGCTCCACCCCGTCGGCATTAATAACAAAATCAACCCTTCTGCAAAACTCCTCACCACTCATTTGGCGTGCCATACGCTCCCTTATCTGCTCGGGCGATGCGCCATCACGAGCCACACACCTTGCCACCCTCACCTCTTCGGGAGCCACCACCGCCACACTCACGTCGTAGTGTCCCTCCAACGGCGAAGAGAAGAGCAGCGCACTTTCGAGCACAACGTAGGGGCCACTCTGACGGGCCACCCACTCTTCGTAGTCCTCCACCACCCGAGGATGCACAATGGCATTGAGCCTCTCCAACAACCCCTTGTCGGCAAAGGCCCTTTGGGCAATGTGGGGACGGTTCAGCACCCCATCCACATAGGCTTCGGGGCCGAAGAGAGCCTCGACCTCGGCAACCACTTGGGGGTGGGAGTTCATAATCTCCTTGGCCCTTGTGTCGCTGTCATAGACCTCCACGCCGCCCACCTCGGCAAGCATCCTGCACACGGTGCTCTTACCGCTACCAATTCCTCCCGTTATGGCAAGTCGCTTCATCGTTTCGGGCTGTTAGTTGTCAATTTGCACGTAGGGCATACGGCTCACCGACACAACCTTGATGTCGGCATTGCGGATGGATATTGCATTCAATAGCGACTCCTGCCCCACCTCCCACAAGTTCTCTTGTCCCTCCACGGGGGTAAGTTCCACGTCGCCACGTTTGAGTTTGATGGCCTTGCGCTTAAAGTAACGGGCCGAGAGGATGTTGTGGCCGCTTCCCTGCACCACACAGGTTACCCTGTGTCGGTCGCCCTCCACACTCACCACCACCGGCACCTCGGCCGTGTAGGAGTACTGCAACTTCGACACATACCACAGCACAAACGACAAGCCCAACATCACCAAAAACAAGGGTGTAACCTTGCGCCCTATGTGGGCCACACAAAAGTCCTTAACGTGCAGCCAAATTGTCTTTATCTTTCCCATAACTATCGGTTTTACAACTGTTTGAGAGCCATACGGATAACCGCCTCCACCTCGGCCGAGGGATTCTCTTTGAGCACCCTCTTAACGACCTTCTCCGAGGCAGCCTTACCGAAGCCCAGCATACCGAGTGCTGCAACAGCCTCGGTATAAACCTCCGAGGATACCGCCATAGGCGCAGCCACATCGGCCGACAATGCACCACCCGCAACCACGGCAGCCACCTTATCCCTCAGGTCAACAATAATCTTCTGGGCTGTTTTCAGACCGAGGCCCTTCACGTTTTTGAGCAACACGGCATTCTCGGTGGATATGATGGTCGAAAGCTCCGAGGGGGTGTAGGTCGAAAGTATCATACGTGCCGTTCCGCCACCCACTCCCGACACTCCTATAAGCAGTCGGAACAGATCCCTTTCGGTACGCTCGGCAAAGCCGTAGAGTTGTTGGGTGTCCTCCCTGACAACATAGTGCACATAGACCAACGCTTCATTCCTGCCTTCCAAAGCAGTGTAGGTTTGCAACGATATGGCCACAATGTAGCCCACTCCACCACACTCCACAACGGCATAGGTGGGGGTAAGTTCGGCTATGGCTCCTCTCAAATAGTCGTACATAGTTCAAAAAGTGTGTTTATAATAGGGCAAAGTTAATAAAAACCCAATAAGTTATGGAGGCTTTTTGCGAAATTTTGTATATTTGCCCCACTGAAAAAATATTAACAAACCAAAATAGAAAACATTTTAGATATGAAAAAAATTTTGTTTGCGGTTGTAGTCCTCGCTATGGGCCTGGCCGCTTGCACCAACCAGAACGCACCCAAAGCCGAGAACGCAGAGGCTACCGAGGCTGCCACAACCACCACCGGTAAGATTGCCGTTTACTTTGTTGACCAAGTGGTGTCGCAGTACCAGATGGCCATCGACAAGCAGGCTGCTTTCCAGAAGGAGTATGAGGCAAAGACCAAAGACCTCAACGCCAGCGCACGCAAATTGGAGAAGGATTTCAACGCTTTGCAGGAGAAGGTAAACAAGGTGCTCATCACACGTGTTGATGCCGAGAAGGAGGCCGCAAAATTGCAGGAGCGACAGAACTCACTCCAAGCACGCAGCGAGAAGGCTTCGGCAGAGTTGGCAGAGAAAGAGCAGGTTATGACCAACCAGATTTTCAACGCCATCTATGAGTTCGTTACCGCACTCAACGCCGAGGGTGAGTACGACATCATCCTTGCCAGCCAGACTGGTGCTCCCGTGGTTAGCGTGAAGCCCGAACTCGACCTCACCCAGCAGATTATCGAGGGTCTCAACAAAGCCTACACCCCCGAGAAAACCAAATAGGTCAACCGACCACCGACACAGGACAAAAGTTGGACATCCGACGGTTGACAATCGACAAAAAAGCTCCCGATAAGCACCACTTATCGGGAGTTTTTAGTATATTTGTGGTGCTAACCCCAAAAAACGCCACAACACTATGAACTCGCTATTCCCATTCATCGACAAGGTCGAGAGGCTCCGTGAGTCCGACCCCCGTATGGCGCAACTAATCGAACGCTTCGGATACATCGAACGCAACACCCAACGCCCACTCTTTGGAGCTCTTGTAGAGAGCATAGTGAGTCAACAGGTCTCCTCCGCATCGGCCGAGAGGATGGTGCGTAGGATTGCCGCCGCAACAGACAAGGACATCTCGCCTGCCACCATAGCCTCGCTCGGCAGGGAGGGGGTGAAGAGATGCGGAGTGTCGGCTCGCAAGGCCGAGTGGATTGTGTCGGCAGCAGAGAGGTTTGCCGAGGGCGAATTTGAGTATGAAGCCCTCACTACGTTGAGCAACGAGGAGGTCATCGAGAGGCTGACATCGCTGGGAGGCGTTGGAAGGTGGACGGCCGAGATGATGCTCATTTTCTCGCTCGGCAGGGAGGATGTGCTTCCCGCCGGCGATTTGGGCATCCGCAAGGCCCTTGCCGTTCTCTATGGCGAGCGCAGGCTCACAGCCAAAAGGTGGGCGCACTACCGCAGGCTCTTCGCTCCACACTGCTCCATAGCCTCGTTCTACCTCTGGGCCTACGCCAACAATCTGCCCAAGAAGATGGCCGAGGTTACCATCCGTCCGCTCTCCTTCGGCAGGCTGAAAGATAGGCGCATAGCCTACGACTACTACCCCACCCCGCGTGGCGAATTGCTTATTGCGTCCACTTGTAAGGGCGTGTGCCGCGTGGCCTTTGCCGACGACCGCGAGGAGGCTCTCGACGAGTTGAGGGCGGAGTTCAGGGGTGCCACCTTTGAGCAGCGTGGCGAGGAGTGCCACAAGCAGATACTGCGCACCATTGAGCGTAGGAACTCAACAGGCATAACCCTCTATTTGCAGGGCACCCCCTTCGAGCGCAAGGTGTGGAGGGAGGTGGTGAAGATACCCTACGGCATCACGGCAAGCTATGCCGACATTGCTGCACGCACGGGCTACACCAAGGCCTATCGTTCGGTGGGTAACGCCGTTGGAGCCAACCCCGTGGCCATTGTGATTCCGTGCCACCGCGTCATACACGCCGACGGCACGCTGGGCGACTACAACGCCGGCGCCGAGAAGAAACACACCCTCATAGAACGAGAACGAGAGATTAACAATCTCATTTTGTAGAAGTGGGCACATCTTCACCTGCACCCATTCAGTCAACAACACACACAAAGAAAAAAAATAGATAGATAGACAATGAAAAGAGATATTCTTTCCCTTCTGGCCACTTGCCTATTGTGCACCTCGGCTTGGGCCTTCAACTACGAGGCCCTGGGTGTACACAGCCCTGCGATGAACAAAGAGGTGAAGGTGAGCATCATCACCCCCGAGGGCTACTCCCCCACTGCTGCCAAGCCCTACGATGTGGTCTACCTGCTGCACGGCCACGGTGGCAACCACGAGTCGTGGTACAAGCAGGGCTACGTTGGGCCCTATGCCGACCAATATGGCATCATCATAGTCTGCCCCGATGGGGACAAAAGTTGGTATTGGGATAGCCCCGTGGACCCCACCTTCCGCTACGAAACATTTGTGGCCGAGGAACTTGTGGAGTGGGTAGACGCCACCTATCGCACCCGTGCCGACCGCACCGGCAGGGCCATCGCAGGTCTTTCGATGGGTGGCCACGGAGCCCTCTGGCTCGCCATTCGCCACCAAGACACTTTTGGTGCTGTGGGTAGCACCTCGGGAGGTGTGGACATCCGCCCCTTCCCGAAGAATTGGAATATGTCCGATAGGCTCGGCACCATCGAGGAGAATCCCCACTATTGGGAGCAGTACACCGTAACCAATCTTGTGGAGCAGATTCCCACCGATGGGTCGCTGGCGATGATTGTGGACTGCGGTGTGGCCGACTTTTTCTACAAGGTGAATTGCGAGTTGCACGAAAAACTGCTCGCCCGAGGCGTACCCCACGACTTCTACACCCGCCCCGGCAAACACAATTGGGAGTATTGGCCCAACTCCATCAAGTTCCAGCTCCTCTTCTTCGACAACTACTTCAAAAGCAATAAAGTAACAAAATAAAAACGAGATACATTTTATGGAATTCAAAGGACTTGTTTACAAGGTTTTGCCTGTGGTCAAAGGCCAAGGCGCAAGGGGCGAATGGACCAAACAGGAGGTTGTGTTTGAGATGCCCGACGAGTTTAACCGCAAGTTGTGCGTGGGCTTTTGGGGCGACAAGGCTCTGGATGCCGCAGGACTCAAACCCGGTGAGATGGTGGAGGTGAGCATCAACCTCGAATCGAGGGAGTACAACGGCCGCTGGTACACCGAGGCAAGGGCGTGGAAACTCACCCGTGCTGCTGCCGAGCCTGCACCCGCCGCTGCACCCGCACCAGAGGTGGCACCCTTCCCCACTGCCGAGCCTGCATACTCCTCGCTCCCTGAGGACGATATGCCGTTCTAAAAACTACTGGGCTAATTAAAGTAAAAAGGATTTCGAGGACAAGCGTAACGCAGCAGTTGTCCACAAGATGCGCTCGCCATACAATTCAACACTCCCTGCGAGTGCTTATTGTGAGGCAAATGCAAGGCTTGCGATGACCGAGAAACCGCAGTTTACCGAGCGTAAATGAGGATTTCGAGGACAAGCGTAACGCAGCAGTTGTCCACAAGATGCGCTCGCCGTACAAAGATGAAAATTGGTATTATATCAGACCTCCACGGCACCTTCGACGACCACTTGGCAAAATTCCTTGCCGAGGTGGACGAGGTGTGGTGTGCGGGCGACATCGGTGGCGAGGGCGAGGTGCTAGCGCAGTTGCGGGCTATGGGTAAGAGTGTGGTGGCGGTCTTTGGCAACATCGACAACCACACCCTGCGGCTCACCTACCCCGAGTGGCAATGCTTTGAACGTGAGGGCGCAAGGGTGCTGATGACCCACATAGGCTTCCGTGGTGGCCGGCCTCTGCCCGCTGTTGCGGCCCGCCTGCGCTCGTTGCGACCGAAGATTTTTGTCTGCGGCCACAGCCACATCCTGCGCATCTACTACGACAAGACCTACGGAGTGCTCTGCATCAACCCCGGAGCTGCGGGGTGCTATGGTTTCCACAGTGTGCGTACCGCCGTACGCTTCGACCTCGTTGGGGGCGAGCCCTCCAACCTTGAAGTGTGGGAACGAAAAAGAGGGTAAACCAAATTCAAAATTCAAAATTCAAAATTTTTCACCCTTTCTTGCCCTTTCTTGCCCTTTCTGCCCTTCTAATAACTCTCCCCTAAGTTAGGGAAAGTTGGCAGTCGTGGTGGTATAAGAGAGAACAAAACGAGCGGAGGCTCCACGCATTGTGGAGCCTCCGCCTTTGTTAAGCCTCATATCAAGGCTATTTTTCCGTCTACTTACTCGGGCAATACGTCTGCTTCGAGAGCGTTCTGATAGATGGGAATCTCGTAGAGTTTAGTCTTACCATCCTCAGCATACTTCAAAGTAACATAGCTCAGATAGAGGTTGCCACTTTCGGAACGTTTCAGGAAAATAGGCCAGTTACCCTCGGTAGTCTCTTCGCTGATGGTTGTAGCTTCGTTCCAAGTTTCGGAATCAGCGTCAAGAGTTACGACTTTAACATTCTCGGGCTCATCGGCGTTACGGTAAGCAACGACGGGCAGATCGTTGTTGTCGAATACAAAGTCATACTGACCATCGGAGTTGAGTACGTTCTGGATTGCGGGATAAACTTTCTCCAAGGTATTACCTTTGAGTTTGAACATCTGGATATACCATTTCGACGAGCTATCATCACCAAGGAGTAGATATACCTCACCTTTGCTGTTCGCTTTAATTGCCTGGTAATAGAGACCTACGGTAGAGTTGCCTTCGGGAAGGAAGTTATCTACAAGCAGACTCCATGCACCATTGCTATATTTGTAGATCGAAACACCATTGGTAAGAGTTGCATCCATACTGCTCAACTGGTTAGCATACATCACATAAACATCATCACCGACCGAAACAGCACGAGGTGTGTATGCATACCAAGTTGCATCACGATTGGGCAGGGGCGACGCCGTCCAAGCCGAACCATCCCATACCGACAAGTTACTACCACGTTTCTTGATACCGGTTGCAGCATCATCAGCGTTAGCAGTGGTGAAAGTCATCAGTTTGTTACCACTGAATACCATTGCAGACCTATCTTTTGCCATACCGGTATTTTTGAGAATAGCACCTTCCTTACCGAGAACGCTCCATGCGCCACCAGTGTAGGTCTGAACGGTCAATGCGCTTGATACGTTACCATCTACATACATAACATAGGGCTGACCATTGTTTACAATGATATTGTAATATGTAGCTTTGCCCGACGAGAAGCACGAAGGACCCACAAGGCTCAAAGCCTCGCCATTCCATTTCGATACGGTTGCACGAGCAGTGGTCTTGTCAGTAGCAGCATCGTAGAAGTTCATGCTGTATGCAACATAAACATCTTCGGTTATAGGATCAATATCCATCGAGAAGTCTTTTGCAGTGATCAGAGGATCTGCAATAGTTGCAACTCTCTTCCAACCTGCATTCTGAAGAATCTTACCCACCTTAACAACATATTTCTTCTCTACGCCTGCATAGGGGTCACTAACGGTAATGTCGATGGGGAAGGTGCAATCAACGGTGGCGGTTGCAACTGCCTCCTCGTTGTTTACGGTAACAACATCGTTGAGACCAGCGGTGAAGCTCATAACGAGCTCAACACCTGCACCACCACCTGCGATACGTACCACCATCTCATCGGCAATAGCCTCTGCAACAGCGTCCTCAGTGAGTTTGCCGGTATTGTCCTTTGCAAGGAAGCCAACGCTCAACAACTCAGCCTTGCCATCATTGTCGGCAGCATTCAGTGCATAGGTCTTGGTTACGTTGCTCGAAGCATCGGTAACAACAACCTCAACGCCCTCAGTGAGGTTGAGTGCACTCTCGCCACTCTTAATCTCGGTACCCGCAACAGTTACCACATCACCATCGGTAGTGGTAAAGGTGGGCACAAGTGCG
The DNA here is from genome assembly GCA_045580045.1 of Tidjanibacter sp. Classification (GTDB taxonomy): domain Bacteria; phylum Bacteroidota; class Bacteroidia; order Bacteroidales; family Rikenellaceae; genus Tidjanibacter. The sequence goes on from JAZNNC010000052.1 coordinate 10,497, forward strand.
CTCTTGTCGGTATCCATAGGAAGAGCAACAACAATGGTCGCAGCGGTTTGGTCAATGATTGCTGCGCAGTCCTGCGAAAGGGCCTCGTTTGCAGCAGCAGTGATAGCAAACGACTTAATCTCGGCAACGCCATCAGCCTTAGGCTCTGGCTCGCACGAGCACATCAGTGCGCTAACGGCACCAATGAGAAGAGCAATTTGTAAAAACTTTTTCATCTCTTTTAGGTTTTAATTTGTTAGACTTGTGTTTGTTTTGTTTATTGTTTTCTGAAATTTGGTGTTTGTTCTATTTCTTCGTGAAGACATACTTGCTGTAGAACTTATCAGGGCCGAGATAGCCAATGTGGAACTCGCCGATTTCGCTACTCTCCACGCTCCTTATCGCAAAGGTTACGGTGTTGTCCTTCGCAGGGTCGAAGTTCTCGCTCTTCTTCCACTGCACCCTCACAGGAAGGTCATAGGTGCCGGGCTTGAACGTCAAAGGGCTCTTGGTGGTGGACTGGATAACGAAATCCACACCTTCCTTCAAGCCATCGCCCACAATCACATCGTAGTGCACAACAATAGGCTCTGTGAACTTCTTGCAGCTCAAATACACCCTCAAATCACTCAAGATGTTATTACCTTTTGCGGAAATTTCCATATTACCACCACCCATCTCGTCCTGAATATACACAAAAGGTTTGTCGAGGGGTTGTGGCTCCTCATAGCAGCCCCACAGCGCAGTGGCCGCCAACACAATCATTGCTATTTTTAGTATCTTTTTCATATTCTATATCGTAAACTTTTGAACTATTTGGCAGTAGCGTATCCATCGTTTTGTTTCATCGACTCGTTGGTGTCCATCTCGGTTTGGCAGATGGGCAGTGCAAAGCGGTAGTCGGGCCAAGCGAGGCTCTTCATCGTGGAGGTGGTAGAAGCATCCCTTTCGAGGTTGTGGCCCAAGCGGGTGATGTCGAACAAGCGGTGGCCCTCCATATTGAGCTCCCTAACCCTCTCGTCCTCAATAATCTTCAACAACTCGTCGGCATCCTTATAGGTGAGTGTTATCTCCTCCACCGTCTTACCCATAGCCCTTGCTTGCAGAGCCTTGATGTCCTCGGCAGCCCTCGCCAAGTCGGGCGAACTCTTGCGGCACAGCGCCTCGGCGTGGATGAGGTACATCTCCGAGCCACGCAGAATAAAGAGGTCGGTACGGCGGTTGCGCTCGTCGGTAATGCGCTTATAGGCACAGTGCTTACAGAAGGCATTATAGGATGGCAGTGTCATTGTACTCTCCATACTCTCAGGGATGTAGGTGAGCAGGTCGGCACGAATATCGCCCTTCTCAAAGAGGTTGTGCAGTTTCTTGGCAGGCTCCACCTTGATAATGCGGCTGGGGTCGCACAGTGCGTTCATCGAACTCGACAAGTCGTAGCCATTGATGCGGAAGATGGTCTCCTCGCCCACTACCGAAGCAGCGTCGCGGAACATATCGATATACTTGTCGTGGGGAGTGAGTGTGATCTCGCCCATAACCTCCTCGGCCATCTTGGCAGCATTCTCCCAATCGCCCTTGTGGAGATAAACCCTCGCTTTGAGAGCCTTACAAGCCAACGCACTTGCGTAATAGACGCTCTCGGGCTCCTGTGCAATGGCAAACAGCGCAATGGCATCATCGCAGTCTTTGAGCACCTGTGCGTAGGTCTGTGCCACGGTGGAGCGAGCAATAACATCCTCAAAACCCGGCACCCACGTTACCACCGGCACGCCGAGGTGCGAAGCATCGGGAGTGTAGATGTAGGAGTGGCCATAGACTTGGCAAAGGTCGAATGTTACCAGCGCACGGATGAAGAGCGCTTGGGCAAAAATCATATCAATCTCCTTCTTGTTCTGCGCAAAACTCTCATAGAGAGGCTCGCCATAGTAGAGGATGTTGTTTGCGTTGGAGATTACATCGTAGCCCTTGCGCCACACATTACAAGGGAAGCCCGCATCGTCGGCAGGAACACTCAAATAGTCATAGATACGGGTTATCTGCTCGTTGGCATTCAGGCGCACAACGTCAACCATATCACCCATAATCTCCGGATAGCGCACATACTCGTCGTCGTAGAATTCGGCCAGCGTGCGGTGAAGGCCCCTACCTGCGGCACGAAGACCGTCGAGTTCGGCAAAGAAGGTCTCAATGGTACTCTTACCAATGGTGGGCACCTCCAAGAAACTCTCGCAACTGCTCAACGACACGGTCGCCGAGAGTGCCAATACCATAAATATATTTCTTATCTTCATATTCATACTCTTTTGCTTTCGTTGGTGGTTAGAATGTCAACGACAACTCTCCGGAGAAGGTGCGCGAGCGACCGGCACGTCCGAAGGCATAGTTCTGATAGGAGTTCTTCTCGGGGGTGTAGGCCGGAGTCCAGATGTATGGGTTGTCGGCCATCAGCGAGATGGTCGCGCCCTGAACACCCACCCTCTTACAAAGGGATTTGGGTACAGTGTAGCTCAATGCCACTGTCCTAATCTGGATGTTGGTACGGTCGTAGAGGAAACGAGTCGAACCCATCTGGCCGAGGTCGTTGTTATCGTTCGAAATTCTGGGGTTGATGGACAAATCACCCGGCACGCGCCAGTGCTCCGCAGCGTTCACCGAAACATTCTCCGAAATGGAGTCATTACCATCGTCCAAAGCAATCGACGAGCACATATCATAGCCACCAAATTGGTAGTTGGCCTGAATACGCAACGAGAGGTTCTTGTAGCGGAACGTGTTAATGAAACCACCCTCCAAAACGGGCACTTTCGAGTAGTCGGGGTTAATCACACGGTTGTCATAGGAGAAAGTGAAGGTAAGGTTACCATTCTTATCATACCACATAGGCCTACCGGTTGCAGGGTCAACACCTGCCCAGCGCACCAGCCACCAGTGGTTCTTACTTGCACCCTCCATCCAAACGGTATCGAAGAAACCGGTGTGGTTACCCTTGTAGAGTTTCACAATAAGGTTCTCGTTGTGCGAGCCGTTGAAGTCCGTACGCCACTCGAAATCGGGAGTCTTGACATTCACCGTCGAGAGCGAGAACTCAATACCGAGGTTCTGAATCTCACCCACGTTACGGGTTACACCGCTATCGGTAATAACCATCGAAACACGACCATCATAGAGGAGGTTGTCGGTATATTTCTCATAGCCCTCAACTTCAAGAGTTACCCTATCCCACAGCGTGAACATAATACCCAAGTTGGTGGTGCGGGTATTCTCCCACGAAAGGCCGGGGTTGGGCACTTTCGAAATGGTTGCACCCATCGAGCCGCCATAGGTGTTACCGTCGCCATAGGAGTAGGAGCCCAATGCCGAGGAGGTGTCCACACGCGAGTTACCACTGTTACCATAGGAGGCTTTCAGTTTCAGCAGAGTAACCTCGCTATTGTCAAACCAATCCTCGTTGTGTACGTTCCACGACAAACCAATCGCCGAGAAAGTACCAAAACGTGCATACTTGCTAAACGAGCTATAACCCTGCTTACGAGCAGTCAGCGTGAGGTAGTAGCGCTGGTCGTAGGAGTAGGACAATTGGCCGAGGTAGGACAACGAACGGGTATATTTCATATTGGACGAGCCGTCAATTGTGGAGGAATCCACATAGGCAATCTCCTTGATGAAGTCGTTGGCAAAGCCGTGGCCTGTAACATACATTGTGCGGTACTCCTTGTGCACAAACTCAATGGCCGCAAGCGCACCCACTTTGTGTTTGCCGAAGGTGCGGTTGAAGTTCAAACGGTTGATGGAGTTGGCCGTGAGCGAGAATACACCTGCCCTACGCGAGTAGCCGTTCAGACCGCTCTCATACATACCGTCCAACGTGTTGCGCGAGTCGTAGATAGCCTCGGCTGTGGAGGTGTAGCTTGCACCATTTTGGGTGGTAAACGAAAGACCTTTGATTGGCTCCCACTCCAACGAAACGTTAGCATCTCCACTGAATGTCTTTTGGTTGTTGTCGCTGTACATACGGTTGGGAACCTCGTTGGAGTTGAACTTCGACTTGTAGAGCTCATACTCGCCCGTAACGGAGTTCTTCCTATAATAATAGTTGTACAACTTTGGCGTTACACCGTCCTCCTCAAAGGGAGTGTAGATGGGCAGCTCCGAGAGAGTGTACAAACCATTTGCCGAGAAGAGTTCGTTGTTGTTGTAGGAGCCCGAGAGGTTAACGTTCATCTTCAAGTGGCGACTGAGATTGTAGTTACTCTTGCTACGAATCGAGATACGCTCCTGCGAGTCGCCAATGGTGGTGGAGTTCTGCTTGAAGTAGCTACCCGACACATAGTTGTTAACATTCTTACCACCGCCACTTGCCGAAAGGTTAACCTGTGTGGTCTGACCAATGCCGTTGTAAACATCGAACCAATCGGTATCCACACCGGTATATTTGGTAAACTCATTATCGCGATAGGGGAAGTTTTCGGCCTTCTCGCCCGAGTTCAGCCAAGCCTCCATAGCATAGGCTCTCCACTGCTCGGCATTCATATATTTGATACGTGTCCTATCGTCCAGCGAGGAGATACCAAACCTCAACGAAGCATTAAGGCGAGTTTTCTGGCTACGTCCCTGCTTGGTGGTTACGAGGATTACGCCATTGGCACCATCGGCACCATAGAGTGCGGTGGTGGCAGCATCCTTCAACACGGTCATCGACTCAATATCGTCGGGGTTGATAAACGACAGAGGGCTGACATTTGCACTTGTACCCTCCACCGAGTTACTCTTGTTACCCGTGTAGATTGGAATACCGTCCACAATCCACAGAGGCTCGCTCGATGCACTCAGCGAAGCATCACCACGAACTCGTGTGGTGTAGCGCACGCGGGTTCCGTCGCCATCCGACTCGATGCTCACACCCGGCACAAGGCCCGCCAACATATTGTCGATACGTGCAGCAGGCATCTGCACCAGCGACTCGGAGTTGACCTGAAAAGCCGAGCCTGTCAGGTCGGAGCGTTTCTGCACCAAGCCATAACCGGTGGTGATTTCAATCTCCTCCATCACGGTCGCACCACCTACCATTGCCACGTTAATCTCTGTGCGCTTACCGATGACAATCTCTTGGTCCTCCATACCCATATAAGAATACACGAGGACGGTCTTGTCGGTCGCGGCCTTAACTCTGATTACATACTCACCATTCTTGCCCGAAGCAATACCGGTTGAAGCACCTTCCACCATAACGGTAGCGCCAACGAGTCCCTCGCCCGTTGTGCCATCCACGATGCGACCCTTGATGGTGCGATCACCTCCTTGTGCATTGGCCGATGCGAGCGACAAGAACATCGCTACCATCACTCCCAACACAACATTTAGTCGAAATTTATTCATAAGTGGTTATTTAGTTTTTTGTTTTGTCGTTTTCAGTTTGAACCTCAACAGAAGACTACTTCCTTCCTTCGAGTTTTTTATTAATCATCTCCAACAAATTCTGATAGTGAACCTTGTTGGTGCCCGACGAGCGGGGAATCAATTTTTCGAGTTTAGCTTTGGTGCTCAATATCTCGCCGTAGAAGTGCATCTGGCTCTCATTGACAACCTTCATATTCACACGGTTCTGCATACCGTAGCCGGCAGGGCCGAACGAATCATCCTCGTCGAAGAGCATAGATGCCACCGCACCTCTACCCTTCTCGTCCTCCATCTGTCGGAACTCGTCGGCGTAACGCTCCACCATACCGCTCTCGTCCAAGTCGAAAGCAAGGATGTGGTCAACCGAAGGAGCATATGCCTCCTCGGCCAACGAAGTGAGGCTTGCCGACATAAATGACACCTTGTCGCAACCAATGAGCAGAATAGCGTTCACCCAATGGTTCTGTTTCATCCTGTCGTGTTTGGAGAGCGTCTTGCCCGCATTGGTTGGTTTCCACACCCAATCACGGCACTCCTTCATCCACTCTTCGAGAGTGAACGCCTCGCCCTCGGGAGCCAAATAGGAGGAGAGTGCAATGGGAGCGTAGGTGCTGAAAATGGCCCTTGTGTGGTTGTAGGCAACAACCTCTGCCCTGCTAACACGCAGACGGAATTTTTCCGTCAGAGCCTCGTTCTCAACCCATCCGCAGTTATCCACCTGCTCCATAGCCCAACGCAGTGCCTTCTTCTGATAGTCGGCATCCACGGGGACAGCCCTCTGCGCTGCATCCTTAACGTGTGTGGAGGTGAGATAAACACCACCCACATTGAGCAACACGGCGTTCATATAGCGGTTATACTGTTTTACAATCTCGTCATAGAGATTCTCGCGATACTTACCATAGGAGTCATCCTCGTCGCCAATCCACTCTCCCATATTGGAGATGATATATTTGAGGTTCTGCACACCATACTGCGAAGCCTTCACAGGGTCGTCGCCGAGGTCCTCCTCGATGGCGCTGGGGTCCATGCGTTCGCCTGTCTGCTGGCGACCATAGCGATAGGTCTTATCGCCTGCCTTCTCGGCCACCCACTGCTCCAACACCTTCGCTTCGGCCCACATATCCTCTGCCTCGGGCACGGGTTTGTAGGCATACTCAACGAGCCAATAGTCATAGGCACCCAAATCGGGAGGAGTGAGTTTCACACCCTTATCCTCGGGCTGGGCCACATAGTTGAACCTTGCATAGTCCATAATACTCGGAGTGGTGCCATACTGTTGGGTGTACTCTGCGTTTCGCAACGACTCCACAGGCACCGATGCCGAGGCCGACATATTGTGCATAAAGCCCAAGCAGTGGCCAACCTCGTGTGCCAACACGTAGGCCCACGATTCATCCCTCACCTCGGGGTCGAGGCGCAGGCTGCGCACCCTCTCATCCACCTGTGCGGTCTGCACAAAACGCCACGAATGGAGCGTTCCGACAAGGTCGCTATACACAATCACCGAAGCGTTGATAATCTCGCCCGAACGGGGATCCACCCACGAGGGGCCCATTGCGTTGGCGGTAGTAGAAGGCAACCAACGTACACAAGAGTATTTGAGGTTGTCGGGATCAAATTGGGGATCATCCTTCGGATAGTCCAACACCCTGACAACATTCTTGAAACCAATCTTCTCAAAGGCCATATTCCACCTCTCGATACCCTCCTTTGCAGGCTTGCGCAACTCTGCCGGGAATGCGTCATCGAGGTAGAAAACGATGGGTTTGACAGGCTCCACCAACTCGCCCCTTGCGTAGGCCTCCTTATCGGCAGGCTCCACACGCCAACGATGGATGATGGAATAGGTGTCGCTCTGCTCGGTGGGAGCGTCAAAAGTGGTACGGTTGGAGAGGAAGATACCAACCCTCGAATCGGCAACCCTCGGGCGGGCAGGCTCCTCCGGCAACAAAAGAATGGTGCGAGTTACCAACGTGGAGAAGGGGCTCACCTCCTTACGACTGAGAAGGGGCACCTCCAAAGTAATCGTACCCGAAAGGTAGGAACGAACACTCACATTATCCTCAAAAGCTTTCACCTCGCCCATGTGGAACAAATCCTTATTCCAACTAACCTTCGAAGAGGCCAAAGCATTGGACTTACTTGCAACAGGCATAAGTTCGTCAATCGTGCTTTTCAACAACGGAGTGATTTCAAACACGGTACCCACACTATCGGGAGTCTGGCAAGCTGTGGTAAACTTCATCATAATAGGGTCCATATTAACCCTCCTCACAGCCTTACCCATCTCTTCGCCTGACTTGTAGTCGGGCAGAATTTTTACACGGGTGAGATAGACCACCGAGTCGATTTTCACAAAACGGCAGTGGAGAGGTTTCTTGGGTTTGTAGCCCACCGAGCCTGCTCCGCCATCGCTAATCTCGCTAATGGTGGTGGCGATGAGCACATCACGACCGAAGATATCGTCGTTCACCTCGGCATAGATTTTCTCGCCCACGGTATGAAGCGTCATAAAATCGCCCTCGGCAGTAACACACTTCGACTTGTCGCCAAAGAGTTTTTCATACTTGGACTTGGATTTCCTCGCTTTGGACTCAACGACAGTGGTGTCGTTCTGCTTTTTCTCCTTCTTACCAAAAGGCCACACGGCAGCCTCTGCACTCACAAGCGAGAAGAGGAGCATAGCTCCTACTAACCCAACCTTAATACTACATTTCTTCATATCTGAAAGCATAAAATTAATCATCACTCCAACGGTGTGCACTCATTCCCAGAGAGTCGCAACAAAAGTCTCAATGCGGAAAATTATTTCGCACAATACAAATATATGTATATTTATCTATCGTTGTACTCCAAACTTTCAAAAAAATATTGTTTTGTGCAGATTTTCCACATTTCTTTTTCAAAAATAAACCGCCCCATCAGGCCACAATGTCATTTGAGGAGTTGAAAATGGAAAATTGAAAATTATTCTCTAAACTCACTAAACTCCCTAAGGCCCCTACACCCCACCTCACGGGTAACAAAAACGTAACCCGTGATTTAGAAGGGGCTTTAAGAGCAGAAAGGGAATTGAGAATTGAGAATTGAGAGTTGAGAATTACTCCTCCCCTACGACAGGGGAGGTAAGGGAGGGGTGGTCGTAATTGCGCTCGGCGGCCTCGCCGAGCGGGAGCATTTTAGAGCAAGCAAAGCTTGGTCAATTGAGAATCAACCCTCGCC
>JAZNNC010000053.1:0-19014 GCA_045580045.1 Tidjanibacter sp.
CAGAGGGTGCTTGACTGCATCCAAAGGCTCAAAGGTGTGCAGACCTAACATCTACACAAAACAGGCAACGCCTGTGCCGAGCGAGAGCAACTAAAAGCCACCAAAGGTGGGTTAATTGAGAAAGTTGCGAGTAAGGATTAAACTCTCTAAAAATGGCTAACGGCTATCGAAATAAGTAATGAAAAAAGTTTGGAAGATAATAGGCATCGTATTGGTGTGGTTGGCTATTGCGGCCTTCTTTGTGGGAGCAACACTGCTACGACGCCACAACGAAGCAGAACGCAAAGTGGAGATGTTGCGTGTGGAGGTGGTTGACAGCGCCGAAATACCACTCGTTAAGGCCGACAAGATTGCGCAAACCATACGGCACAAAGGACTTATCCCCATCGGAAGGCCCGTTGATAGTGTGAATCTGCTCGCCATCAACAACCTCGTGGAGAGCAACTGTTTCGTGCGCTCTTCGCAGACCTTCGTGGACTACGAGGGGGTGCTCACCGTAAGACTCACACAGCGCAGGCCGATAGTGAGGATTATAACCAACCGCGGCGACGACTTCTACCTCACCGCCAACGGGCACCTACTGCCTGCACAACAGGGCGTAGCTATGAACTTACCACTCGTTACGGGCGACATAACACTCCCCTTCCCCAATGATTTCAGGGGCGATATGGTGGCTTGGGCTACGGAGAATGAAAAAAATAGTGATAAAAATTATATATTTCTGCTCAAACTCATTACTTTTGTAAAATTGGTGGAAAGTAGGCCCGAATGGGGTGGTAATATCGTACAAATCGTGGCCGAAAAAGAGCCCGCAAAAGCAGGCAGCAAAGCCTCACACACCACCATCAAGCTCATCCCACGCAGGGGTAGCTACACGGTTCGGTTGGGCACACTCGACAACACAGAGGCCAAACTCGACCGCTGGGTTCGTTTCATTGAGGCCGGAGTGGTTGACCTCAACACACCCAACATACTCGACGTGTCATACGAAGGACAGGCTGTGTGGAAAATGCAAAAATGAGTTTTGAAGAATAGAGCCAACGGCTAACAGCCAATGGCCAATGGCATAAGAAAAGAACACACTCGATACACTATGGATTTGAAAGACTACATCGTTTCTATTGACCTCGGTTGCAGCAAGGTGGTTGCTGCATTGGGAACTCTCGGTGCAAACAACGAGGTTGTCGTTGCCGACTTCGTGGCCAAGCCTATGCCCGCAAACGGCTTTGTGAGAGGCGAGATTAGCAACATTGAAGTTGTTACGAAGACACTGAAAAGTGCTGTGAGCGATTTGGAAAGTCGCAACAACATCATTGTAAGCGATGTATTTGTGTCGGTGGAGGGTAGGCACATCGTCTGTGCCGACAACGCCGGCTTTGTCTATATTGGTAGCGACGGCGAAATCCTCGAAGAGAACGTCAAGCAGCTCAGCGAGAATATGAACAACGTGCAGGCTCCCGAAGGGAAGACCATCCTCTCGCGCATACCGCAGCGCTACAAGATTGATTCGAGGGAGATTGTGGGCGACCCTGTTGGTATGTATGGCAAGCAGTTGGAGGCCACATACAGTTTCATTCTTGCAGGCAAGGCCGTATTGGAGCGCATCGGTAAGGCGTTTGATCGTGTGGGTATCAACGGCTACAAATTCTGTGCAGCAGCAAGTGCAACAGCGCAAGTGGCCGCAACGAGTGATGAGAAGGAGATGGGTGTTGCTGTGATAGACCTCGGCGCAGGTGTTACCAATATGGCAATCTACCACGATGGCATATTGCGCTATGCTGTGTCTATCCCTATGGGACAGGAGGCTATCAACAGAGATATTAAGGCCCACGCCATTCCGGAGAAGCACATCGAAAGGCTCAAAGTTGCCTATGGTTATGCAACGGCAAGCACAATTCCGTTCAACAACATCAATAGTGTAATCCGCATCAACGGGCGCACACAGAACGAAAAGCCCAAAGAGATACTCTACCGCGACTTGTGTACCATCATCAACGCCCGTATGCTCGACATTGTGGAGTTTGTGGTGGAGGAACTTCGCACCTCCGGCTACCACGGAAAGCTCGGCGGCGGTATTGTACTGACGGGTGGAGGCTCGCAATTGAAGGGAGTTGACACACTCTTCAAGGAACGTACCGGCTATGAGGTAAGGCTCGGCTGGGCAGAAGAGGGTGTCAGTGCCGAGAGCGTGGAGGGCATCTCTGCACCCACACTCACCACCGCCATAGGTCTGTTGTCTATGGCCCTTTCGGAGGATAGCAAACACACAAAGGCCCCCAAACACACCCCCCAGCCCAAAGAAGAGAACCAGAAGGAGGAGGAGAACGACAAGAGGAATGGCAAAAAAGAGAACTCTTCCGATGGAGGTAGCAACAAGGAGTCCAAAACCGACAAGGGGGGCAAGAAGAAAGGCGGATGGTTCAAACGAGTAATCGGACGCATTGACGAGGCCATCTTCGGTCAGGAAGTGGTTGGCGATGAGGATATGTAGAATTGATTGTTGAAAGTTGTTTGCTAAATAAATACTCTCAACTAATTACTAATTAAGAAGGTCGTTAGACATTGGACGATAGACGTCAGACAAAAAGATATATGATAGACACAACCGATATACTTGGTTCCATTATGGCCCCAACACGCAGCGAGTCCATCATTATGGTACTCGGTGTGGGTGGTGCCGGTGGCAATGCCGTGAACCATATGTTCGACCTCGGCATCAAGGACGTAACCTTTATGGTGTGCAACACCGACAAGCAGGCGCTGGCCAACAGCCCCATAGAGAACAAAATTCAGCTCGGCGAGGGGCTCGGTGCAGGCAACATTCCGGCAAGGGGACGTGAGGCCGCCATCGAAAGCCTCGACGACATTATGATACACCTCGAAAACAGCGGTGTCAAGATGATTTTCATCACCGCAGGTATGGGTGGCGGTACGGGCACCGGTGCAGCACCTGTTATTGCCAAAGCCGCAAAGGGTAAGGGTATCCTCACTGTGGGTATCGTAACGCTCCCCTTCCGCTCCGAGGGCAGGGTGAGGATGGAACAGGCACTAAAAGGTCTGGAAGAGTTGAAGGCCAACACCGACTCGTTGGTGGTAATCAACAACGACAACATTACCAAGATGTATGGCTCGCTACCCTTTGTGGAGGCTCTCCACAAGGCCGACGATGTGTTGGCCACCGCAGCCAAAGGCATTGCCGAACTCGTTACAAGGCACGGCATTGTAAACGTCGACTTTGCCGACGTGAGGACGGTGATGACAGCCAGCGGTATGGCACTTATGGGCTCGGCAAGGGCCACGGGTGATAGAAAAGTGGACGAGGCTGTGGAGAGGGCCATCGCTTCGCCTCTGCTCAACCATCAAGACATTCTCGGTGCCAAAAACATACTGCTGAATATCTCCTATGCCGAGAACGACGACCTGACCTTTGAGGAGGCAAGCCGTGCGCAGGAGATTATCCAAACGCGTGCTTCGAGAGCCGGAGGCTATGATGCCAACATCATTTGGGGTGCTGGCACATCGGCCGAACTCCAAGAGGGCGAAATTGAGGTAACACTTGTGGCCACGGGCTTCGATAGTGTTACGGAAGGTGCTCCTCAACTGCGCGAGCGTCCAAAACTCGACCAAATGTCTGCTCCTGCGGCTGTGCCAAGCCAACAAGTGGAGCAAAACACTGCATCCAACCCAAGTGTGGTGTGGACCATCGAGGAACACTATACCGACATCGACACCCTCTTTATGCAACCCGCTTTCTTCCGTAGGGGGATGCAACTCGAAGGCACTGTGAAGGGTGCCGTACAGGTGGATGGTCAGGTGGGCGAAAAGGTGAAGGAACAGCCTGCTGTGCAAACCGAAGGTACACTTTTTTAAGCTATGGGAATGACAACATTGGCTACTACATTAGGTGCAATACTGACATTCAACCACTTTGAGTCAGGATTAATCGGCAACATCATTCTGATTGTGGTGTTGCTCTGTTGCTCGGCGCTGATGTCGGGCTCGGAGACAGCCCTCTTCTCGCTCTCACCTACGCAGTTGGACTTGATTCGCAAGCACAACACTCCAATCAACAACGCCATCGTAAAACTGCTATCGGCGCAAGACCAACTGTTGGCCACCATTCTCATTGCCAACAATCTGGTCAACATCCTCATCATCTCTCTGTGTGATAACCTGATTGACGCATTGGTGGTGTTCAACAACAGCGGTTGGGAGTTTGCCATAAAGACAGTGGCCGTTACGTTTGTGTTGTTGCTCTTTGGCGAGATTATGCCCAAAGTGTATGCGAGTTACAACCCGCACGGCTTTGCAAGCGTGGTGGCTCTGCCGCTGAACGTGTGCAACAAAATCTTCAAACCCCTCTCGTTTGTGCTTGTGAAGTATTCCAACACGATGCAGAATAAGGGTATCATTCAGCCCGAAAATATCTCTATGGAAGAGTTGGAAAACGCACTCGAAATAACCGAAAACCCAAGCGAAACGGAGAAGGAGATGCTCTCGGGCATTGTGCAGTTTGCATCCACAGAGGTGGAGGAGATTATGCGCCCCCGTATGGACATCGAGGCCATCGATTCGGAGGAGAACTTCGATGAGGTCAGGAGGGTTATTATGGATAGTGGCTTTTCCCGCATCCCCGTTTACAAGGAGAACCTCGACCACATCATCGGTATTCTCTATGTGAAGGACGTGCTGGCCCACATTGGGGAGAGTGCCGATTTTGAGTGGCAGAGGCTCCTGAGGCCCACATTCTACACCCCGGAGCACAAAAAAATCAACGACCTTTTGGAGGAGTTTCGCAGTCAGAAGGTACACATAGCCATAGTGGTTGACGAGTATGGTTCCACACTCGGTCTGGTGTCGTTGGAGGATATTTTGGAGGAGATTGTGGGCGAAATTAGCGACGAGAGCGACGTGCCCGAAGAGCTACCCTACAAACAATTGCCCGACGGTGCCTACATCTTCGATGGCAAGGCACATATCGGTATTATGGAAGAGGTGCTCGGTGTGAAGGAGGGAACCTTTGACGACTGCCGTGGCGAGGCCGAAACCATCGCCGGTCTGTTGCTCGAAATAAAGAGGGATTTTCTGCGCAGGGGCGACAAGAGGAATCTGCACGGGGTGAGATTTACGGTGCTCTCCGTGAGCGGACACCACGCCGACGAGATACGTGTGGAGAAAGAGAAGGGGAAGAGTTGAGAGTTCAAACGGCCAACACTTATGGCCAATGACTACCCAAAAAAATGAGGCGCATAGAGTTCGAAAAAGGCTACATCATCATAGCACCCGTGGATAACACCGCGGAGCTCTCCCCGCTACTGACCGAGCAGGACCAAGCCTATTTGGCCACCCTCACCTCTCCCACCCGCCGTGCACAATGGAGTACGTGGAGGAGTATTGTGAGGACCGAGTTGGGAGTAGAGGTCTCGTTGCGCTACAACGCTATGGGTGCCCCCATATTGGAGCGAGCAGTGGGGCCGGTGTCCCACATCAGCGTTTCGCACTCGGCCGAATGGGTGGCGGTGATGTTCTGCTCGACAAGGTGTGGGGTGGACATAGAAAACCACCAACGCAACTTCTCGAAGGTGGCCGCACGATACATCTCGCCGGAGGAACGAGAAGCCTTCGCCGAGGCCATTGGCCCACACTTTGAGGCTGTTGTGTGGAGTGCTAAGGAGGCAATGTATAAGTATGCGCTCACACCTGAGGTGGATTTCACCGACGACCTACTGCTGGTGGAGCACGATGGCCAGAGTGCCACTCTCGGTGCCACTCTCAACGGACTCCCCATTCCCGACACTCGCTATCTATTTTTGGAAGATAATCAGGTATTGTGCTATACTTTTGAATTTTGACCATGAATGTTCGTATTGCGCCCGAGTGGGGCGAGTTGCTCCAACCCGAATTTGACAAGCCCTATTTTGCCGAGCTCGTAGAGTTTGTGCGCTCGGAGTATGCCGCAGGGCCCGTATTCCCCGCTGCGGCCAACATTTTTCGTGCGCTGGATAAGTGCAAACCCGACGATGTGAAGGTGGTAATCATCGGTCAAGACCCCTATCACGGCGAAGGTCAAGCCAATGGTTTGTGCTTCTCGGTAAACGACGGCGTTCCGTTTCCGCCCTCGCTGCGCAACATTTTCAAGGAGATACAGAGCGACCTCGGCAAGCCCATACCCACAAGTGGCAACCTCGACCGTTGGGCCGAGCAGGGAGTGCTGTTGCTCAACGCCACACTAACCGTTAGGGCCCACGCTGCCGCCTCCCACGCAGGACACGGTTGGGAGAGGTTTACGGACTCCGTGGTAGCCACCCTCTCCGAGTTGCGCTCGGGAGTGGTCTATATGCTCTGGGGAGCCTATGCACAAAAAAAAGGAGCCGCCATCGACTCCTCGCGTAACCTTATTCTCAAATGCGCACACCCATCCCCTTTGTCGGCCCACAACGGATTCTTCGGCTGTCGCCACTTCTCGCAAGCCAACGCCTACCTCACCTCACAAGGCCTCTCGGAGATTGATTGGTAGAGAGAGGGTATTGAGAATTGAGAATTGAAAATTGAAAATGGAAAATGGAAAATGGAAAATGGAAAATTACTCCTCCCCTAAGTTAGGGGAGGTGACACAAAGTGGCGGAGGGGTATGTAAGACGGTCGACGGTTGACGGTTGACTACAATTCCGTCGCCCACTCAAACTCCACACCCGACGGGATTACACGCACTTTCAGGTACTCGGGAGCGGTGGCCTCATCCTTGATTGTTCCCACCACCGTATAGCGAACCCCATCGTAGGTGAGGTCTTCTCTGTGGTGGTCGTGGCCCTGCAACACCAACGTAACATCCTTTTGGCCAAAGAGTTCGAGGAGTGGAAAGCTCTCCTCAAAGGGCATATTGCCCGACGTTACCTGCGAATTGTCGGGGTAGAAAAGGTTGGTGTGTTTAGAGATGATGCAGTGGCGATAGTCGGCACGCTTATTGGTCAAAAACTCGCGCAACCACTTGGTCTGTTTGGCCCCAAGCGTACCCGTAGCAGAGTCGAGCACAATGAACAGGTCGCTACCTCCGTCGAACTTAACCTCCCACCAATAGACCGAAGGGCCAATAAGTTCGAGATGCTCACTCCAACCGTCGAAAAACAAGTCGTGGTTACCCAACACATTGAAGATTGGGTAGTTGTAGGTGTGTCTTTCGGGATTGTATGCCACCGATTCAACATACAGCTCTCGCATACCGATTCTGTCTATCAGGTCGCCCAGCACAATACCGAACGAAGCCCCCGCATCTGTACGCAGTGCATCGTTGAAGGTGGTCATATTGCGGTGCGAGCCGTCCACGTGGGGATCCGTACACACATAGAAAAGATACTCCTCCGAAGCCTCTATGGTCGCAACCGACCGACCTCCCGTCTTGGCAACACTCTGCTCAAACCTCACACCCACAGTATCACTCGTGGGTACAAACATACCCTTGATATCCAAAACATCGCAACCACAAAGGGCTACGGCAACAGCTACAATTGCTGCCAACTTTTTCACCATCTGTAACATAGGCCTGCTTTGATGTTGAGTTGATAGAAATCTGCCGACATATTGAACATTCCTGCCGACTTGTAGTTCACCGCCAACGACACGCCCAGCGACTCGTTCACAGCCCACTCGCCCCTGACTATCCACGTGGGCTGGTAGTGGCGTTCCAATTCGAAGAGTTCGTGGTTGGTATAGACAAGTTGTAGGTCGAACATATCCGCATCGGGCAGGAAGTTGAAGCCCAACTCGTAAAATAGGTTGAAAGGTTCGTTTATCTGTCCGCCACGTCCTCCATAGGTGCGATAGTAGTAGCCAAGAGTGGCGAAGACTACGCGGCTCGACATCCCTACGCCCACACCCGCCGCAAAGTTATGAAACGAGGCGTGGTGGGTGTAGTGCAACAGTGTCCGAGCGTGTAGAGAGCCCCAAGTGGTCGTGTGGCTATACGACGGGCGCAATTCAACGGCTGTACGGCCATAGGTGGCCCACTGCACACCGCCACTCACATCCACACCATCCGTAATTCCACAGCCACCCTCCAACGACAAAGCCGAGTAGCCTCCCAAAGCGGCATTATATCCTCCGCGCACGCCCAATGCGACCTCTCTCTCTTGGGCACCAATGGAGCCCAAAGAGCATAGCAGGGCTGCAAGAGCGAGGATTATTTTTGTCCTCATACGCATTTCGTTTAGCTATTATATATAAAAATAGGTATTACTTACACACCACCGCATCCACAAATGGGAGGTAGATGGTAGCCGACACGCCCAGCGAGTGGGCATAGCCACCGCCTGCCACCGAAGGTCGCCAAAAGCCTCCCACCTTCAAGAAGGGCGACACTTGGTAGCCACCCGACACTACTAATCCGAAGGAGCCTTTGCGTTGGGTAAAACTCTCCCCACCAAACCTATCAATATTAGGTAGTCCCTCCTGCTCGGCCGTGTGGTAGCGTAGCGACGAGCGGCCCACCGAAAGGCCCGCACCGGCATACCAACGTCCAAAGTGGCGATAGCAAAGCGCACCCGCAGTGAAGGATGATTGGGTGGTGTAAGCCTCGCCAACCAATGAGGCATAAGAGGCAGAGTAGCTATTATCGGCATACATCAGTTCCACAGCCACTCTCCATCCGTCCTTGACAAAGTAGCCGCCCTCCAATCCGACGCCTATCATACCAACCGACGAGAGCGCACCTCCATAGGCCTCCCCGGCGGGGTGAACAAGGCTCGTGGCAGGAACGACGGTAACACCGACACTCCACACTCCCTCGGCATTCATTGTATTGTAGCGAGCCACATCGCGTCGGCTTTGGCCATACATCGCAGCACACATCGCAATGGTAATCAATGCAGTGGCAATCAATCTCTTCAAGTAATCTCTCATTGTTTCTTAACTATTGGAATATCAAACGTCTTCCCCTCCTCGGCCAGATAGGTCTCAGCAAACTCCGTACGGCACTCATCGAGCAGAACACTCTCGTCCTTATAGCGCGAGGAGAAGTGGCCTATCATCAACCGTTTGGCCCCACTCTCCTTTGCGGCCTTGACCGCTTGAAGGGTGGTTGCGTGGCCTCTCTGTTTGGCCTCCTTGCGCATCGCATCGGCATAGGTGGCCTCGTGGTACAGCAAGTCAACGCCCTTCACCAAGCTCACCGCCTTGCCAGAGTAGTTCGTATCGCTCAGGTAGGCGTAGCTGCGAGGCGAATAGGGCACATAGGTCAACTCTCCATTGGGCACCACCCTGCCATCCGTCAGAGCAACATCCTCACCCCTCTTGGCGGCCGTAATCTGCGCCACACCAAGCCCCAGCTCCGCAATCTTATCCTTGCGCACGTTGAGTCCCGGAGTCTTCTCCCTAAACAGAAAACCGGCCGTGGGGACCCTATGGCGCAGCGGCACACTCCACACCTCCATTACGTTGTTCTCATAGAGTTTCTCGTGCGCCGTGGTGCGCACCTCGTGCCACACCATCTCAAAGGGTAGCTCCGTGTCGAAGTAGCGGAAGTGGTGTTCCATAACCTCGTCGAAAGGCCTCGGAGCAAAGACGTGCAGGGGCACCTTACGTCCCATAAGCCCCATACTCGAAATGAGCGGAAAGAGTCCAAAAACGTGGTCGCCGTGGAGGTGTGAAATGAAAACTGCATTGATTTTCATAGGGCTAACCCCCACCCTCAGGAGTCTATTTTGCGTACCCTCACCGCAATCCACAAGGTAGTGTTGTTCATAGAGATTAACAACCTGTGCGGAGTGGTGTTTTGTGAGCGATGGTTTTGCGCTCCCCGAGCCGAGTATGGTAACTTTGAATGTCATACCACAAAATTACAATTAAAATGGAAAATTGACAAAAAAAAGAGTGCCCCACCCATCGGCGGAGCACCCTCTCGTTATGCAGTTCCGGAAAAACTATTTCTCCTCAGCAGCCTCCATCTTGGCTTTCAACTCTGCCAAACCGGCAATGTCACCAAGAGTGGTCTTCTCAACCGAAGCGTTAATCTTCTTAACGGTCGATTTGGTTGCCTCAGCAGCAGCACGCTTCTCAGCTTTGGCTGCATTCTCCTCGGCACGCTTAACCTCCTCATATACGCGGGTGTGCGAGAGGCTGATGTGTTTGGTCACCTTCGAGAACTCGGTAACCTTGAAGGGAAGTACATCACCAACTTTGGCAGTGGTGCCGTCCTCTTTAACGATCTGTTTCGACGAAGCAAAACCCTCTACGTTCTCGCCAAGAGCAACAACTGCACCCTTGTCGTTAACCTCGATTACCTTACCCTCGTGTACCGAGTCAACAGCATACTGTGCCTCGAACTCGTTCCAAGGATTCTCCTCCAACTGCTTGTGGCCGAGGCTCAAACGACGGTTCTCTTTGTCGATGCCGAGAACGATAACATCCAAGTCTGCGCCAAGCTGGGTGAGCTCTGCGGGGTGTTTGATTTTCTTGGTCCAGCTCAGGTCGCTGATGTGAACAAGACCGTCGATACCCTCCGAAATCTCAACGAAGATACCGAAGTTGGTGAAGTTACGCACCTTTGCGGTGTGCTTCGAACCGATGGGGTAACGCTCCTCAATAGCCTCCCAAGGATCGCTGGTGAGCTGTTTGATACCGAGCGACATCTTCCTCTCCTCACGGTCGAGGGTGAGAACTACTGCCTCAATCTCGTCGCCAACCTTCATAAACTCCTGAGCCGAGCGGAGGTGCTGGTTCCACGACATCTCCGAAACGTGGATAAGACCCTCAACACCGGGAGCAACCTCAACGAATGCACCGTAGTCGTACATCATTACAACCTTACCGGTAATCTTGTCGCCAACCTTCAACTCTGCATCCAAAGCCTCCCATGGGTGAGCAGTGAGCTGTTTCAGACCGAGAGCGATACGCTTCTTCTGGTCGTCGAAGTCGAGGATAACAACGTTGATCTTCTGGTCGAGAGCAACAACCTCCTCGGGGTGATTTACGCGGCCCCACGAAAGGTCGGTGATGTGAATCAAACCGTCCACGCCGCCGAGGTCAACGAATACACCGTAGGAAGTGATGTTCTTAACGGTACCTTCGAGAATCTGACCTTTCTCCAAGCGAGACATAATCTCCTGTTTCTGCTGCTCCAACTCGGCCTCAATGAGGGCCTTGTGCGAAACAACAACATTACGGAACTCCTGGTTGATTTTAACAACCTTGAACTCCATAGTTTTCTCAACGTAAATATCGTAGTCGCGGATGGGCTTAACGTCAATCTGGCTACCGGGCAAGAATGCCTCGATACCGAATACGTCTACGATCATACCGCCCTTAGTGCGGCATTTGATGAAGCCCTTGATAATCTCATCGTTCTCCAAAGCCTGGTTAACGCGGTCCCAGCTTTTGAGCTGACGAGCTTTCTTGTGCGAAAGAACGAGCTGACCTTTTTTGTCCTCGGTGCTATCCACATAAACCTCTACTTTCTCACCGACAGCGAGCTCGGGGTTGTAACGGAACTCGGTTACGGGGATGATAGCGTCCGATTTGTAGCCAATGTTAACTACTACCTCACGTTTGTTGATCAAGGTAACTACGCCCTCAACGACCTCACCTGCGTGAACTTTCTGTACGGTCTCGTCGTACTGTGCAGCAACCTGCTCTTTGGTAAGGTTACCGTAGAGTTCGGCATCGGTCTCATAAGCGGTCCAATCGAAGTTCTCGTTGGCTACTTTTTTGTTGTTTTCCATTGTGTTAAGTTTTTAATAATTAAAAAGTTAGACTTTATTTATAGACTTTCCCTCGCACACATACGCGGGAAAGAAGCGCACAAAAATACAAATTAAATTCAAAATTCAAAATTCAAAATTCAAAATTTTTTGATTTTTAGCAATTTAGCAGTCAGCAATCAGCAGTCAGCCTCCCTTTTTTGTTCTCGGGTATCTTTTTTAATACCCGAGAACAAAAAAAGGGGAAAACCCTCTCATAAGTTAGGAGAGGGTGCCCGAAGGGCGGGTGAGGTCTGCGGGAAAACGCTATTTAGCATCAAACACCAACTTCAACTCTCCGCGCTCGAAGAGGAAGAGTTTGCTACCCTCAATGGTGAAGGAGTCAATCTTCGCAAGGGTGGCAAAAAAGGCCATCTCCAAGCGGTCATTGGGGCACATACGTTTGGTGGAGAAGATGTCGCCAAAGTGGATGGTGCCTACAATCTCCCTCTGTGCGGGCAACTCGCTGGGGGTGAGGGTGTATTGTCCGCCCATAGAGTTGCAACCTCCATATCCGCCAAAGGTGCCGTCATCGGCAATCACAAGGCGTGGGCACTCCTCGGTGCCGAACTGCTCCGTGATGTTTTTACCATCCATCTGCACAAGTGACCACTCGGTTGTTTTGAGGGCTTTGTGGTCTTTATTTACAGCCTTACGGCAGGGGCAACAGGAGGCGATAAGGGTGGTGGCTACAATGAGTGCCATAGCGATTTTCAGACTCTTCATAGTGGTAAAAAGTTTTGTTTTCTACTTCACAAAATTTGTTTCTATCGGGGCAAAGATATAAATTTGTGCCAAGAAACAGAAACACACGTTAAAAAACAAAACTTTATTTTCCTATGAAACGAATTATTTGTTCTCCCGAGGCTCCCGCAGCCGTAGGGCCCTATTCGCAGGCTATTGAGGCAGGTGGTGCTCTCTATGCATCCGGTCAGCTTCCCCTTGTTCC
Source organism: Tidjanibacter sp. (assembly GCA_045580045.1). Lineage (GTDB taxonomy): Bacteria > Bacteroidota > Bacteroidia > Bacteroidales > Rikenellaceae > Tidjanibacter. The sequence continues at coordinate 12,679 of JAZNNC010000053.1, forward strand.
CGCCACCGGCGAGATGCCCGAGGGTGTTGAGGCACAGACCCGCCAGTCGCTCGACAATCTTGGTGCCATTCTCAAAGAGGCAGGTTACACCTTCAACGACGTTGTGAAGACCACCGTATTGTTGCAGCACATCTCCGACTTTGGGGCAATGAACGCTGTCTATGCCGAGTACTTCACCGGTAACAAACCCGCCCGCATCTGCTATGAGGTTGCTGCTCTTCCCAAAGGCGCACTCGTGGAGATTGACTGCGTAGCAGTGAAATAGCCCTATCGCGGGATTTTTTCCCTAAACTACCATCCTTTGATTAACAAGGGGTGGTAGTTTTTTATTTGTTGTAACAAAAAATCACAAAATGTTGGTATTGCAGCCCCTCCGATTTTATTCTACTTTTGCACCGTCAAAATTAGATTTTAACCACAAATAGTTATACCAACAAAACGATGAAGAGATTTTTCACCCTTTGGGCACTTTTATGTACATTTTCCGTGGCACTCCTTGCCACCAATCCCCCAACTACAAGTGCCACCCTTCAAACACCCACCGATGCCCACCTTTTTGGTCACGTTGTGGATGCCACCACGGGCGAACACCTCGCCTACGTCACCGTCTCTTTGGAGGGCACCCCTACGGGTACCACCACCGATGCTACGGGCCACTTCCTGCTGCGCAACCTTCGCGCGGGCACATACAATGTAGTGGTGGAGGCCGTTGGCTATAAAAGTGCCAGCAAAGAAGTTACCATCCGCAAAGGAGAGACCATCGAGTTGGACTTTGCGATTGAGTCGATGCCCCTAATGATGGAGCAGGTGGTGGTGACAAGCAGCCGTAGCGAGAGGCTCAAACAGGAGGCTCCCTCGCTTGTGAGTGTCATCGACTCCGACCTCTTCACTCGCGTAGCATCGCAGTCACTCAGTGGCGGTCTGGTATTTCAGCCTGGTGTGAGGGTGGAGAACACCTGCCAGAACTGCGGATTTCCGCAGGTGAGAATCAATGGTCTGGATGGCAAATACTCCCAGATTTTGGTCGATTCCCACCCCCTGTTCTCATCGCTTACGGGCGTTTATGGCTTGGAGCAGATTCCCTCCAATATGATTGAGCGTGTGGAGGTGATGCGTGGTGGAGGCTCGGCCTTGTATGGTTCGAGTGCCATTGGCGGCACCATCAACGTCATCACCAAGGAGCCCAAGATAAGTATGGCCGAGATGAGCCACACAACCACCTCCATAGGTCTTACGGGCGCAATGGAGAACTCCACAACCCTCAACGCATCGCTTGTGTCGGCAAGCCGTAGGGCTGCCATCAGCGTCTTTGCCCAGAGCCGCACGGGTGATGGCTACGACCACGATGGCGACGGATTTACGGAGATTCTCACCACTTCCTCCGAGGCTCTCGGTATGAGGAGCTACTTCCGCACCGGCCCCTATTCGCGCATCACAGCGCAGTACCACCGCATCAAGGACTACCGTCGCGGTGGCGATGCACTCGATAAACCCCAGCACGAGTCTATGGTCTGCGAGCAGGCCGACCACACGATTGATGGCGGTAGCGTTACCTTCGACTGGTCCAACCCCACCTACACCGACCGCGTGAATATCTATGGTGCCTTCCAGAATACCGCGCGCAGTAGTTACTATGGAGCCTACAAAGACCCCAATGCATACGGTCGCACCCACGACCTCACAGCCTCGTCGGGTGTGCAGTATATCCACTCTTTCGACCATCTCTTCTTCCTGCCTGCCGAACTTACCGCAGGTGTGGAGATGAACCACAACGACCTCCACGACACCTCGATTGGCTACGATATTGACACCAAGCAGGTGGCCAACATCTACGGTGCCTACTTCCAGAATGAGTGGAAGAACAAGAGGATGTCGATACTTATTGGTGGCCGCTTGGACAAGCACAACCTCGTTGAGAAACCCATCTTCTCGCCCCGCATCAATCTGCGCTACAACCCCACTGCTGCGTGGAGTCTGCGTCTTTCGTATGCCGAGGGCTACCGCGCACCCCAAGCCTACGATGAGGATTTGCACATTGCCATTGTGGGTGGCGAGCGCACACGAATCCAACTTGCCGAGGATTTGAAAGAGGAGCGTTCCTCATCGGTGAGTGCCTCGGTGGAGTACTCCGAGTCGTTTGATAATATGGCTGTAAATATCGTTGCCGAGGCGTTCCACACAACCCTCTCGGATGTTTTTGCTCTGCGAGAGATTGGCCACGACGACAAGGGCGTGGCTGTTCAGGAGCGTTACAACGGCTCGGGAGCAACGGTTAGTGGTTTGAACTTCGAGGGTAGGGCTATGTTTGGCTACAACTGCGAGTTGCAGGCGGGCTTTACCTTCCAGCGTAGTCGCTATATGGAGGCTGAGCAATGGAGCGAAACCGCCCCTGCCGAGATGCGTATGTTCCGCACCCCCAACCAATATGGCTACCTGACACTGATGGTGCGCCCCATCGACAATTTGAGTGTGGATGTGACAGGTAACTACACAGGCCCAATGCTCGTTCAGCACTATGCCGGCTGGATTGAGGAGGATATCGCCGAGGTCACCGAGTCGTTCTTCGATATGGGTGTGCGCGTGGGCTACAACATCCGCCTCTACACCGATGCCAACCTCGAACTCTTTGGTGGCGTAAAAAACATCTTCAACTCCTACCAGCGCGACTTCGACCAAGGTGCCGACCGCGACTCGGGCTATGTCTATGGCCCCCTCCAACCTCGCAGTGCCTACCTCGGTGTGAAGATTGGATTCTAATTATTGAGGTCTAATATCTACTCCTCGGGCTCGCAGTGACGAGCCCGCACCGTTTAGACGTTAGACAAAAAGTGGAATAAAGTTTGCAGGCCTTGTCGCGAACTTTATTCCACTTTTTTTATGAAAAAATTACTTCTTCTAATGACTCTCTTGGGCACCACACTCTGTGTTAAGTCCCAAAATATCGAACCCTCGGTAGCCCTCACCACCGAGGGATTGTGGAACACCACAACGGGCGTTGCCAACTGGGTGACACTTCTGAATGTTGATTATGAGTTTGGACTATGGCGCGAGGGCTCTCTTTGTGTAGATCTTCTGGCCGTTGCCAACCTGCGACAAGAGCTGGGCAAGAGTGGTGTTGCCGACAACCTCCACCTCTTCTCCGCCATTGAGGACTCACCATCCACTCTGGCACTTATGACCTTTGGTCTGAATCAGAGGCTTGCCGATGGCAAGGTCACCCTCTTTGCCGGCATCCGCAATCTGGGCAAGGACTACTTCACCTCCCCGTGGAACTCCGTCTTCACCTCGGCAATGAACGGATTGTTTCCCACAATCTCCACCAACTTTGTGGTGGCCGACGCTCCAAAGTCGGCAATGGCCCTCCACGCCGAATGGCACCCCACATCTTGTTGGAGTATGAAACTATCAATCTACGATGGTGTGGCATCGGATAGGTGGAGCGACCTTTTCAGGGTGAATATCCGACGCGATGGCATTTTTATGATTGGAGTATTGGGCTACACGGGTAGCGAAGAGGACTATCTGGGTACATACAACATTGGTGCTTCGTTTGGTTACGCTCCAACACTCACAACCTTTGAGAGTGGTACCCGCCACAAAACCTCACGCGCATCGCTCTGGACACTCGTCGAACAGCCGCTGATTCGTTGGTCAAGCCACAAAAAACTCTATATGCTTTTCCACGGTGCGTGGGCTCCCAAGAGCGATTGCGACCTCTATGGCGGTGGCGCACTTGTGTGCAGCAGCCTCTTCCGCAAGGATGACTACATAGGTCTGCTCCTTGCGCGCGGACTCTACCTCTCGGGCTACGAAACACAGATGGAGATTACATACTCTCTCCCGATAGGTCATTTCGTCATTCAACCAGCCCTCCACCGAGTCTTTGCCGACCACGGACGCTACACGGTGGCTATGATGAAACTAACGCTCACCATTTAACCTCTAACGCCAACAGTCACGGGCAAGCCGCTTGGCTTGCCCGTGACTATTAATGTTATACAACGTATTTAGTTAGGTGAATATCACCTCACCATACTGCGCCCTGCCCACACGAGCAACACACCCAGAGCAAGGCTCAAAAAGAGGTAGCCGACAAACATCCACCACTGCCCCTTCTGCAACAGCAGAAAAATATCGTCGGCAAAGGTGGAGAAGGTGGTGAATCCACCACAAAATCCCGTCACAAGCACCGCGCTTGCGGCTGGTGAGAGCACTCCGCGATTCTCGGCCAGACCGAATAGTATACCGATGAGCAGACTACCCACCACATTAACTACAAATGTCCCCAAAGGGAAGCTCCCGAGGTGAATGTGAGCACAAAGTTTGCCCGTCAAGAAACGGAGAGCGGTACCTACAAAACCGCCACATCCGGCAAGTAACATCATTTTTATCATAATCCTTTCTGTTTTAATTCACCCTTCACAAGGAACAAAGATAGTGCCTTTTTTTGTAAAATCGTGGCAAGGGATTTGCAAGTTGATGGTTGAACATTCAACTCTCAACGTCAAACGTCTACCTCCAAACGTCTAACCGACCTAAAAAGTGTTATTTCTCGGGAACTTCGTGTCTACACCCTTAGGTATTAGGCCTTGGACATTAGACAATTAATGGTAAATTTTATGCATTTAACTCCAAAAGAAAAAGACAAACTCACGCTCCTGGCAATGGGTATAATTGCCGAGCGAAGAAAGGCAAAAGGCTTGAAACTCAACCACCCCGAAGCGGTTGCCTACATCACCTCGTGTGCCCTGGAAGGTGCTCGCGAAGGTAAAAGTGTTGAGGAGGTTATGACCGATGCTGCAAAGGCTCTCACTCGCGATGATGTAATGGAGGGGGTGGCCGATATGATTGGACTCTTGCAGGTCGAGGCGGTCTTTACCGACGGCTCCCGATTGGTCAGTATTCACAACCCCATAAAGTAGTTAGGAGTATGGAAAAGAGTTGCAAAACAACAGGATGCACCTCAGCCGTAGCGGTTGGAGGTGTGGTTTTCGCCGATGGCGACATAGAGTACAACGCCAACAAAAAAGTGCGCAAACTAACCATTCGTAACACAGGTGACAGGCCTGTGCAGGTGGGTAGCCATTTTCACCTCTTTGAGGTCAATCGCTTCTTGGAATTCGACCGAGGAGAGACTTTCGGTCACCATCTCAACATCCCTGCCACCACCGCCATACGTTTCGAGCCCGGCGAGGAGAAGAGCGTGGAGGCTGTACCCTTTGGTGGCAAGTGTCGCATCATAGGCTTCGGCGGTTTGGTGGGAGGTTTTGCGGGTGGCGAGAGTGCCCCAACCTACTACCCCACCTACACGAAAGCTCTCAAAAAGGCAAAAAGACGCGGATATAAAACAATCAAGAAAGATTAATTGACACAATATGGCAAAGATAACTCGAAAACAACACAACGACCTCTTTGGCCCCGCGGTGGGCGACAAAATCCGTTTGGCAAACTCCTCGCTGATGGTGGAGATTGAACGCGATTTGCGTTGTAGCTCCGGCGATGAGGTAATCTATGGCGGTGGCAAAACCCTGCGCGACGGTATGGGACTCGACAACACCGCAACAAGCGAAAGTGGCGCACTCGACCTTGTAATTACCAATGTAACTATTATTGACGCTGTTTTGGGCGTGGTGAAGGCCGACGTGGGTATCAAGGATGGCAAGATTGCGGGCATCGGCAAGTCGGGCAACCCCAACACTATGGATGGTGTAACACGCGGAATGGTTACGGGTGCGGGCACCGATGCCATCAGTGGCGAGCATCTGATTCTCACCGCGGGTGGTATTGACGGTCACGTTCACGTCATCTCACCCCAGCAGGCCGAAGCGGCCCTCTCGGGAGGTATCACCACCCTTATTGGCGGTGGCATAGGCCCCACCGACGGCACCAACGGCACGACCATCACCTCGGGTAATTGGAACATCGACCGTATGTTGCAGAGTGTGGAGAATATCCCCATCAACTTCGGCTTCCTCGGCAAGGGCAACTGCTCCACTTGGGAGCCAATTGCGGAACAAATCGAGAGGGGTGTGATGGGACTCAAAATCCACGAGGATTGGGGCTCCACACCCAAAGCGATAGACACCGCCTTGCGCGTGGCCGACTACTACGATGTGCAGGTGGCCATCCACACCGACACTCTCAATGAGGGCGGATATGTGGAGGATACGATTGCGGCAATTGACGGTCGCACCATCCATACCTACCACACTGAGGGTGCAGGTGGTGGCCACGCCCCCGACCTGATGAGGGTTGCCGGCGAACGGAATGTGCTCCCCTCCTCGACCAACCCCACCCTCCCCTATGGTATCAACTCACAAGCCGAGCTATTTGATA
>JAZNNC010000054.1:0-10610 GCA_045580045.1 Tidjanibacter sp.
AATTGAGAATTGAGAATTGTCGGTTGACGGTCGACGGTTGACGATAGACGTTAGACATTAGACTTAGAAAAAATATGTTACCACTTGACAAGAAAACACTAACCCTTCCGCTACTCCTGCTGGGTGGCACTTCGGCCTACGCACAGTACAACCCCGAGCAGCCCAACGTAATCTTCATTCTGGCCGACGATATGGGCTATGGAGGCATCAACTGCTATGGTGGCGACGGCATTCCCTCTCCCGCCATCGACCGCTTGGCCGAGGAGGGCATTGTGTGTACCAACTTCCACACCAACGCACCCGTTAGTTCGCCCACGAGGGTATCTATCCTCACCGGCTGCTACCAACAGCGTGCAGGGGTTAATCACATCTACTCCGAGACCGACCCTATGGACGGACTCAACCCCGATGAGTTTCCCGCCTTTGCAACACAGCTGCGAGAGGCAGGCTACCGTACGGGCATTATGGGTAAGTGGCACCTCGGCCAAGACCTACGCTACAACCCTCTCAACCACGGCTTCGACGAGTGGCACGGCTATGTGATGGGCAACATCGACTTCCACACCCACTACAACACCCAGCACCGCATCGATTGGTGGGACGGCAAGGAGTTGAAGGACGAGCCGGGCTATGTAACCCACCTCATCAACCGCTACTCGGTGGAGTTCATCCGCGAGTCGGTGGAGCAACAAAAGCCCTTCTTTCTCTTCGTGTCGCACAACGCCGTGCACGTTCCGATGCAGGGCCCTAACGACCCACCGGTGCGTACGGCCGAGAAGTGTCCCTACCGCCACGACAAGAATATGGAGCCTGCCGAGTATCAGCGTATCTATCAGGATATGGTCCGAGCGATGGACGAGGGTGTGGAGCAGATTGTGGCTGCACTGCGCGAGGCGGGCATCGAGCGTAACACACTGATAATCTTCACGTCGGACAACGGCGGTGCCAAGACCGCTGCCGAGAAATACCCCTCCACGAGTGGCTACCTGAGGGGAGCCAAAGGAACGCTCTTTGAGGGAGGCCTGCGTGTGCCGGCCATCTTCCACTACCCTGCCGGCTGGGGCCACCGTGTCTGTGTGGAGCCTATGATGACGATGGACCTGATGCCCACTATTTTGGAGTTCTGCGGTGTGGAGAACGACAGGGATATTGACGGCACCTCGGCCCTCGCCACACTCAAAGATGCCACTCCAATGCCGGAGCGTAAGATTTTCTATGGCTACACGGGTTGGATGGCTATGACGGATGGCAACTGGAAAATGGTGGGACGTAAGGACGGCACCTACTACCTTTTCAACCTCTTCAACGACCCGCAGGAGGAGCACGACCTGTCGGCGCTCTATCCGGAGCGTGTGGAGCGTATGAGGGCGGAGTTTGACGAGTGGTGGGCCAGTACGACCAAAGGCACAAGGCTCGAACACAAGACCTCCTTCACAGCCAATTGGAGATAATTGAGAATTGAAAATGGAAAATTGAGAATTGAGAATTGAGAATTATTTCTCTTTTCCTTAAACTCCCTAAACTCCTTAAATTCCCAAAACTCTCGGGTAACAAAAAAGATACCCGCGAATAAAAAAACTCCTCCCCTAAGTTAGGGGAGGTGGTGCGCAGCACCGGAGGGGTATGTCGACGGTTGACGGTTGACGGTTGACGACAAAAAAAACAGCCACGGACATCCGTGGCTGTTTTTCTAACCTCAAAAACCCATCCGTGCACGTGCCCACGGCATCACAAAGGCAGGCGATTGTCCCCTTTCGAGGAGCGCCTTCATCTGTTGCATATAGGGTGCCGTGTGGTTGAAATAGTGATACAAGCCCTCGCAAAGAGTGTTCTTTGGCTCGCCATCAGCCCCCTTGTCGAAGCGGTGTTTGGGACACTCGCCACGACAAGCGAAGTAGTAGCGACAGCCGAGGCACTCTCTGGGCAGGGTGTTGCGTTTGTCGAGTCCGAAGCGGAACCTCTCCTTCGAGGCGTATATCTCGGCAAGGGTTTTATCCTTGATGTTGCCCAGCAGATAGTCGGGATAGACAAAGTGGTCGCAGTTATAGACATCGCCGTTATGTTCCACCACGAGGCAGTCGCCACACGTTTCGCACATCGAGCACACGCCCGGTTGCACGCCACAGTATTGTGCCAGCGTAGCATCGAACATCTGCACAAAGTAGCGTCCCACATCCATCCTCACCCACTCGTCGAAGATGTCGCACAGAAACTCTCCATAGCCCTTTGCGCTCACGTTCCACTCCGCAGGTCTTGCATTCTCCACCGAGGGCGACACAATGAGCGGGCGGCCCGAGGGCCTATCCACAACGTGTTCCACGGCGGGCAGAAATTGCATATAACGGCTTCCGAGCGCCTTGAAGAAGCGGTAGATCTCCACCCCTCGCCCCTCGCAACGACTATTCACAACGCTCAGCGTGTTGAACTCCACGCCATACTGACGGAGCATCTCCACACTCCTCATAACCCTCTCCCACGTTGGTCTTCCGCCCCTATCGAGCCTGAAAGCGTCGTGCACATCCTGCGGGCCGTCGAGCGACACTCCCACCAAAAAGCCGTTCTCCTTGAAGAACTCACACCACTCCTCTGTGATGAGTGTGGCGTTGGTTTGGAGCGTGTTGTCTATGCGTTTACCGCCTGCATATTTTTTTTGCAACGCCACCGCCTTACGATAGAAATCCACCCCCAACAGCAGAGGCTCGCCACCGTGCCAGCAGAAGGTTACCACATCCACCGCATTGGCCGTGATGTATTGACGGATGTACTCCTCCAACAACTCCTCGCTCATAACCGCCTGCCGGCCACCATATTGGATAGCCTTATCGAGGTAGTAGCAGTAGGCACAGTCGAGGTTGCAGGTGGAGCCGGCCGGTTTGAGCATCGTACTGAATGCCACGGGGCGCATCTCCTTTTGCGCATCGGCAAATGTTGCAACTCTTCGCTTGTTCATCGTCATTGGTGAGGGGTATATTACAAAAATTTCTCCGAGGGATGAGTGGGTTATGTCGTGGGTTACAAAAATTTCTCAGGGGTGGCCTACTCTTCGTTACGACCGAGTCTTACCACCACAGGCCTATGGTCGCTCATAGGCTCATCGTAGGAGTCGTAGGACTTAACCTCGAAGGTCTCCTTGTCGGCCAAAATATAATCTATGCGGAATAGGTTGTAGAGTCCCTTGAAGGTGTATTCGACGCCCCTACCCTTCTCCACATAGGCATCCACCAGATTACCTGCTCGGCGAATGGTGCGATAGACATACGACACGGGGGTATCGTTGAAGTCGCCACACATCACCACAGGGTGGGGACTCTGCTTGACAGCCTCGGCCACAGCCACCGCCTGCACAGCACGTTGGGCATAATTACCCTTCACCTTGTCAACAAGGGCAAAGAGTTTTTCGCCGGCAAGGGAGTCGCGAGCAATGGCAGGGTGCAGTGTGGTGGAGCGCTCTTCGAGGCTGATGCCCGTCGATTCGAGGTGGTTGTTAAAGACACGAATGGTATCACGGCCAATCTTCACATCGGCCCACACGGAGTAAACCGCCAAACTGTCGGCCGAAGCAATACCCCTGCGCACAATGGGCCACGCACTGAAAAGTGCATATCCCGAACCGGTAATGTCGCTCTCTTCGGCGGTGTAGCCATTGACAAAATAACCATAGGAGAGTCTTTTGAGCTCCCTACGGAAGGATTTGAAAGCCTCCTCGGTAACGAAGTGTGCTTCCTGCAAGCAAAGCAACTGTATGCCATTGTCGTTCACCCACTCAGCCACACTACCAAAGCTCTCCACTTCGCCTTCGGCGCTCGCATCACTAAAATTCATCACGTTGTAGGTGGCCACAACAACATCGTCCCTATTCTTATCCACAGTCATAGGTTTGGTGCTCACATCGGAACGGTAGAAGAGTCCCATAGAGCCTACTCCCACCAGAAGCATCGCCGCCGAGAGCCAAAACCACCTACTCCATCGCACCACCCACCACAAAGCGCAAAACAGATTGACCAGATAGATGATGGGGTAGAAAAGACCTGCAAAGGCCAACATAGGTACCCTCTCGGGGCTGACAACCTTTGCCAACAATCCTGCCAGCAAGCAGATGGCCGCCAAGAGCGACACCGCCAACATCACCACATCAAAGAGCCCCCAAACAAACCTACGCCTCACACCTCGCGGACGTTCACGGCGCACCTTTTGGTTCTCGTTGTGGTAGTATCCTTCCTTGCTACGTTTCATTGTTGTGGCTGTGTTATGAGTCGGTAGGTTCTAATACCAGATTTGGTTTTTCTTCTTCCAATAGCGCAGCAGCAAGAAGCCCCACAGCATACCGCCCAAGTGGGCAAAGTGTGCCACATTGGAACCATAGGAGGCGATACCTCCAAAGAGTTCGAGCGCACCATAAATCACCACAAACCACTTGGCTTTGAGCTGGATTGGCGGAAAGAGGAGCGCAATGATGTTGTTGGGATGAAGCATACCATAGGCGAGTAGCAGACCAAACACCGCACCACTTGCACCAACGGTGGTCATCATAGGCACTCGGTAGCCCTGCGATATCATCACCGCAGCCTCTCCCCAATTCACTCCGAGTTGGATAAGTCCTGCTCCCACACCACACACGAGGTAGTAGATAAGAAAACGCCTACTACCCATATCGTACTCCAAGATGCGGCCAAACATCCACAGAGCGAACATATTGAAGAAGAGGTGGCTGAAATTGGCGTGCATAAACATATAGCTCACCAGCTGGAACACATCGCCAATGCCCCACGGAAAACTCAACGCAAAAGTATTCATCACCCACGCTTTGGCACTCGCAGGCAACACCTGCTGGGTAAAAAAGACCAACACATTGACAATAAGCAGGTCTTTCACCACAGGCGGAGTAACATATTGACTTCTATAATAACCGTTCATTCTTATCCTTTTGTCAACCGTCGACCGTCGACCGTCAACCGACTTTTAAATTAGTAATTAGTAAATATTTGCCCTTTCTTGCCCTTTCGCCCTTGGGTATCTTTTTTGTTACCCGTGAGGTGAGGGAGATTAGTGAGTTTAGTGAGGTTAGGGGGCGTCTGTCATTCTCCCCTAAGTTAGGGGAGATGGCACTAAGTGCCAGAGAGGTCTGTTGTTTTTTTGTCTAACGTCTATCGTCGACCGTCAACCGTCAATTTTCAATTCTCAATTCTCAATTCTCAATTTTCCATTCCTTTTATGTCCTTTTACAGACCTCACCCGCCCGTTGGGCACCCTCTCATAACTTAGGCGAGGGTAAATTCTCAATTCTCAACTCTCAATTCTCGCAAATGCGGATAAGCGAGGGCATAGTCCACTTGTGGACTATGCCGAGCGAGAGCATTTTAGACAAAATTTTATTTTGTCAATTCTCAAAACATCCCCTTCAACTCGTTCTCTCCAAAGACCTTCACCACTGCTCTGCCATTGGAGGTGAGGCTGCAATCGGCACACCCGTCAAGGCTTTCCAGAAGAGCCTCAATCTCTGTCTGTGTCAGCGCTTTGGGGCTGCGAATACGCGCAAGGTGCATTGCCGCATTCTCCCTACGTCGCTGTTGCGAGAGTCCGCTATTGTCTTTGAAGGAGTCTATCATATCACACACGACCTCTTCAAGCACTTCGAGGCCCACATCGGCAGGTAGAGCCGAGAACTCCACCGTGTTGGCATCCTGAATGGTGTAGTCAAATCCGAATGCAACAAAGTTGTCGTAGTTCTCGCCCAACAGTTCCACATCATCGGCCGAAAAGACAAGCCTCTCGGGGAAGAGGAGTGTTTGGCCCATAACGTTACCTTTGTCGAGCATCGCCATATAGTGTCGGTAGCGCACAACCTCGCTCGCACGGGCCACATTGACCACCGCCAAGCGTCCGTCGATGGAGGTCGCCACATAGCCACCCGCCAACGGCAAAGCCCCCACAAAACCCTTCGATTCAATCTCCAAGTCCAGCTCGCCCTGACCGAAGGTGTCGTCGCCCTCGATAAACTCGATGATGGAGCTATCATACTCACGCTCCTCGTCCGACTCCACACCCGTAGGGTAGTTGACGTTGAGCCTGCTCTCCACATCGTGCAGACCACCCCCTGTGAGCACACTGCCCCTACTACTACCACCTCCCACACGAGGCTCGCTCGCAAATGGGTTGTAGAATGGATTTGTCGTAGTGGAAGGCTCCTGCAAGTTACCCCTTGCGTTGGCATCGAAGACGGGGATTTTCACCTCGCCCTCATCCTCGAAATCCATCATAGGGATAACGCCCGTTTTGGCCAGCGACTCCCTCACGGCAGCATTGAGGATTTGCCAAATGGCACCCTCGTCCGCAAACTTAACCTCCGTTTTTTGGGGGTGTACATTCACATCCACCTTGTCGGTATCCACCGTAAGGTAGAGAAAATAGGAGGGCTGCACACCTGCGGGAATAAGTTTGTCGTAGGCCAACACCACAGCCTTGTGCAGATAGGGGCTCTTGAAGAACCTGCCATTGATGAAGAGATATTGGTCGGCACCCCTCTTTTTGGCCACCTCGGGACGGCACACAAAACCCTCCACCTTGACCAACGAAGTGGCCGTGCCCACCTCCAACAGATTGGCTGCCACCGCCTTGCCCATAAGTCCTGCAATGCGACCTTTGAGCGAAGAGATGGGTAGGTTGTAGAGCGGAGCGTCGTCTTTGTAGAGTGCAAAACCCACCTCAGGGTGGCACAAGGCAACCCTGCGGAATTCGGTCTTAATCTTGGCGGCCTCCTTCTCGCTATCCTCAATAAACTTCCTGCGAGCAGGAACGTTGAAGAAGAGGTTGCGCACCTTGAAGGTGCTGCCTTTGGGTGCCACCACCGCCTCCTGCGACACAAACTTACCCCCCTCCACTACAATCTTCACACCCAACTCGTCGTCGGCAGTGCGAGTGGTGAGTTCCACCTGCGAAACGGCAGCAATCGACGCCAATGCTTCGCCCCTGAAACCGAAGGTCGATAGGCGATAGATATCTTCCAAAGATGTTATTTTGCTCGTGGCGTGTTTGTCGAAAGCAAGCCTTGCATCGGCAGGCTCCATACCCTCACCGTTGTCGGTTACCTGTATGAGCTCCCTGCCGTCGGCCCTAAAACCCACCGTAACGAGCGTAGCACCCGCATCAATGGCGTTCTCGGCCATCTCCTTAACCACCGACGAGGGGTTGCCAACAACCTCTCCGGCAGCAATCTGGTTCGACACACAATCGGGCAAAAGTCTGATCTTCATTATTCTCTGCTATAAATGGGGAAGCTCCCGTCCATACGTCTTCGCACGGGCAGGAGCGGATAATCTACAATAAGCGTTTAGAAGTTGAAAGTCTCGATAATGGACTTGGTCAGAATCACCATACCAACAATCAGCACAGCCACCAACAACATCCTCGTCTTGTTGCTCTGCCTGCGGGATGCCATATTGCGCTCGGCCTCCTGCTGGCGGCGCTCGCTGCGGGCACGCAAAATGTCGCCCGGCTTACGTTCCACACCCTCCTCCTCTCTGGGAGCGTGTCCGAGTTCGATACGGCGTTGGTTTCGAGCCTCCAACTCGGCATCGTAGTAGCGTGGATTGTAGTTGAATTGGCGTGGTTTACGCCTTATTGACTGACCTATTCCAAACATCGTTTTCTCAATTATGTGGGTGGTACTTCACAGTCGGCCAAAATGCCGCCTACAAAAATACGTTATTTTATCCGAAAAAATTGCGCATACGCTCAAAAATATTCTGCTCACCACGCACCCCGTCCATCTTCTTGAAGTTGGGCTGTGCCGAGAGTTTTTCGAGCAGTTTCTTCTCCTCGCTGTTGATTTTGGTGGGGATGAAAATGTCCACAATCACAAGGATATCTCCCCTACCATAGCCGTTAACCTCCGGCAAACCCTTACCTTTCAGCCTCAGCACCTTGCCCGCCTGCGTACCGGCAGCAATCTTGATGCGGGCCTTCGAGTCGATGGTGGGCACCTCAACCTCGCCACCGAGGATGGCTGTGGTTACGGGTATTTTCAGGTTGTGCAACAAGTCGTTACCATCCCTGATAAGTTCGGGGTTGTGTTCCTCCTCAATGACCACCAGCAGGTCGCCATTGATACCTCCGTGGCGTGCAGCATTACCCTTGCCACTCACCGAGAGTTGCATACCCTCGGCCACACCTGCGGGGATGCGTATCTCCACAACCTCTTCGCCCCTTACGACACCCTCGCCACGACACTTCGAGCAGGGCGACGTGATGACCTTACCCTCGCCTCCACACGTGGGACACACCCTCTGCGTCTGTGCCCTACCAAAGAAACTGTTGACCGTCTCGACGGTATAACCGGCACCGTGGCAGTTGGGGCAGGTGGAGTAGGACTGTGCATCCTTCGCACCCGTGCCACCACATTGGTCGCAAGCCATCAGTTTGGAAATCTTGATTTTCTTGGTGCACCCCTCGGCAACCTCTTTGAGTGTAAGGCGCACCTTGACTCTCAAATCGGTACCGCGATTAACGCTTCGGCCACTGCTGCGTCCACCGCCGCCAAAGCCTCCAAAGCCTCCGCCAAAGTGTCCGCCAAAGATGTCGCCAAAGTTGCGGAAGATGTCCTCCATAGTGAAGCCTCCACCACCAAAGCCGCCAAAACCGCCACCGGCACTACCATCCATACCCGCGTGGCCAAATTGGTCGTAACGGGCACGTTTATCGTCGTTGGAGAGCACGTCGTAAGCCTCGGCAGCCTCCTTGAACTTCTCCTCGGCCTCCTTGTCGCCGGGGTTCTTGTCGGGGTGGTACTTCACGGCCGCCTTGCGGTAGGCCTTCTTTATTTCGTCGGCACTTGCGTTCTTTTCCACGCCAAGCACCTCATAATAATCACGTTTTGCCATTCTATTTTTGTCTAACGTCTAACGTCTATTGTCTAACGTCAATTTTTTATTCCCCTTCTGCTCTTTCTGCTCTTCCTGCCCTGCGAGTGGGGCTTGTGTGGGGATTTTTGTGCCGAGCAAGCGAGCAAGTCCGCAGTTTACAAGCG
Source organism: Tidjanibacter sp. (assembly GCA_045580045.1). GTDB lineage: Bacteria > Bacteroidota > Bacteroidia > Bacteroidales > Rikenellaceae > Tidjanibacter. The sequence continues at coordinate 9,023 of JAZNNC010000054.1, forward strand.
GTAAATGAGGAACTTGCGAGGCGATGCTCGGTGCAAAAAGCACCCACAAGGTACGCTCGCAACTACTCGCCCACCACCACTTTGGCGTAGCGTATAACCTTGTCTTTGAGTTTGTATCCCTTCTGCACAACGTCAATGATGAGGCCCTTCTTGTCCTCGCCTGCGGGGAACTTGGCCACAGCCTCGTGCAGGTCGGTGTCGAGAGGCTGACCAATGGCCTCAATCTCACTCACACCCTTCGCTTTGAGCGCATCGGTCATCTTCTGCGAGATGAGTTCCACACCCTCTCTCACCGAAGCCACATCGGTAGCGTTCTGCATAGCGGCCAGAGCGCGACCAAAGTCGTCCATCACGGAGAGCATCGACTTGATAACATCCTCGCCACCGCTCTCAATGAGGTCCATCTTCTCTTTGAGAGTGCGCTTGCGATAGTTGTCAAACTCGGCACTCAGGCGAAGATATTTATCCTTCCACTCGTCAGTATCGGCAGGTTGTGGTGCCGTTTTGTCAGTTTGTCCATCGGCAGTGTCTGCCACCTTGTCAGTATCGGGCTGCTCGGTGGCGGTATTTTCGGCTGTTGTGTTCGTGTTTTCTTCGTTGCAAACGTCTTGGTTTACAGTAGTTTGCTCGTTTTTTGTTTTCTTAACCATATCTTGTTCTGTTTGTTTCTGTCTTTTATTGCTCAAATTGCGTGCCGCCACCCAAAACTGACAAAGAGCACCACTATAAGGAGTACAAGAAAACCCCCTCCGTAGTTTGCTTGCGCAAATGAGAAGGGGGTTTATCACAATATGACGCAGCAGTTACCTGCAATCTGCGTTTTTTTATTTGCCGCTCTGACGAGTTGCCAATACCGACACAACAGGAGTGCTTGCAGGGGTGAGAATCTTCAAGCCCTCGTAGTTGAGGTCGGCAACGTTGATGGACTTACCAACGCCCAACTCGGTGATGTCAATCACGAGCTCGTCCAAGAGGTTCTCCTCCAAGCCCGAAACGGTGAGTTTGCGACGCTCGATTTTGAGCTTACCACCGGCCTTAACGCCCTCCGAGTTACCAACAACTGCAACGGGAACATCAACCGATACGGGTTTGCCATCTACAACACGGAAGAAGTCGATGTGCTGGCAGTAGTCCTTAACGGGGTGGAACTGGGTCTCGCGCATTACGCCCTTAACCTCGGTACCATCGATGTCGAGAATTACGATGTAAGTTTTAGGAGTGTAGAGAATCTTCTTTGCCTCTGCTGCCTCAATGGAGAAGTGGATGGTCTCGCCACCGTTACCGTAGATAACGCAGGGAATGAGGTTCTCACGACGGATGTCTTTAGCGCCTTTTTTGCCGAACTGCTCACGCTTAACGCCTTTAATCTGAATGGTTTGCATAGTACTTAAAACATTAAAAATTAAACAATTACTTGGGCGACACTCAGTACGGCTCATGCAATCTCACCGTCCCCCATAGTCGCTTGCGGCCACAAAAGTACAAATAAAATTCAAAATTGAAAATTGAAAATTGAAAATTATTGATTTTTTGTCAGTTGTCGGTTGACGGTTGACGGTCGACGGTCGACATTAATTACCTACTTTTG
>JAZNNC010000055.1:0-122555 GCA_045580045.1 Tidjanibacter sp.
CAATGACCGACACGGGATTTACGACCATACCATTGGCCATAACATTCACCGTCTTGGGGTTGAAAATACCCGAAGGAATACTCTGCAAGGAGTACTTGTGGCCGTCGAAAACCACTGTGGGGCCTGCATTGTTGCCACCCTGATAGCGGACAACCATATCGGCCCTACAAGCAAAATAGTCGGTAATTTTACCTTTTCCCTCATCGCCCCATTGCGAGCCGATGACTACTAACCTCTCTGACATACCCTACTCTTCGATTTTATTGCGTTTATAAATATAGTCCACATTTTTCATATAATACTCCAACGTAAAGCAACCCTCCAACTCCTCTTCGGTGAGGGTGGCCTTCACGGTAGGCTCCTCTTTGAGCAAGTCAAGGTATGCCGCTCCTTCGCTCATTGCTCGCATTGCCACCGGTTGTACCGTATCGTAGGCTTTCTCTCGTGCGAAGCCCTTGTCAATCAGAGCATTCATAACCCTCTGGGCAAAAATCACACCATTGGTGCGGTAGATATTAGCCTTCATCTGCTCCTCAAACACCACCAAGTTTTCCAAAATACCCATCATACGATTGAGCATATAGTCCAACAGGATGGTTGCATCGGGCATAATGATACGCTCGGTTGCGGAGTGGGAAATATCTCTCTCGTGCCACAGAGCCACATTCTCATAGGCGGTTGCCATATAACCACGCAGCACCCTTGCGCAACCGCAAATATTCTCGCTACTGATGGGGTTACGCTTGTGCGGCATTGCGCTCGAACCTTTCTGGCCCTTACCGAATGACTCCTCCACCTCGTGTACCTCGGTGCGCTGCAAGCTACGAATCTCCATTGCCATCTGCTCCAACGATGCACCGATAACAGCAAGTGTTGCCATATAATATGCGTGTCTATCCCTCTGGATTACCTGAGTGGAGATATTTGCACTATCAATACCCAACTTCTCACACACATAGTCCTGCACAAAGGGAGGAATGTTTGCGAAGTTGCCCACTGCGCCACTAATCTTACCAACCTCCACACCGTGTGCTGCCTCCTTGAAGCGTTTGATGTTGCGTTGCATCTCCTCATACCACAGCACCCATTTGAGTCCGAAGGAGGTGATGTCGGCGTGGATGCCGTGAGTGCGACCGATGCAGGGAGTGTATTTGAACCTGAGGGCCTGTTTTTTCAGCACAGCAACGAACTTTTCAAGGTCCTCTGCAATAATCTTGTTAGCCTGCGAGAAGAGGTAACCATTGGCCGTATCCACCACATCCGTACTCGTCAGTCCATAGTGTACCCACTTGCGCTCCTCGCCCAGCGACTCGCTCACCGCACGAGTGAAGGCAACAATGTCGTGCCTTGTTTGGAGTTCAATCTCCTTGATGCGTTCAATGTTGAAAGTGGCTTTTTCCCAGAGTTTTGCCACATCTTCTGCCGGCACCACACCCAACTCTCTCCAAGCCTCAGCAGCAAGGAGTTCCACCTTCAAATAGGCGTTAAACTTATTCTCTTCGGTCCAAACTTGGCGCATCACCTCGCGCCCATATCTCTCAATCATATCTCCTCCTATTTGGTCATTTTGTTAAGGTAACATTCCAAAGTATTTTCCATCAGGCAGGCCCTTGTCATCGGGCCCACACCACCCGGTACGGGAGTGATAACCGAGGCTTTGTCCTTGCAAGCCTCAAAGTCAACATCTCCGCACAACTTACCCGTTACGGGGTGGCGGTTTACTCCCACATCAATCACAGCTGCGCCCTCTCCAACCATATCGGCCGTAACAAAGAGGGGTTTTCCGATGGCCACGACCAAAATATCGGCCTCGGAACTTATCTGTGCAAGGTTTTTGGTACGGCTGTGGGCAATGGTAACCGTTGCGTTCCTATCAAGCAGCAATTTCGACACGGGTAGTCCAACGATATTACTCCTGCCAATCACAACAGCCTTTTTGCCCTCAATCTGCACACCGGCCTTATCAAGCAGTTTAATAATGCCCTTTGGAGTGCACGGCAGCAAGCAGGGGAGTTTCTGCCACAGCGAGGCCACATTCAGGGGGTGAAAACCATCCACATCTTTTTCCTTACTGATGGCCTCAATCACCTTCGACTCGCTAATATGCTTGGGCAAAGGCAGTTGCACCAACAAACCATCCACGCTGTCATCTGCATTAAGTTCAGCAATAAGGTCCAAAAGTTCCTTCTCCGTAATACTCTCCGGCTTACGAATTGTTGTATTCCTAAATCCGACCTCCTCGGCATCCCTGCCTTTGCCTGCCACATACGACACACTTGCCGGATTCTCGCCCACCAAAATCACCACCAAGTGTGGCGGACGGCCATACTGCTCGGCGTATATCTTCACCTTCTCGGCAACCTCTTGTTTAACCTCGACTGCCAAATCTTTTCCGCTGATAATCATACCCATTACCTGTCTTCTGTTAATTCAACACTTTATGTCCGATATCCTTGCGATAGAAGAGATTATCACACTCAATCTGTGTGCAATCCATCTCGGCCATTGCTTTTGCATCAGCAATTGTTGCGCCCCTGCCGACAACCATCAGTACCCTACCTCCGGCAGTTACAAGCCTACCCTCCTTGTTAGCAGTACCCATATGGTACACCTTTGAGTTCAAGCCTTCAACGCCCTCAATCACAGCACCTTTTGCATAACCACCGGGGTAGCCTTTCGAAGCCATAACCACGCCCAGCATCGCCTCCTCGCTCCACTCCGTAGCGCAATCTCTGCCATCGATGGCTGCATCGAAGAGGTCATAAATATCGCTTGTCAAACGAGGAAGGACAACCTCGGTTTCCGGATCACCAAACCTTGCATTAAACTCTATCACCTTGGGGCCCTCCCCTGTCAGGATAAGGCCACCATAGAGAACGCCCACAAATGGCACTCCCTCGGCCACCATAGCCTTTGCTGTGGGGAGCATAATCCTCTCCAAAGCAAACCTTTCAACCTCCTCCGTAACGAAAGGCACGGGAGAGTAGGCTCCCATACCGCCCGTATTGGGGCCTTTGTCGCCATCGTAGGCCCTTTTGTGGTCTTGTGCCATAGCCAGCGGATAGACCTTCTCGCCCGACACCACACACATAAACGAGAACTCGGGGCCATCCAAGAAGTCCTCCACGACTACCCTACCGCCACCAAAACTCTCATCCAGCAGCATATCGCGCAATGCACCTTCGGCCTCTTCGTAACTCTCGGCTACAACCACGCCCTTACCTGCTGCAAGGCCGTCATACTTTATCACTGCGGGCAGTGGACGAGCCTTCACATAGGCCCACGCCTGCTCGTAGTCCGAGAAAGCCTCATAGCCTGCGGTCGGAATCTGATACTTGGCCATCAACCTCTTGGCAAACTCCTTGCTACTCTCAATCTGCGCAGCCTCCTTCGTTGGTCCAAATGCTCTCAAACCACTGTCCTTGAAGGCATTAACCACGCCCACCGCAAGTGCAGCCTCGGGGCCAATAACCGTAAGGTCAATCCTTTCACTTTTGGCAAACTCCACCAAAGCATCCACATTTTCCACCCCGATAGCCACACACTCAGCCTGCTCGGCAATACCCGCATTGCCCGGAGCGCAATAGATTTTCCCAACTTGTGGCGAGCGGCTCAAAGCATCCACAATAGCGTGGCATCTACCACCGCTACCCACAACAAGAACTCGTTTATCTCCTCTACCCATAGTCGCTAACAATATTAGTGCTTAAAGTGGCGCATACCCGTAAAGAGCATTGCAATACCCTTCTCGTTTGCTTTCCTAATGGCATCCTCATCACGAATACTTCCACCGGGTTGCACGATGGCCACAACGCCATATTTGGATGCCAACTCCACAGTGTCATCAAAAGGCAAGAAACCATCGCTTGCCAACACCAGGCCCTCGGTGTGTCCTGCTGCTTTGGCCTGTTCGAGTGCAATCTCTGCCGAGCCGACCCTATTCATCTGGCCTGCGCCCACACCTGCGGTTGCACCATTTTTCACAACCACGATAGCATTGGACTTAACGTGCTTAACAACCCTCCAACCGAAGTTCAAGTCAACCAACTCCTCCTGCGAGGGCTTCCTCTCGGTTACGCACATATCCTCCACAACCTGCTTACACTCCACATCGGCAACCTGAACAAGCAAGCCGCCATTCACGCCAACATATTGAGGCTGTGGTTCCTTCACATCATCCATCTTCACTTCCAACAATCGCAGGTTCTTCTTCGATGCGAAAACTGCGAGTGCTTCGGGCTCAAACGAGGGAGCCATAACAATCTCCAAGAAGATGGGCTTCATCATCTCGGCCACTTCGCCCGTCAAAGGACGGTTTACGGCCACAATACCGCCATAGATACTCACCTTGTCTGCCTCGTAGGCCTTCGTCCAAGCCTCTTTCAAATCGGCACCCACAGCAGCTCCGCAGGGATTCATATGTTTGAGGCCCACACAGAAGGGCTCGCTGTACTCCCTTACGATGTTCAGAGCAGCATTTGCGTCTTGGATGTTGTTGTAGGACAGCTCCTTGCCTCCCAACTGTTTAGCGTGTGCAACCGAATAGGAGACCTCCTTGCCTGCACGGTAGAAGGTGGCTGCTTGGTGGGGGTTCTCGCCATAGCGGAGATTCTGTGCTTTGTCAAACGAGAGGAACAACTTTTCGTTCAAACCGGCAGCCTTGCGCATATAGGTTGCAATGCAGCTATCATAGAGAGCCGTGTGGGTGTATGCCTTTGCCGACAGCGCAAGCCTCGTTTCGAGAGTTGTGTTACCCTCTCTTCCAATCTCTTCCAACACTTTGGCATAATCATCAGGGTCGCACACGACCGTAACCGAAGCATAGTTCTTGGCAGCGCTACGCAACATCGAGGGACCACCGATGTCGATATTCTCCACAGCCTCCTCCATCGTTACACCCTCTTTGGCGATGGTAGCCTCAAAGGGATAGAGGTTTACGCACACAAGGTCAATGGTCTCGATATCATTCTCTGCGAGTTGTGCCATATGGTCCTCTTTATCCCTGCGGGCCAACAGACCTCCGTGCACTTTGGGGTGGAGGGTTTTAACACGTCCCTCGCAAATTTCGGGAAAACCCGTAACATCGCTAATGTTCGTAACCTTCAACCCACTGTTCCTCAATGCAGCGAGTGTGCCGCTTGTGGAAATAATCTCAAAACCCATTTCGCTCAGAGCGGTGGCAAACTCAACCACTCCCCTCTTATCGCTAACGCTAACTAATGCTCTCATTGCTCTTTCTCCTATCCTTATTGTGTTTTTCTTATGCTAAAATTTTGTTTATCGTTTCTGTATAAAGTTTGTGTTCGGCTTTATGTATCTCAGCTTTCAGAGCCTCAAAGTCGGCGCCCTCGTAGGGTATGGCCACTTGTGATATGATACGTCCTCCGTCGAGCGACGAATCCACCTCGTGGATGGTTACCCCATAGACCTTCACACCATACTCGAATGCGGCTCTGATGGCATTGGCACCGGGGAAAGCCGGCAGCAGTGAAGGGTGGATATTCACAATCCTTCCGCCATACCTACCCAGCAACTCCTCTCCCACGATGCGCATATAGCCCGCAAGGCACACAAGCTCAACGCCCAACGAGTCCATCACATCGGCAATTTCTCTCTCGAACTCTCCCTTGGAGGCATACTCTTTGGGCGAAAAGACAAAGGTTTTCACACCACATCTTGCGGCCCTCTCCACAACATACGCTTCCGGCCTATCGCACACGCACAGCACAACCTCGGCATCCGTTATTGTACCGCTACGGCACCCTTCAACGATGGCCTCGAAGTTGGTACCATTGCCACTTGCAAATACCGCCAACTTTCTCATTACAGCATCCTTACGCCCTCACCTTCAACAATGCGGCCAATCACACTTGCCCTCTCGCCACACTCGGCAAGGATTTCAACAACCCTCGGTGCGTCCTCTTCGGCCACGGCCAACACCATACCCACACCCATATTGAAGATGTTGAACATCTCCCTATGGGGTACGCCACCATATTGTTCCAGCAGGCGGAAGACGGGCAAAATTTCCCAGCTGCCCTCCTTCACCTCCACGCCTTGTCCCTCTTTGAGAATGCGAGGAATGTTCTCGTCAAAGCCGCCACCGGTGATGTGGGCTATGCCGTGAACATCCACTTCAGCGAGCACTTTGTGAACCTGCTTAACGTAGATTTTGGTGGGAGTAAGCAGCATTTCGCCAAGAGTCTGCTCGCCAGTAAGTTCATATTTCTCCTCCAATTTGAGGTTGTTATCGCTCACAATCTTCCTCACAAGGCTAAAACCGTTGGAGTGGACACCACTCGAAGCAATACCCACAAGGACATCACCCACTGCAACTTTTGAGCAGTCGATGAGTTGACTCTTCTCCACTGCACCAACCGTAAAGCCTGCAATATCGTAGTCGTCCTCGTCATACATACCCGGCATCTCGGCCGTCTCACCACCAACAAGTGCGCAACCTGCTTGGCGGCAGCCCTCTGCCACACCTGCCACAATGGCTTCCACCACTGCGGGGTGGTTCTTACCGACAGCGACGTAGTCAAGGAAAATAAGTGGTTCGGCACCCTGAGCAAGCACATCGTTCACACACATTGCCACAGCATCAATACCAATAGTGTCGTGTTTGTCCATCGCAAAAGCGATTTTCAGTTTGGTACCCACACCATCCGTACCGCTGACCAACACAGGGTGCTCATAGCCAAGTTCACCCAAATCGAACATTCCGCCAAACGAGCCAATATTGCCCATAGAGCCCTTCCTCACGGTCGATGCAACGTGTTTTTTAATGCGGCTGACAACCTCATAACCTGCTTCAAGGTTCACGCCCGAAGCCTCATAACTCTTTGCCATATATCTGTTTATATTTTTTATTTCACCTTAATCTGGTATCTTTTGTAGCGAGTCTTCTCTTCGTCCGTCTGATAGAGGTCCGTAGGATAGTTTCCATCGAAGCAAGCCATACAAAGCTCACACCTACCTCCCGCTTTCATCAGCGACTCTGGCGAGAGGAAAGCCAAAGATGTTGCCTCTATTTTTTCTCTCACCTGCTCCACGTCGTAGTTGGCCGAAATGAGTTCCTCATAGGTAGATGTATCAACGCCATAGAAACACGGGTGTTTCATCGTGGGGCTTGCGATACGCACGTGCACCTCGGTTGCGCCTGCTTCTTTCAGGAGTCTTACGATACGGGCCGAAGTAGTACCCCTCACAATGGAGTCGTCCACCATAACAACCCTCTTACCCCTGACAATGCTACTCACGGCCGACAATTTCATCCTCACACCCTTTTCCCTCATAATCTGAGAGGGCTGGATGAAGGTACGTGCCACATATTTGCTCTTCACGAGTCCCATTTCATAGGGGATACCGCTCTCCTCGGCATAACCGATTGCTGCGCTCAAACTCGAATCGGGCACACCTATAACTATATCTGCATCGGCAGGTGCTTCACGATAGAGCAATCGTCCGCTCTCTTTGCGGAATGCGTGCACATTACATCCGTCGATATCGCTATCGGGGCGTGCAAAGTAGATATACTCCATCGAACACATTTTGTGGTGTTTGTAAGCAGAAAAATGGTTGCTGCGGATACCGTGGTGGTCAATCGTAACAATCTCGCCCGGCTCCACATCTCTCACAAACTCGGCTCCAATGACCTCAAAGGCACAAGTTTCGCTCGCCACCACCCAACTGCCATCTCCCAGACGGCCGAGCGAAAGCGGCTTCAATCCATATTTATCCCTACACGCATAGATGCGTTTGCCGGTCATAATGAGAAAAGCGAATGCCCCCTCGACCATATTTAGCGCATCCATAATGGCGTGAATTCTATCTTGTTGTCCCTGATTGGTGGTATCCTTTTTGATAAGGTTAGCAATGATTTCGCAATCCGAAGTGGTTAGGAACAGGCTTCCCTTTGATTCCAAATATTTCTTCAAGCGAGCCGCATTCACCAAATTACCATTATAGGATATTGCAAAATCACCCGTGCTATGACGGAAAACAATGGGTTGGATATTTTCCACACCTCCACCACCGGCCGTAGTGTAGAGCACCTGTCCGACAGCAATACTGCCTTTGAGCTCGGCTATGTTCTCCTCATTGAACACACTATTGACCAATCCGGGGCCTTTGATATATTGCAGCCTATTGCCTTCGGCACACACAATACCACATCCCTCTTGTCCCCTGTGTTGCAGGGCGTGAAGGCCATAGTATGTGATGTTGGCGGCATCGGCAGCGCCATAGATGCCAAAAACGCCACACTCCTCGTGCAACTCCTTGCCACCCATATTATTATACTTTTGGGAGTTCATCCTCTCTAAATGGTTAACCTATTTAATGCTGTTGAGTCTTGCGTTGATTTCCTCATAAGCCTCAATTACCTTACCCATATCCCTACGGAAGCGATCCTTGTCAAGCTTCTCGTTGGTGTCGGCATCCCACAGGCGGCAAGTGTCGGGGCTAATCTCGTCAGCCAGCACAATCTTACCATCAGCCGTCTTACCGAACTCAATCTTAAAGTCCACAAGGCGGATGTTGATTTGCGCGAACATATCAATCAGCACCTTGTTGATGCGAGCCGTAAGGTCATAAATCTCGGCCAGCTCCTCATAAGTGGCGGCACCCAAAGCAACAGCGTGGTGGTCATTAATCAGAGGATCGCCGAGTGCATCATCCTTGTAGCAAATCTCAAAGATGGTATTGGGGGCCTGAGTACCCTCCTCAATACCGAGGCGTTTAGCCATCGAGCCTGCAATCACGTTACGCACGATGACCTCCAAAGGAACAATAGATACCTTCAAACAAACCTGATCCCTATCGTTGAGAGTCTCCACATAGTGTGTGGGGATACCAGCCTCGCGGAGTTTGTGAAAAATGATGGTCGAAATTTCGTTATTCAGCACACCTTTATTTGCAATGGTTGCCTTCTTGATGTTGTTGAATGCGGTAGCTGCGTCTTTGTAGTGGATAATCACCTTGTCAGCCTCATCTGTTGCATAAACCTGTTTTGCTTTGCCCTCATAGAGCATCTCTAACTGTTTCATATTACCTGATTTTTATGAGTTTATACTAATATATTTATTTTTTCCTAAAATAATTCACCGCATTGCGAAAGAGGTTTTGGTCCTTATTACCTGCGATATTCTTCATCAGGCCCTCGCCCCAGCGCTCCGAGTGTCCCATCTTACCCAAGATGCGGCCGTCGGGCGAGCATATACCCTCGATAGCCTCCGTCGAACCATTCGGGTTCTCGGGCGACGACATCGTGGCGTTGCCTTCTGCATCGGTATATTGGAATGCAATTTGCCCATTCTTTCTCAACTCGGCAGCCAACTCTGCATTAGCCACAAATTTACCCTCGCCGTGCGAAGCTGCAACGGAGTGGAGTTCACCCACCTCGAAGCCCTCCAACCAAGGCGAAGCTACCGATGCAACCCTCGTCGATACAATCTGTGAGATGTGTCGGTTGATATCGTTACGGAACAACGTGGGCGAGTCGGGCCTCAAATCGCCAATCTTTCCATAGGGCAGCAATCCCGACTTGACCAATGCCTGAAAACCGTTGCAGATACCCAACACAAGACCGCCCCTTGCAAGCAGGCCTTCAATGGCGTTCTTCACCTTGTCGTTCTGCAACACACTCGCAATAAACTTTCCGCTGCCATCGGGCTCGTCGCCTGCCGAGAAACCACCGCTAATGGCCAAGATGTGGCAACCATCAATCTCGTTAGCCATTCGTGTCGTGGAGTTTTCTATATCCTCGGCCGTAAGGTTGCAGAACACCGAAGTTCTCACCCTTGCGCCTTCCCTATCGAAAGCCTTTGCCATATCGTAGTCGCAGTTTGTGCCGGGGAATACAGGAAGGAATACCACCGGGTTCTCCACTGCCTCACCCTCATAGCGGGTGCAATTCTTGCCGGAGGTGGCATTTTCGACCTTCCCCTCCACTCCGCTACGGTCGGCATAAACCTCCGTAAAATGTTTTCGGTTGGCCTCATAAAGTTCCTCAATAGGCATATCCACGCCATTAATCACAATGCTCTGCTTGGCCACAGTACGTCCGAGCAGTTCCACATTGGGATAATCGAGTGGTCTGTTGCTCTCTATCACAATCGAGCCATAGAGCCAATTGAAGAGTTCCTTCTCACTAATCTCCACCTCGGCACCCACACGATTGCCAAAGCTCATCTTCGAGAGAGCCTCACCAACACCTCCAAAGCCCACTGCGTAGGCCGAAACGATGGCGCCACTGAAAATCTTATGGCGTACAATCTCAAAGTTATCCACCAACTCCACCGTATTGGGCATATAGCCCTCCAAAGGATTGTGGCGTACAAGATAGATATAGTTGCCCGCCTTCTTAAACTCCGGGCTAATCACAATTCTGCTATCCACCGTTGCCACACCGAAGGCAATCAGCGTGGGCGGAACATTGATATCCGCAAAGGTTCCACTCATTGAGTCCTTACCTCCAATCGAAGGCAGTCCCAAAGCCACCTGCATCCTCAATGCGCCAAGCAACGCAGCCAGAGGTTTTCCCCAAGCGGTGGGCGAGGTCATCTTTTCGAAATATTCCTGATAGGAGAACCTCATCTTGTCATACTCGGCACCCGCCGCCACAGCCTTTGCCACCGCATCAACCACCGCATAAGCCGCACCGTGATATGGGCTCCAACTGCTCAAATAGGGGTTGAAACCAAAGGACATCATACTTGCCGTGTTGGTCGTGTGGTTGCCAACGGGCAACTTCTGCACGCTCACCTGCGCCTCGGTCTGCTGTGTTCTACCGCCAAAGGGCATCAGTACGGTACTTGCGCCAATGCTCGAATCGAACATCTCTACAAGGCCCTTTTGAGAGGTAACATTATCATCGGCCAAGTTGTTGAGCATCTTTGCTTTGATATTCTCGCCTGCAACCTCTCGCTCAAATGGGTTTTTCTCCTCCACAGCACCAACAACAACCTTTGCGTAGTGTTTAGCACCTGCCGAGTCGATAAACTCCCTGCTCAAATCGGCCACAATGTCTTTGCCATAGAACATCCTCATACGGCCTCTGTCGGTAACATCGGCCACGTGAGTAACCTCAATGTTTTCCTCCCTGCAATAGGCCTCAAACTCAGCCCTGTCTTTGGCCTCCACGACCACCGACATACGCTCCTGCGACTCACTGATGGCCAACTCGGTAGCATTCAGACCGCTATATTTGGTAGGCACTCGGTCGAGGTAGATGTCGAGTCCATCGGTCAACTCGCCAATAGCCACACTCACGCCACCTGCGCCAAAGTCGTTCGACTTCTTAATCAATCGGGTAACTTCGGGACGACGGAACAATCTTGCGATTTTCCTCTCCTCCGGAGCGTTACCCTTCTGCACCTCACTGCCACACTCTTCCAACGACGACAGGTTGTGTTCTTTCGACGAGCCGGTAGCACCTCCGATGCCGTCCCTACCCGTGCGACCTCCAAACATCAATATAACATCGCCGGCCTGTGGCCTCTCTCGCCTAACATCCGAAGCCTTCACAGCACCCACAACAGCACCGACCTCCAAACGTTTGGCAACATAGTCGGGATGATAAATCTCCCTTACGTGTGTGGTGGCAAGTCCGATTTGGTTTCCATAGGACGAGTAACCAGCCGCTGCGCGCAACGAAATAACCCTCTGGGGCAATTTACCCTTCATCGTTTCGCCCACGGGAAGGTAGATATTTCCTGCGCCCGTAACCCTCATTGCCTGATACACATAACTTCTTCCGCTCAGCGGGTCCCTAATAGCACCGCCCAAGCAGGTCGAAGCACCACCAAAGGGTTCAATCTCGGTGGGGTGATTATGCGTTTCGTTCTTGAATTGCAACAGCCAACACTCCGGTTTGCCGTCCACATCCACATTCACATATATACTGCACGCATTATTCTCTTCGCTCTGTTCAAGGTCGTCCAGCAAACCCTGTTTACGCAGATACCTTGCACCAATCGTTGCAAGATCCATCAAGCAGAGGCTCTTGCCTTCACGTCCCAGCTTCTTTCGAATCCTCTTCCATTGGTCCACAGCCTCCCTGATATCATCAGCCACAAACGACTCTTCCACCTCGATATCGGTCAGTTCGGTGGTGAAAGTGGTGTGGCGGCAGTGGTCGCTCCAATAGGTATCCAGAATACGCAACTCTGTTTCGTTGGGTTCCCTACCCTCGGCAGTGAAATACTTGACAACCTCCATAAGGTCGTCGCCATTCATTGCAAGGCCTTTTTCTTTGCAATAGGCTTCGGCCTGTTCGGCAGTGATGGCACAAAAGCCCTCCAACCTTGCCACAGGTTTGGCCGTTGCCCTCTCTACCGGAGCCAACACATCGAGGTTTTTCTCCCTCGACTCCACGGCGTTAATCTCGTAGTGAGCAATCTTGGCAAGCTCCTCCTCGCCCACACTCTGGTCGAATATGATGAGTTTCGCGCTACGAATCTCGACCTCTGCCGTGGGACAAAGCAGCTTCACACAGTCCTCGGCCGAAGCAGCCCTTTGGTCAAACTGGCCGGGCAGGCACTCTATGGCCAAGTGGGGCATACCTCCGAACTCCACATTGTCGCTCACACAATCGGTTGCCCTCTCGCCAAAAACACGATAGCGACTCTGTTCTACAAGTTCGTCCGTAAAGCCGAACAGGTCATAGACACACAGCAGGCGGAGTTTTTCGATATTGAGTCCGAGGTTGGAATTAAGCTCCTGACGTAGGCTCTCGGCCTCAATCCTATATGGTTCCCTCTTCTCTACAAATATGCGGTGAGTATTCATCTCTATTGGTTTGGGTTCTCTTATTTTTGGTTTGTGATTGTTCTTTGTTTTTCAGACTCGGGTTTCTGCTTAGAGTTCGGCTTCGAGCACTTTCTTTGCCTGCTCGGCCCTAAACTCGTCGAGTTTTATTTTGAGCTCCTTGTCGGTAACAGCCATAATTGCGACAGCCAACAGTGCCGCATTTTTAGCCCCGTCGATACCTACCGTAGCCACCGGAATACCCGAAGGCATCTGCACCATCGACAACAGCGAATCGAGGCCTTCCAGCGAGCGCGATTTGATGGGTACACCGATAACGGGCAGAGTGGTAAAGGCCGCCACAACACCGGCCAAGTGTGCAGCACCACCCGCACCTGCGATAATTGCAGCAAAGCCTCTCTCCCTTGCATCCCTCACATAAGCCTCCAAAGCCTCGGGTGTACGGTGAGCGCTAAGTACCCTCTTTTCATACTCAACACCGAACTGTTCAAAAATAGTACAAGCACCCGACATAACGCCCCAGTCGCTTGTCGAGCCCATCAAAACACCAACTTTCATACGCTTTTTACCTAACTGATTCTCTATATGTTATCAAAAAAAGTGTGGCCGCCAAACATTCCTATTTTGGCGGCCACACTCATTCTATATTTCACACTCCTCCTGCTTGGGTTTACCTACACTCTCGGCGCCAACAGCCGTGCCCTTTCGAGTATGGCACATCAGACACGCACAATTATCGCAAGTCCACCTTCTAATACACTGTTCACAAGCCGATATGTAGCGGGGTTCTCTCATTTACTTCTAAAAATCGAAATACAACACAAAAGTACTACAATTCTATTTTCATTCCAACAGGACTTTTCAACGAGTTTTCAACAAAAAGAATACTATTCCACCTCCGACTCACAATAGACACACCTCCATTTACCATCACCATAGAGCGACGGACGACACAGTCTTTCTACGTTCTCCATATTGGAGATACACTTGGGATTGACACACCTCTTCGCATTCGTCTTCGTTCCTTCGGGCAACAGAGGTCTGGTTTTGCTATCATCATTTGCCCATTCGAGTAGTTTGACCATCAGGGCCATACGCACAAACTTGCCATTCTCCACCTGACGGAAATAGGCAGCCCTCGGGTCTGCATCGACCTCCACCGCAATCTCGTTCACTCTTGGTAGTGGGTGTAGGATGCGCATATGCGGCTGTGCGGTTTTGAGTTTATCCGCATCAAGAATAAAACTATCCTTCAAGCGTTCATATTCATCAAGGTCATCAAAACGCTCCTGTTGCACCCTTGTCATATAGAGCACATCCAATTCGCCCATAGCCTCCTCCAACGAGGCGACCTCCTTGTAGTCCATTCCGTGCCTATCACACACCTCCTCTTTCATATAACTCGGCAGACGCAACTGTTCGGGAGCAATCAGCACAACCCTCACACCCTCGTAGCGAGAGAGAGCCTTAATGAGCGAGTGTACGGTACGTCCAAACTTCAAATCGCCACAGAATCCGACAGTTATATGGTCAAATCGGCCAATCTCCCTCTTAATCGTCAGAAGGTCGGTGAGCGTTTGAGTTGGATGACTATGGCTGCCATCGCCTGCGTTTATCACCGGAATCTTCGAGTTCATTGCAGCCACCAATGCTGCACCCTCCTCAAAGTGGCGCATAGCGATAATATCGGCAAAGCAGTTTATAACTTTTGTTGTGTCGGCACAGGTTTCACCTTTGCTTACCGACGAGCTTTTGGCATCCGAAAATCCCAACACATTACCGCCCAAACTCATCATTGCCGAGGTAAAACTGAGCCTTGTGCGTGTGCTGGGCTCATAGAAAAGGGTTGCAAGTTGTTTACCCTTACACACCTCTGCATATTTTTCTCTGTTGTCGATGATGTCGAGAGCCAAGTTGATGACTTCATTCAACTCTTGGGTTGACAAATCGGTGGGGTCTATAAGATGCCTCATAACTGTTTGTATTATTTTATGTTATAACCTGCTTGCTAATCATTCACTTTAAGTACACTTTCCTCCTACTTATTCATCCAGCTTTCGTCCTGCGGATTGGCCATAAATTGTTTGAGCCTTGCCTCATCCTCGGCTGCAATATAGCCCTTCTCCACGGCCACTCCTACAAGTGTGTCGAAGTTGGAAAGCGAGTAGTTTACCACGCCTGCGGCAGCGAGTCTTTCGATACCCTTCTTCATACCATAGGTAAAGATGCTCACCACACCCAGCACCTCGGCACCTGCCTCACGCAGAGCCTCCACAACATCTATACAGCTTCCACCCGTAGAGATAAGGTCTTCAACGACAACCACTTTTGCGCCTTTTTCGAGCCTGCCTTCGATGCGATTACCTCTGCCGTGGTCTTTTGCACTACCCCTCACGTAGCCCATTGGCATATCGAGAATGTCGGCAGCGATGGCTGCGTGGGCGATACCCGCCGTGCTGGTACCCATCAGCACCTCGGCCTCAGGGAATTTCTCTTTCACGGTCTGTGCGATGGCATTTTCAACCACTTTACGGGCCGCAGGTGCGGTCAAAATCAGGCGATTGTCGCAATAGATGGGGCTCTTGATACCACTTGCCCACGTAAAAGGCTCGTCGGGGCTCAAAAATACTGCCCTGATATTCAGCAACTCGGCTGCAATAAGTTTCTCTGTGTTCATATCTTTCTCTTGTTTTTAGTCGTTTACACCTTCCACAAACTCGGCCACACACCTACGGTAGGCACCCACAGGGTCCTCGGCAGCCGTAATGGGGCGGCCAACCACAATGAAGTCCGAGCCAATCTCACGCGCCTTGGCGGGCGAAGTGATGCGCACTTGGTCATCGGCAGCCGAGTCGGCGAACCTGATACCGGGGGTAATGGTCTGGAACTCCGCCCCACACGCACTCTTCACTATTGCGGCCTCCAAAGGCGAGCACACAACGCCATCCAAGCCTGCCGCTTTGGCATTTTGGGCATACCTGACGATGGTGTCGCCAATGCTGCCTGCAATGCCCAATTCCTGCTGCATAGTCTGCTCCGAGGTGGATGTAAGCTGAGTTACGGCAATCAGCAACGGGCGGCTGCCATCGGCCCTTGTGAGTCCCTCTTTGGCGGCCTTCATCATCTCCACCGTACCCGCAGCGTGAACATTGACCATATCCACATCCAGAGCCGACAGCACCCTCATAGCTTTCTTCACTGTGTTGGGAATGTCGTGCAGTTTCAGGTCGAGGAAAATCTTGTGCCCCCTACGTTTAATCTCCTTCACGATGGCATTTCCCTCGGCATAGTAGAGTTCCATACCAATCTTCAAGAAGGGTTTGCGGGTTTCGTTCTCAAACTTGTCCAAGAAGGCAAGCGTGTCGGCGGCAGACGCAAAGTCGCACGCAATAATCACATCTCTCTCTCGTGTCATACTATTCCAATTATATCGCTCAATTTTTCAATCTTCAAACGCTCCATTTCGGCCGGCAGAGCCTCAATTATCTCCTTGCAGGCGTAGGGGTTGCGCAGGTTGGCTGCACCCACCTCCACGGCGGTTGCTCCGGCCATCATCATCTCAATCACATCGCCTGCGCTCTCCACACCTCCGCAACCAATCACCGGCACACTGCAAGCCTTGCTCACTTGGTGTACCATCCTCACGGCCACGGGGAACACCGCTGCGCCCGAAAAACCGCCCATCACGTTGGCAATCACCGGCCTCCTTGTTGCGGTGTTAATCCTCATACCGAGCATTGTGTTTATCAGGCACAGTCCATCGGCTCCGGCCTCCTCGGCAGCCTTTGCAATCGACACAATGTCGGTAACATTGGGCGTGAGTTTCACATAGAGGGGTTTTGTTACCACCCTCTTCACAGCCCTGACCACCTCTGCCACGCTCTCGGCCGAGGTGCCAAAACTCATACCTCCGCCGTGCACATTGGGGCAACTGACGTTGAGTTCGATAATCTCCACCTGCTCCTGCCCCGTAATCTTCTCGCAGCACTCCACATACTCGTCAATCGAAAAGCCGCTGATGTTGGCAATAATCGGTTTGTGGAACACAGCCCTCATCTTGGGCAACTCCTCGGCAATCACGGCATCAATACCGGGGTTTTGCAACCCCACCGAGTTAATCATACCTGCACTGCACTCGGCCACCCTCGGCAGGGGATTACCATAGCGGGCCTCCCTTGTGGTGCCCTTGAAGGATATGGAGCCAAGAATGTTGATGTCGTAGAATTCGCTCATCCCATAGCCATAGCCAAAGCAGCCGCTGGCGGGAATAACAGGGTTGTCGAGCCTCACATCGCCGAGGCACACCGACATATCTCTCACTTTTGCTACTTCCATATCAAATCCTCCTTTTTGAACACGGGGCCTTCCTTACAGATGCGTTTTGCACCACTCTTGGTCTGCACGCTGCAACACATACACACGCCAAAGCCGCAAGCCATCCTCTCATCAAGGCTCAACTCTCCGTCGCACTCCACCCCACTGCATAGTGCCCTCAGCATAGGCATAGGGCCGCAGGCATAGAAGTAGTCGCCCTCTATATGTTCATCCCTAATCACATCCGTAACAAAGCCCCGAGTGCCGTGTGAGCCATCCACCGTGGCCACATAGACCTCGGCACCCAACTCCTTGAACTCCTCCTCCATAACCACATCTGTCTTGGAGTTGAAGCCCAAAATCACCACGGGCCTAACACCTCTCTGCAACCACACTTTGGCCAGATTGTAGAGCGGAGCGCAACCGATACCTCCACCGAGCAACATCGGTCTATGGCACTCCACGCCCGCATCAAATCCGTTACCAAGTCCCGTAAGCAGGTCCAGCTCGGCCCCTTCACCCAGCAGGCTCATAGCCTTTGTGCCCTCGCCCACAATGTCATAGAGCAAGGTGATGCTCTCCGCATCGTAGTCGCACACCGAGATAGGCCTACGCAGAAACTTACCTTCCACTGCCACGTTGACAAACTGTCCGGGAGCGGTAAGGTACTGCGTGTCGCCCTCCAACACCATCAGCATTGTCTTTGCCGACAGCGCACAGTTGGAGCGTACCTTATATATATTACGTTTATACATAATCCCAACTTAATCCTCTGCGTCAATGGTCGAAACGCTCATTGTAATCTCCTCCAACACGTTGAGCAACACGCCCACCGTTTCGAGCGAAGTGAAGAGCGAGATGTTGTTCTCCACAGCCGCACGCCTAATCTGATAGCCGTCCCTGTGAGCCGAGTGTTTGTCGAGAGCCATAGTGTTAATCACATAGTTGACGTGGCCCTGACGCAGAGAGTCGATAATCTCGGTGCTACCCTCGCTCAATTTCCTACGCATACGTGTCTTTATGCCGTGTTCACGCAGGAAGAGAGCCGTACCCCTTGTGGCCTCAATGTTGAAACCCAGATTATAGAACCTCTGCACCAATGGCAGAGCCCTCTGTTGGTCGGCATTGGCGAGGGTTACGAAGATGGTACCATAGTTCTCCACATTCATACCCGATGCCTGCAACGACTTGTAGAGTGCCCTATTGAGCGACTTGTCGTAGCCGATAGCCTCACCCGTCGATTTCATCTCCGGCGAAAGGTAGGAGTCCATACCCCTCAATTTTGCAAACGAGAAGGCGGGAGTTTTCACAAACCAGCGTTTCTTCTCTTCGGGATACAACTCACATATTCCCTGTTCTTTGAGCGACTTGCCGAGCATAACCCTCGTTGCGATATCAGCCAAAGGCACACCCGTAGCCTTCGACAAGAAAGGCACCGTGCGCGAAGAGCGAGGATTGACCTCAATCACATAGACATCCTCCTTGTCATCCACAATAAATTGGATGTTGTAGAGGCCAACAATGCCTATCTCCACACCCAACTTAACGGTGTAGTCCAAAATATCTTTCTTCACTTTGGGGCTCACGCTGAATGTGGGATAGACGCTTATCGAGTCGCCGGAGTGGATACCCGTGTGCTCCACGTGCTCCATAATACCGGGGACAAACACATCCGTTCCATCGCACACAGCGTCAACCTCCAACTCCTTACCCATAATATACTTATCCACCAACACGGGCTGGTCAACATTCACTTCCACAGCCGTTTGGAGATACCTCCTCAGAGCCTCCTCGTTGGACACAATCTGCATCGCCCTACCACCAAGCACATAGCTGGGCCTAACGAGCACGGGATAGCCAATACGCGCCGCAGCCCTCACGCCTGCCTCGATGTCGGTAACGGCCTCGGCCATAGGTTGCGGGATTTGCAGTTTGGTCATAATGGCCTCGAAGCAACCCCTATCCTCAGCATTGCGGATAGCCTCAATGCCCGTACCGATAATGGGGGCACCCAAAGCTGCCAGCGGCTCGGCCAAATTAATTGCCGTCTGTCCGCCCAACGACACAATCACTCCGTCGGGCTTCTCCAACGTGAGTACATTCATCACGTCCTCCACCGTGAGAGGCTCGAAATAGAGTTTATCGCTGGTGGTATAGTCGGTCGAAACGGTCTCGGGGTTGTTATTGATAATGATAGCCTCGTAGCCTGCTTGGCGAATGGTCCAAATGGCGTGCACCGTGGAGTAGTCAAACTCCACGCCCTGACCAATACGGATTGGGCCGGAGCCAAGCACAACAATCTTTTTCTTATCGCTCACCCTCGACTCGTTCTCCTGCTCATAGGTGGAGTAGAAATAGGGAACGTAGGCATCAAACTCGCCCGCACAGGTGTCAATCATCTTATACACCGGCATAATTCCCTCCTTCTTACGCATCAAGAACACCTCTGCCTCGGTGGTGCCCCACAGTTGGGCAATAAACTTGTCGCCAAAGCCCATACGCTTGGCATCCCTCAGCACCTCCACACTCATAGGAGCGGCCTGCACCGCAGGCTCAAACTCCACAATGTTCTTAATTTTCTCCAAGAAGAACATATCAATCTTGGTGCGGTCGTAGATCAAGCCCGGGTCCACTCCCCTACGGATAAGTTCCGCAATGGCATAAAGTCTGTCGTCGGTGGCCTTGCGGATATATTCGAGTATATCGACCGTAGGCATCGTATCGAACTTTTTGTGGTAGATGTGGCACACTCCCGTTTCGAGCGACCTCACGGCCTTCAATAGGCTCTCCTCCATCGTGCGGCCAATGCTCATAACCTCGCCCGTTGCCTTCATCTGGGTACCGAGTTCGTTGCTTGCATCGGCAAACTTATCGAATGGGAAGCGGGCAACCTTTGTAACCACATAGTCGATAGAGGGCTCAAAACTTGCCGGAGTATTGGCAATCTGAATTTCGTCGAGGTGCATACCGATAGCAATCTTTGCGCTCACCCTCGCAATGGGGAAGCCGCTCGCTTTGGATGCCAAAGCCGACGAACGGGATACTCGTGGGTTGACCTCAATGAGGTAGTACTCAAACGAGTGGGGGTCCAAAGCAAACTGCACATTACATCCGCCCTCAATTTTGAGCGCACGGATGAGTTTGAGCGCGCTACCGCGCAGCAGTTGGTACTCCTTGTCGGTGAGTGTCTGTGCGGGAGCAACCACGATGGAGTCGCCCGTGTGAACACCAACGGGATCCACGTTTTCCATACTACAAATGGCAATGGCGGTGTCGTTAGCATCCCTCATTACCTCAAATTCAATCTCCTTGTATCCTTTGATACTCTTCTCAACAAGTACCTGATGTACGGGCGAGAGTTCCAACGCCGTACGCATCAGCTCTCGGAGTTCCTCCTCGTTGTCGGCAAAACCGCCACCCGTACCACCGAGCGTAAAGGCGGGACGAAGAATCACAGGATAGCCAATCTTTGCGGCAATCTCCACACCGCCCTCAATGCTCTCCGTAACGTCGCTGGGCAACACCGGCTCGCCTATGCGCTCGCAGAGCTGTTTGAAGAGTTCCCTATCCTCGGCCATCTCGATACTCTCGAACGAAGTACCCAGAATCTCCACCTGACACTCCTCCAACACACCCTTCTTTGCGAGTTGAACGGCAAGGTTAAGGCCCGTCTGTCCGCCGAGGCCCGGCACAATGGCATCGGGACGCTCATAGCGCACAATCTTGGCCACATATTCCAGCGTAAGAGGCTCCATATAGACCTTGTCGGCAATGTTGGTATCGGTCATAATGGTTGCAGGATTGGAGTTCACCAACACAACCTCATAGCCTTCCTCTTTGAGGGCCATACAAGCCTGTGTTCCTGCGTAGTCAAACTCGGCAGCTTGGCCCACCACAATAGGGCCGGAGCCAATAACCATCACTTTCTTTATATCACTGCGTTTGGGCATATCTTTTTTCGCTTTTAATTTCGGTTCTACTTCATATTCTGTGTAAACTTATCAAACAAGTAGAGGCTGTCCTGCGGGCCGGGTGCGCTCTCCGGATGATACTGGACTGCAAACACCTTGTCCTCCACACACTCAACGCCCTCTACCGAGCCATCCAACAAGTTACGGTGTGTAACACTAAGGCGTGTTTTGGCCAAAGAGTCCTCGGCCACAGCGTAGCTATGGTTCTGGGAGGTCATCTCCAACTTGCCATCGGCAAGGCGTTTCACAGGACTTCCTCCCCTATGTCCACCTTTGAGCTTGTAGCTCTCGGCACCATAGGCCAACGAGATAAGCTGCATACCCAAACCTATACCGAAAATGGGCACCTTACCCACAAGGGCCTTGACGGTATCCACCACCTCGGGCACATCCTGAGGGTTACCGGGGCCGTTAGGAATCATCACACCATCGGGATTGAAGGAGAGAATCTCCTCGGCCGAGGTGTTGTAGGGTACAATCGTAACATTGCATCCCCACGCATTAAGCCTGCGGATAATGCTATATTTGATACCACAATCAAGGGCCACAACATCAAACTTGTGGTGAGGAGTGCGCGAGAACCAACGCTTACGGCAGCTAACTTTCTTTATAAGATCCTTATCATTCTCACTGTCCTCAATGAGTTTCAGGGCATCTTCCACGCTCATTTCGGCTTCTACCAGCGCAGCCTTCACACTACCCTGTCGGCTCAACTTTTTGGTAATCATCCTCGTATCCACGCCGCTCATAGCCGGAATACCGTTCTCTTCCAGCACCTCGCCGAAGGTTTTTGTGTAGCGGAAGTTGCTCGGCAGGTCATTATTCTCCCTCACAATCATACCTCCGATGTAGGGGACTTTTGTTTCGAAATCCTCGTCAGTGATACCATAGTTACCAATCAACGGATAGGTCATAACAACCATTTGGCCCGCATAGGATGGATCCGATAATATCTCCTGATAGCCAACAACCGAAGTGTTGAACACGAGTTCACACACAGCCTGACGGTCGGCACCAAAGCCATAGCCATAGAATTGGCTCCCATCTTCAAGTACAAGTTTTTTGGTGTAGTTTTTCATCTCTATTTACACATATATTTTCGTCTTTGCTCTCACAATCTCTGTCTATCGTTCATAGACCACCTTTCCGGCTGCTATGGTACAAACCACCTCACCACGCAACCTCATACCCTCAAACGGAGTGGCCCGTCCCAAAGAGATGAACTCCTCCGGACAAACCGAAAACTCCTTCTCAAAATCGACGAGTGTCATATCGGCCCTCTCGCCCTCCACAAGGCCGCCCTTCAATCCAAGCAACCTACGTGGTGCATCGGCCATAACCTCCACCATACGACCAAAATCTATCACACCACTTGCGACCATAAAAGTATAGATGGCGGCAAGCGAAGTCTCGATACCCACAACACCCATTGCACTACCTGCCAGACCTCGGCTCTTCTCCTCTGCCGAATGTGGTGCGTGGTCGGTAGCGATAACGTCGATGGTACCATCTGCAAGTCCCTTGCGCAGAGCCTCCATATCAGCCCTACTGCGCAGTGGTGGGTTCATCTTGAAGCGTCCCTCATCCCTGAGATCCTCATCACACATTGCAAGGTAGTGAGGAGCCGTTTCACAACTCACCTTCACACCCCTCTTCTTGGCCTCTCGGATGAGCGCCACGCTCTCCTTGGTGGATATGTGGCACACGTGCAGGTGGCAGCCCGTACGCTCGGCAATCTCAATATCCCTCTTCACCTCGGCCCACTCACTCTCGGAACAGATACCTTTGTGGCCATATCTTTTACACCACTCGCCGTCGTGGATGTATCCCCCTTTCAACAGGCTATCCACCTCACAATGGGCTGCAATCATTTTTCCCGTTGCGGCCACAGCTTCCATCGCCTCCTCCATAACCTCGGCCGACTGCACGCCCGTACCGTCATCCGAAAAACCGGCCACTTGGGGAGCCAAAGCAGCATAACCGACAAGCTCTTCTCCTTTGCGGGCAGTAGTTATCGCAGCATAAGGCAACACCTCTATCACTGCATCCCTCGCAATAATATCAAGCTGTTCTTGGAGATGCGCGGGGCTATCGGGTGCGGGATTAAGATTGGGCATCGTGCACACCGTGGTAAAACCTCCGGCAGCAGCTGCCCTACTGCCCGACAATATGGTCTCTTTGTAGGAAAATCCGGGTTCGCGAAAGTGAACGTGCATATCCACCAATCCGGGCAGCAAAACTTTGCCTCTGCCGTCCATCTCAACCATATCGTCTGTGGCATCAATGCGCTCCGCTATGCGTTCCACTTTGCCATCCGACACGACCACGTCGCGCTTCACAAGTGCACCCCCGAGCCACATTTGCGCTCCAAATATCAACAATTTTCTCTCCATCGCTCCAAATATCCGCCCCTCGGTAGAAAACAAAAAAAGAGGCAACTCACCAATGAGTTACCTCCTAAACGTCAAAAATAACAACAGACACTGCGACCTCTCCGGACCATTATTGCACTCCGCTTGCGCAACCATCTGATATTTTCCACAAATAGTCATACAGTCTGTTTCAAACTAATTTGCTCGCAAAGTTACAAAATTAATTTGGGAATTGAAAATTGAAAATTGAAAATTATTATACTATTTTTGTGGGTTGAAACAAAAAAACGGGTATTAACCCATAAAATACCATTCCACTCGTGGCCAAACAACCAAAAGAGAAAAAGGAAACACCATTGATGCAGCAATATTACAGCATCAAAGCCGCTCACCCCGACGCAATTCTGCTGTTCAGGGTTGGTGATTTCTACGAAACCTACGGAGAGGATGCTCCCACTGCGGCCTCCATACTCGGCATTGCCCTCACCCGCAAATCCAATGCAGGAGGCTATATCGATATGGCCGGATTTCCCTACCACGCCATCGGCACCTACCTTCCCAAACTTGTGCGTGCGGGACGCAGGGTGGCTGTGTGCGAGCAGTTGGAGGACCCCAAGAGTGTCAAGGGCCTCGTGAAGCGTGGTGTGGTGGAGTTGGTAACTCCGGGTGTGGTGATGGACGAAAATGTCCTCTCTGCCAAGGAAAACATTTTTCTTGCCGCCATACATTTTGGCGAAAAAGTGAACGGTATTGCTCTGTTGGACCTCTCTACGGGCGAATTCTATGTGGCCGAAGGCAACGACAACTACACCGACAAACTCATCAGTAACTTCTCACCCAAGGAGATTATCTATCAGCGTGGCTACGAAGACCGCTTTGCGCAAGCCATCAGTGGGCGCAACTACACCTATCGCCTCGACGGGTGGGTATTCAATGCCGAAATCAACCGCACGAAACTGTGCACCCAATTTGGCGTCAAATCACTCAAAGGCTTCGGTATAGAGCGTATGACGGCGGGTATCACCGCTGCGGGCGCAATCCTCTACTATCTCGACTACACCGAACACAAGGAGGTTGCACACCTCAAAAGCATCTCGCGTATAGACGCCGACCAATACGTTTGGATTGACCGCTTTACCATTCGTAACCTCGAACTCCTCGGGGCTAACAATGCGCTCGGTAAGGGAGGTTTTGCGGAGGCTATCGACCGAACCTCTACCCCTATGGGCGGACGTTTGTTGAAGCATTGGATTACGATGCCCATCAAGGACACCGACAAACTCAACGCAAGACTCAACGTGGTAAGTGCCCTCAAAGAGGACATTTCGTTGCGTGAGGCTGTGAGCGAATCGTTGGCACAAATCAGCGATTTGGAAAGGATTGCCGCACGCATTGCCACTCGCAAAATTCTTCCCCGTGAGGTCATCTCGCTTTCCCACTCTCTGGCAGCCATCGAGCAACTACAAATAGTTCTCAACGAGGACGAATGTGGACAACTCCGAGAAGTTGCTGCCAAACTCAATCCATTGAGCGCACAGCGCGCCCACATTGGACGCACGCTCTATCCTGATCCACAGACCAATCAGATTCAAAAAGGTGGCATTATTGCCGACGGTGTTGACCTCGAATTGGACGACCTAAGGAACATCTCTCTGCGTGGCAAAGACCGCATTGCCGAAATTCAGCAACACGAGAGCGCCCGTACGGGTATCCCCTCGCTGCGAGTGAGTTACAACAACGTCTTTGGCTACTACATTGAGGTACGCAACACCCACAAGGACAAGGTACCTTCCGAATGGATACGCAAGCAAACCCTCGCCAATGCCGAGCGATACATCACCGAGGAGCTTAAAGTTTACGAAGAAAAAGTTCTCGGAGCCGAGGAGCGTATTTTAGCCATTGAGTTGCGCATCTGGGAGGAGTTAATCAACTACCTCTCTGCATCTCTACCGGAGCTCCAACGCAATGCCGCGCTCATCGCAAGGCTCGACTGCCTCACCTCCTTTGCCGAGATGGCAGTGGAGAGGGGCTACTGCCGCCCAGAGGTGAGCGAGGACAACGTTATTGACATCAGGGATGGTCGCCACCCCGTGATTGAGATGAATTTGCCTGTGGGTGAGCAGTATATCCCCAACGATGTCTATCTTGACGACGCCACCCAGCAGATTATGATGATTACCGGTCCGAATATGTCGGGTAAGAGTGCGCTGCTGCGCCAAACGGCCCTCATTGTGCTGATGGCCCAGATTGGCTCGTTTGTGCCGGCAAGCAGTGCCCATATTGGTGTGGTGGACAAGATTTTCACACGTGTGGGTGCGAGCGACAACATTTCGCAGGGCGAGAGTACCTTTATGGTGGAGATGTTGGAGTCGGCCGCCATTCTCAACAACGTAACATCCCGCAGCCTTGTGCTGTTGGACGAGATTGGCCGTGGCACCAGCACCTACGATGGTATCTCCATTGCGTGGGCTATGGTGGAGTGGCTGCACAACAACCCCCGAGCCAAAGCCAAAACCCTCTTTGCCACCCACTACCACGAACTCAACCAAATGGAGGAGAGTTTGGAAAGGGTGAAGAACTACAATGTGTCGGTCAAGGAAATCAACCGTACAGTGCTATTTTTGAGGAAGTTGAAGAGGGGTGGTACCGACAACTCGTTTGGTATCCACGTAGCCAAGTTGGCGGGTATGCCGAGCAAGGTTGTGGAGCGTGCCGACGAGATTTTGGCTGTGCTTGTGGCCTCCCACGCTGACGATTCGTTGGCTGTGGAGGAGTCGGCCGGAAAGAGGAAGGGCAGCAAAGCTTCGCCCAAAGTAAAACCCATACAAACCTCTCCGCAGATGGGTATGCAGTTGAGTATGTTCCAGTTGGAAGACCCGGTGCTTGTGCAGATTAGGGACCAGATTAGGGATATTGACATCAACAATCTCACTCCCCTTGAAGCCCTCACCACACTGAACGAAATCAAGAAAATAACGGGCTTGTAGAGAGAATAGACCTACCACAAACATAAAAGGGTGTCGAAAAATGTTCGACACCCTTTTTCTATAATACCCGCTCTCGGGCTATCGTTTCGACGACCTCTGGCGTTTCTCTTGCTCACGAATCATTGCCTGCTGTTGGCGCTGAGCCTCCTCCAAGCGAAGTTGCCATTTGCTCTTCTTCTTGGGCTTCTTGGCATTCTCAACCATCTTCGCACGCAGTTTCTCGTCGGTAACAGTCAAGCGGATGATGTAGGTCTGGGCGATAGTTACCATCTGCGAGAGGAAGTAGTAGTAGCACAAACCACTTGCGTAGTTATTCATCCACATCAGCATCATAATAGGCATCATCCACACCGTCATAAACTTCA
The DNA here is from genome assembly GCA_045580045.1 of Tidjanibacter sp. Lineage (GTDB taxonomy): Bacteria > Bacteroidota > Bacteroidia > Bacteroidales > Rikenellaceae > Tidjanibacter. Next base: position 26,778 of record JAZNNC010000055.1, read on the forward strand.
TACCCGCCATCTGGGGACCTGCACTTGCGGTCTGCTCGTAGTTAATCTTCGAGTAGATAAACAGCGTAGCGGCCATAATCAGTGCAAAGAGGCTCACGTGGTCGCCATACCACGGAATATTGAAGGGCAGGTTCAGCACGCTATCGTAGGTCGAAAGGTCCTCGGCCCACAAGAACTTCTCGCCACGCAACTCAATAGAGGTCGGGAAGAAACGGAACATTGCAATCAGAATAGGCATCTGGATAAGCATCGGGAGGCAACCACCCATCGGGCTGACACCATATTTCTTATACAGCTCCATTGTGGCCTGCTGGCTCTTCATCATCTCGTTCTGGTCGGTCTGTGCCTTGGGGTACTTGGCCTGAATGGCCGACAACTCCGGTTTGAGAGCCCTCATCTTGGCCGACGAGAGGTAGGACTTATAGGTCAAGGGGAAGATAAGGAGCTTGATGAACAAAGTGAGCAACAGGATGATAAGTCCATAGCTACCAATATATTTGCTCAAAAAGTCGAACACGGGGATTACAATCCACCTATTCACCCAACTCACGAGTTTACCACCCAACTGCACAATCTTCTCCAAGCCCAAGTCATACTCTTTCAGCAACGAGAACTTGTTGGGACCAAAGTAGAACTTGAAGTTGTAGGTCTCCTTGTTATCATCAAATGGTACGCTCACCGAAGCTTTGTAGTCCTTAATGTAGCCACTGCCGGGTTTGTAGGTATCGAAGCCGAGTTGACCATTGCTGAAACCCTCGGGGGCAATCATAATCGACGAGAAGAACTGCTGCTGGAAAGCAAACCACTCAAACTCGGTGGTGATGTTTTTGCTCTTGCTACCGCCACCGCCACGTTTGCCAATCTCGGCAATACCGAGTTTCTCCACCTTCCTATCCTCGGGGAAGCGATACGAGAGAGTGGTGTACATATTCTCGTTCTTATATCCCTTCTCGTTCTGATAGGAAGTGTTGTTCCAAGTGATGTCGAATGCGGGCACGGTCTGCATCCACTGGCTCATACCCACAAACCTCACGTCATAATCGACCATATAGTCGTTGGGGCGCAAGGTATAAATCATCTGCAAGGCTGCTCCCTCACCCATCGGCAGGTTCATCACCAACCTTTGGAGTGTGTTGCCATCAGCATCCACAACGGTCTGCACACCCTCGGTGGTGAAATAGTATCCCTCGGTGTTAATCTTCGACTCGTTGTAGCCTTTGCGAAGGTAGAAGCCCAAATCAAACTTAACGTTCTCAGGGTCAAACATCTTCACCTGCTCGCCATTGCCATCCTTTGCATACTTCTTGTAATCTTTGAGGGTTACGTCGCTAATCTTTGCACCCAGAGAGGATACACTCATCGAGAGAACCTCATTCTCCAATGTGTACACCTGCTCCTCGCCGTGCATTGCATCCACGAGCTCCGAACCAAAGTTTTTGGCCAATTCCTCCTCCAAACGGAGTTTGTTCTGGGCAGTTATTGCAGCGATAGCCTCTGCCCTCTTCTGCTCGTCGTCAATCTTCTCTGCCACCTCGTGCAGATATTTTTCGGGGTGTTCGGCCCTATCAATAGAGTCGGCCACAAAAAGTGCCCTCTGCTCAGCCCAATACGCCTCATTTGCTTTCTCCTGCTGCTCTCCGAGGTACCAACTGTAACCAAACAAGATGACACCCATAAGGACAAAGCCGATAATACTCTTTTTATCCATTTCTACTCTTTTCCTTTTTTGTCTTTTAATGTGCGATTCTTTCTTCTCTATTATTTTTCACGATTTGCCAAAGCAGCTGCCACGAAGCCCACAAACAGCGGGTGGGGCCTCTTGACCGTACTCTTATACTCGGGGTGGAACTGTACTCCCACAAACCACGGATGTTCGGCAATCTCCACTGCCTCCACCAATCCTGTTTCGGGATTGACACCCGTTGCCCTCATACCCAACTTCTCGAAATCGGCATAGAAGGAGTTGTTGAACTCATAGCGATGGCGGTGTCTTTCATAAATCAGCTCCTGACCATAGGCAGCATAGAGATTGCTATCCCTCATAACTTTGCAGGGATATGCTCCCAAACGCATTGTACCACCCTTGTCCGACACATTCTTTTGGCCCTCCATAAGGTCAATAACGGGATGTTTGGTCGATACCTCCATCTCGCTCGAATTAGCGTCGCTCCAACCAAGCACATTGCGTGCAAACTCAATCACAGCGCACTGCATACCAAGACAGATACCCATAAATGGCACTTTCTGCTCCCTTGCATACTTCACAGCCGCAATTTTACCTTCAATACCGCGATGGCCAAAACCGGGGGCAACAAGGATGCCGTCCCAACCTTTCAAAACCTCGGCCGCATTATCATTATTGACCTTCTCGGCATTGATATATTTAACCTTGACTTTCACATCATTAACTGCGCCGGCGTGAACAAAAGCTTCAACTATGGATTTGTAGGCATCGGGCAGTTCGGTATATTTACCAACCAACGCAATGTTTACTTGGTCTTTGGGGTTCTTAACCTTCTCCACAAACTCAATCCACGACGAGAGGTCACTCTCGCCCTCGCAAGGCAGGTGAAGTTTTTCCAAAACCACCTCGTCAAGGTGCTGGTCCCTCATTTTCAGAGGCACCTCATAGATTGTGGGTACATCAATGGATTCAATCACCGCATTGGGCGAAACGTTGCAAAACAGAGCAACCTTGCGACGCAACTCCTGACCGAGCTCCTTATCCGAACGAAGCACCAACACATCGGGCTGCAAACCATTCTCCAACAGCTGTTTGACGGAGTGCTGTGTGGGTTTGGTCTTCAACTCGCCCGAAGCCTTCATATAGGGCACCAGAGTCAGATGCAACACCATAGTATTGCCATAGCCCAACTCGTAGCGCAACTGCCTCACGGCTTCGATATAAGGCAACGACTCAATGTCGCCCACCGTACCACCAATCTCGGTGATGACCACATCATATCCTCCCTTCTTGCCGAGCAACATAATGCGTCTTTTAATCTCGTCGGTAATATGAGGAATTACCTGCACAGTCTTACCCAAGAAATCACCCCTGCGCTCTTTGTTAATCACGCTCTGGTAAATCTTACCGGTGGTTACGTTGTTTGCTTTACTTGTAGTGATAGCCGTAAACCTCTCGTAGTGGCCCAAATCGAGGTCGGTCTCTGCGCCATCCTCCGTAACGTAGCACTCGCCGTGCTCGTATGGATTGAGCGTTCCGGGGTCCACGTTAATATAGGGGTCCAGCTTCTGGATGGTTACCGAGTAGCCTCTTCCCTGCAACAGCCTTGCCAGCGATGCCGAGATGATACCCTTGCCAAGCGAGGATGCCACACCACCGGTTACAAAGACATATTTTGTCTTGTGTGTTTCGTTGCTAAACATAATCTCTATCGTTTTCTGTAATTAATGTTTCCTACACATATTCAACAAGCATCAATCCCCTATTGTTCCTCCTGCTGTTGGCGGTCGATAAGATTGATTTTCTCAATTGCCTCGGCCATCTCCGATTTGGCTTTATCGATTTTGTTCTGCACATCACGAATGAGCGCTTCGGCACCCTTCGAGTGAGCAAAGAATCCGATGTTGTTCTCCAAAGTAGCAATGTCGCTCTCCAACTGTTTAACCTTATTGTAGAGCCTATCGCGCTCGTTGCGCAATTTGCTGCTATTGCCCTTCATTGCGTTAACCTTATTGCGGAAGCGTTCTGCATTACGCTCCCTATCTCCACTGCGCAACTCGGCAAACAGTCGGTCTATGGCCTCCTTATATCTCTTCTGCAAAGCATCCTTCTCCTTGATGGGCACAAAGCCGATCTCGCTCCATCTGCGCTGGAAATCCTTGATAACATCAAAGCCACCACCATTGAGCGATGCGCCCTCAATCTCCTCCAAGAGCGCCTTCTTGGCTGCCAGATTCTCGGCATGCTCGGCATCCACACTGCTGAAATGCTCGGCTTTGCGGGCAAAGAAGTAGTCGCAAGCGGCCCTGAACCTCTTCCACACAGCGTCCGAATGTTTCCTTGCCACAGGGCCTATCTCCTTCCAACGTTTCTGCAAACCGATGAGTTCATCGGAGGTTTTTTTCCACTGCTCACTCTCTTTGAGAGCCTCGGCAGCCTCGCAAATCTCCAATTTCATTTGGAGGTTATTCTCCATTTCGGTTTTGATGCCCTCGTAGAACGATTTTTTTATCTCGAAGAACCTATCGCAAGCAGCACGGAAACGCTCGTAAATCTTCGTATTCTCCTTGCGGGGAGCAAAGCCAATAGTTTTCCAAACTTTCTGTATCTCAATGAGTTTCTCGGAAGCCTTATTCCACTCCTTTCGAGTGGTTATAACCTGCGTTGTCAACTCTTCGGCCTTCACACACAACTCGGTTTTCAGGTCAAGGTTGCGTTTCTGTTCGGCCTTAATTCCCTCGAAATACTCTTGGTGAGCCTTGTTGATACGGGAAGATGCATCTTTGAAACGCTCCCAGATGCTCTCCTTGAACTCCATAGCCACGGGGCCAATCTCCCTCCACTGCTCGTGCAAGTCCTGCAACTTGCGGAAGGCTGCCACAATCGAACTCTCCTCCACAAGCGCCTCGGCAGCCTCACAGAGTTGCACCTTAGCCTCGTAGTTACGTTTGAGATCCAAATCACGCAACTCTTTGTTTATCTTGATGTAGTTGTAGAAATTCTCCACGTGGAGATTGTAGGTCTCCCAAATCTCTTTCACATTGGCCTGCGGCACCACACCCGTATCTTTCCAGCGCTGCTGCAACTCACGGAAGGTCTGGAAGGTGTGATTCATCGTTTCGTTGCTCTCAACGAGTTCTTTCAACTCCTCAATAATCTGCAACTTCACTTTGAGGTTTTCCTCTTTGAGGCTTTCAAGCGAGGCCATATATTCCTCACGGCGAGCGCGATAGATGCCGAAAAGTTCTTTCAGGCGCACCTCGTCGCTGTCAACTGCGGGCTGAAAATCTTCCTCCGCACCACCCTCTTCCACGAAGGCCTTGCGAGCAGCGTCAACCTCTGCGCGGTGGTGCTTGTAGAAAGCAACCTTCACTGCCTCCACATCGTAGCGCATATTCTGCACGGGTTTCTCTTCGAGCAGGCCGGCAAAGTAGTCAACAACTTCGCTCTTGCTCATTGCGGCCAAGTCGGCCATCGAGTCGGCAATTCGGCTACTCACCTCGTCGCCATTTTCGTCATTAATTTCGTCGTTTTCGAGTGATAGCTCAGGCACGTCAGCTGCCAACGCAGCATCCTCCTCCTCAAAGTCCACACTCTCAACCACAGCCTCCACCTCCTCGGCAGGCTGTGCCACATCAGCCACGGCAACATCCGCTGCCGGCTCTTGGGTAGCAATTTTCACATCTTCGGCAACGCCGACTTGTTCCTCTGGAACAGGGTTTTGATTTTCGGTAGTCATACTCGTAAAATTTTACGTTTTACACAATGTGCACAACGCGCACACATACAACCTACAAAGATAGGCTCTTTTGTGCGATTTTCCAACCCATTCACAACAAAAAACCATTTCTGAAATAATTAATGGGGTATGGGTAGGAAATCTCGGCAAAAATTTCTACCTTTCGGGGATTTTGGACTTATTAGTTGAGAAGTACCCTATGAACTACCGAATTCTACTTGTTGATGACGAGCCCGATATTCTCGAATTTGTGGGTTATAATCTGCGTCGCGAAGAGTTTGAAGTGCAGACTGCATCGAATGGTGTAGAGGCTTTGGCTGTGGCCGAAAAATTCGTTCCCCACCTTGTATTGCTGGACGTGATGATGCCTGAAATGGATGGCATGGAGACGTGTCGTCGATTGCGCCAAATGCCACAGTTGAAAAACACTATGATTGTTTTTCTGTCGGCTCGTGGCGAAGACGAGTCGCAGTTGGAGGGATTTGAGTTGGGAGCCGACGACTACATCACCAAGCCGGTGAAGGTTAAGCTGCTTGTCAGCCGACTCAAAGCCATTCTCAAACGTGCAGAGACAGGAGAAAACAACTCCGAAAGTGGCGAACAGAGCGAGAGCGCAAACGACGTCATCACCATTGACAAAGAGAGATTTGTGGTCATCAAAAACGGCCAAGAGATTATTCTGCCACGCAAGGAGTTCCAACTTCTCGAATTGCTCTACTCCAAGCCGCAGAAGGTTTTTTCGAGGGAGGACATCTACGCCTCCGTGTGGGGCAGTCAGGTGATTGTGGGCGACCGTACCATCGACGTTCACATTCGTAAGCTACGCACCAAGATTGGTGAGAACCACATCACCACAATCAAAGGCGTTGGCTACAAATTCCAATAGAAGACAATTTTTACATTACAAAAACAATAACAACATAAAAACAAATCACAAAATGGTTATTCTTGTTCTCAACTGCGGCAGCAGTTCCATCAAGTATCAGGTAATCGAAATGAGCGAGGGTGCCGACACCCTTTTGGCAAAGGGCCTCGTCGAGCGCATCGGCCTCGAAAATGGAGTGCTTACACACAAACCCGTGGGCAAGGAGCCCGTAAAGACCGTTACGGATATTCCCGACCACACCGTTGGTATCGACCTCATCATCAAAGCTATCACCCATCCAGAGAGTGGTGTTGTTAATACTTTGGAGGAGATTGACGCTGTTGGCCACAGGGTTGTTCACGGTGGCGAGCAGTTCAAGGAGAGTGCACTAATCGACAAGGAGGTGATGGATATGGTGGAGGGTTGCGTTGACTTGGCTCCCCTGCACATTCCCGCCAACCTCAAAGGTATCTATGCAATCGAAAAACTCCTGCCCGGAGTGCCTCAGGTTGCCAACTTCGACACCGCATTCCACCAGACAATGCCCGCAAAGGCATTCCTCTATGGTATTCCTCGCCGCTACTACGACGAGTATCGCGTCAGGGCCTATGGCTTCCACGGCACCAGCCACCGCTACGTTGCCGAGCAGGCAGCCAAGATGGTCGGCATTGATATCAACGACTCCAAGATTGTTACCTGCCACATCGGTAATGGTGGCTCGATAACGGCCGTATTGAATGGCAAGAGTGTTGATACCTCAATGGGCCTAACCCCTGTGGATGGTCTGATGATGGGTACCCGCTGCGGCTCTATCGACCCCGGCGTATTGAACTTCATCCACACCAAGGAGGGTAAGAGTATGGAGGAGATTTGGAACCTCATCAACAAAGAGTCGGGTGTTTATGGTCTTTCGGGCGGACATTCGAGCGATATGAGGGACATTCAGGCAGGCGCATTGGCCGGCAACGAGGTTGTTGCTGTGGCCGAAGAGGCATATTTCTACCGCATCCGCAAATTCATCGGCTCCTATGCTGCCGCAATGGGTGGCATCGACCTGTTGGTATTCACCGGTGGTGTGGGCGAGAACGGTCCCGAAATGAGGGAGTATGTCTGCAAAGACCTCGAATTTATGGGTATCGAATTTGACGTTGATGCCAACCGTGGCGTGAAGGGCCAAGACAAGGTGCTCTCGAAGCCCGAATCGAAGGTTAAAGTTGTGGTTATGGGCACCAACGAGGAGCTTGTAATTGCCACAGACACCTACAACATTGTAAGCAAACTTAACAAATAAACATTCTCAAAACAAAAGAGTCATGATTAAACATCTGGAAGACATCGTTGCTGCTGCAAAGGCGAGTGGCAAGAAGAAAATGATTGTAGCATACGGTCAGGACACACACTCGATTGGTGCTACCGATATGGCTATCAAGGCCGGCATTGCAGAGGTTACCCTCGTGGGCGATCCCGAAGAGATCAAAAAATCGTGCGAGGCCGAAGGCGTGGATATGAGCCAATACACCATCATCCCCGAGAGCGAGGATGTTAAAGCTGTTGAGATTGCCGTTAAGGCTGTTCACAATGGCGAGTATGACGTGCTGATGAAGGGCGTTGTTCCTACCGACAAATATATGCGTGGTATCTTGAACAAAGAGTGGGGTCTTCTGCCCGCAGGCACTACCCTCAGCCACGTTACCGTATTAGAGATTCCCGCCTACCACAAACTCCTCACCGTGAGCGATGTAGCAGTTCTCCCCCTGCCCAACTTTGAGCAGAAAAAACAGATTGCCAAATACCTCGTTAAGACCGCACAGACTCTTGGTATCGAGCAGCCCAAAGTTGCTCTGATTGCCCCCAGCGAGCAACTCCTCCCCAAGGTTATCAGCTCGGTTGAATCGGCAGAATTGTCGGCACTTGGCCAGAATGGCGAGTTGGGCGACGGCATCTTCCAGGGACCTTTGGCTTTGGATGTTGCTATTGATATGGAGAGCGTACAGATTAAGAAACTCACCGGTCCCGTTGCCGGTGATGCCGACTGCCTCCTCTTCCCCAACATCGAGAGTGGCAACGTATTCTTCAAGGCTTGCTCGAAGTTTGGTGGCGCAGAGTTGGCCGCTATGGTTGCAGGTCCCAGCGCACCTTGTGTGCTCACCTCGCGTGGCGACAGCACCAAGACCAAACTCTACTCTATCGCTCTTGCTTGTTTGAGCGCAAAATAGGAAAACTAACTATGTCTGGGCGCGGGTTAACCTCCTGCGCCCTGTTTTTTTATCCACAAGCATACACATATGACTACGACCTATAAGATTTTGGCCATCAACCCCGGTTCCACCTCCACAAAGGTGGCTGTATTTGAGAACGACAAGGAGGTTTTCTCAACCACCTTGCGCCATTCGAGCGAGGAGATTGGCCGCTACAAAACCATTTTGGACCAATTAGACTTCCGCAGGGAGGTGATTCTCGAGGCTGTGAAAGCCTCGGGAGTCGCTCTCGGCGACCTTGATGCTGTCATTGGCCGTGGCGGACTGCTCAAACCCATCCCCAGCGGCACCTACGAGGTGAACGCACAGATGATTGAGGACATCCGCCTGCGCCCCGCAGGACAACACGCCTCCAACTTGGGTGCGCTGCTCGCCGCAGAGATTGCACAGCTGGCAGGCGTTAAGGCCTACATTGCCGACCCCGTGGTGGTAGATGAGCTGCAAGCGGAGGCAAGGCTCACCGGCCTTCCCCAAATCAAGCGCGAGTCTATCTTCCACGCACTCAATCAGAAAGCCGTTGCAAGGGTGTATGCCGACAACATCGGCAAGCCCTACGAGGAACTCAACCTTGTGGTTGCTCACATGGGCGGTGGTATCTCGGTTGGTGCCCATCGCAAAGGACTTGTTGTGGATGTGAACAACGCACTCGACGGCGAAGGCCCATTCTCGCCAGAGAGGGCTGGTACTATGCCTGCCAAAGCCTTTGCGGAGTTGTGTTTCAGCGGCAAGTACACTCTGGCCGAGGTGTCGAAAATGCTCTCCGGCAAGGGAGGTATTGTGGCCCACTTGGGCAGTAACGACACCCGCGAGGTGGGCGCACGTGCCGAGGCCGGCGACAAGGAGGCCAAACTCGTGATGGACTCAATGGCCTATGGTGTGGGCAAGACCATCGGCTCTATGTTGGCCGTGCTAAAAGGCGATGTGGATGCGGTGATACTCACAGGTGGCATTGCATATTCTAAATATGTGGTTAGCTACATTAAGGATATGGTTGAGCCTCTTGCGAAGGTGGTTGTGATGCCCGGCGAGAACGAACTGGAAGCCCTTGCGATGAATGCCCAGAGGGTGTTGGAGGGCAAACTCACCCCCAAGGTCTATGAGTAGGAAACCGACACACACAACTGAAAGAGACAAAAAGCTCGGGTATTGATTTTAATACCCGAGCTTTTTGTTTCGCTATATATAGTGGGAAGGTCAACCCAAGCTCTTTCCTATCTCTTTTTCTTGGGGAAGTAGCCGACAAGGATTTCCTTCATCTCCTTCCAAGCCTCCAAGCGGAACAACTCGCCCAGCAGAGCATAGGAGCCAACACCTACGGCTACCTTCACAAGGAATACCACCAACGCCCCAACGCCCGTCAGCAGGTGACCCACCCCACTCACAATGGCCAACATCGCAAGCGTGGTCAACGCAATGGGCACAACGTCCTTAATCCTGCGCCACAGCGACCACTCCCTGACATAATGGCGGGCAGCAAGGGTGTTCACAATCATATCCGACACAAAAATCGCCACTTGGCCCCACGCAATGGCCTTCACACTAATTGGTATGGTGATTATCAAAACAATGGTTGCAATAACCTTTTTGACAAACTCGATGCGGAAAATCATCTTTCCATCGCTACACACCTTAACCAAATTGTAGGAAATAACCGACAAGGGAGCCAGCAGTCCGCCGATACTCAAAATCTGCAAATATGGCACCGCAGGCAACCACACCTCGGGCAGCAAGGCTCGGAACATATCCTCGGCCACAAAAATCAATCCACCCATCAGTGGCAACATCACAAAGGCCCAGAGCACAAACACCTTACGGGCGTTGAGCGCAAGTTTTGGTTTATCATCCTTCTGGCGCGAGAAAGCAGGGAAGGTAACGTTCAGCACCGCCATAATGGTCGATGTTACGGGCATCTCCTTAATCTTGTTGCCTCGGTCGTAGTAGCCGAGTTCGGCCTTGGTGTAGAACTTGCCGATGAAGAGGTTGGAAATCTGGTAGTAGATGTTGCTCACAAGGTCGCTCAACAATATGCGCGAGCCATAGCGAAACATACCCTTGATGCGGTCGAGCGAAAACAACCACTTGGGCCTCCAACTACTACCCCACCACAGCATCACAGTCTTAACCACCACAACACCAAGCCTTTGGCCCACCAAAGCCCACACTCCCAAGCCTTCCAATGCCATCCAAATAGCAACACCACTCGACACCGCATTGGCCACCAGCGTATAAAGCGAGAGGCGTTTGAACTCCATAGAGCGCGACAGAATAGCATTCTGGATATTGGAAAGTGAATTAATAGGTATAAGCAGATATAGCACAGGTGCTATAACCTTAAATTGGGGTACATCGAAGAACTCTGCAATAGCAGGCGAGAGTGCAACCAAAATGGTATAGAGTGCAACCGAAATGGCAATATTTACATAGAAAACCGAAGAGTAGTCGGTGTCGTCAACCTCCTTTTTCCTAATCAGAGCCTGCGAAAAACCGCTATCCACCAGAGGCATCAATATCGCCGGGAAAGCTGCCACAATGGCCATAATACCATAGTCCTCCGGCGAAAGGAGGTTCAAGAGCACAAGGCTCACGGCAAGTTGCAGCAAGGCCGAGAGAATTTTCTCGATGGTTGACCACGCCACACCCTTCACAACCTTATGTTTTAGTTCAGCAGCCATCCTAACACTCGTTTATTCAAACAGATAGACCTCTTCATCCTCTGCGTGCATATAGAACTTCTCACGCGCATATTTTTCAAGAAAAGCGTCGTCTTTAAGATTTTCGAGAAATATGCTATCACTCCTAATCTGTTCCACATAGGCCTCCCTTTCTGCTTTGAGTCTGCGTACCGAAGTTTTGGTCTGCACATAGTCAACCAACGGCAGGTCGGAGAAAAACACGACCAACACAACAAACAGCAGTGTGGCTGTCAGCCAATGCCAATATTTCTTCAAAAAAACCTTCATTCCTCACTTCTCTTTGTCCGCCCTCGCACTACACGCCTACGGAATGTGCATAAATTTGTGCACCTGTACCGACACATTCCATCGCGGGTGTGCTTTGGCATACTCAACCACCTCGCCGATGACAGCCTCATAGCGACTCCACTCTGGTTGCAGGTAGAGCAGGCACTCCTCGCCCACCCTTGCAGCACACTCCTCGGCCCAAGCGAAATCCTCGGCACTCTCCACAATAACCTTCAACTCGCTCGCCACGGCACACACCTCATCCAGCGGAGCCTTCTGGCGTTTGGGCGAAAGGCACACCCAATCGAACTCCCCACTAAGGGGCGACGTTCCGGATGTTTCGAGAAAAATTTCGAGTCCTCGTTCTTTAAGTCCTCTGGTGAGCAGTCCCAATGGGTACAACAGCGGCTCGCCACCGGTAATCACAATGGCCTGTGCCTCAAAGGAGGAGGCGCGAGCGATAATCTCCTCCACCTCCACCGGCGGGAATTTGCGAGCATCCCAAGTGAACTTCGCATCGCACCACTTACAGCCCACATCGCAACCACCCAAACGAATGAAATATGCAGGCTTCCCGCTGTGAAAACCCTCACCCTGAATTGTATAGAAGTCCTCCACAAGGGGCAACAACTTGCCCCCTTGAAGTATGTCGATATCAATCCTACTCATTTACAACCGTGTAGATATCTTTGAGATTGCGGCCCAACTCGTCGTAGTCCAAGCCGAAGCCGACGATGAAATCATTGGGGATATCCATTGCTCGGTATTTCACATTGTAGTCCTTTGAGAACTTACTTGGCTTGAAGAGCAGGGTTGCAATCTCCACACTTGCGGGACGGTGGCCGGCCAGCGAGCGCAACAGGTGTTCCATACTCTCACCCGTGTCCACAATGTCCTCCACGATGATAACGTGGCGCCCCTCGATATTATTACGCAAACCGATGAGTTCCTGCACCTTGCCCGTGGAGGTCATACCACTGTATGAAGATAGTTTCACAAACGACAACTCACAAGGGAAGTTAATCTTCTGCATCAGCTCGCTCATAAACATAAAGGCCCCGCTGAGGACACCCAGAAAAAGCGGGGTGTCAACATCTTTATAGTCTTCGTTGATTTTTTCGCCCAAAGCGGTGATAGCCTCATCAAGTTCGGCATAGGGAATGGAGAGTTCAAAAGTCTTGTCGTGCAGTTTCACCCTCGGTTTTTGGTTCTCTTGGTTCATAACAAGCGAAAGTGTTAAAAAAAAGTATGACCGAGCAATATACCCACTTCTGAGGATAACATTTCGGTTAAATTATGTTTATCTTTGCAAAGTTAATAAAAATTCTATGAACGAGAACATCTTTGGAGCTCTTTTGCTCACTCTTTTTGCGGGCCTTGCCACAGGCATAGGTAGTGTTATCGGCTTTTTTGCCAAGCGCACCAACAAAAAGTTCCTCTGTTTTTCATTGGGACTATCAGCCGGTGTGATGGTTTACATATCGTTTATGGAGATGTTGCACACCTCTCGTATCGATTTGGGGCTCTTGTTGGGCAATGCTCAGCGTGGCGACCTTTTGGCAGCAGGAATGTTCTTTGGAGGTGTGCTATTGGCCGCCCTCATTGACAAACTTATCCCCGAGGCCAACAACCCACACGAGCTACACAACGTGGAGGAGATGCAAGGTGAGGACAACCAAAATCACCACCACGCCACCATCAAACGCCTCAAACACGCAGGCATCGTTACTGCCATAGGCATTGCCATACACAACTTTCCGGAGGGTATTGCAACCTTTGTAGCCGCCTATGAAGACCTCGGACTCGGCCTTGCCATTGCCGTAGCCGTAGCCATTCACAACATCCCCGAGGGCATTGCCGTATCGGTTCCGATATATCACGCCACAGGTAGCCGGAAAAGGGCCTTTTGGTACTCCTTTGCCTCGGGCCTTGCCGAGCCGTTGGGTGCGCTGTTAGCGTGGGCGGTGTTGATGCCATTCCTATCGCCTATGTTGCTGTGCTGTATAATGGCCGCCGTTGCGGGTATTATGATTTACATATCGTTTGACGAGCTCCTGCCTGCCACCCATCAGTATGGCGAAAACCACATCGCCTTGTTGGGCCTTTTCCTCGGCATGGCAATTATGGCCGTGAGCCTCATTTTGCTGTAAGGGCAACACTCAACAACAAAAAGGCGTGTAACTCTGATGGTTACACGCCTTTGTTTTGAGGGGACAACACATTTATTTCACTTGTGTTGAACGGGGGCCGACGTAGGAGCGTTTGAGCCCACCAAAGTCGAGCACAATCTTCTGCACCACCACACCTGCATCACCACAAAGTATTTTCAGCGTGTGGCGGCCCGGACCATCCACCTTCATAGTGGTCTTTTTGATGGAGCAGTTTCTGAGCACATTCTCGCTCCACGACTGAGAATATTCGTGCGAAGAGATAGTGGGTGTGGCCACAAACATATCGTCAATGCTCACCCCGTAACGCAACTCCTCGTTGGTGGCATCGTGGCCGCCATACTCGTTGCCAAACTCCTCTTTGTCATAGAGTTGGAAAGTTGGCAGAGTGTAGGTATAGACATCCACCGAGCCCTCGCTGAAAGTGTAGAAATCATACTCCAAGCAGGGCCCTTTTTCGTAGAGATTTTGCTCCTCGGCCAATGGATTACCCATCTGCACCGAGGCATTCTCCACTCCGAGGTTATCTATCAGCATCATCTCAATCGCCTCATTCTCCACCTTGCGATGGAACGCCGCGGCGGGAATGGAAACATAGCCCCTATTCTCCACAAACAGCCCTACAAGGCTCTCTGCACCCTCCTTCACCTCGGGGTTGAAGACCGACACAGCCACTCGCTTGGAGCCACCTGCACCCACAATGTGGATATATTCCAAGAGGTCTTCCCCTTTGGGCACCGCACTCCAATCAATGGACACCTGCACCTGCTCTTGTTCCTTCACGATGCCGCCAACCTTGTCGGTCAAAATCCAATCGGCCGTGCAGGTCAGGCTCCACTCAAAGGGCTCACATCCCTTGTTGTAAATCTCCAAGCGGTGGCTTTCGGGCAGCAGTGCGTTGAAGGTAGGCAGGGCGGCGAAGTTGACTCCCCCTCGCACGACATCACTCTCTTCGCACCACACACCCATCACTGCGCCACTTTTGAGTTCTATGGAGTCCAATTTGGGGGTATTGAAGTAGCGAGCCGTAACTCCGTGGCGCAGGCTCATCATACCGTTCCACTTACCCCCAAGCAAGCCATTATAATCGGCCGTGAGCATATTGAGAGCCTGCTCACTTGCCAGCGACTCCCCACGCAACGAGTTGGTTGCGGCACGTCCTTGGGTTGCATACCAGCGGTTTTTCTGCGCCAGCAGCAACATTCGATTCATCTCCTCGCTACCCCTCACGGGATAGTGTACGAGTTGATAGTAGGCTGCCCGAGCCTCCTCGGGTAGCGACCCATAGAGTGCCGACGACCTCTGCCCCAAGGCCTTGTAGTCGGCCAAGCGACCATCTGCTTCGTTGTAGTTGGCGAAGGAGTAGTCGGTGTCGGTTACAATTTCGTGCTTGTTGTACTTGGTGTTCCACTCAAACCCCCACCCCATATATTCGGGCTTGCTTGTGAAGGCCAAGCGGTAGTATTCGTCCATAATGTGGGTGAGTTCGTCGGTGTATTCCTCTCCAAAAATGCCTCCCAACCAACGTCCGTGGGCGGTGGCAACACTCTCGTAGTCAAATGAGTGGAAGTCGTAGGCCATATCGAGGAAGAACTCCATTGCGAACTCACAAGGTTTTATATCGCCCACGTTGAGCAACCAGATGCGGTCGCCACCGGTGGCATAGACCTTCGACAACTCCTCATACATAAGTTGTGGAGGAGTGGTGCAGAGCCACAGATAGTCGTGGGGCTTACCGTGGTAGGAGACGTGGTAATAGACACCCGAGCGGCCCGAGCGCAACCTCTCCTTCGGGTTGCTCAATCGTTTCATATAACCGAAATTGTCATCGGGCCAGATGATTGTAACCTCATCAGGCAGGTGCATACCCCTCTCGTAGATGTCAAGCACCTCCTTGTAGGGGGTAAAAGCCTGAGGTATCTCTGCTAGTGGTTTTTGGATGATGTCGCTCAAAATCTGCCTTTGGTCGTCGAGTGCGCTTTCGAGGATAGCCTTGCGTTCCTCAAAGCTGCGACTCCCCTCCATCGCCTTGTCGTGCAGGCCACGCAGGGCGAGCGTATAGACGTTTTCGTACATTCCGTTCTCCTCCACCCTCTTGCGCAACACGCCATTGATGGTGTCCTTGTTGGTCTGGTAGTTCCACTCTCCCTGCACCTTTTTATTCCACTCTCGGGCGTTGTTGTAGAGCAGTGGCTCGCAGTGTACCGAACCCATCACAATAGCGTAGCTATCGGCCACCACCTTATTTTCGGCAATCTCGTTGAAGGCCACCGAGCGACGATGCATTGCGGGACATAGGTAGTTGGCTTTCAGTCGCAGGAGCAGTTCACACACTTTGGCGTAGGTTTTGGGGCCAATGGTGCCCGCCTCGGGCTCAAAGGTGTTGGTTGCCCACGGGAGCAGTCCCCAATCCTCGTCGTTTATAAAAATGCCTCGATACCTGACGGTTGGCTCGGCCGACACAAAGGGTTCCACCCCCACAGCTACCCTCGCACGCTTCCTGATGGGCACATCGGCCCACCAATACCAAGGCGACACCCCGATAGCCTCCGAGATGGACAATAGGCCGTAGGCTGTGCCTCGGCGGTCGGAGCCTGCCACCACCAGCGCACGCCCAATGCCCTTGAAGGGGCGCTCCACGCAGAAAACGCCATAGCGTTCCCAGCCACCCTCATAGACACTCACATCAATCCTACCCTCGGCCACAAGACGATCCACAAGGGCGCTCTGACCAATGGTGCCCACCACAACCACGTTGGCGGCCGAGGATGGCAACGAAGTGGTTACTCGGGGCCTGCGACCACTCACAGCCTTCACATCGTCCGCGAAGAGAGCTGCAACTTTGCCCACCACCTCGGCATCGGCCGAGTCGTAGATGACGGTGGCTGTACGGCGGCCAGAGGCAATCTCAAAGGCCCCTTTTTCTTCCGACAAAGCAACTTGGGCCGACACCCCGAAGGTTGTACACAAGAGCAACAGAGTCAATATATTACACACTTTTCGCATCATAGCATTCATTCTTCTCACACATTAGAGGGGTTGGTCGGTGTAGTAGATAAAATCACGCACAAAGAGCTTGTAGGGCTCTTGGTAGTTGGTCCAGCGGAGTTCCAACTCATAGTCGCCTTTGGGGAGTCCGTAGATGTGGTAGATGTCGTAGCGGCGGTGCAGGAAGTTGATGGGCATATCGAAGGTGGCTGCCTTCTCGCCATTGAGGTAGAGGTCAAACCAAGCCACATAGTTCTCCGCCCCCTTACCTTGACGCATTGTGCCGTGGAGGATGAAGCCCGTGCCGTGGAATTTGGCACGGAACACATTGTCGGTTACAGTTTCGTCGAGATGTATGCGTTCCACGGGATGGAGCCCCTCAAAGCACTGTTCCAATACCACAGGCTCAATCTTGGTGCGAGGGATGACAAATTCCTGCTCGGTAACCCTACCACCAGCACCCTCCACAACCTGTTCGGCGTGCCTCATACCCATAGCATACACATCCCTCATGGAGGACTCCGTGTATGGGAATTTCACCTCGTCCACGAGTTCAACGGAGCGTGTCCACTCCTCGCCAATGCCCTCATAGCCAAGCATCACACCGAGTATGCCGCCCGCCGTGGCAGGGTTGCAGTCGGAGTCTTGGCCACATCGGGTGGAAATATCAAGAGTCTCGTAGAAATCCTTTTCGCCATAGAGCAGTCCCATAACCACATAGGCCGAATTGAGCGCAGCATCGATGTTGTACTCGTGCAACACGCCATAGCCGCAAGCAATATCTTCCTCGCCGTGCAACTGTTGCAACTCCTCCCAAGCGGCCCTCCAATCGGTGGGATACTTGCGCCAGAGGGCAATGGTGTTGGCGATACACTTGTGGTAGCGGCTTTTGGCGGGAATAGCTTTCAGGGCCTCGGTTACCACCTCTTCCACACTGTCGCTCACGAAAGCCATAGCATACATTGCGGCCACATAGACACCTCCATAGTAGCCATCGCCATAGTTCATAATGTGGCCCACTTTGTCGCAAAAACGGCTCGACTCGTTCACCAACCCGGGCGACATCAGGCCAATGAAGTCAGCCTCAATCTGAAAGTCGATGTCGTCGGCGTGTGGGTTGTTCATCCAATGGCCCGACTGTGGGGGCATAATGCCACGCAGGATGTTGTAGCGGGCAATTTGGTTGGCGTGCCAGAGTTTATAGTCGGCACCGGCAAAGGTGGTGGCGAAGATATCCACGGGTGCATCCATACCGTGTTTCTCGATTACCTCCATAAAGCAGATGTCCATATAGATGTCATCATAAAGGCCCGCACGCTTCTCGAAGGTCGCCTTCACGTAGTCATCGTACCACGGAATCTCGTGTTCCTCGGGGATGGGCACCCCTTTGAATTTGAACTCTGTGGGGCCACCATAGGTACAGCCGATGACCTGACCGGCCCAACCTCCCTTGATTTTGTCCTGCATTGTGGCCTTTGAGATGACGTAGGGCTCGTTGCTGCGGCAACCACCCAGCAAGAGAGCAATCACTCCCACTGCGGTCCAAAGCGAAAATGTGTGTTTCATACGGTATGGGTTCATTTGTTTGTTCGTTTTGAGTTTTCCTTTTCCGAAGTGCAAAGTTACACAAACAAATATACCAACAACTTTCCGCACCTCCAAAGGTTTGAATTATTGTACTCTACTTTTGAAAAATCTTTGCATCAACACTTGTTTTTTACACAAAATGGGGTACTTGGAGAGTTTTCAAACTTCACTATTCAACAACAAAAAGCGTGTGTTCCATTGGTGGAACACACGCTTTTGCGTTCAATGATTATTTTGTTACGCCACCCGAACTAAACCAAGCCCGAGAAGCCCATAAAGGCCATTGCCAAGATACCTGCGGTAATCAGTGCGATGGGCACACCCTTCACAGCCTTGGGGGTGTCGGCAAGTTCAAGCCTCTCCCTCAAACCTGCAAAAATCACCAGCGCAAGGGCAAAGCCAATGGCAGTGGAAACAGCATAGACAACCGACTCCACAAGGTTGAACTCCTTCTGAACAAGCAGCAGAGCCACACCAAGCACAGCGCAGTTGGTGGTAATCAGGGGCAGGAAGATACCCAAAGCCTGATAGAGCGAGGGGGAAATCTTCTTCAAAATAATCTCCACCATCTGCACCAGCGCAGCAATCACAAGGATAAAGACGATGGTCTGCATATACTCCATATGCAATGGTACAAGCACATAGTACTGCAACAGGTAAACCACCAACGAGCTGATGGCCATAACGAAGGTAACCGCAGCACCCATACCCATAGAGGTTTCAACCTTATTGGACACACCCAAGAAGGGGCAGATACCCAAGAATTGCGACAACACAACGTTGTTCACAAAGATTGCTCCAATGATAATAGCAAACATCTCCATAGTCGTTATTTGGTTTTAGCGGTTAATTTACGGAACAAAATCATCAAGTAGCCCAGCACGATGAAGGCACCGGGAGCAAGCACAAAGATAAGTGCGCCACCACCCTGCCACAAATCTATGCCGAAAATCTGGCCGTTACCCAAAATCTCCCTCACCATACCAATCAGTGTGAGCGACAAGGTGAAGCCCAAGCCGATGCCTGCGCCATCCAAAGCCGAAGCCCACACGCCGTTTTTCGAGGCAAATGCCTCGGCACGGCCCAAGATGATACAGTTCACCACAATCAGCGGAATGAATACACCCAGAGTGTTGTAGAGGTCTGGCAGGTAGGCCTGCATCAGCAGCTGCACAACCGTAACAAACGATGCGATTACCACAATGTAGGCAGGAATACGCACCTTGTCGGGGATGAGGTTCTTAATCAATGAAATCACAATGTTCGACATAATCAGCACGAACATAGTCGCTGCGCCCATACCCATACCATTGGCGGCAGAGGAGGTAGTAGCCAGCGTGGGGCACATACCCAACACCAATACGAAGGTGGGGTTGTTCTTCACAATGCCCGAAGTAAAAGTCGATAAATTCTTACCCATAGTTTTCTATCTCTTCGTATTAACGTATTATTGGTGTTTACAATTTGCGCCACAGTGGCCGTGAGGGCCATCACCACACTCCTTGACCTCCTCTTTGGTACATCCGCCACAAGCGGGAGCCTCGGTTGCAGCAGCGGTACCTTCGGCTTGCGCTTTGAGCTGAGTTGCCGAGGTGTAGGCAGTTACCTCACCTGTGGTAACGCTCTTGAAAGCAGCATAGGCCCTTGCAACAGCATCAGCATAGGCCCTCGATGAGATGGTTGCAGCAGTGAGTGCATCCACATCGCCACCATCCTTCTTCACTGTCATATTCACATCCGCAGCCTGCTTGCCCCTGAAACTGAGAATCAGAGGGTTGTCAACCACAGTCATATTGGTACCCAAACCGGGAGTCTCGGCCTGCTCCAACACCTCGATATTAACGATAGTGCCATCGACAGCAAAGCCCACCATCAGTTTCACATTGCCGTTGAAGCCATTGGGCGAGGTGCTCTCGAAGGCATAACCAACAGTCTGGTCGCCACTCTTGGCCTCGTAATAGACACCCTCAAAGCCCTCCACGGTGGCAGCCTCGGGGGTGTTGTCAAACTCGGGCAACACTGCTTTGAGTGCAGCCACAACCTTTTGTGCTTGCGCTTTTGCGATGGGCTCGGCAGTTACGTTGTTCACAAGAGCAACGGCACCCGAAGCCACAAGGCAGATGACAAACAGCACAAGAACCATATTTTTCAATGAACTTTTCATACTCTTCTCTGCCTCCTTATTTTTTAGATTTAACAACACCAAAGCGTTTGGGACGCACATATTTGTCAATCAGAGGCACCACAGCATTCATAATCAGAATGGCAAACGACATACCCTCCGGATAGGCACCCCAAAGGCGCACAAACATTGTAATCATACCGATACCGATGGCGTAGATGATTGCGCCCTTGGTGGTCATCGGCGAGGTTACGTAGTCGGTGGCCATAAACACAGCACCCAACACTGCACCACCATTGAGCAGGTGGAACAAGGGGCTCATATACTGCTCGGGGGCAATAGCCCAAGTGATACCCGAAATCAGAGCCATAGTGCCCAGCACGAACACGGGCACGTGCCAGCGGATAACCCTCCTAACGAGCAACCACACAAAGCCCACAAGCAGAGCCACAGCCGAAATCTCACCCAGCGAGCCGCTCCTCATACCGAGGCTCATAGCCCCCAAGTCGAAGTTCTGCATCACCTCGCTCATGGGAGTACCCACTTTCAGGGCCTCTTTGGCCACAGCCAGAGGAGTTGCACCACTCACTGCACCGGCAGCCTCGGGGAAGGTGGTCATTGCCACGGGGAATGCAATCAGCAGGAACACACGGCCCACCAATGCGGGGTTGAAGGGGTTCTTACCCAAACCACCAAAGGTCATCTTACCGATGCCGATGGCAACCACAGCACCGATGGCAACCAAACCCAGAGGAATGTTTGCGGGCAAGTTGAAGGCCAAAAGTACACCCGTAACCACAGCCGACAAGTTGCCGAGCGTTGCGGGGCCTTTGAGCAAAAATTTCTGAACAAACCACTCTGTCAGCACGCAGCAAGCCACCGAAAAAGCGGTTACGATAAATGCCTGCCAGCCATAGGCCACTACCGACACCACCAATGCGGGCAACAGAGCAATCAGCACATCGCCCATCATTCGGCGAGTGTCGTTGCTGCCGTGCACGTGCGGAGCAGGCGAAATTACCAATTTTTGAGTACTCATAGTTTCTATACTTTTTATTTCTGTTTCTCCTCCTATGTTTATTTCTTCGCAGCAGCGCGGGCCCTCATACGTTTCATAACCTCGCCCTTACCAATGCGCAGCCAATCGAGCAGCGGCAGGTAGGCGGGGCAGCTGAACGTACAGCAACCACACTCGATACAATCTGCAATGTTGTGTGCCTCGCACTCGTCATACATCTCCTTCTTGGAGAGTTTCGAGAGCAGATAGGGCTCCAAGCCCATAGGGCAAGCCTCCACGCACTTGGCGCAACGAATACAGGTGTCGGGTTTCTGACGGAGCGACTCGGCAGTGGGAATGAGCAACACGCCCGAAGTACCCTTCGTTACGGGAGCATCCACGTTGCTCACCGCACGTCCCATCATAGGACCACCGGCCACAACCTTACCAACGCCCTCCATACCACCGCAGTAGGCGATGAGTTCGCTCATCGGGGTACCAACCCTAACGAGGAGGTTCTTAGGTGAAGCAAGGGTTGAACCTGTTACGGTTACTACCCTCTCAACCAGAGGTTTGTTCTTAATCACAGCCTCATATACTGCCAAAGCCGTACCCACGTTCTGCACCACAGCACCAACATCAATGGGAAGGCCACCGCTGGGCACCTGACGGCCCGTAACGGCAGCAATCAGCTGTTTCTCGCCTCCCTGCGGGTAGCGCATTTTCAGAGGCACAATCTCTATCTCTACATAGGTGGCAGCCAACTTTTTCAAAGCCTCAATTGCGTCGGGCTTGTTATTCTCCACACCTATATATATCTTATCTACGCCAATAGCCTTCGCCAAAATCCTCGCACCAACCAGCAACTCCTCGCCCTTTTCGAGCATCACGCGGTAGTCGGCCGTAAGGTATGGCTCACACTCAACAGCGTTGATAATCAAGCACTCGGCTTTCTTTCCGGGAGGCACCGAGAGTTTTACGTGGGTGGGGAATGTTGCGCCACCCATACCAACAATACCCATCTCGGATACCTTTGCGATAATATCTTTGGCCTCCAAATTGAAGTTCTTTACAAGAGTGTCGCTCAAATCAACACCCTCCACCCACTCATCGCCCTCTACGGCAATGGTTACGCAGGGTTTCATCAATCCCTGTGCATCAGCCTTAGCGTCCACAGCCGTAACCGTACCCGACACCGAGGAGTGGATATTGCTCGACACAAAACCGCCCGCAGTACCGATAACCTGACCTGCAAGCACCTTGTCGCCTTTGGCTACACATGCCACCGCAGGGGCGCCAATGTGCTGAGCCAAAGGAATTACAACCGTTTTGGGCAGGGGGAAGCGCTCAATGGCTGCACCCTTGCTATACTGTTTGTTGTCAGACGGATGAATACCGCCAATAGGAAATGTCTTCATACTCTCTACTCTGTTTTTGCGGTTTCATTAACTTCCACTTTCACTGCCTCGGCGGCCTTTGGAGCCTCCTCCACTTTGGGGGCGGCAGCCGTCTTGGGGGCCTCGGGTTTCACCTCAGCTGCGGGTTTACGTGCAGGAAAACCAAACTCCACAATAGCACCTGTGGGGCACTCGGCCACGCACTTACGGCAGAACTTACACTTGGTGTAGTCGATGTAGGCGAGGTTGTTATCGACGGTAATGGCACCGTGGGCGCACACTTTGGCACACTTACCACAGCCGATACAAGCAACCTTACAAGCCTTGCGAGCCACAGCACCTTTGTCCTTATTGACGCACGAAACGTAGATCTTACGGCCCTTGGGTGCTTTCTTGCGCAACTCAATGACAATCTTCGGGCAAGCCTTCACGCAAGCGCCACAAGCGGTACACTTCTCCTCGTCCACCTCAGGCAGCCCCGTCTCGGGATTTATCGTCAGAGCACCAAAATCGCAAGCCCTCACACAGTCGCCCAAACCGATACAGCCAAATGCGCAACCTGTGTTGCCCGCATAGAGCGAAGCAGCAACAGCGCACGAAGTGGCACCATCATAGACATTTGTCCTCGGACGATTCTCACAGCTACCGGCGCAACGTACCACAGCAACCTGCGGCTCTTTCTCGGCGGCAACCTTACCCAAGTAGGCAGCGATGAGTTTCATACACTCGCCACCACCCACGGGGCAGTAGAGCGACGAAATGTCATCCTCTTTCACCAATGCCTCGGCCATACCACGGCAGCCTGCAAAACCGCAACCGCCGCAATTTGCTCCGGGCAATTTCTTCTCGACCTCGTCAATTCTGGGGTCCTCTTCTACCTTGAATTTCTTGGCCACCAGAAACAGAAGCAGCGCCAGCAAGGCACCAAGTCCGCTGATAACCAACACGGTATACAACAAATTTCCCATTACAGATTAGATGTTTTTGTTAATACAGTTGTTTGTTATTTTGATTGATATATTGTTTAGGTACGTAGTAAATCACAATCAACCTACAAAATTAGGAATTCTCTATTTAGTGTGCAAATTACATAGAGATTTTTTTAGCCTTATGACTTTGAGTGCACCTAGGCCACAAAGGGACAAAGGTGGGAGGATTTTGCGCACACCCAAACACACATAGCACACTACCAATCAATCGGTTAGAACCATCATCCCGCAATTAAAACACGACAATTTGATTCTTTCAGCCGGAAAAACAACACAAACAATAAGAACGATATTGCTATCAAAATGTATTGCTTTGATATATATATCACACCTGATTTTCTACATTTGTATCATCCCAAAAACCATAAGACCATGAAAAAGATATTTTTGTTTGTTTGCTTCCTATTGGCCTGCCACCCGACTTGGGCCGGCAGTAAGTGGCCTAATCACTATCAGGGCGGTAACGAAAAACTCTTCTACAACCAGCAAACCATCGAGCAGATACGTGAGCGCATCGATACGCAGGAGTGGGCCAAGACTCTGTACCAGCGTCTGAAAGAGGAGTTATCAGACCCCGAGTCCGAATCATACAAACCTCTCAAAGGTCTTGGAGGACTTCCTCGACGCAGCTATGAAGGACGATGGACTCGCGATGCCATTCTTTGCTATCGTATCGATGGCGACGAGACTCACCTGCCAAAGGCAATGAATGATATCGTGAGCTATTTCAAGCTCGACCAACCCGACCAGCCCTGCTTCTCGTACGATACGACCAAAGCGTTTGAGAAGTATTGGGAATGGGGTTGGTATTCGCTATTTTATTTGACAGCCTACGATATGATTAAGAATCACCCTGTTATGCTCCCATATAAATCGCTTATGGAGCAACGTATTCAGGAGATAATTGCCGAGGGTAAGCGTTATGAGCATCGTATAGAGCGCCTCGGAAATGTCCAATTTTTTGGGGTAACCGTCTTGGGTATATATGGTTTTATGGGCGACGATGAGCAGGCTGTCGATTTGGCCGTTAATGGTAAAAACGGATTCAAATCCTATCTGATGCATTTTCGAGATGATGGGCAATTTGCACCCGAGCCATTGCACTACACATTTGGCTATGTGGACTGCAGTATGACTCTGTTGGCCGAAGCGGCCCGTAAAAACAACTATCCGGAGGACCTCTACTACTATGAAGCCCCCAACGGAGCCTCTATGTATCGTATGTATGAGAGTTTTTTGCAGGCGGCAGCTCCCAATGGTTTTGGATTTGACAATGGCGATGGCGGTGTGCGTCAAGGATGGGTGAATGGGAAGATTGTCAACGAACACACGCCCATTTTGTCATCCTTTGGGAAGATTCATCGCACAAACCAAAAACACGAGGTTTACCACGCAGCCTATCGCACCCCGACAACAGCGTGGGCAGTAGCACAGAATCCCAATCGTGATGACCGATGCTCGACCTTTTGGGGGTATAGTGCATTGACTCACGGCATCTCGTGTGATGAGGCAGTTGCTCCGGAGGCTCGCAGCGTGGTCTATCCGGAGATGGGTAACGCCTACATTAAGAGTATGCAGGGGCGTGATTATTGGTGGAGTGGCTCGCTGGTTGTGCATATGCGCAATGGCGCATCCCAGCAATTCCACAGCCATAACGACCATTTTTCCTTCACGCTGACAGCTTTCGACAAGTTTATCTACAACGACCATATGTTGCATTGGGACTACCTCTGTCCGCGAAAGGGCCGTGCCAACTATACACCTATGTCGGGGCTTATCTGCAACCACAACACGGTGGTTGTGGATGGACGCGAACCGGATGTGTCGGTGATTAAGTTGGGCCGCAAGAAGCCGGAAGTGCCGGGTGTACCCTTCTCCGAAATAGAGCAGCAGGGGCCTATGCAATGCATCTCCTGTGAGGGGGCTCCCTATGGTGGCGTGTGGCAAAAACGCACTCTCTACGTAACGCCAGAGTATGTACTCGATATTTTCGCCCTTGAATCGGACGAGGAGCACACCTACGACTATCTGTTACACTCTTTGGGACGTGGGGAGTATTCGGGAGTCGGCACGTGGAGCAACTATCCGCAACTATCGACCGAATATGGATTGCGTGATGTGGACAGTAAATCGAAACGAGATGACCGTTGGTGGTTGATGAATACCCAAATGGCACCGTGTCTTGATGTGGTTCATATGGATTTTCTGGATACAGACAAAATAGGTGTGCATACCACAATGCTGCACGAGCCTGACACGCAACTCATTACAACCTCCTTACCGACATACATCTCTTGTTCTACGGGTTGGAACGGTTCATATCACACCCCTCGCCGTCCGATGGCTGTGGTGCGCCGACACACAAAGGCGACCACCTTTGTAGCCCTACACGAGCCCTACCAAAATCAGTTGGAAAGTCCTCTGACGATTGAACGGGCAGGTAATGTAATCATCGTCAAGGGTGCACATTTTGTGGACACCTACAATCTGACTACAAAAACCTTTACGCGTCAGTAGATACGCCCCCTTGAATAAGCCCGTCTAACGAGTTTTATTCATACAATTTCACCCCCGCCAGAAGCACTTCTGGCGGGGGTGAATATCATTTTCGGCCTATATCGCCCTATCCCAAATAAGGTGGTTTGATACGGAACACAATAACCTTATCAAGCCTCTTGCGGAAGAAGGCCAGCACCACATAGTAGAGTGCACAAGTGGCCAGAGCCGACACTCCCGACACCAATTCGCCCAACGAGGTGGTTGCAAACAGAGCCACCAACATCAGCACAAAGGGGACAATGTAGGAATAGACCACCGCCTTAATGCCCATAACCTCCTCAATGTAAACCGTAATCTGTTGGCCCACCTGATAGAGTTCGGTGTGGTCGTTGTAGATGGTAACCTTACGGCGTTGGCTCTCGCTCTTGCCACAAATCTCCTTGGCCTTACATCCGCCACAAGCACTATTCACAATCATCTCGGCCTCAATGCGCCCCTCTTCGGCACAAATCTCCACGATTTCGGCTTCGTGTTCCATTATCTTTCCCATATTGCTTCTATTTCTTCTCTGCTTTCTACGGCAACTTCACCTTTAATTTTTGAATTCTACTGCTGTCCTTTGGGCAGGTCGATATAACTCTTATCCAACGGCATTGTCGAGAGTTCCACAATCGGGCAGAATTGATAGATGCGGTTGAGTGCATCATACATCAAATGGCGAACCCTGTCAACGAGTTCCTCCTCGAAGCCTGCTTCGATAATCTCGTCCCTGCTTTGCCAACTCTCCAACAGACGGTAGAGCACCACATCAATCTCTTCGTAGGAAGGCAGGGGTTGCTCATCGTTGTCAATGTGTAGCTCTGCCGAGGGATGTTTCAGCATTATGTTCTCGGGAATAACACCATTCTCCGAGTTGAGGTGGCGGGCCAGAGCAAACACATCGCTCTTATAAAGGTCGCCGAGGATGCTGATGGCACCTGCGGTGTCGCCATAGAGAGTGAGTGCGCCAATGGCAAGTTCGGTCTTATTGGCCGTATTGATTGGCACCAAGCCCCTCTTTTCACACACAGCCATCAAGAGCGCGGTGCGCAAACGCATACGGAAATTATCTTCCAAACGCTGCGAATCGGGCTCGCCGATAGCGGCAATGATGGTGTCCAAACTACTGCGGTAGATGTCGTTCAGGGGCACCGTTATCAGTTCTATACCCAGAGTGTGAGCCAACTCCTCCGCATCCGAAGCCGAATGGTCGTTGGAATACTTGGTTGGCATCTGCAACGCCACAACCCTGTCGGCTCCCAAAGCATCAACCAATAGGACTGCACCCACCGAGGAGTCGATACCACCCGACAGCACCAAGCAGGCCTTCGAGAGATTCTTCTTCTCGAAGTAGTCGCCGATGGCCAAGCGGAGCGCACTGCGCACATTGGCGATTTTGTCTTGATAGGGAATCTCCACCTCTGCATTGTTTGCGTTGGTGTCCACAAAAGCAATTTCCTCCACAAAACTACCCAGCAGAGCAATCGCCTTACCCTTCGCATCAAATACTGCCGAGGAGCCGTCATACACAATCTCCTCCGAGCCTCCCACTTGATTCACATACACCAACGTAGCATCAGCCAAGTATGCCTTGCGTGAGAGAATGTCATAGCGACGCTCGATACGTCCTTGCGAATAGCGGTCGGCGCCGAGAACGATTACAGTGTCGGCATCCGAATATGCAGCCTCGTTGTAGAGGTCGCCACCAAGAACTACTGCAACCTTCTCGCCTGCAATTTTCACACACTCCACACCCTTACCTTCGCCAATATAGGCTGCATCCACATCGGCCGTTTTGTTCTTCTTGGTTATGTAGCGCAGGATTTTGCGGTCTTTGATGTAGGCTGCGGCGCTGTATGTTCCGCCGTGCTGCAACACGGGCAAACCCACAAGGACTGCTATATCGTCGCAAAATGCAGCAATCTCAACAAGAGTCTCTTCGGCTTGGTCAAGGAAATTGTAACGTGCGAGAAGAGAGTATGCGGGCGTACCGCTGATGGCGGTTTCGGCAAATACCACGAGGTCTGCACCCTCTTGTTTCGCTTGGGAAATGGCATCAATAATCTTGAATTTATTGTGTTCAAAATTACCGACAGTGTAGTTTAATTGGGCAATTGCTATTTTCATATTCTATGAATAGAAGAAAATTACGCCCACAAAGGTACACATTTTTTGGAAACATTATCCCACTTCACATTTTTTTATCCAATCGTCCACACCCTGCATCTCTCATCAACACCAACAAAGACACGTTGCTTTCCACACAAACCCACATTCACAAACAACTCCAAAGGCTATGTATTCGATTGGAATACATAGCCTTTGGAGTTGTCAAACGGAATATATTATCCCGAAAGATGGAGGCTATTTGAGGTGTTCCACCACGAAATCGACCGTTTTGTAGAAAATTTCGCCGGCCTTATCGCTCCTCTTCGAATTGAGGTTGTGGTCGTAGTAGGGATAAATCACCAAGTCAACCACGCCGCCTTTTTTGTTCAATGCGGCAGCAAAGTTCTCGCTCTGGGTGTACTCCACCACCGAGTCGCCCGTACCACACACCAGCAACGATGCAGGAATATTTTTCTTGGGGACTACATACTCGGGCGAGTATTTTTTCAGCACAGAAGGTGTACGGTCCTCAAAGTAGGCAATACGCTGTGCATCCTTCGAGCGTACGATGAGAGCTGCGGTGGTGAGGTCATAGATGCCTGCATAGCCCACAAGCACCTTTGCGCCCTTGATGGTCATCGCTCCATAGGCAGCCAAGTGTCCACCTGCCGAGCTTCCGCAGAAACCGAACACTTTGGGGTTTATGTCCAACTCTTCGGCGTGCTCCTGTACCCACTTGACGGCATCCTCAACATCCTGTGTTGACACTCCGACAGAGGCTCCCGTTTGGCCTGCGAGAGTGTAGGAGATGCGCACACCGGCAACACCTTTCTGCACAGCCAGATATTGCGAAAGAGACCTGTTGGAATCCTTTGTACCGCGAGCCCAACCGCCACCGTGGATATAGACCATAAAAGGTGCAGGAGTGTCGCTCACTGCCTTATCGATGGTCAGCACGAGTTCATAGTCGGGGTAGGTTTTATAGACATAGTCGATGCTCTCGCACGACTTGTAGAGTTTGCTCGACACGAAATTCTGGGGCTCATAGGGGACAAGCAGGTCGGGCACTTCGTTGAGATTGATATACTTATACTTTTTTGGCGAGAGAAGCTCATACTGTCCCTCCCCCACCTCTTTGAGTTTCATTGAATAACGGTTGGTAATCTGGGCCGAGAGTGAACCTACGGTCAGGGCCAGCGTTGCAATGAGTATTGCAAAGTTTTTCATCGGTTATTGGGTTGTATTTGTGTTTTCTTGTGTGTTTGCGAAAATTCGAGCAGCGTGGAGAGGTGGTGTCTGACAACACTCATTGCCCCCTCACTATCGCCATTCTGAATACAATCATAGAGTTCTCTGTGTTCCCTTAATACATCCTCACGAGGCACGGAGCACACTTTATATTTCTGGAAATACTTCAACACGTCGGGTGTTATGATGAGCAACAAGGATGACATCACCGAATTGTGAGCAGCACGAGCCACCGCCTGATGGAACTCAAAGTCGCGCGGCACTTGTTGCTCGGTACCGAAACACTCTTCGCACTTCTCCATTGCGCTCTTCATAGACAGCAAGTCGGCCTCATCACGATTAATGGCAGCGAGTCTGGCCGCTTCCAATTCAAGCAGCAGACGCACATCCACGAGCGACGAGAAATCGTAGCGGTCTATTTTGAGCATATCCCTGAAAAGGCTCTCGATTTGCTGTGGCTTCATCTGCGTAACAATCGTACCACTCTGGGGGTATGTTTTCACCAACCCATAGAACTCCAACTTTTGGTATGCCACTCTGACGTGTGCTCGACTCACACCGAGAGTTTCGGACAATCGGCGCTCGGCCGGCAGGCGGTCGCCCGATGTCAGTCGGTCGGAGTAGAGTTGGTCTTTGACGTAGTTGAGCACTTTTTCGACCTCATCAGAGAGAGTATTTCCTACTGCTATTTGTTTCGTAGCCATCTGTTTTCCAAATTTATCACCTCGTTTTTCCAACTAAAAGCCGTGCCCTTCGGGGCGAAAGGCACGGCCAAAGTTAGTAAATTTTTTCTGATTGGTTGCAAATTGGTCAAAAAAATCAATTTTTTGTGTCAATTACACACCAACCAAACAAGGGATCTATTTAGACCAATACATATCGAAGGTAACCTTACCGTCGCGTTTCTCTGTTTCGGGGTTGACAGTGATAAGTTGATAACCCTTACCATCAGTAGACATACCTGCCTTGGTCACATCAACCTTAGTAATGTGGATAAATCCATTTTTGATAACCGTACTTTGATCGGTATCCTTATACTGCATCAAAATCACCCTACCATCAGCCCAAAGGCTATTGCCCTCAAAGTCGGCCGAAGTGAATACAGGAGCATCAGATGTTGCCGCCGAACCAGCGTAATCTAAATTAGTCAACGTGCCCTCAATAACACTATTAGCATAGACCAGTTCGCTGCTGCTCTTCATCACTCGATATTGAGTGAATGGCGTACCAAATGTTTCGCCAACATAGATATTGTAGGAAGAGACACCTTCGCCTTTGTAGCGGTGGTTTTTCAATGCCATATCAGTATTAGTTGGATTGACAATAGTCAATTTACCACTCGAATCGGTTACAAACACCACATAGGGTTTTACAGCCGCATACAATTCCGAGGTCATAGTCGCAGCATAGGTTTTCTTTGCTGTTACATAGGGGTTTACAACACCCTTTCCAAGACCAATACCATAGTCCTTGCTGGTTGCAGCAAAGTCCTTTGCCGAATAAACCTTACCATCATCGGGAACAAAATATGCATTGGCAGACGAGAAATCCGAATATGTATCTGACGCATTGGAGCCGATACCGAGAACGATATTCTCGTAGTGGTAGAAGGGATATACTGTAATGTTGCCAAGAGCCTTATCTGCGCCATAGGTAATTGCATAGGATGCAGCCTCGGTGGCAGTGCCGGTGCAATCAACCATCTTAACAACCAGCTCGGTGTTGCTCTGCGAAACAACCTCGGCAGCAACGCCACCAATTTTCACATCTGCAACATTCAGCAAGTTGTTACCGGAAATGGTAATATTGCTATTGAGGAAGTACTTATCACCCTCGCTCTTCTGATCGTCGCTCTTGATGGAGAGCACAGCGGGCTCGCCATCGGGAGCAGAATCGAGAACGATGCTCTTACCGGCCCTCTGACCACGCAACAGCGCACCTGCGGTGAAGGTAATCTCGGGGTGAGCGCCCTTGTCGGTTACGATGTTTACAGTGAAGGTATCACCTGCAAGGTAGGCGGTGGTGGTGTCGAAGAAATATGCCTTACTATCGTCGCTGGGAACATAACCTGCATTCATCATCACCCTCACGTTGATAGCCTCACCTGCCTTCACTGCGCCATTGCTAACCTCGGTAGTGATGGTCGATACGGGTGCAGTCCAATAGCCATAGGCGGTATTGGAGCCGTGGGTTTCTTTAACAGGAGCATCCGTGCGGTTGGTCAGTGCGTTCTCTGCCCTACCCTTCGAGAGGTTGAAGGTGAAATCGCCTGCCAAAATCTTACCGCCCTGCGAAGTTACGGTTACCTTTTTGATGACAACATCCTCACCGGTGTTGTTGGTGATACCGAGCCTCAGCACTGCAAACAAGCGTTTGAGAGTGCCAAAGTCGAGTGTCTGGCCCCAAGTTGCCGGGTTGTCGCTCGAATAGAGGTAGTCATATTTCGAAATATCCCACTCCTCGGCAGTAGCATCATACTTCTGCTCTGCGGGCAGAGTACCAACAGCATTGGAAGAAGTCTTGGTATCGTTGTCTGCGCTGTAAGGATAGTAGATATAGACCTTGTGTGTGGCGGCCTCGGCAGCGGCGGCATCACCATCGCCATCCCACCACTCGGCCTCACCGGTGAAGGTTGCACGCTCCGAAGCAGTTGCGTTGGCTGTGTAGGTGAAGTTCTTTACAAACTTAACCTCCGAGCCTCCGCTGGGAGTGTAGTAGTAGAAAAGACCAAAATTCTCCGTACCATTCCAACAGGCAGTAGTGCCATCGGTAAGGTCGAGTGTGCTACGATTCTCCATCTCGGCAGATGCTGTAAAGGAGATTTTGTTGGATTTGCCATCCACATTGGGAGTGGCATTCTCGTCCATAAAGTTGTTGCAAGCGGAAAGACTCATCGCAGCAACAACAATGCTCAAAATATATACAATCTTTTTCATCGTTTTGCTGTTTTTTAGAGTGAATCCCAATCTTGCTCATCGCCAAAGCCATTGATTATCAGGTCAAACTGCGATGCGTCCGACATGGCGATACCTTGCTCAGTATCAACACGTTCCACCTCCAATAGGGGGGGATAATAAAGCGTTTTCATTTTGTTCGGTTTGTTGTTTGATTGTGTTTTGTTTGTTGTCTGCTTGTTGTTTTACTCTTCTTTGATGGTGAAGTCGGTAAACAGAAGGCTCTCATCCCTCATCTGGCTCTTCAAACTGCCACCCGTACCAAAAGAGCGGTAGATGCCCCACTTGGGCCTGATGGCCGTTGCACCATCACGCCAGATGTCGAGGTTGTTGGTCTTGTAGTAGAGGAGCACCTTATCATCTCTCAGGCGCACGATTTCAATCTCATATTGCCCTTTGTGGAGATAGGTTGCCTTCTCTGTAACCATAACCCACTCGCCCTCAAAATCATCCAGCGAGGCGCTCTTCAACACGTTTGCCGATGCTCCATTCGAGCCATAGTGAGTCAGTTCGAGATATTGTTTACCGCTACGCAGGCGAGCCACAAGAGTTACCAACGGGTTGCCCACATCGTTGCCACCATAGCCTTTCAGCTGGTGGAGATGGCAAAACTTATTGGTCGCCTTGAAACCCTTCGGAATTTGGAACTTCCAAGTGTAGGTGTGAGTCTGTCCCTCCGAAGCCACCATATTCTCGGGCGAAGCAGAGTAGGTCTTAATCTCGTTGCGCTGACGGTCGGTGATATTGGGCAGGCCACGGTCATCGTCGATATCAATGTGGATGTCGAAACGATAGACATAGCGAGCCAGCGAGTCGTCCCACACCTGCGTAATGTGCTTCACGTGGTTATAGGCGTGCACACCGGAACTATCGGGGCACTCCTGATAGTAGCCGCGAGCATTCATATAGGCATAGGTGTCGCTCACACCATCGGGCACAAGCGCACAAGGCTCTCCCGTAGCCGCCGGATAGCGTTCTGCCATAGGCTTGGGTTTTGCCGGAGTAGTCTGTGTGGTGGTGTCCTCACTCCCGCCACCCCCACCGGAGGAGCTTCCCCCTCCGGGCAGTGGTGTGGGAATTTCAAAATCAACACCTGTGCAGGCAAACATTGCAGCTGCCAGCACAATCTGTGTCAAAATCGTCATCGTATGTCTATGCCTTACGGTCATTAGGAGAAGAGTACGCCGCCGTTGATGTCAATAGAGGTACCGGTGATGTAGGACGACTCGTCGCAAGCAAGGAAGCACACAAGGTCGGCAATTTCCATAGCAGTACCCTCACGACGCAGAGGAGCAGTCTTGTGGAGGTTCTCACGTGCCTCGGGTTTGGTGAAGCGGTCGTGGAACGAGGTGTTAATCATACCGGGAGCAAGTGCATTCACGCGGATACCCTGAGGACCAAGCTCTTTGGCCATCGAGCGGGTGTGGCACATAACGGCAGCTTTGGCGGTTGCATACATCGAAGCACCGGGGCCACCACCATCCCTTGCAGCCTGCGAAGAGAAGTTCACAATCGAACCACCATCCTTCATCAAGGGCACCACCTCGCGAGTGCAGAGGAACACGCTACGCATATTCACATCCATCAGGAAGTCATACCAAGCCTCGTCCTGCTCAACGATAAGCTTGCGACCAACAATACCGCCAACCACGTTTACAAGTACGTGAACAGTGTCGCCAAATGCCTCAACAGCCTTCTCAAAAAGGTTCTTCACATCGGCAGCTTTGGTCATATCGCCCTGAACAGCGATAGCCTGACCACCCTCAGCCTCAATCATCTTAACGGTCTCTGCTGCATCCTCGGGGTTATCAAAGTAGTTCAAGCATACTTTTGCACCCTCTGCTGCAAGTTTCACAGATACTGCACGACCCAAGTCGCGTGCGCCACCGGTTACGATGGCTACTTTTCCTTCAAGTTTCATAACTCTTTGTTTCTTTTTAGTTTTGTTTATTTTGGTTAATTGAAAAAACTATCCTATTCGGCAGATTTGGTCTGCTCAATTTTGCCACCAAAGACAAATACCGACAACATCGACAGCGGTACCAAGGCTGCACCTACGATGAAGAAGGGTACCCAGTTGCCACCGGCAGTGATGATGGGTACAAGCCAAGTCATAATCAGCGTACCGCACACTGCCGCAGCACCACCGATACCTGCCAGAGTACCAACGCTCTTACCAACTTGGAGATCGCTGGCAATGGTCTGAATGTTGGTCATCATAAATTGGAAACCGCCCAAAATCACAGCCATCATCACAACAGCCATAATGGGAGTGGAGGCCATTGCGGCCAATATCATACCGGGCACAACCAAGCAAGCACCAACGCAGATAGCGCACTTGCGAGCATAGTTTACACTCTTGCCCTTCTTGATAAGTTTACCGCTGAACCAACCGCCTGCAATTGAGCCGACTGCCGCACCAACATAGGGTACCCACGCCGACATTGCAATCTGTTTGATATCGAGGCCAAACACCTCGATAAGGTATATAGGCAGCCAAGTTACGAACATCCACCAAATGGGGTCCAAGAAGAAACGGCCGAGAATAACGGCATAGTTTTTCTTCTCCTTGAAGAGGCAACCATAGGATTTACCCTTGGTGTTGCTCACCACATTCTCGGGCTGACCCTCAATGATGTACTTCTGCTCCTTCTCGGTAATCCAGGGGTGCTCTTTGGGACCTTTTTTGTTGATAATGAGCCAGGGCACAACCCAAAGAATACCAAGCGAACCAACAATCACAAAGGTAATCTTCCAGCCGAAAGCAATAAACAGCACGGGAATAAGGATTGGCGCAATGATGCTACCTGCCGAAGCTGCTGCTCCAAAGATACCCTGTGCCAAAGCGCGCTCCTTCTGAGGGAACCACTCGGCATTCGACTTGGTGGTGCCAGGCCAGGGACCGGCCTCACCCAAACCAAGCATCACACGGAAGAAAGTCAACGACTTCAAACCCGACGAGAGCGATGCCAACGCATCGGCAGCACCCCACAAAATGGCCGAGAGGGTAAAACCCTTGCGGGTACCTATCTTGTCGTAAACCTTGCCCGAAAAGAGTTGGCTCACACCATAGGCAATCATAAAGAACATTGTGATTACGGCCAGCATACTCTTGGCTTGTTTCTGCTGCTCCTCCACCGATGCGGTAGTATCCACAAGGCCGAGGTCTTTGGCAATACCGCCATACTCAACATAAGTCAGCGAGCCGTTGTCGCCCAGCGTAACCTCGTCGGCTTTCAGTTCCAAAACACCCTCTTTGGCCTGCACCAAATAGAGGTTGGTGGAGTCAACAACGCTCCACTCGCCTGCGGGCACCTCCACCTTTGTATTGGCCACCCACATATAGTTGAGTGTACCTCGGTCGAGATAGTTAATGATGGTTACCAGCACAATAAGCGACAGCACCACCCATCTTAAACCTTTTACTTTCATAGTGTTTTTACTTATGGTTTAGAGTTTAAGAAAATCTGCTCGTACGGGCGAGAAAGTATCAATCAGGATACCCTCCTCCAAGCATACGCAGCCGTGGAGTTCGTCGGGAGCAACATAGTAGCCGTCGCCTGCAACCAGCACCTCTTTTTTGTCGCCAATGGTGAGTTCAAACTTACCGCTTGCCACATAGGTAGCCTGCGAGTGGTAGTGCTCGTGCATTGCGCCAACGGCACCCTTCTCAAATTTAACCTTCACAATCATCAGTTGGCCGTCGTAGCCCATAATCTGACGAGTGATACCGGGGCCGGGGTTCTCCCAAGCCATCTGACTTTCAATCTGGAAAGTTTCGCTTCTTGTCTTCATTGTTGATTAAAGTTTTTGTTAATGATTGGTTTGTTATGTTGTTAATTTTCAATTCGTTCTACTCAACGGCCAACGCACCGCTCCACTTGTAGGTCTTACCATCGGCTTTCACCTTGTGGTTACCCTCGGGGTTGCTGTTAGCAAAGCAGTAGGTGCGGCTCTGGCCTCCCACAAAATCAACCCTTACAATCGTATATTCGGAGTTGTCAACCAACGCAACAACCTCCTTGACAGAGGCCTTTGCATTAGCCGTTTTTTCCACTTGAAGATTATAGACACCGTGGCTCTCAATGGTCGAAACAAAGGTGTGGTTGGCAGCCTTATGGCGCAACATATAAGCACCCTCGGGACGCAGATTATAGTCGGGGTCATTAGCACCGAGTCGCAACATCTTCATCTCCGTAGAGGGAGTTGTGGCGGTCGAAATACTATAAAACCTATCGCCTTCGAGGAATGTGTAGCAACTCGTTGAGGTCTGTTCGTTGCGTCCCTCGGCCTCAACCCAGATATATTGATAGCCGTTATCCACACCGAGGGTGGTCATTGAGGTAAGAGCCTTCGTGTAGGGGAAATTGAGGCTTACCATATGGCCGCTATACCAAAAAGGCATATCGTAGGTGTGCTCTTTCTCGCTCTCCAAGCGGAAGATGTCAACAATCAGAGGATACTGCAACCACTCCACATCGTCGTAAATCACCGTGCGATGCATCTTCACGCCCTTCACGGCAGCATTCTCTTTGGCCGACATCACACTCAGCTTATCGCCGGCCTCGAAGTAGTACACGTCCGAATGGTGTTTGGAGGACTCATTGTAATTGCCGTCAAAGTGCGACTTACCATCAACAGTTACGGTGCTGTGTGCGATGGTTTGCATCGCATATTTCTTATTCTCACGGGTGTAGTGGCCCTTATACTTAGCCTCAATATTAAGGAACCTCGATGCTCCATAGTCGGGCAACACCACATTACCATTGTCGTAGTAGGAGATGACAAGTTTGTCGTAGTGTCCGTGCGAAAGGCCGTGGGAGGTTGCCTTCAAGGTGAGTGCGCTATTAACATCGGGACGAGTGGAGCGAATCACACCAATACCGCCCTGCGAGCCGTCGGCACCATCTCGATAGAGCCTACTCTCATACCTGATAGGTTTTCCCTTACCTGCTGCAATATCCCTTGCCACGGCATAACCCGCATCACAAGGTATGAACTTCTTTTGGAATTTCTGCGCCACATCAAGTAGCATAGGATTTTTGTAGGCTCCGTATGCAATATCCACCGCAAACAACAACTCCTGACAATCGAGTTGTTTGGTGAGTGCGTCGTTGAACTTCATAAACACACCGTTGTAGTTGAGCTGCAATAGTGCATTTACGGCCTTCGAGAGGATTGCATCACGATACTCAAAGATACCCACCTCGGGGAGGTTATTCTCAATACAATGCGCAAAGAGCATCATAGGCCAAATGGCATAGCGCAGATAGTATGCACCCTCGGTGTAGTATCCATCGGGCGAGAGGAGGTTGTCCAACTGCATAATGTAGCCACCATTCTTGCCCGTCTTATCCGAGCCATAAAGGGCCTGTTTTACAATATCCTCATCACCCATAACCATTCCGAGCATACCCACCGAAGCAGTCGCCCAAGTACCGTGATTGTGCATCAAGTTGAAGGTGCGATTGTTTGCAGGATTCTCCTTTGTTCCGTTCATCACAAAGTCGGCATAGGGGCGGAAGAAATTCTTTTCCAACTGCTCACGTTTTTCGGGAGCAATGAAGTCATACACACAATCATAGGCGATGGAGGTGTGCACCAACCACACACACTCATTGAGTGTCTGCCAGAAAATCCTACCGGGGGTTTTCGACAGCGTTACGGGGTGAAAACCAAGCGATGGATAGAGTGCTGCATAAGCATCCAGCATATCCACCACCTTTTGTG
Source organism: Tidjanibacter sp. (assembly GCA_045580045.1). GTDB lineage: Bacteria > Bacteroidota > Bacteroidia > Bacteroidales > Rikenellaceae > Tidjanibacter. The sequence goes on from JAZNNC010000055.1 coordinate 65,111, forward strand.
CATAGGCCTCATTACCCGTGAGTTGCCACGCAATACCGCAGTAGTACATCACATAGTAATTGTCCTTGTGCTTCTCGTGGGTGTAACCACCGCCACCATCCTTTGGCACGGGTACAACAATAGGTTCCGCCAGACCACGGTCGGCCTCGGCCAGCACCTCTGCCACCGAAGCGTCAAAGTCGGCATTTGTACCAAGAGCGGCCCTGATTTCGGCCACTCCGTCGGGAGTAAGCAACAAGCAAGGGTGTTGTTTCTGTCCCCAAGCGAGGCTCGCAGCCGACAGAATAATGAGGGTTGTAAGTAGTTTTTTCATCTCTTTTCCTATCTATTTTATAATTTAAGTCTAAAAACTCCTGTTTGCCACAATGCGGCCCGAATTGCGCAGGGTGCAGCCCCTAACCACAATCTTCTCCCACGGGGTGTCGTCCAAGCGAATGGATGCGCCACCACGGCCGCTATCCACAAACCTACACCCTGCGATAGTGAGGTCCTGAACGCCAATAGCCCTCAGTGCGCTACCGCGTCCTCGGTTGCACACGTTGCGGAACTCGCAATCCTCAATCACCACACAAGGGCCACCGGTGCTCTCATCGCTACCACCACGATAGATGTTAACACCAAGACCTAACAGATTCTCGAACACACACCCACGGATGGTGATATTCTCCGCATTGTAGCGGCCGATGTCCTCCCTCTCAGCACCATAGTCCACAGCATTGCCCGAAATGTCGTGGAAGTAGCAATCCTCAATCACGATGCTATCCGAAAATGTGTTCTGTGCACCACGAATGGCAAATTGGGTACTCTCGCCAAAATTGTAGAAAGCGCACCCACGCACCTCCAACAAATAGGGCTGAATCATACCATCGGCAGTGGTGATGGCGTGGCGCACACCGGCTGTTCCTATGGCAAGTTTACCACTGAAATCCAACCCGCACACCTTCAAACTACCGCCATCCACAATGGTTACAAGGCTGGCCCTCTTGCTACCCGCAAAGCTGACCACGGGGTTGCTCTTGCACTCCTCTGCGGCACGAAGAGTGATGGAGGTTGCCACTTTCAAACCTTTGGTGAGTGGATAGTGGCCCTCGGCGAGAACTATAACATCGCCCACTTGTGCCTCGCCCACTGCCTTTTGGAGTTCCTCGGCCGAAGCAACCTCAATGGTGCGACCATCCTGCACGGTTTCTACCTGCGCTACGGTGTACCAACCAGCACCCCTACCCTCGCGCATCGACTCAACGTCCACTTCGGGGTACTCCACAGAGTCATTGACAAAGCCATTTATATAGACCTTACGGCCAAGCTCAACGCTATTGTTACGGAAGGTAAATCCGTCCGTGCGGTCGATGGCCATAAAGGGTTTTGTAAGTTCTTTATTTCTAATCTTGTTGGCTTCAAAAAGGATACGCTCCGGTGCAAGGGTGCGCTCCTCGTCGCTACCTGTACCAAACTCAATGTTGGTGCAGTCGATGAAGGTATTGCCCACAATCTCCACATCTTCAACCAAGCAGTAGCGGTTGGGCAGCGAGTTGGGCACAGCATTCATCAGTGCCAAAGCCGAGAAGAACCTCTCGCCCCTCAAACCGACAAACACGTTACCAACAACCTTATGGCCTGCGTTGACAATCCTCACACCGCCCGTGTGCTTGATGCCGTTACCAACAAACACATTCTCCTCGGCCACATTCCTATCGCCGTGGCGCAGGGCCAACACACCCTGACACTCCCAAAAGAGGTTACGCCTCACGATATTGTCGCTCGACTTGATGGACACCACCTCCACCTCGCCATTGCAGTTATCAAACACATTGTCCTCAATCACCACATTCGATGAGGTGTAGGCGTGCTGCGAGGCTCCCACACGGATAGTCTCGGCACCATTAGAGCCAAACAAGTGGCGATTGGTGAAGAGGTTGTGGTCGATGCGGTGAGCACACCCCGTGCTCATATCGTTGTTGAGGTTTACGCCCACCAGCAGACCACGGTTAAGTTTACCGGTCTGGGTGTTGTGGTCATAGCGGTTGTTACGACCTGCGATAATCACATCGTCATAGAAATCGTTTCGCTGTGCGGGGTTGTAGTTCTCAATCACACACTCGGTCATACGGCACTCTTCGGCATATTCCGTTCCGTTGCGGAACTCCACAATACTACCCTCGGGAGCATAACCGTCCTTGAAGTGGAGTCCGCACACTGTAAGTCCACGTCCCACAATGCGCAGAGTTGAAGCACCCGTAATTACCACACCGCCCGCACTTTCGGGCCTGACAACCACCGGATTTTCAGCCGTTGCATCGGCCTGCCACACAAGTCTTACATCGCAATATGTACCATTTGCCACCACGATTGTATCTCCACCTTTGGCGGCAGCCACCTTTTCGGCGACCTTCTCAATATCCACAGGGCCACCACAAGCAACCAATCCTGCGACCAGAGCCAATACTACTGCAAGTTTTTTCATATATCCTTCCTGTTTTATTTAATCTTCCAACTCACGCCACACGTCTTTGCCGAAGGAAGCGACTCTTTGAGTTTGCCCAAAACCTCCAAAGCACCCGATGTGGTTTGTGCTCCACGGGGCTGACCGAGCAGATCCTTATCGATACCATCCACGGCGGCAACCCTATTCTTATCAAGAAAACTCTTCTTCAAAGGGCCAACCACACCTTTGACCTCACGCACCAAAGGATTGACCTCCTCGGCACCAAACTCCTCGGCAGTGAGGCCCTTGACCTTACCGCCCCAAAGCACATTGCCACCATAGCGCATATCGGTCGGAGGCTCGGGTTTGAGGCCCACCTTCACATTCTCCACCTTCTTGTCCTCGGAGAGGTTGACAACCACGTTATTCACGATGTCGTTATCCTTGATTGCCAACTTGTTGCGTTTGCCCGTATGGTTAATATTGAACCCCATCTGGCAGTTGTAGATGGTATTGTGTGCCACCAAGCAGTGGTCAGCGGCAAAGTAGCCATTGAGGGCCGAATCGGGCTCGCCTTGAATGAGCGAAATGGCGGCATAGTAGCCCCTACCCGTAAGATTCATCAGCAGGTTGTTATAGACCTTGTGGCCCACGCCAATCAGACGAATACCGCCCGTGCTGGTTGCGATGCCCTCATACAGACCACCGCCACTCACACTACCACCATCGAAAACATTGCCCTCTACCACACAATAGTCGCCGTGGCGCAAGGTGAGAGTTCCGAGGCACTCCTTGAATACATTGCCACGATAGGTGTTGCGGCACGACTTGTTGGAGATAATCTCCACTTCGCCATTGCACTCAAAGAAGTAGTTGTCTTCCACCACACACTCGCCATCCTGCATCGAGAAGTGGCTGGTGCCGATACGGATGGTTTCCTGTCCGTTCTTCGAACCACCATCCTCCCCCAACAGACTGCGTGGACGAGTGAAATAGTTGCCACGAATGATATGGCGGGGGACTACTCCCTCCCTAAACCACACAACCATTGTACAGCCCATATTCGATTTATCGATAAGCGAGCAATTCTCCACGGTGTTCTCACTACCATAGAGCGACACCCACTTAAAGTCGTTCTCATCCATAGGTGCATCAATGGCCGTAACGGCACAATTACGAAGGGTGCAATGGTAGGCCTCCTCGGTGGAAGAGGTACGCATAGCCACAACCTCGCCTTTGATGCCGGAAATATCCCTAAACCACAAGCCGCTAACAACCAGCCACTCTCCGCTAAAACCAAACTTTGAAGCACCCGTAAAGATGGTCTTTCCTGCCTCCTCTGCCATAATACAGATGGGAGCCTCTTGGGTACCTTTGGCGTGAATTTTCACCACTTGGTCCCTCCACTCGCCCGATTTGAGCACAAGGGTATCTCCCGCAGAAAGTTGTACCTTATTAACCTCCGCAGCCGAAGCGACCTCCACTCTGCGTGCCTCCACATTCGGCATTGCGAGTGTCAACATCGCCAAAGTCATCAACCATTTTGCAGCTATCCTTTTCATATCGTCAAATTTATATCATCTTATCACTGTTTTCCACTTTGGGCCACAGCCACTCTCTATGGTTGCCACCACTCCACCAACGGATGGAATAGAGGGCGCTGTGGAGAGGGTTGCAATGCTAACCCCACTTTGTTTCCCACCATAAATCTTGTTTCCACTCCAAGTAATCTGCGGAGCAGGCGAAGTGTAAACATAGGCGGCATAGTCGCTCGAAGAGGTGCAATAGATTGTGTTGTCGGCGATGGTGGTACCGACAACGGGCATTGTCATCTCATCTTTGCCGTAGTTCACGTGCAGCGAGTAGCGACAGCCAACGATTGTGTTGTTCTTCACAACTGCACCCTTCACTTGTGCATAGCCACTCAGAGCGGCATTGGGTTCTCCCCTCACGATGCAGATAGCAGTCTTGTAGCCACTGCCTCGTAGGTTTTCCATATAGTTGTTCTCCACAAGGTGGCCCTCGCCAATGATGCGTACACCACCCGTATTGGAGGCCTTATCGCCAAGAAAATAATTGCCCCTCACGATGCAATCGTTCCCGTGGCGTAGAGTAAGCACCCCTCCCGAAGCCCTGAAAAGGTTACCTTCGTAGAGGTTGCCGCACGACTTGTTGGACACAATCTCCGTCTCGGCATTACACTTGTGGAACACGTTTCCACGCACCACACACTCGGCCCTACTGAGCGAGTAGTCGCTCGTTCCGATGCGTATGGTCTCCTGTCCGTTGGTCCCATCAGCGATGGAATAAGGACGCGAAAAGTAGTTACCCTCGATGGTGTGGTGGGGCACAACCCCACTCTCCATCCACACAACCAACAGCGCACCCATATTGCGTTTGTCGGCGAAGTAACAATTCCGTATGGTGTGGTCGCTACCATAGAGCGACACCCATTTGTAGTCTTTTGTGTTTTCGGCTGTGCCGAATCCCGTTATGGCGCACTCGCTCACCACCACACGTGAGGAGCCGCTTGCTATTGTTAGTGGAGTTTTTGCGGGGTCTTTCCACCAGAGGTTTTTCACCTCCACATAGCTACCACTCACTTTGAGTTGGCTGCTACCGGTGAATACCACCTCGCCTCCCTTCTCGCCCGTGAGCACAATAGGCTTTGAGGCTGTTCCCGTAGCCGAGAAAGTAATGCTCACATCGGAGTATGTACCACTGCGCCAAACGATTGTGTCGCCTGCCACAATGGACAATTTTTCCAAATCATCCACCGAAGCCACCCACTTTGCCCCTGCCGAATAGGTCGGCTCGGAGGGCGTGTCGGTCGGATTGGAGGGTGTGGTTGGTGTGTCGGTAGGTGTATCGGGGTTGGTGGGCTCTTCGCTCGGTTCGGAGGGTTTGTCCGTTGGCTCTTCGGGTTTGTCCGTTGGTTCCTCGGGCTCCTCGTTGGGCTCGGAGGGCTGCTGGGTGTTCTCACTCCCCTCCTCCTTTTGCACCGGCTCGGGAATTACAAAATCGACACGCGTGCAACTGCCCAAAGCGAGCAGTGCCACCAATGCCAATATTGCAAAATCTCTTCTCATTCCCTCTGTGCGCTTATTTCCCACTCATTTTATGTGGCAACTCCTGCCCCGAACAAAATATCGGAGCAGGAGACCACTCAAAACCTCTTTCACATTACCATACCAATCACTAATTCAGAGGTTTAGACCAATAGATATCCAACGTCAGCGTGGTTGTCTTGGGCAAGTTCTGGTCAGCAGTTGCCTCCGGACTCATCGACTTAACATAGATGAAGCCCGTGTTGCGAACTCCGCTTTCGGGCAGACTCGAAAGTTTGCCATACTCGTAGGTTACATACTGTACCAACAGCACAGAACCAACACCCCACTGAGAATTACTTGCAGGAGCAAGGTTAAACTTAGGACCACCCGAACCGGCCCTCTTGGCGGGCAACTTGTCGGTCAGTGAAGTAATCTCACCACTCTTAACCTTTGCAACCATTTCGAGGTCAGATTCATTAGAAGGAGTTCCGCTACTATCTGCAAAATCCATATTGCGATAGCCCATAATAGGAGTACCATAAGCACTACCCGAAACCACTCCGGTACCATCGGCCTTTTTGACGTTTTTGAGTTGGCTGTTGGAGTTTGCCGGACCGATAAACGCGAAATCCGTACCGCTGGTTACAAAGATGTAGGGTTTAACCGAATAGTATTGTTCCTCGGTGAGAACCGTCTTATTAATCTCATTCTTAGTGGTTACACCATTTATACCCACATAAGCATCGCTCCACTCGTCTGCCGAAACAATACCGCCCAAATCGGGCACGAAGAAGGCCTTGTCGCTATTGGATTTATCGTTTGCGCCAATCACAACATCCTTCCAATAGTAGAACGGATAGACGGTAACTTTACCGAAGTCCACAGGGTTGCCACCATTGTAGAGAGCAGTGAGGGCAACCTCTTTGGCTGCGGTGAAGTTCACGCCATCGGGCACGATGAACTGAACCTCGGTGTCGCTACCACCCTCAACGAGTGCGGCTGCCACGCCATCCACCTCGAAGCCCTCGATGCTGATGAGGTTTTGGCCCTTAACGGTAACCACCTTCTTCAAGTAGAGGCGGTTGTCGGCACCACCATCCTCGGCAGTGAGCGAAGTGAATACGGGTTTGGCAGGGCCTACGGGTGTGGTATCCACCTTGTAGTTCTCGGCCAAAGTGTAGGTCTGTACGGGAGTACCCCACTCTGCCACAAGATTTGCGCTCTGCACCACGGGCTCTGCCTTCTCGATGTTGCTGGGAGTTTTGAGCACAAGTTTGGTTGCGCTCTGCTCCACAAGTACCATCTCGTGGGCGCCCCAAGTGGTTTTGGTGATAAGGTCGAGGTTTTCGCCGGTGAAGCTTACCTCGTCGCCAATCTTGGCGCTCTGGTCGGCACTCTGAGCGGCATCAATGGTTGCCTTAGGAGTCTTCATCGTGAAGGCGTTCTCGTCATTGGTAACAGCCAAAGTACCACCTGCCCACTCGGCAGTGATAACAACGCTGCTGTTACCGGCCTCGTAGCTACCTGTGGGGATGGTGAACTTCACAGCCTCGGCACTCAAAGTCAGTGCCTCGCCCTCCAACTTCACACCACCAAAGCTCACGGAGGTAATCTGCTCCAAGTTGCGGCCCTTGATGGTAATCTCCGTACCGATGGTACCCTCTGCGGGAGCGAAGCTACCCACAATGGCATCGGTTACGGGGACGGTGATGTAGAAATTGTTGCGATAGATGGTATCCTGTGCATCATTGTCGCCAATCACATAGAGCATTGCATAGTGAGGATTATCCTGCTGTACAAAGTCCATAGCCGGCACCTTGAACGTCATCTTGCGAATCTCCTTCTCTACAATCTCGGCCTCGGTTTTGTCGATGAGCACCTTTGCCACGTGGTCGAGGTTCTGACCGGTTACGGCAATCTCATCGCCCACAAACACCCTTACCGAGCCACTCTCATCGGGTGTGGGGGTTACGGTCTGCACAGCAGCAACGTGGTGGGGGTGTTTGCCTGCCTCTACCTCATCGCTGTAGTCGTCATCAACGCAAGCCACCATAGCCGTAGCCATCAGTGCAGCCACAAATGCTGATAATATTCTCATTTTTTTCATAGACTTTTCCGTAGATTAAAGTTTGGTGTAGTCATAATCATACTTCTGCCAATAGCAGTTGAAGGTGATGTCGCTCGACGAAGGAGCCACCGTATTGTTGTAGAGGCGGAAGTTAACTTTGGTGATGTGTACAAAACCGAGGCGTTTAACGTTCTCTGCAAAGTTGGTCTTGCTGGGGCTGCCGTTGTGGTTGTAGTACATAACCATAATTACAATATCATCCTCCACGGTTACCACATTGGTGCTGAAAGCGGAAGGAATGGTGTACTGCGGACACCAATCTTTGCTCTGCAAACCACCGCTTGCCGAGGTAACACCCACACCTGCAATGGTGCTATTTGCGACATCAATGGGGAAATCCTGCTCGTTGATAACCTCAATCTTCTTGCCCACAACCTTGTCGATGATAGCCTTCTCATCGGCGTTGGCGGGATTCAGATAGCGATAGCGCAGTACGGGAGTACCATAGACGTTAGCATTGACACCGGGGCAACGATAGTCATTGGCCGAGTTGTTCTCAAAGTAGAAGTTCTTGAGCTGACCGGTGGAGTTGGCAGGACCGTTGATTTGGAGGTGGCCTGCGCTCACACCCGAGAAGAAGAAGTAGGGATTAACCGAGTTGTAGTCTGCCTCGCTAACTGCGGGTTTGTTGGCTTCCGAGCAAGTGTTGGCCAAGTTGGCATAACTTACGGGGTCTACCTCGGTACGCCAAGCGGAGTTGTGGTAGACACGGCCGGTCTCGGGCGAGAAGAAGCTTGCCATCTCCTCAACATCGCGGCCCTGACCATAGACCTTCATACCCTCCCAATACTTAACCATAGGCACAAAGGCGATGAAGTTTTCGGTCAGCGTTTGACTCTCGTTGGCGTCGAAGTAGTAGATAACGATGCTCGCGGTGTTGTCGCCATCTTTGAACTCACCTGCGGGCACTGCAAACTGCAACGAGGTCTCGGTGCGATTGCCGAGGACAGCCTCATAGCCACCAACGGTGATTTTCTCAATCTTGTGCATATTCACACCCTCCAAAACCACAGCACTACCAACAGCCGTACGTGCGAAGGTCTTGGTAGCAACCACCGGCACAAGCCTTACAATACCAACCGAAGGAGCACCCTCTTTGGCAGTTTCAACCACCTTGCTGCCATCATTGTAGGTGAAGGTAACTTTGGCAGTTGCGGCCTCCACATAGGGCACCTGTACGAGGAGCTCGGTGTTGTTGCGAGTGCGAATGGCAGCCTCGTGGCCATTGTGGCCCTCGGCAGTGAAAAGAACCGACTCTACCGAATTGAGGTTTTTACCCGAAATGAGCAACAAACCGCCCATCTCGGCACTCTCTGCCAAAGCCGAAGCAATAATCTCGGGCACTGCATAGGTTTTGGTGAATACCTCCTCTGTGGTAAAGTCGCCAAACAAGTTCTCCACCTTAATCTTACCGCTTGTAGCCTCGGCCGACACTGTAAAGGAGAGCTGAGTGTCCGACACTCGCTCGTAGAGAGGAACCTCCACACCATTGAGGTAGGCTTTGTTTACGTTGTTGAGGTACTTACCCGTAATGGTTACAACAGTACCAACAGGACCCGACGTGGGCGAGAAACCCTCCACCACAGGAGCATTCGTATCGGGCTCCTCAACATAAATCTGTTCGTTGCAAGCAATGCAGGCCACAGCCGCCACAAGCAACATTGCATATTTGAAAATATTGTTCTTCATAGTTGATGGAAAGTTTTAGTATCCAACATTTTGTGCCACATCAGGGTTAATATCCTTCACCGATTGAGGGATGGGCAGGCGCAACTGCCAATCGTCAATGGGGTTGATAACGTAGTTGTATGTAGCATAGTAGTCTGCATCCTTCACCGCAAAAGAGTCGTTGATGGTCTCCTTGGCTATACCCCAACGGAGCAGGTCGAAGAAACGGTGGTTTTCGAAAGCGAGTTCCAATCGGCGCTCAGCACGAACAGCCTCCCTAAACAGATACTTCGAACCAACCTCGGCCAGAGTCAACGAAGGAATACCTGCCCTCTGGCGAGTGAGGTTAAGGTAACCCAAAGCCTTCTCGCTCGGTCCCTGCAACTCATTGAGAATCTCCGCATAGAGCAGCAGCACATCACCTACACGAATGATAGGCCAATCGCTCTCACCATCGTAGTTAACCGTAACGGGCGACATAAACTTGTTTACATAGCGGCAAGTGCCACTCTCCACCCACACACCTGTCTGTGCGTTGAAATAACGCTCACGAAGGCTCACATCCTTACGCAAATCGCCCTCGTTGGCATTGAATGCGTTGATGATGTCATTGGAGGGATAGTTGTTGGCATTGGCATTACCGGCAATCACGTTTGCACCGTTGTTGATGGGAGCAAAATAGTTTCCGAAAGGCGAACCGAGTCCCTGATTACCCGACATATAGCGACAAGTAAATATTATCTCGTCGTTCATCTCGTTGTCGATACTGAACACCTTGTCAAAGGGAACCAAATCGCTGCCACTTGCGGGATTACCCACCCACTCAATAACATCTTCGAGCAGTTCGGCAGCCTTTGCATACTTCTCATCGCCAAGCGTGTAGTGAGTCATATAGACCTTTGCCAACAAAGCCGTAGCAGCCACGCGGGTTGCCCTACCGGTCTGGTCTGCTGCATATTTCACGGGCAGAGCCTCCGAAGCCACAATGGCCTCCAAGTCCTCCTCAATGCGAGCATAGACCTCATCCACGGGAGTTCGCTGCATATAGCGAGCCTCGTCCGCACCGGTGGTTTTGGTTACGAGGAACACAGGTCCCCAAAGACGCACAAGGTTGAAGTAGAAGTGAGCGCGAAGGAATTTGGCCTCGGCCTCAAATTGGGCACGCAAGCTCTCATTGTCCGTAACGTCCAATTTTTCCAACACAAGGTTGCAACGAGCGATACCTGCATAGGAGCTATCCCAATAGTCGTTCACATACTCACTCGAAGAGGGGATAACGCCCTGATCGAGATATTCGAGAGCTTTGGTGGTGTTGGAGGTGGAGCCTGCACCATACAGACGAGTATTGTCGGTGCGCAACTCCGTAACAGCCCACTCATATTGGAGTACGCCCTGCATTGCGTTGTAGCAACCCAGAACGGTAGCATCAAGTGCCGCAGTGTTGGTGATATACTCATCGGCACTCACCTCGCTCTCGGGATAGCTATCCAGCAAATCCTCGCAGGAGCACAGGAGCGTCGTTGCGGCCAAAATAGAAATATAGTATTTAATGTTTTTCATCGTTTTGTTGCATCTTTGGGTTAGAAATTAACATCAACACCCACAGTTACAGTGCAGGTCAATGGGAAGCCACCACGCTGGTAGCCACTAATTAGAGGCGACGCATACTGCGAAGAGGTGCTACGCGACTCGGGGTTGATACCCTTGTAGTCGTCGCTCCACCAATAGAAGAGGTTGTTTCCCGAAGCATACACCCTCAAACCCCTCAGACCAAGGTTCTTGGCTGTTTTCTTGGGCAAAGTGTAGCCAAAGGTTACATTTCGCAAGCAGAAGTAGGAACCATCCTGCAAGGGGTAGTCGGTGAGCAACAAGTCGATACCCAGCTTTTGATAAGGCACCTTGCCATTACCCGGATGGCTCTCGCTAACCCAGCGGTCTTTGATGTATGCCTTATTCCACTTGTGCGACTCGTTATAGTATGTATCACCATTGAATACGGTAATACCCTGCACACCCTGGAAGAGGAACGAAAGGTCAAAGTCGCCCATCTCAAAGGTGTTGGTCATACCCCAAGTGAAATCGGGATAGGGGTCGCCAAGTACCTGATAGTCGTCGGGGGTAATCTCTCCGTCTTTGTTGTAGTCCTCAATCCTCAAACCACCGGGAACGTCCGAAGAGTTGTGGGGATTGGCTGCAATCTCATCAGTCGAGTTCCACACACCGATAGACTTGTAGCCATAGTACTGAATCAGCGGACCGCCAACAATGGCGATATAGCTCTCATTACGCTCGCCTTTGCTGATTGCCTGCTTCTCGCCGCCATACTCCAAGAGGCGATTTCGGTTCATCGAGAGGTTAATCGAGGTGTCCCAAGTGAAATCTTTGGTATTCACGTTGCGGGTTTCGAACAAAATCTCCAAACCTTTGTTGCGCACCTTACCGATGTTGTTCCAGTTGTATTTGAAACCGGTAAACGACTGGGTGGGTTGTTCGAGCAACAAAGCGCGAGTGGTCGAATAGTAGGCATCCACGCTCAGACTTACACGATTGTCGAAGAGGCTAACATCCAAACCGGCATTGTACTCATCGGTCTGCTCCCAAGTAACCAAAGGATTGGCAAGGGTTGATTTGGTGATAGCCGAGCCCGAAGCGAGCGAGCCATTACCCGTACCGAGAATATAGTTTGCCTGCGAAATCATATTCTGAGTTGCGTTGTAGTCAATGTCGTTGTTACCTGTAACACCATAGCTACCACGCAATTTGAGGTTCGAGAGCCACCATACGGTTTTGAGAAAATCCTCCTCCGAAGCCCTCCAACCAAGCGATACGGAGGGGAACCAAGCATTGCGGTTGCCACGAGTGAAGAGCGAGCTGCGGTCCAAACGAGTCGAAATCGACACAAGGTAACGCTCATCGTAGTTGTAGTTCACACGACCGAGGAACGACGAGAGCAGACGCTGGGGATACTTAAAAGTGCCCGACTTGTCGATGTCATACACGGTAGCAGCATTGAGCGTGTGGATGTCATCGGTAGCAAAACCGGTAGCATACATATCCACATTGTCAACACGGGTGCTTTGGAGAGTATAACCCAACAGAGCATCCACCGAGTGTGCACTCTTCTTGAAACTATAATTCAGAGTGTTCTCTGTCAGAAGATCCATAAAGAGCGAGTGGCCATAGTAGGCAGTGGCTGCAATGTCATCCTTCGTTGCATCCTTATTATAATAGTAGTATGAAGGAGCATAACGCACATTGTAGCCATTCGATGTCTTGAAGACAAGGTTCTTCAAAATTTCGTATTGGAAGTAGAAGCTACCCACGCTCTGGAACGACTCCCTCGAACGGAACGTGTTATCCATAATCTTGCGAGGGTTGTTGTTTGCCGAGCTGAAAGGCGACGAAGTCTCCCAAGTGGGATTGCCCATATCATCAACAGCACCTGTGGGGGTTTGTACGTTAAGGAAGTGGCTACCACGAGCATAACCGCTATAACCTGTCAGCGCGCTCGACCAATCGTTGTGGTACAAAGGCAAGAACGAAGGGGTACGATAGAAGTCGATGTAGTTGCTATACGGACGGGTTGCATAGGTATAGGTCAGCGACACGTTGGTACCGAACTCTGCGCGAGCCGAGAGTTTGGTGTTGAGTTTCGAGCGGAAGTTAAACTTCTGCACCTCATTCTGCAACATAATACCTTGGTCGGACGATAGCGAAGCCGAAGTGTAGTAGCGAGTCTGGTCCTTACCACCCGAGATATTGAATTGGATGTTGTTGGTCTTTGCCGGATTGCGCAATGCAAGACGCTGCCAATCGGTGTAGCCCATATTCTCTTCGAGCCAAGCAGCCGAGCGAATGTTCTTACCAACAGCAGGGCCACCAACGCTCTCCTCCCACTCGGCAAGTTGAAGTGCCTCGGCCGAGTTAAGAAGGCTGTGGAGTTGGTAGGCATACTTGAAACCGCTAAAAGCCTTTACAGTATAGCGAGGAGCATTTGCTGCGCCCTCTTTGGTGGTAATAAGGATTACACCATTCGCAGCCCTCGAACCATAAATAGCAGCCGATGCAGCATCTTTCAGCACCTCAATCGACTTGATATCCGATTGGTTAATCATCGAGAGGCCGTCTGCAACAGGATAGCCATCAATAACAATCAGAGGGCTCGAACTTGCACTAATCGAACCGATACCACGCACACGAATCTGGGGCGAAACACCAATCTCGGAGGTGTTGTTGTTGATGGTAACGCCGGGGAGTTGGCCCTGCAAAGCTGTGGTAACATCCGTTGTGGGAGTGTCGATAAACCTATCTCCCTCCACGCGAGAGATTGAACCGGTCAGGTGCGACTTCTGCTGTACGCCATAACCGATAACCACAACCTCTTCTGCGACCACAGTGTCTGTTTCCAACTCAACATTAACCGTTAAGCGACCATCCACGGCCACAGTAGTTGATTTGTAGCCAATGTAGGAAAATGTCAGTTTCGCCGAACTGTTGGCTTGAATGGAGTAGCTTCCATCGACTCCGGTGATGACACCATTCAGCTCATCACCCTCGACAACTACGGATACTCCAATGAGTGGCTCACCACCTCCGGTAACCACACCTTTCACTGTCTTGGATTGTGCAAAAACACCCATAGACACCAAAAGTGCTATTCCAAGGAATAGAGCCTTCACATAGGTAGATTTTCTCATAAGTTTATAAATATTGGTTAGTTGTTGTTTTCGGCCTTTACGTGCACCTATCGCGTATAAGCAGACAAATATGCCTAAAATTGGTTAACCAAATTGGTACACCAGATTGGTTAACCAATCCTCAAAGGCAAAAGTAAATAAAATTTTGGAAGATGCAAATAATGTTGCAACTTTTTATATTTTCCTGATTATACGCTACTTACAAGCACGCAAGGCAACAAAATTGGGATAATATAATTGGTTGTAAATTGGTAGGCACAAACCTCAGATGTTCTATTTTTCCCTATATTTTCAATACCTACCCAACAGAAAAAGCTATTGAAAATTCTAATCACCTCGGTTTTTCAAGGTTGTTTTACGACTCTTTTCGGTCTGATTTTCGTTCAACAGGGGTTGCTCGGCGCCTCAAATCAGACCACAAAAAATAGCCACAAGATAGGCCATAAAATAATTTCGCAGACAAATCCAAGCAGCCTCCGATTTGGCAAAAAAAGTCGAGCGGAATTGTTGTGCAATTCCGCTCGACTTGAAGAATATATTCCCCAACGGGGGCGTAGAATGGTTCTATTGTTCGTAGCCTTCGGCTTTCATTCGGAAAATGGCACTCACTCGTTCCATATCAAACTTACTCTCTCTATTGAAGTAATAGACACCATTCTGTTCCTGTTCTACGTCGGTGAGCTGGGTGTAGCAGAAACCACACACCTTATCACTGTGGTCGGTGATGGCCTTGACGAGCGACTCCAAGCGAGCATAGAAGTCCTCTCGCGTGAGCGCAGCATCACCATAACCCCACGACTTACCATCATTCGGTTGTGTCTCTGCACACTTGATTCCACCAAATTCATCCAACACGTAGGGAACATCACCCCTGTAAATCAACTGATTAATTGCGTGAGGATACTTATCTTGTGTGGGGCCTTGTGGCTGATAGAATTTCTCTCCGTCGAAAATCTGTTTGTGCAGTTTCTCGCCATTCTGCTGGTAGCTGTGTGCGGTACAGAAATCGGAAATCACATAGATACCGCCGCTGATTGTATTCACCGGGCGTGTAGGGTCCAATTGTTTGGTTAGTTGGTAGGCATCCTGATAGAGCCTTCCTGCCTCATTGTTAGGCACTTTCCACTCTTCGTTGAAGGGAGTCCAAATGATAATCGAGGGGTGATTTCGGTCGCGAACAACCACATTACCCCACTCCGAGAGGAAGTTACGTCCCGTCTCGGGCAACGCTGCACTCATACCCCACGATGCCATTTCGCCCCACAACAGATATCCCAACTTATCGGCCCAATAGTGGAAACGCTCCTCAAAGACTTTCTGGTGGAGGCGTGCGCCATTGAAGCCTGCCAATTTTGAGAGTTCAATATCGCGGCGCAATGCCTCATCCGAGGGCGCAGTCCAAATACCATCGGGATAGAAACCCTGATCGAGTACCAGACGCTGATAGTATGGTTTGTTGTTTAGGAAGATGCGGGTACCTTCGATGTGTACCTTGCGCATACCTGCATAGGATTCAACCCTGTCAACAACGTCGCCATCGGCTCCAACAACCTCAAAAACAAGTCCATAGAGGAATGGCGACTCCGGGCTCCACAGTTTAGCCTTCTTCACATTCAACACCACAGGCACCCCCTGCGATGCAACCACATTGGCCTTTGCCACCACCTTGTTGCCATTCAGAAGGCTCACACGCAAGCGATTACCGCCCTGAACGCCATAATAAGCAGGGATAATCGTGAGTGTGCTTTGGTCTATATCGGGCACCACCTGCACACGCTCCAAGCCACACGCATCCACAGCCTCCATCCACACCGTCTGCCAAATACCCGTAGTGCGTGTATAATAGCATCCGTAGGACTCATAACGAGAGGATTGTTTACCTGCTGGTTGCATTCTGCCACGCACATCGCTCTCGGCGTGTACCACAAGATTGTGTGGCTCTCCATCGGCCACAAAGTCGGTGATGTCAAACGAGAAAGAGTCGGAACCACCATAGTGTCGGCCCACGAAACGGCCATCAATATAGACCTCCGATTGGTAGTAAACGGCACCAAAGTTGAGTTTTACCCTCTTCTCTTTCCACTCGCTCGGAATTTGCACCGTGCGCTGATACCACACACTGCTGATGAAATCGGTGTGTCCGACACCCGAGAGTGTGCTTTCGGGAGCAAAGGGAACAACTATTTTCCCTTCCAAGTCATTGGCCTTGTAGAGTTTGCGTGCATAGCCCGAGTTTGACAAGTCGAGTTCAAAATTCCACTCACCATTGAGGTTTACCCACTCGGAGCGTTCAAATTGTGGACGTGGATACTCTGCACGAGGTTGCGCCAAGGCGGTTGTTGCCACCAAAGTCAGTGCAACAAATAGAATAATTTTGGAGGGTTTCATCAGGGAATTATTTTTTTTAGGTTGTTATTGTCTGTGTTTTTCGACCTGACGCACAAGTCGCAGGCCAAGTTCATAGAGTCCCCACATAGGTAATGCCACGAGCGAGAGAGTGAATGGGTCGCCCGTTGGAGTGATAACAGCTGCAAGGATTAGGATTACCACTATGGCGTGTTTGCGATAGTCGGTCATTGCGGCGGACGAGAGTAGGCCGATGCGTGCAAATAGCAGACACAGCATTGGGATTTCGAAAATAGCACCCATCATCATCACCATCGACATCATTGTTGATATATACGACGACAGGTTAATCATATTATCCACCATATCGTTCACCTGATAGGTACCCAGAAAGCGAAACGTGAAGGGGAATATGACAAAATAACCCACCAAACACCCCAACACAAACATAAAATAGCCGCTCACAACAAAGCGCGTGGCGTGGCGTTTTTCGTGTTCATAAAGTGCCGGAGCAACAAAACCGAAAAGGGAATAGATGATGTAGGGCAACGAGCCGAGTACACCCACCCACAACGATACCCTCATATGGGTAAGGAATTGGGATGCAAGGCCCGTATTTATCAGGCTGACCGAAAAGGCACTATCGGCCGACAACAGGCCTATTTTCTCCAACAGCCGATAGGTGGCAAATTCGCTGCTCTGCGGAGCAAGTATCACATTGAAAATGGGCTCTTTAAGCACAAAAGCGACAACCGTAAAAGAGAGAGCAACCACAATGATTCGGACGAGATATTTTTTCAACTCGTCGAGGTGGTCCCAGAAGGTCATACTATCGGCCATAACTTCAAGAGGTTGTCAGCACACACGAACACGAAAACGCGCCACAGAGAATACTTTGCAGCACATTTTTGCCTATTTTCAACAGAATTGAAGGATATTATTTTTCTTCGTCTTCCTTCTTGTTAAGTGGTTTTTCCACCTCCGACTTCACATCATTGAGTCCCTCTTTGAACGAGCGCACACCGCTACCGATGCCACGCATAAGTTCGGGTATCTTCTTACCGCCAAAAAGCAACAAAACAACAAGTGCGATGATGACAATCTCCTGCCATCCGATACTACCCAAGAAAAGCAATTTGTTCATAGTTTGGTTTTTGTTTTATAGCGTTGTTTGAAACACAAATATATCTACAATTATTCGATTTTCAAAATCAGCGACCTACTTCTTCATCAATGCAAAGGCCAACTCGCCCCTGCAACAAAGTTTTCCACCCACGCTAAGGCTGGCCTCGCAATAGACAAGCGGTCCTCTTCGCGTTGATATTCGCGCCATAACCTCACACACATCTCCCGGATACACCATATTTTTGAACCTCACGTTGTTAATCCCCGAGTAGAGTGGCAAATGTGTCAACAATTCGTCCTTGACGAGCAGAGCGCAACATTGGGCCATAATCTCGCACAATATCACTCCCGGCACAATGGGATTGTCGGGGAAATGTCCCTGACAGAAAAACTCATTCCCTCGGATACGATATTTTCCACGACACACACCCTCGGAATCCACCTCCACCTCATCCACCAACAACATTGGCTCGCGGTGCGGAAGGTATTCTTTCAGTTCTTCTCTGTCCATATTCACCCCTCTATTTAACTCTCTGTGCAACAAATTGTTCTATTACTGCCTCGGCTCCAAGTATCAAATCCTCCACAATGGCCTTTGCAGGCTCGGAGCGCCTAACCATACCGGCACACTCGCCGGCCATATAACTACCATTCACATCGCCCTCCTTAGCAGCCCTGCGGAGTGCGCCTGCTCCCATTGCAAAGACCTCTTCGGGGTTGGCCATAGGATCGTTTTCCATTTTTGCCAAATTCTTCGAAAATGGCGTTTTGAGCGAGCGCACGGGATGTCCAATCCTCTTGCCCGTAACGATAGTCGAGATGTCCGTAGCGTTGAGAATCTTCTCCTTATAGACCGAGTGTACGTTACACTCCTCAGCCACCAGAAAACGCGTACCAACCTGCACACCCTCTGCACCCAACATAAAAGCAGCTGCTGCTCCTCTACCATCACAGATACCGCCTGCCGCAATCACAGGAATATCCACGGCATCAACCACTTGCGGAACAAGAGGCATTGTGTGCAATTCTCCCACGTGGCCACCCGACTCGGCACCTTCGGCCACCACGGCATCCACGCCAAGTTGTTGCATTTTAATTGCAAGAGCCACCGAGCCCACCACAGGTATAACACGCATACCCGCAGCCTTCCACATATCCACATACTTGGCCGGCGAACCAGCACCCGTGGTCAGAATCTTCACGCCCTCCTCCACCACCATCTCGGCAATCTCGGCCACGTTGGGGGCCTGCAACATAATGTTCACGCCGAAGGGCTTATCGGTCATCTCCTTGCACTTCCTAATCTCGTTGCGCACCGCCTCTGTATCCGTGTTAATGGACGAAATCAATCCAAGACCGCCTGCATTGGACACAGCCGAAGCCAACGAAGCATCGGCAATCCACGCCATACCGCCCTGAATGACAGGGTAGGTAATGCCGAGCATATCACACAATCTACTTTTTATCATAGTTCAAAACTTAATATTTCTCTTTCGTGGAAGCAAATATACAAAATAGGTGTGAAAATTTTTCTCTTTTTGGAACAAAAGTTGCCAATCACACTCTGCAAGCATCAATAACCAACAAAACAATATTGCATCTATGAAACGCTTACTACTCCTTGCACTACTTGTGCCAATCACCTTGTCTTCCTTTGCCACTCCCAAGTCCTCGCCCGACATCACCTACACCACCGAAGCGCTCTGGAACACCTCCACCGGGCACGCCAACTGGATTAACATCCTCAATGCCTACCACGAAATCGGACTCTGGGAGCACGGCACCCTCGACATCGACCTGCTGGCCGTCAACAACCTCCGCGATTCGCAAGGCAAGGGTGGCACGGCCGACAATCTGCACATCTTCTCCGCCATTGAGGACGAGAGCGTGCCTCTCTCCCTATTCGAATTTGGCCTCACCCATCGTTTCACCGCCTCCACTCTCTCGTTTGGTGTTCGTAATGTCAACAAGGACTATTTTACCTCTCCGTGGAACTCCATATTCACATCCTCGGTAGGAGGACTTTTCCCTTCTCTTTCAGACAATTTTCCTATATCCGACTCGCCAATGTCGGCAATGTGTCTACATTCCGAACTATATCTGTTTGAGGGATTTGTGTGGAAATCGTCGCTCTACAACGGCGTAGCTTCCAATCGTTGGGACGAAGTGTTCAACATACGTCCAAATCGAGATGGTATTTTTTCCATCACAGAGTTTAGCTACACGGGCAAAGAGGGCACCTATTTGGGCACCTACCGCATCGGAGCAGCCTTTGGCGACACGCCACTACCCGAGCCCCAACGCAGTGCCGACAACCCCCAAAAGAAGCACAAACGAGAATCTGTGTGGCTGCTTGTCGAACAGCCTCTCTATTTCACCCCCGACGGCCACCAACTCACTCTTCTCCTACACGGTGGTTGGGCCCCAAATAGTGAGTGTGAGCTATATGGTGCTGTGGGCGTTCTATGGCGCGGGCTACTCTCGGAGCAGGACTACATAGGCATCCTATACGACCGCAGCCTCTACCGCACAGGCTACGAAACAGAGATTGAACTCACCTATGCCTATCCCACCTCCTTCGGCACAATTCAGCCTGCCCTACACAGAGTCTATACCCACACCGCCACTCACACAATTGCTATGGCCAAAGTGATTTTTGATTTCTAACCACCACCTATTCATACGCACAACGGGCTTCGTGACCAACCACGAAGCCCGTTGTCCATTCTCTTTCCTGCCCCACTACATCTCTTCGACATTCAGAATGCCATTGCGAGTCATCACAATACGGAATCTCTTGTAGGTAATACTCTCTCCCTCGCAGAGTTGCATCACAAGGTTAAGGTAGTATATTTTCTGCACCCTGACGGTCTGCACCCTACCCTCCGCATCGAGCGTGTTGACAGGCACCTCGGGATTGTCCATCTTCTGTGTAAATCGGTTGGTGTGGAAACGCAAAATCTCGTTAATACCGTTCAGCAGGTAGTTCGAATCACTATTCAACGATTTTCCGTCCAGCACCACACGTTTGCGATAGAGAAGAATTTTCTCCTCAAAAATCCTATTCTCGGCCTCCACCAACGATGAACGGCTCCTCACTTCGAGCACCTCACGAGGTGTTTGAGAATCACTAATAAAGTCCACTCCTTCCTTGATTTCGCCAACCACGCGGTCGTGAATCTTTATCTGTGCCTTGTTGTCGAAGAACTTATTGCCGAGGCGATGGGCAAAATAGTATCGCATAAGGTCCTTGATGCGGTCTTTGAGCATATAGCTCACCACCAACACTATGAACAACGGCCCCGTGATATTACCATATTTGAGCTGGGCAAACCACGCCACGGCTGTCGCAAAAATCATCGCCAAGCCTGCTGCAATGCTATAATAGACCTGCTCAACGGCAAAGCCATCACGCTTTTTGTTCAGACGGATATAGAGGTCGCTCTCCACATACTTTTTGAGCATTCCATAACGAAAGACAAGTTGTCGGTTAGCATTGGAATCATCACTAACAACCGAGCCGTAGCCCATCGAGAGTCTATACTCCTTTTCGTCCCTCATCAGTGCCACAATGTGCTCCCTTACGGTGGCAAGTTGCGGATTGGTGGCCAAAAGTTTATCTATTTTCTTCAACACACGGAAGGCTTGCAAATCGATGAAGTGTGTCAAAATCTCGTCGCCAAAGAGGTAATAACCACGCAGTTTGGGTTCAACTCTGGGGACATTGACAATGCGATAGATATTTCTATACTCCTCCACGATACGCCTTGCACACCCTGCAAGTTCCTCGCTCATTGTGGCAATCTCTTCCACATCGACACTGCGGGCGATGCGTATGGAGTGGTTACGCATCGAACTCTTGAATATGGCCGCAAACATCTTTATCTGCGACTCATAGTTGACAACCACACTTGTCGTAGCCCTCTCGGCCACAGCCTCGCACGCACTTCGCAGGTTCCTATATGGCAAGGACTCTACATTCGCCAAATCGGCCAACGAATAGACGGGAGTGATAAGTCGCACATTGGATTTGATGTCGCGATAAAATTGTTTTTTACCATAGGTTTGTGGGTTGATATCCAGACTATTGGGCACAAATATCCACGAGTTCACAACGAACTCGTGGCTCGGAGCATCATCTCCGCCCACAAATCCGAATTTGAACTCTACGGAAAAGTTGTCGTGTTTTTTAGCCTGAATTGTAATCATCACAACGGAAGTTTAGGGCCCCACAAGGTGGAGCCCTCCATTCTACTTAGAAAAGTCCGGGGGTGTAGCCTGCCCACTGCAATACTGTCTCGCCCCAGATAAATATCATCACCCAAGCGATAAGCATCATAATGATACCAAACTTGAAGGTATCGCTCCAACTGTAATGGTTGGTAGTGTAGAGCAGTGCCGCAGGTTTGCTGTTGAAAGGCAAAACATAGACGTGCTCAATAAGCAATGCCATAGGGAATGCAAAACTCATAACAGGATAGCCAAACCTCTGTGCCACACCAATAGCAATGGGTATGAAGATGAGCGCACGCATAGTCTTCGATTGGAACACCAGACCACTAAACAGCATCAGACCCGTCAGAATAACATAGAGTACAATGAACGGTGTGTCCTGCGAAATTCCCAGCGCATCGAAGCCTGCATTTACAGCCAACGAAGGCAGGTCGGTAGCATTCAAACCCGAACCCAACGTATAAGCACCGGCCGAGAAGAGCATCAGGTGCCAAGGAATATCCACATCGTTCCACTTCACAACGCCAATGCCGGGCATCAGTGCCAACACCGCACCAATGAAAGCAACCGTTGTTGCATCCACCGAGTGGAGTCCCTTGCCGTCGTCGCCACCCGTAACCCACATAAAGAGCACCAACAGGAAGATACCTATGGCTTTATACTCCTCCATCGTCATCTTACCGAGGGCATTATACTCCCTACGCAGGGTTTCCATACCACCTTCAATCTGTGGTTTTTGCTCCTCCTTCTTCATCGGGAATACAAGTTTGGTACCCACGAGCCAACCCACAATGAGGAGTATCATAGCCAGAGGGAATCCCACCGCAAACCAATCTTTCCATACCATTGTGCCACCTGCACCCAATATGAGCGACACGGCCAGCAGGTTGGCACCCGAGCCCGTCATAAATGCACTTGCACCGATGTTCACTTGGAAGAGGTTTTGCAGCACAATGTTCCTACCGAAGTTGTTACGAGTGCCATTGCTTGCGCCATAGATTGCCGCCACAACCATAAAGATTGGCAACAGGATGGTAGCCTTCACAGTGGTTGCCGAGATGAAGAGCGACAGAATTACATTGATGACAATGAAGCTCACAAAAATACCCGTGGCGTTCTTGCCGAATTTGAGCACAAACCACAATGCTAACCTCTTGGCCACACGGGTTTTAACCAACATACTCGCCAACACAAACGACAATATATTGAGCCACATCACCGGGTGGCCGAGTTGAGCAAAGGCCTCCTTTTGGGTGGTTACACCCGTGAGCACAATGGCCAAAATAACCATCAGCGATGTCATATAGCTCGGCACGGCCTCCGTAACCCACAAAATCATTGAGGCACAGAAGATGGCCAACATTGCATAGCAGATGCGTGTAAAGGGTGAGTTATCACGAGGGTTGTCGGCTTTGACCACTGCGGCCTCGTCTTGTGCGGCCACCATCGCCTTGGCATCCTCCATACTGAACACCTCCACAGAGTTCTCCTTCACAACCTCCTGCACGTTGCCTATCACGCTCTTTTCGGCGGCCTTCGCCTCCTTGCCGGCCTCCACTACTACGGGCACCTCGGGGCACAGCACCTCATAGCGTGCTTTGGCTTTTTTATCGAGTTTCGAGGGATCGAGATTGTCGATAAATGGGATATCGACCACCCAATAGAGTAGCACAAAGACCAACGCAGCCAGAGGGCCGCCCAAGCGTGCCATCCATTTCTCGAAGCCCGATTTTTCCATTTTTGGCAGTTTTTCCACCTTGTAGTTGCTCATATCCAGCACATCAAACTCCTGTGCTTCCTGCTGAACATCCACCGCCTCATTAGTAGTTTTAGCCATACCTAAAATATATATTTTTATTAAAATCTTGCTTTCTCCTTCGGTGGCACCACGCTTGCCGACACCGCACACTCGGTGTCGGCAAGGTTGTGCAAAAAAATCACTAATAGATATTTACGCCCTCCCCTGATGTGTGGGCGACCGGTCTATTATTTCCAGTTTTTGTAGGGGTTTTTCATCAGCATCGAGTTGTAGTACTTCACATCGCCGGTAACCTCCTCGCCCAACCACTCGGGTTTGACGAAGTTCTCCTCCTCCGATGCGAGCTCAACCTCTGCAACAGTGAGTCCCTCGTTGTCGCCATAGAACTCATCCACCTCGTAGGTGTGTTCGCCGGCCTTCACGAGGTAGCGGGTTTTGTCAATCACTCCGGGCTCGCAGATTTTCAGCAACTCCTGTACCTCCTCCACGGGAATCTCCTTCTCCCACTCGAAGCGACTTGCGCCACTTGCGGAGCCGATACCCTTGATGGTGATGAAGCCCTTGTCGCCCTTAATCCTCACACGCACGGTGCGCTCGGGTACTGACGAGAGGTAGCCCTGAGTGATGCGGGTGGCCTTTAAAACAAAGGGTTTGAAATCACCTGCAACCAAAAATTTCCTTTCAATTTCCTGTGCCATAGTCGTCTTTCGGTTTACTCGTTAGCAAGGGGTTTCTTAGTCATACCAATCACACGTTTGATGGCTTGCAGATAGTTGATGTTCTCAACGCCCTCCAAACCGCAGTCGGCGATGGTCTTTTTGATGTCCTCAATCTCGGTCGATTCGGAGTTGATGGTAACAACCTTTGCGCCGTTGATAAGCACGTTACCAACCTCACAAATGGTGTCGTTTACCATATAACCGAACCTCTCTTTGTGTACCCTCACAGCAGCGAGGTCTTTGTTGGCCTCGACCATTGCAAGGAACTCCTCAAAGGTGTAGGTATCTTTGTCCAGAGCGGGCATATCCACCATAAATGCGGGGAACACCTCCTGCTCCAACACCTCGCGCGAGATGGGGAACTCACCCTTCATCAGAGGATTCCACTGCTCCAAGCCGTCAACGGTCTGAACATAGGACTTGATGTCCATCTTACCGTCACGGATTTTGGTGTTGTTGATGTCGTTGGCACGGCTGATGATGTAAATCTCATCGCTGGTGCGCCTCCACACCTTCTCGGGCACAGGCACCGACAGGCGAGCCATACGTGCGTGTGCAGCCTCGAAGTTCTGACCGAAGGAGCGGAACTCAAAACGGGGTTTCGAGATTGCTCCAATTTCCATTTTCTCTTTCGACATAGTCTTCTTACTATATATGATAAATTGATATTAAAAGAGTGGCCCCACCCCAAGGAGGAGCGGGGCCACCGAAATCATACAATTAACTTGCCAACCTCACAGATTAGAATGCAACCTCAAAACGCATTGCAATCATACTGTAATCCAAACCGGCATCGGGTACATCAATGTCGCCACCTGCATCGGCAAACTTATCGTTGTCGTTGTACTGGTAGTTGAGGATGAGTTTCACGTTCTGGCTGGGATAGTAGTTCAAACCTACTGCGTATGCGCGAGCGAAACCACCGCGATACTTGTCGGCAATCTTCACATCGTTAAAGTTGAAATCGCACTCCTCATAGCGCAAGCAGAGCTCAAGGTCGCCCCACTCTTTACCACGGTTTACGCGAGTGTATTTTGCACCACCCTCATCGTAGTTCTGGTTACCACCGAAGAGCAGATAGCCTGCCTGTACATACCAACCGCTACCGGTCAAATCAACAGACTCAGGAACCTCGTCCATCTTCTTGAAGAGTTTGTCACCCCAGAACTCAGGGTCAGCAATCTCTTCTGCAATAGCCTTCTTCAGATAAGCAGTCTTCGAGATGTAAGCAGCCTCATAGCGGAGAGCTTTGTAGTGGCCGGCCAACTCAATGGTGTACATATCCTCGTGGTCTACACCCTGCAACTTCTTGCTGTCAAGATATTTAACACGGTTGATGTTGGTCGAGTTGCGGCTGTCGAAGCGAGCAATAGGATATGCAATGTCTACTTCTTCACCTTCTGCATCCTCGTAAGTATCGAACTCATAAGCGGTGAGTTTGGGGTTGCGATACGAATAGGCAAAACCAATGTGGAGCGAACCATCCTCCATATTGTGCAAGGGGCGCAATACAGCTTTTGCAGTATAAGCCAAGCCCTCGCTACGCTGCCAGTCTTTGTTTGCATCCTCAAATGCGCCCTGCTCCTCAAATGTCTTCAACTCAGGACCCGAGATGCCTGCCGATACCCAGTAGAGGGGTTTCGAGTAGGTGAAGTTGATACCCAAGTGGCGCGAAGGAGCCAACGAGGTAATCATAGGACGCTCCATAAACTGCAAGTAGCGGCTGGTGGTGTTGCGCTGGATGGAGAAGTTCTCCTTGAAGTTACCAACCTTAACCTCCAAATCCTCTACACCGGAGAATTTCAGGTAAGCGTCTTTAATCTCAGGCATACCGCTTGTCCAGTCGGTATCAATCTCACCATACCAGTTTTTGTCCAACTGTGCCTTAACAGCAAAGCGAGTACGGCGAAGGCTCATACCGTTACCAATCGAATACTCGTCTTTGTCATAGCCAAAGAATGCAGCAGCATCGGCTTGGATACGAACATCAAACCACATCTTGTAGTTTGCCTCTTTGTTTTGGAAAACCAAGATACCATCCTGAATGGTGGCTTCAACGGGCAGAGATTTAACCTCTTGACCATACTGGTTCACCTCGGTTTCTTGTGCCTGTACACCACAAATGGATGCCAAAGCAACGGCTGCAAGTAAAAATACTCTCTTCATAAATTTGTTTGATTTGGTTTGTAATTAGGTTTATTGTAGTGTTGTACAATCAATTAAGTAATCTTAAGGCAGTAGTCATCTATGCAAATGTACTAATTTGGCATAAAAAAAGCAACAAAAAACTTGCAATAAATAACAAAAAAGTACAGAAAGTGAAACATTTTGCCACACTTCCCCACTCACTACAAGCCATAGACACTACGTGCCCATTCGGTTTGAAAATACCACCCCATTGTTACAGGTGCGACCACCCTCGGCAGGTAGCAACTCAAACCGCACAACCTCACACTCTCGGCGCCCTCTTTGGGCTCAATTGTGGAGTAACCATAGGAATACTCGTCAGCCGAATAGCCCAACGAGGTAATCTCATCCGTATTATCGGCAAAAATCACCGCATCGGCAAGAGCCGTCCTGAACGCCTCAGCCTCGGCCGTATTAGCCTCTCCCACAAGTTGTTCCACAAAGTCCTTCAAGTCGTAGAATCCTGCGGGTTTCATCCTATCGAGCACCTGAACTCTCTTCTCGTCAACACATGTGGCAATAGCCTCGGCTACCCCCGACTCGCTTGTGGGCTTCTGCTCATTCACCCCATTCCACACAGCCGCGATACTCTCCGCAAGAGCATCCAACTTCGAGCAATCGACAAGTGTTACAGCGGCCGACTCCGTAGTGGAGAACGAGCGGTCGGTGCGATAGACCTCTATTATCTTCTCACACACAGCCTTCAAGTCGTGCTGGGGAGCCATAAGCAACGGAATAATCTCCTCATAGGGGAAACCCGGCCCCATAACCTCCACAGGCGATGCAACGACATAGTCGGTAACATTGCGTAACTCATAGAGAAACTCCACCGAGGCCATAAAGCAGGCGTCGAAGATGATGTAGTCGAACTTTATGGGGCTGACACCCTCCACAAATTCGGCCGTAGAGGTGAAATTGGCATTTGCGCCATCGTAGCCCATAGCCCTCGTAAGAGGCTCTTCGGCAGCGAAGAACCCAAAGTTGTATTCATCGCCCACCGTCAGGCTCATTTGCGGAGCATCGGTAGGTCCCAAAGGTTTGTTTTTCTGATTGTTATAGGCTGTGCCGGAGTCGGGTTTAGGGAACCATCCCGAGCCGTGGCCTGCGTGAACAAGGCCATAGGATTTGCTCGGTACAAGAGCCTTGATGTCCTCAAACACCCCCCTCATAACCTCAGGAGTTGTGGAAATCTGTTCGGGATACTCTTTCAAGATGCGGCTGTGTTTCACATAGTTACCCGCACCATATTGAAGATAGCTCACCTCATAGAGTGTCGTTGAGGCATATTTGTCAAGATACACAACAAGGCGCGTGGACGGCATTGCGCCTTCCATCCCATTCTCGGCATCATAAGCGTTGTTTATAATGTGCGACGCGAGGTTGTTATTGGCGTTAAGATACATCACAAGTGTATGTTCCACCATCCCCGAGTCCAGCACCTCACTCTGTTCCGATGGCACACAACCGCCAAGCACAATAGCCATCACACCCACGCACAAGGTGGTCAAAAAAACACGCAACCTATCGAATGACATCTGTTGTTTATCTGTTTTCATATTAATTAATTAATTAATTAATAGGTACATTATTGAGCGTCCACCCTCGTTTTTCCTTCGCCGGTTGTGTGTCGGGTTTTATCCAGTAGATTCTCGAAAAGTCGAAATAGTAGCCCTGATTGCCGAGGGCGTCTTTTGTGTCAAGGAAGATAAATTCGGCAGTGCGAGACACCACCTCCCTACGCTTAATCTGCTGACCACGAGCATAGATGAGGTCGGCTGCGTGGCCAAACGACAAGACGTGCATAGGCGAGCTCTCCTTCACTCCCGTTCCGGAGCACTCAATGGTTGCAAGCACCCTATTGAGCCTCTCGAAGCACCTCCGCTCATTGATGGTATCGCCCAACAAGCCATAGGCATAAGCAAGGAAGTTGAGGTTTTTCGGACTAAACGGGTCCCTCTCCATCACCTGCAAACCATAGTCAACCACACTCCTGAGGTTCTCCTCCGTTGGCTCCTTCATCACACTCTCCATTGCACCCAGCACAAGGTCCTCGGCTGTGATAGGCTCCAAAGGTTTGTATGCCTCACTATTAGCATATCCATAGTAGAGGTAGTGATACTCCTCGTCTGTCATTCCCTCTCCTCCACTCAGATAACGTCCCAGCAGTCGGGGCAGCCAATAGGGCGACTCGGAGTCGATGGTGCGAGCCAGAATATCCTCGTTGTCGGGCACACGCAAGGTCTTACCCACCACCTTCACACCCATTGATTGTTGCTGAGCCGCAGCACTCTCTTGGGCCATAACACCCTCTACCGACAGCATCAACGCAACCAGCCCAACGAGCATAATATGCAGCAGCCTACTCTTCATCCGTTCCGCTCCTCCACTTCCTACTCAAAGCCGTTCTCTCTAATGGAAGCCTCAATTTGAGCATAGAGTTCGTCCGACACCGACACCAACGGCAGACGCAGAACATTGGACAACACTCCTCGCACACTCAGCGCAGCCTTCACTCCCGGAGGATTGCCCTCTGCAAAGAGCATCTTGACCATCGGGCGAATCTTCTCAAACATCACCTCCGTATGGCCCCACTGCTGCTCAAATTGAGCCTTAATCATAGCCGAAAAATACTTTGGAAAGGCGTTGGCAGCCACCGAGATAACGCCCACACCACCAGCCTTAATCACAGGCAAAGCAAGGGAGTCATCACCAGAGATGGTAAGAAATCCCTCGGGTGCGCCTTTAATAATCTGCTCAATCTGTTCAATCTTACCACTCGCCTCCTTGATAGCCACCACATTGGGGCACTCTCTGGCAATTCGGAGGGTGGTTTCGGCCTCCATATTCACGCCCGTCCTACCCGGAACATTGTAGAGAATAATAGGCCTCGGCGAGCGTTCTGCGATATATTTGTAGTGCTCAAAGAGTCCTCGCTGTGCGGGTTTGTTGTAGAATGGGGTTACGCTCAAAATGGCATCTACCCCATCGAGGTTGGTTTGGTTGATGAGTTCCACCACACGTGCGGTGTCGTTTCCGCCCACACCCACCACAATCGGCAACCTGCCCGCATTGCGCTCCTTGACGGTACGCAACACCGCCACCCTTTCGGGTAGTGTGAGTGTTGGGGTTTCGCCCGTCGTTCCCATAACGACAAGGTAGTCGGCACCACCCTCAATCATCATATCGACAAGTCGTTGTAGGGCCACAAAATCGACCTCTCCGGAGGGTGTAAACGGGGTTACAAGTGCAACACCCAAGCCTGTAAGTTTGGTTTTCATATAGTGTCTATGCTTTATTTTCCACCACAAAGGTAACTTTTTATTAAAAAAGTTCACCCTGAACGGCAATCTTTTCGTTTTCCTTCTTATGTTCTGTATCCATATCGGTCGGCACGGAATATGCCACGCCACCAATCATAGCCTCAAAATCGCTCTCGGAGATAATCTGCACACCGAGTTTGGTGGCCTTCTGCAACTTCGCAGGACCAATCTTATTGCCCGCAAGCAGGTAGTTTGTAGTTCCGCTGACAGCGGCCAAATTCCTACCTCCGTGCAGCTCTATGAGCGCCTTCAATTCATCCCTCGAATATCGCTCAAAACTGCCCGAAATGACAAATGACAGTCCCGCAAGATTTTCCGAGATACGCTCCCTCTCGGCCACCTCAAACTGCAACCCGACTTTACGCAGGCGTTCTACTATGGAACGATTTTTATCCTCCTCAAAGTATGCCTTGATGCTGGCGGCAATCTTTTCGCCCACCTCGTCGGCCTCGGCCAACTCTGCCTCCGAAGCGTTCATAATAGCATCGAGCGAGCCAAAGTGGTGTGCCAAATACTTAGCCGTGGTTTCGCCCACAAAGCGAATGCCCAACGCAAAGAGCACCCGTTCAAACGGCACCTCTCGTGAAGCGGCAAGTTCCCTCATAATATTCTCGGCACTCTTCACGCCCATTCTCGGCAGAGTTGCAATCATCGTAGGTTGCAGGTCATAGAGGTCTGCCACATTGTGCACCAAACCACTCTCATAGAGCAGCTCAACCGTTTCTTCGCCAATACCCTCGATGTTCATTGCCTTGCGGGAAATGAAGTGGATGATGCGCCCCACGATTTGCGGGCGGCACCCCTCTTGGTTGGGGCAGAAGTGTTTTGCATCGCCTTCCATACGCACCAACTCCGTACCACACACAGGACAGTGAGTGATATATTCCAATGGTGCAGACTCCTCCGTGCGTTCGGATAGTTCCACCCCCGTAATTTTGGGTATAATCTCGCCGCCCTTCTCCACATAGACCATATCACCAATCCTCGCATCCAACAAGGCAATCTGGTCGGCATTGTGCAACGAAGCACGCTTAACAACCGTACCGGCCAACTGCACCGGTGAGAGGTTAGCCACAGGAGTTACCGCTCCCGTACGCCCAACCTGAAAGTCCACCGAGAGGAGTTTTGTGAGTGCTTGCTCGGCCTTAAATTTGTAGGCCACAGCCCAACGAGGAGCCTTAGCCGTCGAGCCCAACCTGCGCTGGGCCACATAGTCGTTAACTTTCACAACCGCACCATCGGTGTCATAGGGCAGATTTTCCCTATCCTTGTCGGTGCGAGTAATAAAAACCTCTATCTCCTCCCAAGAGTGGCACCTCTGCATACGGTCCGAAATCTTGAATCCCCACCCCTTGGCAGCCTGCAAATTGTCCCAATGGCTCTGATAAGGAAGGCCTTCGCCCACCACATAGTAGAGGAAACAGTCGAGTCCTCTGCGGGCCACCTCCTGCGAGTTTTGGAGCTTAATGGTGCCTGCGGCTGCATTGCGAGGATTAGCAAAAGGAGTCTCGCCAACCTCCTCCCTCTCTGCGTTAAGACGGTTAAAGGAGGCGTGGGGCATAATCACCTCGCCCCTCATCTCAAAGTAGTCGGGCCATCCCTCGCCCTGTAAGACCAAAGGCACGCTGCGAATGGTGCGCACATTGGCCGTAACATCGTCGCCACGCACACCGTCGCCACGAGTAACAGCCCTCAGCAGACGTCCGTGCTCATAGGTAAGTGAAATGGCTGTGCCGTCGAATTTGAGCTCGCACACAAATTCCGTTGGGCCCTCCTCCCTCTCAATCTTCTCCACAAAGTCTTTCAACTCTTCGAGCGAATATGTGTTGGCAAGGGAGAGCATCGGGAAGCGGTGGGCCACCGAAACAAAGTCGTTGGTAAGGTCGCTACCCACCCTGAGGGTTGGCGACGTGGGGTCGTAACATTCGGGATGTGCAGCCTCCAACTCCTGCAACTCGCGCAGCAGGCGGTCATATTCATAGTCGCTCACCACAGGAGAGGCCTCCACATAGTACTTATGGTTGTATAAGGTAAGTTCCTTTCGGAGTTGTTCTATTCTTTTGAGCATAAATCATCCATTATAAAACATCGTAAAAGTACAAAAAATGTCGGACAAACCACACTCCCAAACCCACTTTTTCTCATTTTTTCATAAAAAGTTATTAACAACTGCTCGTTGTTAGGATTTTTGCCTTATAATTGCAGAAAATTTCAGAACACAACCAAAATTATGAATAAAGCAAGGACAAACAAAAAGCGCTCTGTGATTAGTTTCGCCAACCTTTCGCCCGAATTGCAGGAGGAGGTAAAGAAACTCTACCCCTATGGTTTCACCGAGGCAATGATGCGCATCGACAAACCCAATGGCGAATTTTTCTACGCCGTTCCATTCGAGACAGAAGAGGTTATATATTTGGTCAAAATCAACGTGAAGATTGACGACCACATCGAAGAGGAGGAGGATAAGGACTACTACAACGACGACCTCAAAGGTGCTGACGAGTTGGCCGACAATGAGGATGACGAGGATATCGACAATCTGCGCGATGAGATTTAATCGCAACGACAGTCAATAAAGAACAACGATTTGGACACAAAAAAAAGACAGGGGCCTTCCGATTTTTGGCCCCTGTCTTTTTGTATTTCCTCTATCACAGAACTTTTTTCAGCCCCTTTTCGGCAGATATTTTTTCCATCAACGCAAAAGCTGCATCATATTCGTTAGGGATTATGCCGTCAAGAATAGACTCCTTGATTTCGGCTTTGATTTCGCCCACCAATGCACAAGGTTCCAAACCATAGGTTTGCATAATAATCTCGCCCGTGATGGGTGGCTGAAAATTGCGCACACGGTCTTTCTCCTCAATCTCACGCATCTTCACCCTCACCAGAGCAAAATTGCGCAGGTAGCGTTGTACTTTGGCATCAATGCCGGAGGTGATGTCGGCCTCGCACAGAGTCATCAAATCCTCCACATCATCACCCGCCTCGAAGAGCAGTCGCCTTACGGCCGAATCGGTAACCTCATCCTCGGAGAGAATTATGGGACGCAAGTGCAGAAACACCAACTTTCGCACATATTTCATATGCTCATTAAGGGGTAGTTTCAACCTACGGAAAATGTCGGGAATCATCTTACTACCCACCACCTCGTGGCCGTGGAAGGACCACCCCACACGAGCATCAAAGGCCTTCGTTCGAGGCTTGGCAATATCGTGCAAAAGTGCCGCCCAGCGTAGCCAAAGATTGTCGCTTTTGCGAGCTACATTATCCAAAACTTTCAATGTGTGTATAAAGTTGTCTTTGTGTGCCTTACCAGCCCTTACCTCAACTCCTCGTAGAAGTTCCAATTCGGGAAAAATCAGAGGCAAAAGTCCCGTCTTTGAGAGCAGGTCAAAACCAATCGAAGGCACCGGCGAAGCAACAATTTTGTGCAACTCCGTTGCGATGCGTTCCTTCGACACAATGGCAATACGTTCACGGTTTCGCTCGATGGCCTCGAAAGTTTCGGGCGCAAGGTCAAAACCGAGTTGAGTGGCAAAGCGCACACCCCTAATCATCCTCAATGGGTCATCCGAAAAGGTTACATCGGGGTCGGTCGGGGTGCGGATAATACACTTTTCCATATCGGCCACACCGCCAAAGCTGTCGAGTAGTTCGCCATATGTGTCGCCATTGAGCGACCAAGCCAACGCATTGATTGTGAAATCTCTGCGCAGTTGGTCGTCCTCGATGGTACCCTCCTCCACAGCAGGCTTACGCGAGTCGGGCGAGTAGGACTCCTTGCGAGCCCCCACAAACTCAATTTCCCGTCCCTCCTCATCGTGCAACATTGCCGTTCCGAATGTCTTGAAAATCGAAACCTTAGTGTGCAACATCTTACCCAATCGTTTAGCCACCTCAATACCACTTCCAACCACCACCACGTCAATATCGGTGGAGGGCCTACGAAGGTAATAATCACGCACATAGCCACCAACGACATAGGCTCTCAGGCCCATATCATCTACAATATCTCTGATTTGCTCAAAGATTGGTAGCGACAGAGGATTCTTTGTACTCATTGTTACCCGTTATTTCAATTCACGAAGATAGAGTTGTACGGTATTTTCAAGACCATAGTAGAGGGCATCGCTGATGAGGGCGTGGCCAATGGAAACCTCATCCACATAGGGTATTCGTTCCACAAAGTAGCGAAGGTTGTCGAGATTCAAATCGTGGCCGGCATTAAGCCCCAAACCAAGTCTGTGAGCCTCCTCGGCAGCAGCCACATAGGGAGCAATAGCGGCCTCTCTATCGGCCTCATATCCCGCAGCATAAGCCTCGGTGTAGAGCTCCACGCGGTCGGCACCGCACTCCCACGCACCACGTACCATCTCCGCCACAGGGTCCACAAAAATCGAAACCCTGATACCCTTTGCCTTAAACTCCCTGACCTTTCCCGTCAGAAATTCTCTGTTGGCAATGGTATCCCATCCCGCATTTGAGGTGATAGCGTTGTGAGCATCGGGCACAAGGGTAACCTGCGCAGGCACAACCTCCAACACAAGGTCTGTGAAAGAGTCGATGGGATTGCCCTCAATGTTGAGTTCGGTGGCAACAATGTGTTTCAGCGCCCGAACATCGTCATACCTGATATGGCGACCGTCGGGCCGAGGGTGTACTGTGATTCCTTCGGCTCCAAAGCGCTCGATATTCTCCGCAGCAAGCAGCACATCGGGCATATTACCACCGCGTGAGTTGCGTATTACGGCAATTTTATTTATGTTTACACTCAATTTAGTCATACCTTCTTGCTGTTTGTTCGGAAGATTTGGGTAAATTTGCGACGTAAAGGTATCACAAAGTTTTGTGAAATGAAAATAATTTTGTTTTCGCGCCCTTCGAGTGGCAAGCCCACTACCCTATTTGGCGCACTTGTAGATAGTATCACAGAGCGTGGATTTGACTACTCCATAGACTCCGTAACTGCCGATTGGCTCGAAGAGGGCGAAGGTGTCAGAGTGGCTTCCGAGCACCGCTACGACACACTTTGCTCCGTACTCACAGAGGAGTGCATCGTCATCTCCTATGGTGGCGATGGCACCCTATTGAGTGTGGTGAGAGCCATCGGTGGCAGAAATATTCCGGTGCTGGGCATAAACTCCGGCAGACTCGGTTTTTTGGCCTCCGTTGCAGGCAACGAATTCGACGAGGCACTCGATGCGCTCCAAAGCGGAGCCTACACCATCGAAAGACGATCGCTCCTACGTATCGAGGGCGACCTACAAGATGATGTGGTCTTTCCGCTTGCATTCAACGAGTTTTCCATACAGAGAGGTGGACGCGGTATGATTGGTATCAAAGTGGAAATCGACTCTCGCACCGTGGCCAACTATTGGAGCGATGGCGCCATCATCGCCACCCCCACAGGCTCTACTGCCTACTCATTGAGTGCGGGAGGCCCCATTGTTGCGCCCGAATGTAACTGTATGATACTCACACCCATTGCACCGCACAACCTCACGATGCGCCCGATAGTTATTCCCGACAACAGCACCATACGCCTGACCATTGATGCACGAGAACCGCAGGCTTTGGTGGGTATCGACAACGAGAACTTCACGATTAACAGCGGTGCATCGTTCACAATCACACGAGCTGAGAGAGAGGTTTTTTTGGTCCGTCTGCAAAATAAATCCTTCTACGACACGTTGAAAAATAAAATGATGTGGGGCGTTGACAGCAGAGAATCAAAGCAATAGGGAGCTAATGTGAGCAAAACAGAGCCTAAATGGAGCTGCGCTGTATGAAATCCCAAATATAATGCTTATATTTGCACGTTTAATTTGACACCAATGACAGAAGAAAAGAGCATACAAAACATTCCCACCCACGTTGCAATCATTATGGATGGCAACGGCAGATGGGCAAAAATGCGTGGCAAAGCGCGTCCCGAAGGACATATTGCCGGTGTGGAGAGCGTGCGCAAGGTAATCAAAGCCGCCGTGGCAGAGGGTGTGAGGTATCTCACACTCTACACTTTTTCCACCGAAAATTGGGGCCGTCCGCAAGAGGAGGTGGATGCCATTATGGAACTCTTCTGCCGTAGCGTGATTGCCGAGACACCCGAATTGAAAAAGGAGGGCGTGCAAATTCGCATTATGGGCGACAGGGTTGCCTTCTCGGAGAAGGTTAACTCCTACATCGACCGCATCGAGAGCGACACTTCCGATGGTAGGACCTTGACGGTGGTGTTGGCTATGAATTATAGTTCGCGCTATGAGCTCACCGCCACCACAAAGAAGATTGCCGGTATGGTGGCAGAGGGAAAAATCAAAACGGAAGACATCACCTCCGAATTCATCAGCGCACAGCTCTATTCGAAGGATTACCCCGACCCCGACCTTATCATCCGTAGCGGCGGGGAGCAAAGACTGAGCAACTTCCTGATGTGGCAGGCGGCATACAGCGAACTCTATTTCACCAGCACTCTTTGGCCCGATTTTGACAAAGATTCGTTCCGCGAAGCACTCGAAGATTATGCGGGACGTCAACGCAGATTCGGCCTTGTGAAGTAGAAGTCGAGGTTTTTAACGAGAATAACAATCGCAAACGAAAATATTTCCACTCAGCACACAGTAGAACACATTTCCTTTCAGCATACAATGAACAAGAAAGCACTCATATTAACCCTCGCCCTGCTGACCGGCACTGCGCTTTGGGCGCAAACCCCCGAAGGCGCCCCCACCACCAGCAACGAGTCCAAAGATAATGTGGAGGTAGATGAGGCCACCGAGGCCGAAACAGACCAGCAAAGCGAGGAGCAACCCAAAATTGTGATTGACCCCAATGCTCCGTTGGCCGACTACACCTCTCCAAAAAAATATGTAATCCGCAACATCACTGCCGAGGGTATCAAATTCCTCGACGCCGAGATGCAAATCAACTCTTCGGGATTGGCAAAGGGCGATGTTATCAGCGTGCCGGGCAGGGAGATTTCGCAGGCCATCAATCGCTTGTGGTCCAAACAATATTTTTCGGACGTCCAACTCTACGCAACACCCGTTGGCGATAGCATCGATTTGAGTTTTGTGCTTGCCGAAAGGCCACGAATCTACAATTGGTTCTTTGAAGGTATCAGCAAGAG
The DNA here is from genome assembly GCA_045580045.1 of Tidjanibacter sp. Lineage (GTDB taxonomy): Bacteria > Bacteroidota > Bacteroidia > Bacteroidales > Rikenellaceae > Tidjanibacter. Next base: position 101,897 of record JAZNNC010000055.1, read on the forward strand.
TGCTGCCACAACTCTGATTGAGGATTTCAAACTGAAACGTGGAGCAGAAACACTCAGCGACTACAACATCGAAAAACGCATAAACCAAATCAAAGACCACTACATCCACAAAGGTTGGAGGAATGTGGAGGTAACTCCTCGCATCGAGAACGATTCGATAATTCAGAATGCAGTAAACGTAACCTTTGTGGTTGACCGCAAAGAGAAAGTACGTATCGGCGAATTGGACTTTGAGGGCAACGAGGCTTTTACCGACAAGCAGTTGCGTAAGGTCATGAAAAAGATACACAAGAAGAGTATCAATATCTTCCACAACACCAAACTGCGCGAGGATGAGTTGGAAGAGGACTTTGGCAACATTATTGATTTCTACAACTCGAAGGGCTATCGCAATGCGATGATTGTCAAGGACTCGGTGTATGTCATCAGCCCCGAGCGTATTGGCCTTGTAATCACTGTGGATGAAGGCAACAAATACTACTACCGCAACATCAAGTGGATTGGCAACAGCACCTACCCAACCGAGCAACTCAACAATATGCTCGGCATCAAGAAGGGCGATGCCTATGACAAAAAAACTCTCTATGAACGCCTTGGCGTGGGTAAGGAGGATGACCCCGAGGATGTATCCACTGTCAATGCGCTCTACCAAAACGAAGGCTATCTTGCATCGCAGATTTCGCCCACCGAAATTATCATCGGTAGCGACTCCATCGACTTGGAGATAAAAATCTTCGAGGGCAACCAATACCGCTTTAACAACGTGGGCATCACGGGTAACAACAAGGTTAACGACGAGGTCATCCGCAGGGAGATTTACACCCGCCCCGGCGAACTCTACAATCGTGCCCTCATTATGCAGACTATGCGTCAATTGGCAGCAATGGGACACTTCGACGAAACCCAAATCAGGCCCGACATCAGGCCCGTGTCCAACGAGGCTGTGGATGTAACTTGGGGTTTGAGTGAGAAGGCCAGCGATAAGTTTGAGATTAGTGGTGGTTGGGGTGCCGGTATGTTCGTGGGCTCACTTGGTGTGGTGTTTACGAATATGAGTATGAAGAATTTCTTCAACAAGGATGCGTGGAGGCCCTATCCGCAGGGAGATAACCAACAGCTCTCCATTCGTGGACAGACCAACGGTACCTATTATAGTTCTATTTCGGCCAGCTTTACGGAGCCGTGGTTGGGAGGCAAGAAGCCCAATTCGCTCACCGTTGGTGCCTATTGGTCGGAACAGACCACAAACTACTACACGGCCTATACGGGTTTGGTGGATAACGGACAATTTTTCCGCGCTATGGGTGCAAGTGTAGGTTTGGGACGTAGGCTCTCGTGGCCCGACCAATACTTCACACTCTACAACGAGTTGGCCTATACAGCCTACGAGATGCAGGATTGGAACTACTTTATTTTCAGCAACGGTCGTTCCAACATCTTCACCTTCCGCACGTTGCTGTCGCGTAACTCCACCGACTCACCCATCTATCCACGTCGAGGTTCGGAATTTACATTCTCGCTCACTCTGACGCCACCCTACTCTCTCTTTGCTCCGGATAAGGACTATGCTTCGATGCCCGATGAAGAGAAATACAGGTGGATTGAGTATCACAAATGGCTGTTGAGCTACAAATGGTACTACCCGCTGACCAACGATGGCAAGTTAGTTGTAATGACAAGAGCAGAGATGGGATATCTGGGCAATTACACCCCCTCCAAACAATCGCCTTTCGAGGGATTTGATGTTGGTGGTGATGGTATGAGCGGATATAACGTATATGGTGTGGACATTATCTCTATGCGTGGTTATGAGGACGGAACCCTCACGCCGAGCAATTCGAGCTACACCTACGCCAATGTTTACAATAAATACACCGCCGAGTTGCGCTACCCAATCATTATGGAGCCTCAGTCGCAGATTTACGCGCTGCTGTTTGCCGAGGCCGGTAACGGTTGGTTGGGCTGGAAAGACTTCAACCCCTTTGAGCTGAAACGCTCGTTGGGTGCAGGTCTGAGGATTTACCTCCCGATGATTGGTCTGCTCGGTATCGACTGGGGTTATGGATTCGACAAACCCTATGGTCAGAGCGATGTGAGTGGTAGTCAATTCCACTTTGTCATCGGCCAGCAGTTCTAATAAACGCACAAGGAAAAGGAAACAGATAGTTACACAAATCAACAAAACGAACTATTATGAAAAAATCCATCATTCTCGCCATTATTGCCATTGCGTTCTCGTGGAACCTTTCGGCACAAAACTATGCTGTGGTTAACACATCCAAGATATACCAATCAATGGATGCCTACAATGCTGCTGTGCAGGAGTTGGACGAATTGGCCACAAGCTATCAGAAGAACGTCGATGACGCCTTCGCCAAACTCGAAGAGATGTATCAGAGCTATATGGTTGCCAAAGACGGACTTTCGTACGCCGACCAACAAGCAAGGGAGAAGATTATCCTCGACAACGAGAAGAAAATCACCGAGTATCAACAGAAGGTTTTCGGCACCGAAGGCATCATTGCCAAGAAGCAGGAGGAACTCCTCAAACCCTTCACCGAGAAGGTGAATAAGGCAATTACCGACTACGCTACCACCCAGCAACTTGGTTTGGTAATAGACATCGCAGCCACCGCACTGCCCTATTACTCCCCAAGTGTGGATATCACCGAACAAATTATCAAATTAGTAAAATAAACAAAAACGTAGAAAAGAAATGAAGTTACTTACAAAAATCACGCTCACTGCGGCCGCACTCCTCTGCGCAACCACTTTGAGTAACGCACAGCCCAAATTCGGCTACATCAACTCGCAGGAAATCATCTACAACATGCCTGAAATTAACGACGTTCAGTTGCAGTTGGAGAAGTTGCAGAAAGATTTGGAAGAGCAGTTGAATTTTATCCAAGTGGAGTATAACAACAAACTTGCAGAGTATCAGAAGAATGTGGCCAACTATTCCGATGCAGTTCGTCAAAGCAGGGAACAGGATCTGATGGGCTTGCAACAGCGCTACGAAGAGCTCGGCAAGGCCGGTGCGCAGGATATGCAGAAAAAGCAGGGCGAATTGATGACTCCTCTGATTGAGAAAGCTCGTGCCACCATCAATAAGATTGCTGCCGAGCAGAGTCTGACCGCCGTATTCGACTTGGCTGCCGGCTCGTTGGCATATATGGACGAGGCACAGATGGTCAACCTCGCTCCCGCAGTGAAGAAGGAGTTGGGCATTGCTGAGAATGCACAGCAGCCCGCACCCGCAGCTGTACAGTAGGACACAACGTGGAATTCTCCACGAAAGAGTGCCCGAGCCTTTGAGAGGTTCGGGCACTCTTTTTTTTGGTACATCGTTTGCTCTGCAAGAGGGGGAAAACGAAACGTGTACCACAATGAAAAGACATCTACTCTTCCTCTTATCTCACCTATTTATAATATATAGTGGTAACCTGCAAGCTCAAACTGCATGCGACACGCTGTACCTATCGCTGAACGACGCTCTACTGCTGGCCGAGAGAGAGAATCGCGCAGTGAAGATTGCACAAAATGGAGTGGATATGGCCACACAAGACAAGCACCTGCTCCGCTCGGCGTGGTGGCCCACAATCACCCTCACAGGTGAGGCCACACACACAACCACCCCCATAAGGCTCACCAAGTCGATAGCAGAACTCTCCGACGGAAGCTTGCAGGAGTTGGAAGAGGTGGTATCTGGCGAACCACTCTTGGAGGCCATCTTGAAGCAGGTGGGAGATTTGGACATAGGGGTTAACCTCGCTCCTCGCAACACAGCCTCGGTTGGTGCAAACGTGGTGTGGCCACTATTTAGCGGTGGCAAACGCATCTTTGCCACACGGGCCGGCAACTATGGAGTGGAGCTTGCCAACACCGCCTACGAGGGTGTATTACAAACTGTTAGGAGTGCCATTGCCGAGGTCTATATGGGAGTGGAGGTGGCAGAGGCAAGTGTGGATGTTTACCAAATGGCACTCTGCTCTGCACTCGAAGTGGTCAGGGAGGCTCGAAGTTTGGAGAGGGAAGGCATTATCAACAAGGCCGAACGTCTTGCAGCCGAAGTGGGTGCAGCCGAGGTCGCCTCACAACTTGCAGGGGCACACACAAGACTAACCATAGCAAGGGCAGAGTTGGGAGCACTGCTGGGCGTGGATTCAATCCCCATACTCACCACCACCCCACTCCTCGACATCACACCCCTACCCCCACAGGATTATTTTCTCCAAGCCATAGACGACAATCCCTCACTGAAAGCCACGCGTATCGAGAAGCAACTCGCCCACGAAAAGCTGCACATTGAGCAGGGGCGTTATCTGCCCGATATAGCCCTCATCGGTGGGCACCGCCTATGGTCGAAGGGGTTCGACAAGGGCCTTATTCCTCGCACCTTTGTTGGCGTTGGTGCAAGCTGGACACTCTTCGACGGCACCGCAAGGGAGCGTTCCATTGCCAAATCACGTTCGCTTGTACGCACTGCGCAACTCGCCGAGCAACGGCAACAACAGGAGTTGAGGGTGGCTGTGGAACGACTCTGGGGCACACTCTCCGCATCACACAACCAACTCGCCACTGCCAACACAACCATAGCTCTGGCCGAGGAGTTGGTTAGAATGCGGCGTAGGGCCTTGTCTGAGGGTATGGCAACCGCCTCGGAGGTTATCCGCAGCGAAGTTACGCTGGCCGAAGCAAGATTGGGGCGTATTGCCGTTGTCTATCAATGGAACATTGCTCGCACAGAACTCTTTGCTCTTTGCGGACTCTCTCAAACAGAAAATATCCAACAATAAAAACAAGTGTGATTATGAATACAAACAGAGGCTACACTGCTCTTGCGGTGGCATTTGTGGTAATTATGGCGGCCATTGTGGCAGTTTCCATTTGGGGCATCCACACCTCCCGCCATCGCCCCACGATATTACAAGGCACCATTGAAGCCGACCAAGTACGCATTGCGGGTAAACTACCGGGGCGCGTCGGATGGCTCTATGTGTCGGAAGGCGACGAGGTTAGTGTAGGCGACACCCTCGTCAAAATTCTCTCACCCGAAACCGAAGCCAAACGTAGCGAAGCTGTGGCTATGGCTATGGCCGCACAAGCACAGAGCCGCAAGGTCGATGGTGGAGTGCGCAAGGAGGCCATAAGAGCCGCCAAACAGATGTGGAATAGTGCCAAAGCACAGCGGGAACTTGCAGAGCAGACCTATGGGCGCATCCAAAGACTCTGGGCCGACAGCGTGGTAACACTTCAACGTAGGGACGAGGCCGAGGCTATGTGGAAGTCGGCTGTGGCAATGGAGAAGGCGGCAAAGCAGGAGTATCTTATGGCCGTACGTGGTGCTCAAAAGGAGGACAAGGAGAGTGCTCGTGCGGTGGCTATGGCGGCCGACGATGTTGTAACCGAGGTGGATGCCGTGTTGGAGGACACTTTCCTCACAGCCCCCATTGCGGGCGAGGTGGCGGTGATTTACCCCCGCGTGGGCGAGTTGGTCGGCACCGGCACTCCAATAATGTCCATCGTGCCTTTGGAGGAGGTCTATGCGGTGTGGAACATTCGGGAAGATTGGATGCCGGATTTTCGTATGGGCGACACTCTATGTGGTCGTGTACCCGCCATTGCAGCCGAAGAGGTTCAATTCCGCATCAACTACATCTCGCCACTTGGGAGCTATGCCACTTGGAGAGCCACAAGCGAGGCGGACGGATATGATATGCGCACCTTCGAAGTCCACGCACGTCCACTGTGTAGGGCAAAGGGGCTGCGTCCGGGGATGAGTGTACTGATAAACAGATAGTTCGGTAGTATATCACAATGGATATGGAGTTCAAAATAAGGAGTGGTTTGTGGCATACCATAAGGCGGGAATGGGGACGAATTGTGAGCCGTCCATTCTACTTGGTTGTAATGGTGGGGATTCCACTTCTTGCCACACTCTTTATGGGCACCATCTTTGGCAACGGACGCATCACCAACATCCCGATAGGCATTGTGGATGAGGATTTCACAGCCACAACAAGAGCCGCAGTCCGTGCCATTGATGCCACCCCCACCCTCCGCGTATCCCACCACTACACATCCTCTGCTGAGGCCCTTGCGGCCATGAAGGCAAAGGATATTTATGGCTATGTGCTCTTCCCCGCCAATTTTGAGGCGGACCTTGTGGCCAATCGCGCTCCCACCATTGCATACTTTTATCACTATGCATTAATGAGTGTCGGAGGAACGGTGGAGGCAACACTCGCCACCCTACTCGCAGGTGTAACCATTGAGCCGGTAGTGGTTACAGCCACGACACTCGGACTTTCACCCCAAGCAACCTCTGCTCTTGTGATGCCCATACAGGCAGAGTCGTTTGCGCTCTTCAACCCCTCGCTCAACTACTCTGCATATCTATCGCTGCCACTGCTGATGGTCATACATCAGATTGTGGTACTTCTTACCACCATCTACGTTGTGGGTACGGAGATTAAGTCGGGAACAGCCATCCGATGGCTCATTGGTGCAGGAGACAACATATTCAAGGCCATTGTAGGAAAACTCGCACCCTACACGCTTGCCTTCTCCACTGCCGCCATCGGTTCTGTGGCTTGGCTCTATGGTGGCATCGACGGACTTCCCTATGGCGAAGGTTCGCTGTGGCTACTCGCACTATGGGGAGTGTTGCTGGTGGTGTCGAGCCAAGCATTAGGACTCTTCATATATGGGCTCTTCCCTGCGTTGGGGTTCATTGTGAGCGTCGGCTCTATGATAGGTTCTCTTGGGGCCACTCTTTGTGGGGTTACATTTCCCGTCGGCTCCATCGCCCCACCCCTCCAACCCGTAGCCTCTCTTTTACCCATCCGCCACTACACTCTGTTGGCACAAAACATTCTATATGGCAACTATGGTGTCGAGTGGGTGTGGGAGAACGTTGTTGCGATGTTGGCCGTGTGCGCACTCCCAACACTCACCCTCCCACGACTACGAAGAGCAATAATATCAAGACGTTATGAGCAAATTGACTGACATTCGACACCTACTCACCTATACCATTCATCACGAAATGGCATCCATAGTTTCCACCCCTGCGACCTTGTTGGTAATGGTCGGTGGTGTGGTATTGTATGGTCTGCTATACAACTATATCTATCACCCCAACGTGGTACACGACGCCCCCGTGGTTGTGGTTGACGACTCACACACACCTCTCTCTCGCCACCTCATAGGGTTGGTGGATGCCACTCCGCAAGTGGAAATCGTTGACACAGCTGCGGATATGGTGGGAGCACACAACATTATGGCCGAAGGTAGGGCCGAAGGAATTATCCACATCCCCTCCGACATCGAAAAACGCATTGGCAGAGGCGAAGAGGCACTCTTTGTGGTGGAGGCATCCACCGCCGAATTTCTCTACTACGAGGCCATACAAAGTGGAATTCTTGGCGCACTCCAAGCCTTCGACACAACTCTGGCACAACAACTCACACTCCAACTACCCGCCCACACAGAACAAGTCATCGCCCAAAGCCGACCGGCACAGGCGGTTGGCGCAGCACTTTTCAACCCGACCAAAGGCTATGCCGACTACCTGCTACCTGCGGTACTGATTGTCATTCTCTTTCAGACTCTTCTGATGGTCGTTTGCATACGTACGGGGCGAGAAAGAGAACTTGGCAAAAGGAGCTTTTTCAACCTCTCCTCTACACTGCCTGAGAGCAAAATCCGCAAGGCAAGCGTTGGAAATTCGGTAACGGTGGTGGTTGGACGTATGGTCGTCTATGTCTTCTTCTATGGACTTTTTTCTCTCTTTCTGTTGGGACTGCTACCTCTCCTTTTCGGCCTTCCTCATCTTGCCGAGTGGTGGGAGTTAACACTCTTCTGCGCTCTCTTCTTACCCACCACAGTCCTCTGCGCCATCTTCTTCTCCTCGCTCTTTCGGGACAGCGAGGCGGGGGTGTTGATTGTCGCCCCCTTTTCGTTGGGACTCATACTCCTCAGCGGCATATCCTATCCTCTCGAACTTATGCCCACAGGGTGGCTCGTTGTTCACCACCTGCTGCCTGCACCTGTGGGCATACTCGGCTATATCAAGCTCAACTCGATGGGTGCCACGCTCGGAGAATGTAGCCACCAACTCTACACCCTTGCCACACAAGGCATCGTTTACTTCCTGCTTGCCACCATCGCCACTCACCATACCATCAATAGGATGTCGAGATAAGAGTGGTGTTTTGTTGTAAGCCGTTTGGTTTTCTCGCCATATTGACCGATATTTGCACCCACAAAACAAAATAGACATCTCAAAATGGAAGAACGCGAATATCTCGAACACTACGAACAACGACTCGAAAACCTCCTCGCAGGTATCTATGGCTCCGAAGGACAACTGATGGACGTGGCCGAGTTGGAGGAGCGTTGGCACGAATTTGCTCCCGAATATATGGCCGATGCCGTCGGGCAAATCAACTCCTACCCAGCCTTCACACTCGCTGTGGCCGCCTATGTGGGTATGGCTTTGGCCGCTTGGTGGGACACCGCTTGGGAAAAACACGAGAAAGAAACATACGATGATTTGAAACGCTATGGCGGAGGTTTTGACACCATTGACGAGTACATCCTCAAACACATCCTCCACATCGAACCCGATAGCAAAGAGCGTGAGGAGCTTGAAAATACAATGCGCACTTTGGCTCACAGCGTAATGAACGCCATCCAGCACGAGCAAATCGAGAAACAAACCACCCGTGCGTTCTACATTTTGGCTCGCTCGGCAAAGGTGATGTTTCGCGCAGGCGTTACACTCGAACTGCGCAAGCGTGGCTATCGTTACGAAAAGGTGAAGGTTACCAACCCCGTATGCTAACAAACACAACGGCTTCCAATTTGGAAGCCGTTGTTTGTAAATTGAAAATGGAAAATTGAGAATGGAAAATTAAATATTTTCTAACATATATTATTTATTCTTCACAAGCTTCAACCATATATCGATACGCATATTCCCATTCATCTTCATAATAAATCACCTTACTTACTTCATGAATAAATTTTCCATTTTCGATATAAATTCCCATGACTCCAAATGAATAATTATCAGAATCCTTTGTATACTCACTACCATTGCTAACGACATGTGATTTAATAGCCAAAAACGTTTTAGATGTATTGAGGTGATAATCAACAACATAATTATCACACATTCCTTCACTCGAAGCGAATAACTTTCCTTTTTCTATTGCATTAGCATACTCCTCCAATGGGTTATTCCCCATTTGTGTTGGACAATACATAAATATGGATGGTGTTCTCCACTTTCGTTGCATTGCAAGAGGATTATTTTTCGACTGAACATCTGGTTTAGCACGCCCCAATTTCACTTTTTCGTCGTGTGGAAGATTGCGAATACGTTCTTCTTCTTGCTCATACTCCAATCTCCTTTGCTCTTCTTTTTCCTTTTCTATTCGCTGTTCCTCCTCGTAGGGAGATATTTTATAATCTGTTGCCCATTCTAATGTATTTTCTTCACATTGGGCATTCACTTGTGCGACATATGTAGATGTGTCGATATTTCTCAGATGACTATCCACATCAATAATAGTTTCTTGTGGTGAATATGTTTTTTCTTCTTTGGGTGTATTCACACGTTCTATCCACTTCTTGTAACTATACTCTGCCTCTTCCTTTGACATTCTATGCATCCATAAACAATCTTGGAAATGACTTTTCATCTGATTTGGGTTTTGCAGAAATGACTCTACACTTCCACATAGGTGTATGATTTTTCGAAGTGTTATAGGATTCTCCAACACATTTTGTAGTCGTGTAAGCCATCTTAAATTTTCGGGACGATTATTAGAATGGTTTGTATCTATATGGTCTACTACCATATCTGCGAATTTAGGTTCACCATGAAATGCGGTTGCAACTATTCTATGCACAGGAACACCTGCTATTTCAAAATAACACTTTTCATTGGCCCTACCAAAAGTCCATTTTTCATCTAATGGGCGTTGAGCTTTTCCTTCTTTTCTATGGCGCATAACTGCCCCATTGTCCCTTACTGAGTAGTGTTCTCCTTTGTAGACACACTCTCTTTCTTCTTGATAATCATTGATTCCTACCATAATACTATTTATTTAAGTTTATTCTACAAATATAGTAAACTTCATATTTCATATCAAGTACAAAATACAAAACGGAGCAAGGAAAAGTTCCTTACTCCGTTTTATTATCGTTGGTGCAAAATTAGCCCACGAGATGCGCTCACTATCCGAGTTCGCTCTCTTTGAGCCTCTCGGCATTCTCTGCAACAATCAGGTGGTCGATGCAATCCTGAATGTCGCCATTCATAAAGGCAGGCAGGTTGTAGATGGTGTAGTTGATGCGGTGGTCGGTGATGCGGCCTTGTGGATAGTTGTAGGTGCGGATCTTGGCACTCCTATCGCCTGTGCTCACCATCGTCTTACGTTTGGCCGCAATCTCGTCCATATACTTGGCATACTCCAAGTTGAAAATTCGGGTACGCAACTCTTCGAGGGCCTTGTCGAAGTTTTTGAGCTGCGACTTCTGGTCCTGACACTGCACCACGATACCTGTGGGGATGTGGGTGAGTCGCACAGCCGAATAGGTGGTGTTCACACACTGACCACCGGGGCCACTTGCACAGTAGGTATCCTTGCGGATGTCGTTCATATTGATGTCCACATCAAACTCATCGGCCTCGGGCAACACAGCCACCGTGGCAGCCGAAGTGTGGATGCGGCCCTGTGTCTCGGTCTGGGGCACACGCTGTACACGGTGTACGCCACTCTCATACTTGAGCGTGCCATAGACACCATCGCCCGTAACCTTCATCACAACCTCCTTGTAGCCACCCGAAGTGCCCTCCGAGAAGGAGTTAATCTCATACCTCCACCCCTTGGTCTCCACATACTTCATATACATACGAAGCAGGTCGCCGGCAAAGATTGCAGCCTCATCGCCACCGGTACCACCACGAATTTCCACAATGGCGTTTTTGTCGTCCTGCGGGTCCTTGGGGATGAGGAGAATCTTGATTTCCTCCTCAAGGGTTGCCGTAAGGGGCTCGAGTTCAGCCACCTCCTCGCGTGCCATTTCACGCATATCCTCATCCTTCTCGTTGGCGAGAATATCTTTGGCATCGGCCAAGTCGGCGAGTGCTTTTTTGTAACGGTCGGCGGCTTTCACGATGGGGCCGAGCTCCTTGTACTCCTTGTTTAGTTGCACAAAGCGCTTCATATCGGCGATAACTTCGGGGTCGGTCATCTGCTGACCAATCTCCTCGAATTTGAGTTTCAGACCATCAAGCCTATTAAGAATACTGTTGTCTGCCATAAAAAATCAATTTGGCCACAAAGATAACTATTTTTTCCGATTTACCACCGTAGGTGCCAAATAACCTCCGTCCCCACGTGTTCTACTTTCCGTGATAACCTTTCTGTGGCTCGCCCGGATACCACCAGCCAACACCTCTATCCCTCCAACGTCTGACAGATCCAACTCCATCTACATAATCAGTCCAATATTCGTATCTTACATCGTAAAAAAATTGTGGTATTTCTGCAAACACACCGGTTATTACTTGTGTGAGTTGGTTATTTTCGCAGTGCAACACCTCCAACGCCGTACAACCCGACACATTCAAAGAGGTGAGTTGGTTACTGTAGCAATCCAAAATCTCCAACGCCGCACAACCCGACACATCCAAAGAGGTGAGTTGGTTATTGTAGCAATACAAATCCACCAACGCCGTACAACCCGACACATCCAAAAAGGTGAGTTGGTTACTGGGGCACACCAACCTATCCAACGCCGTACAACCCGACACATCCAAAGAGATGAGTTGGTTACTGTCGCAGTACAACCTCGCCAACGCCGTACAACCCGACACATCCAAAGAGGTGAGTTGGTTACTGTAGCAATCCAAAATCTCCAACGCCGCACAACCCGACACATCCAAAGAGGTGAGTTGGTTACTGTCGCAACATAAATGTCTTAAAGATTTCATTCCCGCAAGACTGCCGGAACCTTGAAGATTATTATTTATCAAATCGATATCAACTCCATAACTCCACGTATTACTGTTTGCATCATAATCAATGTGCTCAACGGAAACACCATACCACTCCTCAATGGGTTTATCGGAGCACCAATTGTAGTTATAGGTCCAATTATCGCCGCCCGTGTCGTGGTAGAACTGGATGAGTATATCTCGCTCGTCGGCGGCAATCATCTTGGTATCGCCATAGAGAGTTTGGCCGTCCACAACCACATAGGCACGGTAGTAGCACGGCAGTTTGGAAGGCTCAATCTCAGCCACATAGGTACCGGATGTGGTGGCCACAACCGAACTGCGGCTATCGTGGATATTGGGAGTTTTTCCGTTGGAGGTGTAGCAAATGCCCACCTCTGGATTGGCGAGTCCCTCGCCAAGCAGCACATCAACCTTCACCTTATAGGTGCCTTCACTGAGCTTTTCGTAGTCGCCCGTAGTAACACCCGGCAGCACAAATTCACAAGTGTTGGCCACAAAGGTGCGGTATTGCGAGGCCGAATAATAGTATGCCTTATAGTAGTAGGTGCGGCCCATCTCCAAGCCGGAGCACTTGGCTTCAAAACTACCACCCGTACCAACAGCAGCCCTGCCCACAGAAATGACGTGCATAGCAGTGGGTTCATCCGACACATAGAGGCCAACATAGTCGCCTGCATTCAAGTTACCCGTGATAGCACCATGCAACGTAACACTCTCCTCGGCAATGTTCACCTCGGCTTGGGCTGTACGCAAAGCCATCAGGGTAGCCTCAATGGCCTTCTCGTGTACAGCAGCCTCTTGGGAACGTCTATCCAACCCATTAACAACACCATCCACGGTGCCATTTATAACTTGCTCTGCCGCTATTTGGCCAAGACCTTTGCCAATGCTACCAATAGCATTGCCCGCAAAATTCAAAGCCGCCGCAGGAGTTTCGAAGTGTTGGGTGTGGGTGCCGTCGCTGTGCATCAGGTCCGTAGCCATTGCCAACTGCATCGCCCCTCCAACAAAACCGGTCGCTCCTGCAATCATAAGCGTCGCTCCCATCACCACATTCGCACCGGGAACCAGCATCGCACAGCCAACCAACATCGAGAATGCTCCACCCCAAAAACCGAAGCTACCCTGCATAAAATTAACACCACCTTTGGCGTAGTTCGCTATCTCTTGGGCACTCGCTGCTCCACCCGACGTTCCCCCAGAGCGGGTAACACCACCCAACGAAGACCAATAGGTTTCGAGGTTGACACCTGCGTCAACATTGGGTGCTACCGAAAATGTACCATCCTCGGCAATGACTATCATATCATAGAGGTTGCCACGCACGTTCTCCACGTAGACACTCTCATTATTAATATTATAGTACTCCGGTATTCCTCGTTTGTCGAAAACAACATATTCGAAATGTTCCGTATCACTCTCGCTATCATAGGTGTAGGTATACATCCATTCGGGCAAGCCTTCATCGTTGTGATCGTAGAGGATGAAGGTATCGTCGTTGTAGACCACCTCGTCAAACTCTCCAAAATCGGCAACAATGCTCTTAAACTGTTCTCCCTCCTCTACATTCGGGGCTTCGGAAGAGGGCACAAATGTACATCCCACGAAGAGGGAAATTGCACTAAGCAGAAAAAATTGACGGAAACTCTTCATATTCAAAATAATTACAAGACGGGCAAATTTAATAATTTTTTCCGTACCTTTGTCATAAATGACAAACGAAAAGCACATAACTCTCTCCGAATTACTCGCCGACGTGCGTCGAACCCTCGCCGAGAGGTTCCCGTTGGGAGTGTGGATTTGTGCCGAGGTGGGCGAAATAAAGGAAAATCGCTACTCCGGCCACTGCTATATGGAGCTTATCGAGAAGGGCGACACCGACGGTACGCCCAAAGCCAAAGCATCCGCTGCCGTGTGGAGGAGTCGGTGGGGTATGCTCTCGGCCCACTTCCAAGCAGCCACAGGCTCGCCCCTTTCGGCCGGTATGAAGGTGCTCTTGAAAGTGAGCGTTACGTTCCACGAGTCCTATGGACTATCGCTTGTGGTGAACGACATCGACCCCGCCTACACCATTGGCGAGCAGGAGCAGCGTCGTCGGCAGACCATTGAGCAGTTAACCGCCGAAGGGGTCATTGACCTCAACAAAACCCTTGATTTTCCCACTGTCATTCAGCGCATTGCGGTCATATCATCCGCCACAGCCGCAGGCTATCAGGACTTTATAAACCACCTCTCCGCCTCGCCCTATCGCATCGAGGCCACCCTCTTTGAAGCCATTGTGCAGGGTGCGGCTGCCGAGCAGAGTATCATTGATGCACTCGGTCGTGTAGCCGACCGTGAGGAGGAGTTCGACGCTGTGGCCATACTGCGTGGTGGTGGCTCCCAGAGCGACTTGGGGTGTTTCAACGCCTATCCCCTATCGGCCCACATTGCACAATTTCCACTCCCCGTGCTCACAGGCATTGGCCACGACAAGGACACCTCTGTTGCCGACCTTGTGGCACACACTGCCCTGAAAACACCCACGGCTGTTGCCGACTTTTTGGTAGAGCGCATCACGGGTTACCACTCGGAGGTTGAATATGCCTACGAGCGCATCCTTACGGCCTCCGCTGCTCTGCTCGAAAATCATCGCACACGCTTGGAGCGCAACAACGCCCTTGTACGCACCCTTGCCGAGGGGCTACTACGCCGTATGGAGGTACGACTCGAAAGGGCTTCGGTGGAACTACACCACAGCGTAGCGCGTTTGCTCCAAGCACACAAGGCACGTTTGGAACGTGCGGAAGTCAAGGTGGAGGCCTCCTCGCCACAACGTATTCTGTCAATGGGTTTTTCGGTAGTACGCCAAGGTGGGCGTGCGCTCACATCGGCAGACAACATCGAGGTGGGCAATAGTGTAGAAATAGTTTTTGCCGACGGCAAAGCAAAGGCAACCGTTACAGACAAAACAAAATAACAAGAGAACAATATGGACAAAGAGATGACTTACAGCCAAGCCCTCACCGAATTGGAGGGTATATTAAAGAGTTTCGACAGTGGGGAGGCCGACATCGACACACTCTCTACGCAGGTGGCACGCGCCACCGAACTCATCACCTTCTGTCGCGAGCGACTTGTGAAGGTGGAAGAGGAGTTGAAAACCTCCAACTAACAGCAGCAAATACAAAGACAAAAAACACAAGCGTCCCGACATTTTCGGGACGCTTGTCATATCCGTTTCCGCCCTACCGGAGGCCTATTTCTTGCTAAACACAAACTGTGAGCTAATCTCGCGATAGTTGTGTACCCTCTCAATAACGTCGGCCAACATATCAGCGACGCTCAAAACGGTAAACTTCGAGGTATCCTTGTCTGTACGCAAGGGCAGAGTGTCGGTAACGATAATCTCTGTGAGTGCGCTCTCGGCAATGCGCTCATAGGCAGGGCCACTCAACACAGGGTGTGTAATCACCGCCCTGACGCTTGCTGCGCCCATATCCATAAACATACCGGCTGCCTTGGTCAGCGTACCTGCCGTGTCCACCATATCATCAA
The DNA here is from genome assembly GCA_045580045.1 of Tidjanibacter sp. Classification (GTDB taxonomy): domain Bacteria; phylum Bacteroidota; class Bacteroidia; order Bacteroidales; family Rikenellaceae; genus Tidjanibacter. Next base: position 117,471 of record JAZNNC010000055.1, read on the forward strand.
AGATGATAATATCGCGTCCCTTAACCTCACCAATCGCGGTCATTGTACCAACAACATTGGGCCTCTCGCGGTGCTTGTGGCAGATTACCAACGGAGCCTCCAAATAGGAAGCATAGCTGTTTGCCCTCTTTGCGCCACCAATATCGGGGGTTGCAACCGACAAGTTCTCCAAGTTGAGTTTCTTGATGTAGGGCACAAATACCTTCGAGGCGTAAACGTGGTCAACGGGAATATCGAAGAAGCCCTGAATCTGGTCGGCGTGAAGGTCAATGGTGATAACCCTATCGCAACCTGCGGCCGAAAGAAGGTTGGCAACCAACTTGGCACCGATGGGTACTCTGGGACGGTCCTTGCGATCCTGACGTGCCCAACCAAAGTATGGCATCACGGCAACTACCATATGAGCCGAAGCCCTGCGCGCAGCATCAATGGTCAACAACAGTTCCATAAGATTCTCTGCCGGTGGAGGAGTTGACTGCACGATGAAGATGGTACAGCCACGAATACTCTCATTGAACGCAGGTTGAAATTCACCGTCACTGAATCGACTGACGGTCAAGTTGCCAAGTTCTACACCGTAACTCTTGGCAATCTTTGCTGCCACAGCCTCCGAGCCGGAACAAGCAAAGATTTTAAGTTTATGTATAGCCATTGTATGTTTTGGGGTTAATTGTCGCGCAAATTTAGGGCCTATTTACAATATTTCCAATTTTACTTGGCCGTTTTATCAACATTTACTAAACATTCTGCAATAAAACCGAGAATTTCATCCCTACCACGCCCCTTCGATGATGAGGTCGCAAACATTGGAGGAAGCTCCTCCCACCACTCCGACAGAGCTTTGCGATAGGCCTCTATGTTGAGATTGGTTTGGCGTTGGCTCTGCTTGTCGGTCTTGGTGAAAACCACACCGAAGGGCACCCCCTCACGGCCGAGCAACTGCATAAAGTCGAGGTCTATCTTCATCGGAGCGTGCCTACTATCGACCAACACGAAGAGGAAATGGAGTCCTTTGGCTTTGGTAACGTAGTCGGTGATGATGGTTGCAAACTCCTTTCTGATGGTCTGCGAGGTGCGTGCATAGCCATATCCCGGCAGGTCCACCAACCACCATCTCTCTTCGCACAGGAAGTGATTGATGAGTTTGGTCTTACCGGGAGTGGCCGACACTTTCGCAATCTTGCTCTCGGTAAGCATATTAATAAGCGACGATTTTCCCACATTACTCCTACCGATGAAGGCAAATTCGGGCTTGCCGTGGTCGGGAATCTGTGAAAGTTTCGAACTACTGAATTTGAATACTGCTTTCATACACAATCAAAGCCTTCGGTTTTTTCGGGCACACAAAGGTACAAATTTGTTTCGGGATTTCCTCACACCACCTCCCTTTGGGCAAGGATTTTGCAATGCGGAGAGAGTAGTCCAACGCAAAAAACATTACAGATTATGAAAAAATCACTTATCATCATCGGCATAGCCACTGTTGTCATTTTGGCTGCCGTACCCACCCTTAGGGCCATCCGTACATCCTCTGTTCCCACAGAAGCACCTGCCGACCAGCGACACGAAAAAGAGTTGAGCGAAAAGCACCGCGAACGCATCGCGAAGCGCAAAGCACGTCAAGCTGCCTACGAACGCTTCATCGACTCCACCGTGCTCTCTCACAACTTCATCTTCTACCCCTCTATGTTCAACGTGGAGCCTGCCGGCGGCAGTCATCTCATCAGCAACCCCAATGCCGAGCTGGCCATCTACTCCGATTGGGCCGACATCTGCCTACCCTACTATCGTGGATTTGTACCACCCTATCGCCTCTCTGTTGTCAACACCGTTGTAACCACCCTGAACGGCTACACCACCGTACAGACCGACGATGGGTGGACTGTAACATTTGACTCGTGGCTCTACTCGGGCAACGAATATACCTTCACACTCCAAATCTACTCCTCCACGGGCGGCGCGCAACTGCAAATGAGTTCCAACTTCTATCCAACCACAACCTATTGGGGCTCAATCAGCGCAGTTCGATAGCAAATAAAACCAAACAATGCGGCTCCCAATTGGGAGCCGCTACTATTCACTTATTACTTATTACTTATTACTGACAACTGATTACTAATTCTCCTATGCCCGTAGGAAGCACCCAACCGATTCGTCCATCCTTGTTCTTTTTGTCGTGGCCCATTGCTGCAAGGAGCTCCTCTTCGGGCAGGTCCACCGAAATTGGCAGGTCATAGCGTTGCAGAACTGCGACAATGCGACCATAGTCGCCCTGCGTGATTAATCCCTTGTGGAGCGACTTGGCAGCCACATAGGCGAGTCCGACCGCCACAGCCTCGCCGTGGGTGTATTCCCTCGTAAGACTCTCGATGGCGTGCGCAAGCGTATGGCCGAGGTTGAGTTTGCGCCTTTCGCCACTCTCCAACAAATCCTTCTGCACAACAGCACACTTGACTGCCGCAGCACGGCGCACCACCTCGCCAAACAGACTATAATTACCCGACAGGCTTTCCAAATCATTCTGTTCGCAGAGTTCAAAAAGGGCTGCATCTCCAAGAATGGCGGTCTTGATAACCTCCGCCATACCCGAGCGCAGTTCCCTTTGGCCCAACGTGGAGAGCAGGCTCACATCACACACTACCCAACTTGCAGGCGCAAAGCTACCGACCATATTCTTGTAGCCTCCAAAGTTCACACCACACTTACCACCAATGGCGGCATCCACCTGTGCCAACAGCGTTGTTGGCACAAGACCAAACCTTACTCCTCGCATATAGGTCGAGGCCACAAAGCCCACAAGGTCGGTAACAACACCACCACCTATGCCGAGCAAGAATATGTTTCGGTCGGCACACACCTCCACCAGACGGTTCCAAAGACTCGCTGCGGTATTGATGTCTTTTGACTCCTCGCTTGCATCCACCACAAAGAGTTCTTCCACTCCCAAACCACTGCAAAGATGCCTCACGTTGCGGTCCACAACAGCCACAACCCTACCTTGTGGTAGCAAAGAAGGGAGCAATTCCTCCGCCCTACCCACATAGATTTCACTCGTAAGAGTGTGCGAAAACTCAATTTTCAACTCTTTGTGCATAAAAACTCGCTCTTTATTTGTTACAAAGGTAGCACAAAACGGCATAATTTACTACCTTTGTGGCCGTAAAAATAAAGAGAATAGAGATAGAAAAGATGCAAAAACTACGCAACATCGCAATTATCGCACACGTGGACCACGGCAAGACAACCCTCGTGGACAAGATGATTCTGCAAGCCAACCTCATACGCAATCAAGAGGCAAGCGGTACCCTTGTACTCGACAACAATGACCTCGAAAGGGAGAGGGGTATCACCATCCTGTCAAAAAACGTGTCGGTAATCTACAAGGACTACAAAATCAACATCATAGACACCCCCGGCCACTCCGACTTCGGAGGTGAGGTTGAGAGGGTGCTCAATATGGCCGACGGAGTCATCCTGCTTGTGGATGCCTTTGAGGGTACTATGCCCCAGACACGCTTTGTGTTGCAAAAGGCACTCGCATTGGGCAAGAAACCCATCGTGGTTGTCAACAAGGTAGATAAGCCCAACTGTCGCCCCGACTATGTCTATGAGCAGGTTTTCGACCTGATGTTCTCCCTCGATGCCAACGAGGAGCAGTTGGACTTCAAGGTCATCTATGGTAGTGCCAAACAGGGGTGGATGTCCCACACCTACAAGGAGAAAACCAACACCATCACCCCTCTGCTCGACACCATCATCGACGAGATTCCCGAGCCCGAGAAGGTGGAGGGAACACCTCAGATGCTCATTACTTCGCTCGAATATTCCCCCTATTTGGGCCGTATTGCTGTGGGTAAACTCACCCGTGGTACGCTCCGCTCGGGTATGAACGTAACCCTCGCCAAGCGCGATGGCAAAACCCTCATCAAGAGCAAAATCAAAGACTTGATGGTCTTTGAGGGCCTCGGTAAGGCTAAGACCGAGCAGGTGGAGTGTGGCGAGATTTGTGCTCTTGTGGGCATTGACGGCTTTGAGATTGGCGACACCATTTGCGACTTTGAGAACCCGGAGCCGCTGCCCCCAATCACCATTGACGAGCCCACGATGAGTATGCTCTTCACCATCAACGACTCGCCTTTCTTTGGTAAGGATGGCAAGTTTGTTACCAGCCGCCACATCAAGGAGCGTTTGGAAAAGGAGTTGGAGAAAAACCTTGCACTGCGTGTGCAACAGGGCGATAGTGCCGACAAGTTTATTGTCTATGGGCGTGGCGTGTTGCACCTCTCGGTGCTTATTGAGACGATGCGACGCGAGGGCTATGAGCTCCAAGTGGGCCAGCCGAAGGTGCTCTTCAAGGAGATTGACGGTGTGAAGTGTGAGCCTGTGGAGGAACTCACCATCGACGTACCCGACGACTACTCCGGCAAGGCCATTGAACTTGCCACCAAACGTAAGGGTACGCTACGCAATATGGAGTCGCGCAACGAACGCACAAGGCTCGAATTCGACATCCCATCGAGGGGTATCATTGGTCTTAGGAGCAACCTTCTGACCGCCACCGCAGGCGAAGCCATTATGGCTCACCGCCTTAAAGGTTTTGAGCCCTACAAAGGCGAGATTGAGATGCGCTCGGTGGGCTCGTTGGTGGCGATGGAAACCGGTCAGGCCTATGCCTATGCGCTGGGTAAGGTGCAGGATAGGGGCCGCTTCTTTGTGGAGCCGGGCGATGAGATATACTGTGGTCAGGTGGTTGGCGAGAACACTCGCGACAACGACATTTGCCTAAACCTCACAAAGAGTAAAAAGCTGACCAATATGCGAGCAAGTGGCTCGGATGAGAAGATTATCCTTGCTCCTGCCGTGAAATTTTCTTTGGAGGAGGCACTCGAATACATTCGTGAGGACGAGTATGTTGAGATTACGCCCAAGTTTATGCGTATGCGTAAAATCCTGTTGAGCGAGATTGACCGCAAGCGTGCCGAAAAGGCTCAGCAGCAGCAATAGTTGACAGCGGCCGGAAAAAAAAATAAGAGGGTACCCCATTGGGGAAACTGCGATTTTGTTTTTGGTCACGCCACTTACAAA
>JAZNNC010000056.1:0-31474 GCA_045580045.1 Tidjanibacter sp.
AGCAAGATTTCCGACGACCAACTCTTCTACTGCAACCAGAGGGGCATCGGCACCGAGGAGGCTGTGGGCCTCATCGTGAACGGCTACGCCAAGGAGGTGGTCTCGAAGTTGCCTATGGAGTTTGCGGTGGAGGCGCAGAAACTGTTGTCCATATCGTTGGAGGGCTCGGTGGGCTGATTCTTGTTTGAAAGGGCAGAAAGAGCAGAAAGAGCAGAAAGGGAAATTGATTTACTAATTAAGAAAACTACGTTGGGCGGTTGACGGTTGACGGTCGGCGGTCGACAAAGAGAAAGAGATATGCTTAAAGTTAAGAATTTACACGCTACGGTCGATGGCAAAGAGATTTTGCGAGGCATCGACTTTGAGGTTAAGGCGGGCGAGGTACACGCCATTATGGGCCCCAACGGGTCGGGTAAGAGTACCTTCGCTTCGGTGTTGGCCGGCAATGAGAAGTTCACCGTAACGGAGGGTACGGTGGAGTATGAGGGTGAGAATCTCTTGGAGTTGAACATTGAGGAGAGGGCCCGCAAGGGTTTATTCCTCGGATTTCAGTACCCTGTGGAAATCCCCGGTGTGAGTATGGCCAACTTTATGAAACTCGCTGTGGCAGAGCGTAGGAAGGCACAGGGTTTGGAGCCTCTTACCGCAGGCGGTATGCTCAAATATATGAGGGAGAAGGCCGCTGTGGTGGAACTCGACGCCAAGCTGATGAGTCGTGCGGTGAACGAGGGCTTTTCGGGTGGCGAGAAGAAGAAGAACGAGATTTTCCAGATGGCTATGTTGGAGCCCAAGTTGGCGGTGTTGGACGAAACCGATAGCGGCCTCGACATCGATGCGCTGCGCATTGTGGCCACGGGCGTAAACCGCCTGCGCTCCGAGCAGAACGCAACGGTGCTGATTACCCACTACCAGCGACTGCTCGACTACATCCAGCCCGACTTCGTACACGTGCTCTACAAGGGCCGCATCATCCACTCGGGCGACAAGAGTCTTGCGCTCAAACTCGAAAAGGAGGGCTACGATTGGCTCATTGCCGACTATAAAGAGTAGGGGGCAATCAATTCAAAATTCAGAATTCAGAATTCAAAATTTTGGTTTGGAACTGATGAAAACAAAGGAGATTAAGATATTGGGTAACGAGTGCGGAGAGTGCGGTGGCAACTTTGATGTTGTGGCCGACGAGCCGCTGGTGTTGTACCAACTCTGTGGAGAGGGCGACCACACTACAACCATACGTTTGGGTGAGGGCGCACGCGCAAAGGTGGTGTTTGCAGCATTGCAGCGAGGTGCTACATCCTACACCTATCGTGTGGAGCTCAACGGCAGGGGTGCCGAATTGGAACTCTATGGCCTCTTTGTGGCCGACACGGGCGACGAGTGCAGGATTAAGACCGAGGTGAGGCACAATGTGCCCGACTGTGTGAGCAATCAGGTGGTCAAGGGTATCGCCGATGGCAGTGGTTATGGTCTTTTCGACGGGCTTGTCTATGTGGCTCCCGATGCGCAGCACACCGAGGCATACCAGCAGAGTCGCAACGTGCTGTTGAGCAAGACGGCTCGCATCCAAACCCAACCGCAGTTGGAGATTTATGCCGACGATGTGAAGTGTTCACATGGTGCAACGGTGGGCCAGATGGAGCAGGAGCAGATCTACTATATGCGCCAGAGGGGACTCTCTGAGGCCGATGCACGCAAACTGCAACTCGAAGGCTTTATGAAAGACATCCTCGATAGGATTGACAACGAGGAGGTGAGAAGGGAGTTTGAATTGAGAATTAATCTCAACTAAATACTAACTAAAAAGACGGTTGACGGTTGACGGAGAAAGGAAGATATGTTTAACCCGAATGAGATAAGAGCAGAGTTTCCGCTGCTGGGCAGGGAGGTCTATGGTAAGCCACTCGTTTACCTCGACAACGCTGCTACAGCACAAAAACCACGCTGTGTGATTGACACCATCGCAAGGCTCTATCGCGAGGAGAACGCCAACATTCACCGCGGCGTACACCTCCTCTCGGAGCGTTGCACCGAACTCTATGAGGATGCACGCAGGGTGGTGGCCGAGGCACTTGGTACGCCCGACGTGGGCGAAGTGGTCTTTACGGCAGGTGCCACGGCGAGTATCAACACGGTGGCCTATGCGTGGGGCGAGAAGTTCGTGGCCGAGGGCGACAATGTGGTCGTCAGCGAGATGGAGCACCACTCGAACATCGTTCCGTGGCAGATGCTTTGCGAGCGCAAGGGTGCCGAGTTGAGGGTGTTGCCCTTCGACGAGGCGGGTAACCTCTGTGTGGATAGGCTGGACGGATTGCTGGACGACCACACCAAGATGGTGGCCATCACGCAGGCAAGCAACACACTCGGAACTATGCCCATCTTGAAACCCATAGTGGATAAGGCCCACAAGGTGGGTGCGCTGGTGTTGGTGGACGGCTGTCAGGGCTTTGTTCACTCGGAGGTGAACGTGAAGGAGATGGAGTGTGATTTCTACGCCTTTTCGAGCCACAAACTCTATGGCCCCAACGGTGTGGGAGTGCTCTATGGCCGCAGGGAGCTATTGGAGGCTATGCCCCCATTTTTGGGTGGTGGCGATATGGTCAAGAAGGTTACCTTCGAGAGGACAACCTATGCCGACCTGCCACTGAAATTCGAGGCGGGCACGGCAAACTATATTGACGCCATAGGCTTGGCCGAGGCCATCAAATTCCTGCGAGGATTGGATAGGGGGGCGGTTATGGCCCACGAGAGGGCCTTGTTGGACTATGCCACCGAGGAGTTGAAACGAATTGAAGAGCTGCGCATCTATGGCGAGGCCGAGGATAAGTGTAGCATTGTGAGCTTCAACGTGGAGGGAGTGCACAACTTCGACCTCGGTGCGGTGCTCGACCGCAGTGGCGTGGCCATCCGCACGGGAGCACACTGTGCCGACCCTGTGATGGCCCACTATGGAGTGCCGGGTATGGCAAGGGCTTCGTTTGCGCTCTACAACACGGCCGAAGAGGTGGATGCGTTGGTGACAGGGGTTCGTAAGGCGGTAAGAATGTTAAAGTAGAATTGAAAATTGAAAATTGACAATGGAAAAAGTTGCGAGTAAGCGAGAGCAGAGGGTGCTTGCACACTTAGCCGAGCGGGAGCAACTAAAAGCCACCAAAGGTGGGTTAATTCAAAATTCAAAATTCAAAATTGACATACCCCTCCGCCCTTCGGACACCTCCCCTAACTTAGGGGAGGAGTGGTCGGGATGGCACGGGTATCGAAAACGATACCCGAGAGTAGTGAAGGGCAAGAAAGGGCAGAAAGGGCTGGAAAGCGAAAACTTAAAGATCCAAAGGCCTTTTGACGATAGACGTTGGACCACAAAAAATGCAAAGTGCGGAGGGAATTCTGCACCAAACAAAAAGGCGGGCAGGCACAGCCTGTTTTGTTAATTTGGGCGGCGGGGCTACCCACCGTTTGGTAGCGGGAAAAAACGTTTATAGCAGGATGAATGTAGGGAATACAAGAAAACCACCTCCGCAGTTTACTGAACGTAAATGAGGAGGTGGTTTGTCGCAGTATGACGCCGCAGTCGCCTGCAATCTGCGTTTTTGAAAAATGCAAAGTGCGGAGGGAATTTTGCACCAAACGAAAAGGCGAGTCCGCAGTTTGCTTGTCGCAAATGAGGAACTCGCCTATTGAAGTGCGGTGTGAAATTCACCCGCAATCTGCATTTTTCTTATAAGCGTTTTTTAATGGCTGCCGAAGCCTCCTCATACCCGGGCTTGTCGAGGAGTGCAAACATATTCTTCTTGTAGGCCTCCACACCGGGCTGATTGAAAGGATTGACACCCAAGATGTAGCCACTGATACCACAAGCCTTCTCGAAGAAGTACAAGAGGCCGCCGATGTAGTACTCGTTGATGGTGGGAATCTCAATGCGGATGTTGGGTACACCACCGTCCACGTGGGCCAACACCACACCCAACTCGGCCATCTTGTTGACATAGTCGAGGCGTTTACCGGCGAGGAAGTTGAGTCCGTCGAGGTTGTCGCCATCGCTCTCGATGGTAACCTTACCCTCGGGCTGGGCCACGCTGATTACGGTCTCAAAGAGGGTACGCTCACCCTCCTGAATGTACTGTCCCATAGAGTGGAGATCGGCAGTGAGAGTTACGCTGGCGGGGAAGATACCCTTGTTCTCCTTACCCTCGCTCTCGCCATAGAGCTGTTTCCACCACTCGGCGATGTATTGCAGACGGGGCTCGTAGGAGGCCAAAATCTCAATCTTATAACCCTTCTGGTAGAGGGCGTTACGTGCTGCGGCATACTGTGCAGCGATGTTCTGCTCGAAGGGTACGCCCTCGGCAGTTGCCACCTCCATATCCCTTGCGCCACGCACGAGTTCGGCGATGTTGATGCCGGCAGCGGCCAGCGGAAGCAGACCTACGGGAGTGAGCACCGAGAAACGGCCACCCACATTGTCGGGGATTACGTAGGTTGCATAGCCCTCGGCAGTGGAGAGGGTTTTGAGTGCACCACGTGCAGCGTCGGTAACGGCAGCGATGCGTTCGCGAGCCTCCTCTTTTCCATAGCGGGCCTCTATCTCGGCCTTAATAAGGCGGAAGGCCACGGCGGGCTCGGTGGTGGTACCGCTCTTGCTGATAACGATGGCCGCAATGCTGTAATCCTTAACAGCATTGAGGAGTTCGGCAGTGTAGGTCTCCGAGAGGTTATTGCCTGCAAAAACAACGTAGGGATTCTTGCGGTTTTTCTCCAAGAAGTGGAACGAGCTGCTCATTGCGTCCAACACGGCCTTTGCGCCGAGGTAGGAGCCACCGATACCGATAACGATGATCACTTCTGCTTTGGCTGCGAGAGTGCGCGCCGTGAGGTTGATGGCTTCAATTTCTTCGGGGGTGATGCTCGAAGGGAGATTTACCCAACCGAGAAAGTCGTTACCTGCGCCTTCTCCACTGTGGAGCAACGAGTTAGCCTGCTGTGCCGCACCTGCAAGTGCAGCCACCTCGGAGGCATCCACGCCACACGAGATGTGTTTGGTTTCAAGTTTTATCATTTTTCTGTAAAATTATGAATTTATTGTCCGTTTTGTGGTGTGCAAAATTAATATATTTTTTTTACTTTTGCTCGTTGTAAAGCTTTTTAGCAAAATCGTACAAAAAATACAAGATAAAATGGGCCTGTTTTCATTGACACAAGAGTTGGCAGTAGACCTGGGAACTGCCAATACTCTCATTATCCACAACGGGAAAGTTGTCGTGGATGAGCCCTCCATTATTGCCGTCAACATCCACACCGGCAAGGTTGTGGCCATCGGTAAGGAGGCTCAAAAAATGCACGGCAAAACCCACCAGGACATCAAAACCATCCGCCCATTGAAGGATGGTGTTATTGCCGACTTCAACGCTGCCGAGCAGATGTTGAGGGGAATGATTAAGAAAGTTAAGACCAACAGCCACCTTTTTAGCCCCTCGCTCAAAATGGTCGTTTGCATCCCTTCGGGCTCTACCAACGTGGAGATTCGCACCGTTAGGGAGAGTGCCGAGCACGCAGGCGCAAGGGATGTCTATATGATTTTTGAGCCTATGGCTGCTGCGCTTGGTGCGGGCCTTGATGTGGAGGCTCCGGAGGGCTCGATGATTATCGACATCGGTGGCGGTACCACCGAGATTGCCTGTATCTCGTTGGGCGGTATCGTGTGCAGCGAGAGTATCGACGTTGCAGGCGACGTGTTCACCGAGGACATCCAGAAATATATCCGCCAGCAGTACAACGTGCGCATTGGCGAGCGTACGGCCGAGAACATCAAAATATCGGTAGGTGCCGCTTTGAGGGAGTTGGACAATCCACCCGAAGATTTTGTGGTTACGGGCCCCAATATGCTCACCAGCCTTCCCACCACCATCAACATTTCATACAGCGAGGTGGCATACGCTTTGGAGAAATCGCTCTTGAAGGTGGATGCTGCTGTGATGAAGGTGTTGGAGATGATTCCGCCCGAACTCTACTCCGACATTATGAAAAACGGCATCTATTTGGCAGGTGGTGGTGCTCTCATTAAAGGCCTCGACAAACGCCTCCAAGAGAAGACCAACATCCCATTCATCATTGCCGAAGACCCTCTGAGGGCCATCGTGAGGGGTACGAGTGTGGCGTTGAAGAACATCAACAACTTCTCGTTCCTGATGAAATAGGGACTGCACAAAGGGGCGAGCAAGGGGGAGCGGTTGTTTGAGAGGCTCGTTGCTTGCGCCAGATATGTCTATACAGGTTTGTTGCGGTTGCCCAAAGGGTGGGTAACCGCAACATAATTTTGAAAACAACAACCCTCTTCACAACAAACAGATGAACAAAGTCCTAATATTGTTGAAACGTGTGGCAGTGCCGGTGCTCTTCGTACTCGTCGAAGTGCTGGCCATTGGCTACTATACACGCGCCACGAGTTTCACAAGGGCCCGCTTGTTGACCGTTTACAATGGTGTTACGGCCAACATTGAGGGGGCACTACGCAATGTTAGCGACTACTTTTCGCTGCGCAAAGAGAATGATTTGCTCATCCGACGAGTGGCTGACTTGGAGAGTCAACTTGCGGCCCTCGATGGTAGCGAGGAGGTTTCGGGGGTTGAGGCCGGCACCACACCCTACTATTTCACCTCGGCACGTGTGGTCAAAAACTCCATCTTCGGTCAACACAACTTTTTCACCATCAATAAGGGCCTTTGGGACGACGTAGAGGGCAATATGGCCATCCTTTCGCCCGAGGGTTACGTTGTGGGCTACACCATTGACTGCTCGGAGCATTTCTCGGTCTGCATATCTATTGCCAACAAGGAGTTCACAATGGGTGGCAAGAGCAATCGCAGCGAGTATATGGGCTCCATAGGGTGGACAGGGGGCGATTGGCGCAGGGTGCAACTCACCGACATCCCATACTATGCCAACTTCGCTCCGGGCGATACGATTGTTTCCACCGTGTCGTACCGTTTTCCTCCGGGACGCATCATCGGTACGGTGGAGAAGTTTGAGCCCTCGGAAGATAGGATGAACAGCAATGTGGTGGTGAAATTGGCAGCCGACCTCTCGAAGTTGGACCGAGTGCTGGTCGTTAAGTATATGGATGGCGAGGAGTTTGAGGACCTACACAGCAAGTACTAATTGAAAATGGAAAATTGAAAATTATTACTTTGCTCTACCCCACAAACTCACAAACTCACAAACTCACAAAAAACAGCTAATGGCTAATGGCTAACGGCTTAAACAATATATGCAACGCACGATTGAATACATACTCTTTTTCGTGGCAGTGGTGCTCCTGCAAGCACTACTGTTCGACAACCTTGTGCTTACTCGTTATGTTGTGCCACTCTACTATGTTGTGTTCCTGCTGCTCCTACCTGTGAATACGGGACGAATGGGGTTGCTTCTGATGGGCCTACTATTGGGTGTGGTTATGGACGTTACGATGGGCACCCCGGGACTCAATGTCATAGCCAGCGTGGCGGTTGGCTTTGCACGCACGGGGGTTATGAATATCTCTATGGGTAAGGATGTACAGCACGAGAAAATTCCCTTCGGCGGAGCCATCGACAACAAGTCTTTCCTGCTCTATGCGATAATTCTTGTGGGCCTTCACCAGACTCTCTTCTTTGGCTTCGAGTCGCTCGGCAGCCACTTCTTCTTCACGGTGGCCAAAATCATATTGAGTACATTGGTAACGGTTCTATTGGTGTGGATTACCGCCGAGTTGTTCCGCAAGGTTATCAACTAACCCCGCCACAGTCAACAAGTTGCAGAGATGAACGGACGAAGCAGATATAGGACTTTGGGATGGTTTGTTATCGGACTCTTTGTGGTACTATGCCTTCGTTTGTTCCACATCCAGATTGTGGACCACAGCTACCGCGATGCCGCCGAAAACAACGTGCTTCGCTATGAGGTGCAACACCCTCCGAGAGGCGAAATATACGACCGCAATGGCGAATTTCTGGCCCAGAGTATCCCCTCCTACGACCTTATGGTGGTACCCAAGAACCTGCCCAAAGAGGGATTCGACACGGTTGCGCTCGCACGCATCGCAGGTGTGAGCAGCGAGGCGATAAAAAAGGCTATCGCTACGGCCAAAAGCTACTCTCGCAACCGCCCGTCGGTGGTGGTAAAGCAGATGACCACCGAGGCCAAGCTGCTCTTTGACGAGGCGGGCTTTGAGGGTTTCTACACCCTCTTCCGCACCCAGAGGTCCTACCCTCGTAAGATTGCCGGAAACCTGTTGGGCTACATCGGTCAGGTCAACGACAACATCATTCAGAAGAACCCCTATTATGAACGTGGCGACTACATTGGCTACTCCGGCATTGAGAGTGCCTATGAGGAGTTGCTGCGTGGCGAGAAGGGCGAGAAGGTGAGTGTGGTTGACGTGAGGGGTGTGGTTAAGGGCCCCTATCAAGACGGACACTACGACCGCGCACCTGTGGCCGGAACAGCCATAACCACCACCATCGATGCCCCCCTGCAAGAGTTTGCCGAGGAGCTGATGAAGAATAAGGTGGGTAGTATCATCGCCATTGAGCCATCCACGGGCGAAATCCTCGTGATGGTCAGCAGCCCCACCTACGACCCCGACGAACTGATGGGACGTGATAGGGGCAACAACTATGTGAAGATGCTCAACAACCCCCGACAACCGCTCTTCAACCGTGCGGTGATGTCGAGCTACCCACCGGGATCCACCTTCAAACTCGTCAATGCCCTCATTGGCCTACAAGAGGGAGTGCTCAAACCCGGCTATCGCTATGAGTGCCACGAGGGCTACAAGATAGGACGTGGTGTGAAGTGCCACGAACACCCCTCGCCACTCAACCTGCAACAAGCCGTGAGCAACTCCTGCAACGGATACTTCTGCTATGTCTTCCGCAACATCCTCGACAATCCGAAATATGGAGGTATCACCGAGGGCGGATATGATAATTGGGAGAGATATGTGCGTAGCTTCGGCTTTGGTGATAAGCTCGGCTCCGACTTCGCCTCCGAGCGTAGCGGCTTTGTGCCCTCGGCTGAGTTCTACGACAAGGGCTACCCGAGGTGGAATTCACTCACAGTAATCTCGATGGCTATCGGTCAGGGCGAGTTGGGTTGCTCGCCACTACAAATGGCCAATCTCGCAGCCACCATAGCCAATCGTGGCTACTACTACATCCCCCACGTTGTCAAACAGATAGATGGACGCGATTCGCTCGACAGTCGTTTCTACACAAAGCACTACGCAATGGTGGACCGAGAGCACTACGAGCCCATTATTGACGGTATGTGGGGTACGGTACACCGAAAAATAGGAACGGCAGGTGTGGCCTATGTCAAGGGACTCGACATCTGCGGCAAGACCGGCACAGCCCAAAACCCACACGGTAAGGACCACTCCACATTCCTCGCCTTCGCCCCCAAAGACAACCCACAGATTGCCATTTCGGTATATGTGGAAAATGGAGGATTTGGCGCAAGTGTGGCAGCCCCCATCGCCAGCCTGCTGATGGAGCAATATATCAACGGCGAGGTTACGAGGCCCGAACTTGTGGAGTATATCAAGAATATGAAAATAGCCTACCCGAACTATGAGAAACGCAAATGATAAACTTGGGTGGAGCAAGATAGACTGGAAAACCATTCTGGTCTTCGTGGTGTTGGTGTTGCTCGGTTGGCTGAACATCTACGCCGCCTCGTCGGGCGAGGGTGAGAGTTTTTCGCTCAACTCTCGCTATGGTATGCAGATGATTTGGGTGGGTATCTCGATGGTCGTAGCGGGGGTTATTCTGCTCATTGACGACATCTATTACCACCAATTCGCCTATCCGTTCTACCTACTGATGTTGCTCGTGCTGATTGCAACACTCTTTGTGGGTAAGGAGGTTAATGGTGCCAAATCGTGGCTATCGCTGGGCCCTGTGGCGGTGCAGCCCGCCGAGTTTATGAAACTCGCAACGGCACTCGCACTTGCACGATTTATGAGCGAGTACCACTTCTCGCTCAGCAGGCCCAAAGACCTCGTGGGTGTGGGGGCAATACTGTTAATCCCCATTGTGGTCATACTCGCACAGAACGATATGGGCTCGGCATTGGTCTATTGCTCGTTCCTCGTGGTGCTCTACCGAGAGGGGCTCAACTCGTGGATATACTATGCACTCTTCCTCGTTGTGGGGCTATTCGTGTGTTCATTCCTGCTCTCCGATGTGGCCCTGCTTGGGGGACTTATTGTGGTATTCGTGGTGGCACAAGCACTCGGCAACCGCAACCCCAAAGAGAGTGCCATATATACTGCCGGAGTGGGCGCATTGAGCCTCGCCATCTATGGAATTGCGCTCGCGGCAGGTTGGAGTTTGACCTACTATGGTGCGCTACTTACGGCCTCGGTGGCGATGCTCGTTGTGGCTCTTGCCTACGCCTACCGCAACAAGTTGGCAAACATATACCTCTTTGCGGCGATGTTTGTGGGGTCGTTGTTGTTCATCGGAGTCATTGATTTTGTGTTTAATGACGTGTTGCAACTGCACCAACAGAAACGAATACTTGACCTCTTCGGCCTCGAAAGCGACCTGAAAGGTTGGGGCTACAATGTGAACCAATCGAAGATTGCCATCGGTTCGGGTGGATTCTTCGGCAAGGGTTTTATGCAGGGAACGCAAACCAAATACGACTTTATCCCCGAACAGAGTACCGATTTCATCTTCTGTACGGTTGGAGAGGAGTGGGGTTTTGTGGGAGCTGTTGTGGTGTTGGTGCTCTTTGCCACGCTCATCATACGACTGATGAAGATGGGAGAACGACAGAATGAGCCTTTCCGCAGGGTGTATTGCTATGGCGTTGCAGGCATCTTCCTGTTCCACGTGATTATCAACGTGGGAATGACCATTGGCCTGATGCCTGTCATTGGCATCCCATTGCCGATGTTCTCTTATGGTGGCTCTTCGCTACTTGCCTTCACGATATTGTTCTTCATAGCCGTCCGCCTCGACTCGCAGAACAGCACCGTCGGCAACACCTACAAACAATATTAATGTATGATTATTGATATATTCATTGCAAAATCTCTCCAACGAGATGTTGTCAACCAGATAAAAGTATGAACTTCACAGGTATCATCGTAGGTCTTGCGACCTTCCTAATAATAGGACTCTTCCACCCCATTGTCATAAAGGCCGAATACTGCTTCGGCACGGGTTGTTGGTGGATTTTTCTCATCGTGGGTGTGGTGTTGGGCCTTCTATCGGCTGTTGTGAATAGTCTGATTGTATCCACCATTTTGGGTGTTACGGCCTTCTCGTCGTTTTGGAGTATTCTGGAACTATTCCAACAGCGTAAGCGCGTGCGCAAGGGGTGGTTTCCCAAAGGGCCCGGCCACAAGTAGAACAAAAAAGGAGCCCCCGGCCACTCTGCACAGTGCTTTTGCAGTGCGCAAGGGGGGGGACTCACAACCCACATCGTATAAAAATCATCCGCTTTACTCCTCTGCTCGATATTCGAGCAGGTCGGCCGGACTACATTCCAACTCCCTACAAATGGCATCAAGAGTGGAAAATCTTACAGCTTTGGCCTTTCCCGTTTTGAGTATCGACAGATTGGCGATGGTGATACCCACACGCTCCGAGAGTTCGCTGAGCGACATCTTGCGCTTAGCAAGCATAACGTCTAAATTCACAACAATCATAACGCTCTCCCCCGGTCGTTAAATTGTCAAATCGTTCTCTTCGGCAAGGAGTGTTGCGCGCGCATAGATGAAAGAGACGAGCAACAGCAGACCGCCACCCAACACAACTCCGGTATCTATCTGAATGAAACGTCCTCCGCTGACAATATGGAAGTTACTCTCGCAGAAGGCATAAATCAGATAGGGTATCAATGACCAGAAAAGCAACCGACTGTTTGCCCTCACAAAAAGCCCTTTATCGGAACGCAGAATGTTGATGACAAAGATCGTGAAGAGCACCATCATCACAGCCAACGCAAGCGCACGGCCTACGATGATTGCCATTTTCAGTTGGCCGTGCTGTGCCCAATCCACAGCCGGTTCCCAGAGTCCCACAGCCAGATTGTAGGTCTGCACACCAACGCCAAGTGTGTGAATAAGTGCAAAGACAAAGAGAACTACAATGGCTACATAGATAGAAATTCTGCCTAACTTTCTCATAATTTCAGATTGTTTTACATTAAACATTTATTGTTTTTCGATACAAAGGTAGTGCAAAAATTCAAACTTCCAAACGAAAAACGAAAAATATTTATCGTTTTGCAATAAATTTCCACAATCCGGGGCGCATACAGTTCCACCTTTACCTTTACCTTTACCTTTACCTTTACCTTTACCTTTACCTTTACCTTTACCCTTACCCTTACCTTACCTTACCTTTCCTTTCCTTTCCTTTCCTTACCCTTACCCTTACCCTTACCTTTATCTTTATCTTTACCGTCCTCCTACCTCTTCTCGCGCCCTTCCTGCTGCGGCCCTTCTTCCTCCGTCGGGTTTTCACTCCCGTTGTCGCCCCCATCATCAGCCCTTCTCACCCGACATCGGGATATCCTCCTCACACCATCTCAGCCGTCCACTCCCCTCCCCGCAAAAACAAAACAAAGCGAGAAAAACTCCGTTTCTCACCACTGCTCTATCGCCCCCAAAGGCGGCACTTCTTACATCATCACAAAAAAACTCTTGGGCATCTTTCGACACCCAAGAGTTTTTCATCAAAGATTCTATCTGTTGACTGATTAAGCCTTCTTCGAAGCACCGGTCTTAACGGCCTGTACTTTTGCACCCGAAGTCTTTGCAGCAGTCGCTTTGGGAGCTTTGGGAGCTGCGGGTTTCTTTGCAGCAGGCTTCTTTGCAGCAGGTTTCTCTGCTACCTCTGCACCCTCTGCTACAACCTCAGCCTCCTCAACATTCTCCTTCTTTGCACCACGGCTGCGGCGAGTCTTAGGAGCTGCTTTGGGAGCTACGCCCTCAACATAGGTCTCATTGAAATCTACCAACTCGATGATACACATCTCGGCAGCGTCACCCAGACGGAAACCGGTGTGAAGAATACGAGTGTAGCCACCGGGACGATCAGCAATCTTGGGAGCAACAGTGCGGAACAACTCGGCAGTTGCATATTTGTCTTTCAAGTAGCTGAAAACAACACGACGCTGGTGGGTGGTGTCCTCTTTCGATTTGGTAATCAGGGGCTCTACAAATTTTTTCAGAGCCTTAGCCTTGGCCACGGTGGTCTCGATACGCTTGTGGAGAATAAGGCTGCTTGCCATATTCGACATCAGGGCTTTGCGGTGCGAAGCCTGACGGCCAAGGTGGTTAACTTTCTTATTGTGTCTCATGTGTAAATGTTTCTTTTAGTGTGGTTAGTCCTTGTCCAACTTATAGACTGATACGTCCATTCCAAAGTGAAGATTCAACGATGCCAAAAGGTCATCCAACTCGGTCAGCGACTTCTTACCGAAGTTACGGAACTTCAACAAGTCGTTACGGTTGTAACGTACCAAGTCGCCAATAGTGTCAACCTCTGCGGCCTTCAAACAGTTCAGGGCACGCACCGAGAGATCTTGATCCGAAAGTTTGGTCTTCAAGAGCTGACGCATATGCAACAAGCTCTCATCAAACTCCTCGGTCTGCGAAGTCTCCTCCATATTGAGCGTAATCTTCTCGTCCGAGAAGAGCATCAAGTGGTGGATGAGAATCTTGGCAGCCTCTTTCAAAGCCTCTTTGGGGTGAATCGAACCATCGGTTGTAACCTCCAAGTTGAGTTTATCGTAGTCGGTCTTCTGCTCTACACGGTAGGGCTCAACGGAGTACTTAACATTGATGATAGGGGTGTGAATCGAGTCGATAGGCAGCAGGCCAAACTCTGCATCAGCAGGACGATTCTCCTCTGCGGGTACATAACCACGGCCCTTACCAATGGTCAACTCGATGTTGAGTTTGGTGTCGGGAGTGAGGTGGCAGATTACCAACTCGGGATTCAACACTTTGAAGTTAGTCAGGAAGTTCGAAATGTAGCCTGCGGTGAGTTCGGTCTGGCCGGCAACGTTTATTACCACCTTCTCGAAATCGGCGCTCTCAACCGTACGAATAAAACGCACCTGTTTGAGATTCAGCACAATGTCAATCATTCCTTCCATAACTCCGGGAATGGCGGCAAACTCGTGGTCGACACCTGCAATCTTCACGGTCGTGATGGCATAACCCTCCAACGAAGAGAGCAACACACGGCGCAAAGCATTGCCGATGGTCATACCGAATCCGGGCTCCAAAGGACGGAACTCAAACTTTCCGAACGTGGAGGTCGATTCGAGCATAATCACCTTCTCAGGTTTCTGGAATGCTAAAATTGCCATAATTACTTAATTGATTTTTATGGTTGTTAAGTACTACTATTTCGAGTACAACTCGACGATCAACTGCTCCTTGATGTTCTCGGGAATGTCCTCACGCTCGGGACGCTGCAAGAACTTACCAGTCAAGGTCTCTGCATTCCACTCCAACCAGCTGTACTGGTTGCGGCGGCCTGCTACACACTCTACGATAGCCTCCAAGCTCTTCGATTTCTCGCGAACAGCAACAACGTCGCCTGCTTTCAGGCTGTACGAAGGGATGTTCACCACGTTGCCGTTAACGGTGATGTGGCGGTGCGAAACGAGCTGACGAGCAGCAGCACGGGTAGGAGCAATACCAAGACGGTATACTACGTTATCCAAGCGGCTTTCGAGCAACTTCAAGAGGTTCTCACCGGTGATACCACCCATTGCGGCTGCCTGATCGAAGGCGTTGTGGAACTGACGCTCCAACAAACCATAGGTGCATTTTGCTTTCTGTTTCTCGTTAAGCTGAGTACCATACTCAGAAACTTTCTTACGTTTGCGGTTCAGACCGTGCTGTCCAGCAGGATAGTTCTTCTTCTCGAGAACTTTGTCTGCACCGAAAATAGGCTCGCCAAATTTACGAGCAATTTTGCTTTTGGGTCCTATATATCTTGCCATAGGTTTTCTGTTCTTTTAAGTAAGACTGTTAATAAATTTGTGCCTCTAAACTCGCACCGCTATTATACGCGACGACGGTTAGGAGCGCGGCAACCGTTGTGAGGCAGCGGAGTAACGTCAATAATCTCCATTACCTCGATGCCAGCGCCGTGGATGGTGCGGATTGCAGACTCACGGCCCTGACCGGGACCTTTAACATATACTTTCACCTTGCGCAAGCCCAAGTCGTATGCAACCTTTGCGCAGTCTGCTGCGGCAGTCTGTGCTGCGTAGGGAGTGTTCTTCTTCGAACCGCGGAAGCCCATCTTACCTGCCGAGCTCCAGCTGATAACCTCACCAACTCCGTTGGTAATGGTAATAATTACGTTGTTGAAAGTCGAGTGTACAAAAGCCATACCGACTGCGTCAACCTTAACAACGCGCTTCTTAACTGTTCCTGGTTTCTTTGCCATAACTCTCTACTTAATTATTTGGTTGCTTTTTTCTTGTTTGCTACGGTCTTCTTCTTACCCTTGCGAGTACGTGCGTTGTTCTTGGTGCTCTGACCACGAACAGGAAGACCAAGACGGTGACGGATACCACGGTAGCAACCGATATCCATCAGTCGTTTGATGTTGAGTTGTACGAGCGAACGGCACTCACCCTCCACTTTGATACCGCTCTCGGCGATAGCATTACGGATTGCAGCTACCTGCTCATCGGTCCAAGCATCCACTTTGGTATTGTAGTCGATGCCGGCCATATCAAGAATTTTGCGAGCGGTGCTGCGACCGATACCATAGATATAGGTCAAGCCAATCTCGCCCCTTTTGTTTTTGGGTAAATCTACACCTACTATACGTGCCATAAATCTTGTTCTGTTTTCTTGTTAATTACTTTTGGCGCATTTTGAATTTAGGATTCTTTTTGCAAATAACGTAGAGGTGGTTTCCACGCTTTACGATTTTGCAATCCTCGCTTCTTTTCTTAATTGATGCTCTAACTTTCATCTTTGAAAAGCCTTTTGTTTAATTAGTTTTGTTTGTGTGGCATAATCCGTTGTCGCCGAAAGGTTCTTAACCAACAGTAGCGGCTGTCGCTCCATTCTCTTTTCCCTGATATATGTACTCAATGTACACACATCCTCTTTTTTGTTCACCAACACCAGAAGGCTCTATTCTTACGGCCTTTTGGTGTCGTTCAAAGCAACACCCTGTACTCTTGGGTACCTTTGCTTCGGCAGAAGGATTATTTGTAACGGAAGGATATACGGCCCTTGGTCAAATCATAGGGCGACATCTCAACCTTTACTTTGTCACCGGGAAGGATTTTGATGTAGTGCAATCTCATCTTTCCCGAAATGTGGGCGGTAATCACGTGGCCGTTGTCCAACTCAACGCGAAACATCGCATTCGAGAGGGCCTCCACAATGGTTCCGTCCTTTTCAATAGCAGCTTGCTTTGCCATAGAGTTCCTGTTTTTTGTTTTTTGTTACGAAATTCCGTTCTGTTTAGCGCGCAAAGATAACAAATTTCTTTGGATTACCAAATTTTCAATCAGTTACACTCCTTTGAGCGCATCCTCAATTATGGAGAAATCGGTCAGAATGTCCACCTCGCCATTGCGTATTGCCACCGCATATTCGAAGTGAGCCGAAGGTTTCCTGTCTTTCGTCCTCACCGTCCAACCGTCCCTCTCAAAGACCACGTTTTTGGACCCCATATTAATCATCGGCTCAATGCAGATGACCATACCCTGTTTCAACAAGGGGCCCGTACCCCTACGTCCGTAGTTGGGAACCTCGGGCGACTCGTGCATCTTACGGCCCAAGCCATGTCCGACCAACTCCCTAACAACTCCGTAGCCATAGTGTTCGGCGTGCTGCTGCACCGCGAAGGAGATATCTCCCACACGATTACCGGCAACGGCCTGCTGTGCACCCAATTGGAGAGCCTCTTTGGTAACCCTCAGCAACTGCTCCACTTCGGGAGCAATCTCGCCCACCGCAAAGGTGTAGGCCGAGTCGCCATAGAAACCCTTCAAAATTGTACCACAGTCCACCGACACCACGTCGCCCTCTTTGAGGACGTAGTCGGAAGGTATTCCGTGCACCACGTTCTCATTCACCGACACACACAGCGTGTTGGGAAATCCTCCGTAGCCCAGGAAGCCCGGAACTGCTCCGTGAGAACGGATAAACTCCTCGGCAATACCATCAAGTTCGAGTGTGGTAACACCCGGCTTGATGTGCTTGCCCACCTCCGCAAGCGTTCTGCTCACCAGCAGGTTATTCTCGCGCAGCAGTTCGACCTCTTCCTGTGTATAGATATTTATCATATCCCTCTTCTAAGAACTCTTTGTTCAAAGCCTTTTAAGCTATTCCCGTTCACTAACGTCCCTTAATACGGCCGGTCTTCATCAGACCATCGTAGTGACGAAGCAACAGGTAGCTCTCAATCTGCCTGAGAGTGTCAAGTACCACACCCACCAAAATCAGCAACGACGTACCTCCGAAGAAGAGCGCAAACTGACGGTTGATTCCGAGCATCTCGGCAAATGCAGGCAGAATTGCCACGATTGCCAAGAAGATAGAACCGGGGAGTGTGATTCTTGTCATGATGGTATCGATGTAACGAGTGGTCTCCTTGCCGGGCTTAACACCGGGGATGAAGCCACCGTTGCGTTTGAGGTCATCGGCCATCATTTGGGGGTTCACAATAATTGCAGTGTAGAAGTAGGTAAACGCAAATACCAACAATGCAAATGTGAAGTTGTACCAGAAACCTGTGTAGTTGTTGAACGCAGCGGCGATACCGCGAGTTGCCTCCCAATTACCAAACAGCATAGGAATAAACATCAGTGCCTGTGCAAAGATGATAGGCATCACGTTTGCAGCATTGATTTTCAAGGGAATGTACTGGCGTACACCACCATACTGCTTGTTGCCAACGATGCGTTTTGCATACTGTACGGGAATCTTACGGGTTGCCTGCACGAGTGCGATAGCTGCCATAAAGATAAGGTACAGCAATACAAACTCAACAACCAACATTACCCAACCACCGGTAGCTGCATTGGTCCTTGCGTCCAACTCTGCCAACAGGGCGTGAGGCAGACGAGCCACAATACCAATCATAATGATCAGCGAGATACCGTTACCGATACCCTTGTCGGTAATCTTCTCACCCAACCACATCACGAACATAGTTCCGGCAATCAGAACCACCAATGCGGTGAGGATAAAGGCTGTGTTGTACTCCATAATGAAAGCACCGGGAGCCTGAGCATGCAGGTTTGCAAGATAAGCAGGACCTTGCAGGCAGAGCACTACAATGGTCAAGTACCTTGTGATTTGGTTCATTTTGCGATGACCGCTCTCACCCTCCTTCTGCAATTTCTGGAAGTAGGGAACGACAATACCGAGCAACTGCACGATAATCGACGCCGAGATGTAGGGCATAACACCCAATGCAAAGATTGATGCATTCGAGAAGGCACCACCCGAGAAGATGTCCAAAAGGCCCATCAAACCGTCGGATGCCTGACTGCTCATTGCTGCCAATGCATTGGGGTTAATTCCGGGAATCACCACAAAACTTCCGAACCTATATATAAGAAGAAGGCCGAGCGTATAGAGAATCCTCTTACGAAGCTCCTCAATCTTAAATATATTCTTAATGGTTTCGACAAGTTTCATTGCTTAACTTTCTTTCTGGTAATTGAATTAGAGTTTCTCCACCTTACCACCCTTAGCCTCGATTGCAGCAATTGCGCTCTGGCTGAAAGCGTGTGCGGTTACATTGAGTGCTTTGGTCAGCTCACCCTTGCCAAGAATCTTCACGCGGTTGTTCTTCGAGATGAAGCCAGCCTCGATGAGAGTCTCAACGTTGATGTCGGTGATGTTTTTGTTTGCTGCCAATGCTTCGAGAGTATCCAAGTTGATGGGTTTGTACTCAACACGTTTGATGTTGGTGAAACCGAACTTGGGCATACGGCGTTGGAGAGGCATCTGACCGCCCTCGAAGCCAAGCTTGTGGCTATAACCCGAGCGCGACTGTGCTCCTTTGTGACCACGTGTGGAGGTGCCACCGTGGCCCGAACCCTGACCGCGGCCAATCCTCTTCTCGTGGTGAGTCGAGCCTGCTGCGGGTTTAAGATTGCTTAAATTCATCGTTATTCTCTTTTTTACTTTTTTTAACTTCTGTAAACTTACTCTTTAACGGTCTCAACCTTTACCAGATGTTTAACCTTGTTAAGCATACCGAGGATGATGGCCGAATCGTCGTGCTCAACCGTTTGGTTTACTTTGTGCAGACCGAGTGCATCCAAGTTTGCGCACTGAGTTTTGGTCTGGCCAATACGACTCTTTACCTGAG
Organism: Tidjanibacter sp.; assembly: GCA_045580045.1. Taxonomy (GTDB): domain Bacteria; phylum Bacteroidota; class Bacteroidia; order Bacteroidales; family Rikenellaceae; genus Tidjanibacter. Next base: position 19,365 of record JAZNNC010000056.1, read on the forward strand.
TGATTTTCAATCTTGCCATGTCTTCTATCTTGATTAGCCGTTAAATACTTGATTCATAGAAATACCGCGCAACTGGGCTACGCTGGCTGCGTCACGAAGCTCCATAAGAGCTCCTACGGTTGCCTTAACCAAGTTGTGGGGGTTCGACGAACCTTTGCTCTTTGCAAGGATGTTGTGGATGCCTGCGCTCTCAAATACAACACGCATTGCACCACCTGCCTTTACTCCGGTACCGGGAGCTGCGGGGCGCATCAGCACCTCCGAACCACCGAAACGGAACTCCTGCGAGTGAGGAATTGTGCCGTTGATTACAGGAATCTTTACCAAGTTCTTCTTTGCATCCTCTACGCCTTTTGCGATTGCCGACTGTACCTCGCTGGCTTTGCCAAGGCCGTAGCCTACAACGCCTGCCTCGTTACCTACTACAACGATGGCGGAGAAGCTCATGGTGCGACCACCCTTTGTGGTTTTCGAAACCCTCTTGATTGCTACGAGCCTATCTTTAAGCTCGAGGTCGCTAGTCTTTACTTTAATGTTATTGTTTGCCATAGTTGTTCTTAGAATTTAAGTCCGCCCTCTCGTGCGGCGTCTGCCAATGTTTTAACTCGTCCGTGGTAGAGGTAGCCGTTGCGGTCGAAAGATACTGCCTCGATGCCCTTTGCAAGTGCCCTCTCAGCTGCCAACTTACCAACCAACTTTGCCTGCTCGATACCATTTACCTTCTGTGCCTGCTCGGCAATCTCTTTGTCCAACGACGAAGCCGATGCCAAAGTTACGCCTTTCAGGTCATCTATAAACTGTACATAAATCTGCTTGTTGCTGCGGAATACAGTCATACGAGGCCTCTGTGCGGTACCCTCAACTACCTTGCGAATACGCAGTTTGATCCTCTCCCTTCTTTCAATCTTATTCAATGACATAATTTACTCGGGTTTTACTATTTAGCGTTAGCAGACTTACCAGCCTTACGACGCAGGGTTTCACCAATGAACTTAATACCTTTACCTTTGTAAGGCTCGGGCTTGCGGAACGAGCGAATCTTTGCTGCAACCTGACCTACAAGCTGCTTATCGATGCTCTTGAGAGTGAGAATAGGGTTGCCCTTCTTCTCCTGCTGTACCTCGGCTTTAACCTCCACAGGCAACATCAGGAATATATCGTGAGAATAACCCAATGAGAGTTTCAGAAGCTGACCTTCAACCTCTGCTTTAAAACCTACACCTACGAGCTCCTGTTTAATCTCGTAGCCTTTCGAAACGCCCACTACCATATTGTTGATCAGTGCGCGGTACAAGCCGTGCATCGAGCGGTGGCGTGGCTGGTTCGTAGGACGAGTTACTGTCAATACGTTTCCCTCTACGGTTACGGTGATGTCAGGGTCTACTTGCTGACTCAAAGCACCCAGAGGTCCTTTCACGCTTACCACGTTGTTTGCAGCAACCTCTACGGTTACGCCTGCGGGCAAGTTTACAGGTAATTTACCAATTCTTGACATTGTTTTACTTTGTTAATTGATTAAAGTTTTGTTTGTTTTCTCGTTGCTCACATTAGTAGATGTAGCAGAGCACTTCGCCACCTACATTCTCCTGACGAGCTTTCTTGTCGGTCATAATGCCTTTGGGGGTCGACACAATGGCGATACCCAGACCGTTCTGCACTTTGGGCATCTCGGCTGCCGAAGAGTAGCGGCGCAAACCGGGACGCGACACGCGCTCCAAACCTTTGATGGCGCAAGCCTTGGTCTGAGGGTGGTATTTCAACGCAATTTTGATGGTCGAAAAACCTTTCTCGTTTTTGTCGAACTTGTAGGCAAGGATGTAACCCTGCTCGAAGAGAATTTTGGTGATCTCTTCCTTCATTTTTGAACCGGGAGCTTCAACCGTTTTGTGGTTGGCTTTCGCCGCGTTTCTAATCCTCGTGAGGAAATCCGCAATAGGATCTGTCATAGTTGTAATGGATTAAAAGTTAAAAATGTTAGTTATTTGTTTGTTTTTGAGAGATTTACAGCAACGAGTCAGCCCCACGATGCCACGCCTCTCCCACTCACCTCAACTGCCGGCCACCCTTACGGACAGTCGGCAACTTTGGTCTGTTTTTTATCCTTATGCGCTATTAAGCCGCCAAAGATAGGTATTTTTTTGCAATCTGCAATACTCTTTCGGACAGAAATTCAATCGGTTGTGCATTTTTCTCTCCCGCATCAACCTCATTCCACGCCACATCGCAAGTATCCTACACGACTGCAATCATTCCCCAACGCCCCCTCTTGTGCAATTCCTCGCAACGCAAGCAGGGCGCTTCCCGGGGTCGGCCCCTTTCAAAAAGCCACGCCTCTCTCGGGTTTTCACCCAAAAGAAGCGCAACTTTCGTTTGCTAACCGTCCCCTATCTTTGGGGCGAAGCTACTACCACGATGCTTTCTTTACACCGGGAATCAAGCCGTGCGAAGCCATCTCGCGGAACTGGATACGGCTCAAACCAAACTGGCGAATATAGCCTTTGGGACGACCCGTAATCTTGCAGCGGTTGTGCTGGCGGATGGGGTTCGAGTTGCGGGGCAACTTCGACAGTGCCTGCCAAGCCTCCATCTCGTTCATCTCACCGGCCTTAACTGCGGCAGCGATAGCCTCACGCTTTGCAGCATAACGGTTTGCGAGCTTAACACGCTTAACCTCGCGAGCTTTCATTGATTCTTTTGCCATAACTCTTATGCTTTTTTAGCGTTTTTGAATGGTAAGCCGAACTCGCGAAGAAGTGCATAGCCCTCCTCATCGGTTTTGGCAGTGGTTACAAAGCAAATCTCCATACCGAGGATTTTGGTAATCTTGTCGATATCAATCTCGGGGAAGATGATCTGCTCTTTGATTCCGAGGGTGTAGTTACCCCTACCGTCAAACTTCTCGTTGATGCCTTTGAAGTCGCGGATACGAGGAAGAGCCACTGCAATCAGACGCTCCAAGAACTCGTACATACGCTCACCACGAAGGGTTACGCGTACACCCACGGGCATACCTTTACGAAGTTTGAAGTTCGAAATATCCTTACGCGAGCGAGTCTGAACGGCCTTCTGACCGGCAATGATAGTCAACTCCTCCTGAGCAATCTCGATGAGTTTCTTATCTGCTACTGCCTCGCCAACGCCCTCGTTGATAACGATTTTCTCCAATTTGGGTACCTGCATAATGCTCTTGTATCCAAATTCTTTCATAAGGGCAGGTACTATCTGCTCCTTATAAGTTGTTTTAAGTGTTGGAATGTAAGCCATTATTTAATCTCCTCTCCTGATTTTTTAGCGTAACGTACAAGTTTGCCATTCTCACCAGCCTTGCGACCTACGCGGGTAGGTTTGCCGGTCTTGGGGTCTGCCAACATAAGGTTCGAAATGTGAATAGGAGCCTCCTGCTCTACGATTCCGCCCTGGGTGTTCTTGGCACTGGGTTTGGTGTGTTTCTTGATGATGTTGAAACCCTCAACGATTGCGCGCTGATTTTTGGTATCTACTTCAAGTACACGACCAGTTTTCTCTTTGCTCTTGCTACCGCCCGAAATAACGTAAACGGTATCACCTTTTTTGATATGTAATTTCATACTGATCCAATGTGTATTTAAGATTACAATACTTCGGGTGCAAGCGAGATGATTTTCATATACTGGTCACGCAACTCACGAGCAACGGGACCAAAGATACGAGTACCACGCATCTCACCCTGGGGGTTCAACAGTACTACGGCGTTGTCATCGAAACGAATGTACGAACCGTTAGCCCTACGAATCTCCTTCTTTGTCCTAACTACAACCGCTTTCGATACGGTTCCCTTCTTGATATCACCAGAAGGGGTTGCGCTCTTGACGGTTACAACGATTTTGTCGCCAATCGAGGCATACTTCTTCTTGGTACCACCGAGAACTCGGATACAGAGAACCTCTTTCGCTCCGCTGTTGTCGGCTACTACCAATCTGCTTTCCTGTTGTATCATAACTATTTAGCCCTTTCAATAATTTCTACTAATCTCCAACGCTTTGTTTTGCTCAAAGGTCGGGTCTCCATAATCTTTACGGTATCGCCCTCGTTGCAGGTATTCTCTGCGTCCTCTGCCACAAAGCGAGTGGTTTTGTTCACAAACTTACCATAGATAGGGTGTTTTACCTTACGGTGAACTGCAACGACAATGGATTTCTCCATCTTATTGCTGACTACCACACCGATTCTCTCTTTCCTAAGATTTCTTTCCATAGTGTCAATTAACATTTAGTGGTTTTCTGGTGCAGTACAGTCTGCATACGAGCGATGTCTCTGCGAGCTTTCTTTATTACGGTAGTGTCCTCTACGGGCGATACTGCGTGATTAACCTTCAAGGTGGCAAGCTTAGCCTGCTCAGCTTCGAGGCGCTCTACCAAGTCGGCAACCGCCATCTCTTTGATTTCTGCTGTTTTCATACTTCTCTTGTCTTTCTTTTTAGGTTATTCTACATAGTCCCTACGGATGATGAACTTGGTCTCGATAGGCAACTTCTGAGCGCCAAGACGCAATGCCTCTTTGGCTACCTCGAAGGGAACGCCCTCGATCTCGAACATAATACGACCGGGTGTTACAGGTGCTACATAACCCTCGGGGTTACCTTTACCTTTACCCATACGTACCTCGGCGGGTTTCTTGGTGATGGGCTTATCGGGGAAGATTCGAATCCAAATCTGACCCTCACGTTTCATATAACGCACGATAGCCTGACGGGCTGCCTCAATCTGACGACCGGTAATCCAAGTCGAATCCATTGCTTTGAGGCCGAACGAACCGAACGCAAGCTGGTTACCACGCTGAGCGAGGCCTTTCATGCGTCCTTTCTGCATTCTTCTAAATTTTGTCCTTTTTGGTTGTAACATTGTCTTATCTTATTTAGAAGTGTTCCTTATTTGTTGTTATTATTCCTCCTGCGCTTGCGATCGCCGCGGGGTTTGCCACCACGCTGGTCGCCCTGTGCAGGACCTGCTACTGACGATGCGCCTGCGATTTCGAAGAGGTCGCGCTTTGCATATACCTCACCTACGCAGATCCACACCTTTACACCAAGAATACCTACTTTGGTCAGAGCCTCTGCCAAGCAGTAGTCCACGTCTGCACGGAAGGTGTGCAATGGAATACGGCCCTCTTTGTAGGTCTCGCTACGAGCCATCTCGGCGCCACCGATACGACCGCTAATCTGAATCTTGATACCCTCGGCACCCATACGCATTGTCGATGCGATGGTGGTCTTGATGGCACGACGATACGATACGCGACCCTCCAACTGGCGAGCCAAGTTGTTGGCTACGATTGTTGCGTCAATCTCGGGACGTTTTACCTCGAAGATGTTAATCTGAACCTCTTTGCCGGTAAGTTTCTTCAACTCCTCTTTGAGTTTGTCAACCTCCTGGCCACCCTTACCGATAATCAAACCGGGACGAGCGGTGCTGATGGTTACAGTTACGAGCTTCAAGGTGCGCTCGATGATAATTTTCGAAATGCTGGCTTTTGCAAGACGGGCATTCAGATACTCGCGAATTTTAGCATCCTCAACCAAACGGGTTGAAAAATCTTTACCGCCGTACCAGTTGGAGTCCCAACCGCGAATGATACCAAGACGGTTTGCTATTGGATTAACTTTCTGTCCCATCTCTTACTCTGCTGCTTTAATTTCTACCATTTTATCTACAATGATCGTAACGTGGTTCGAACGTTTACGAATGCGGTGAGCGCGACCCTGGGGGGCGGGCTGAATACGTTTCAGCATACGGCCACCATCTACTCTAATCTCCTTCACACAGAGTTTGGTATCCTCCAAACGCTCGCCGGGGTTCTTTGCCTCCCAGTTGGCGATGGCGGAACGAAGAAGTTTCTCCAACCTGATTGAAGCCTCTTTCTTCGAGTAACGAAGGAGGGCCAATGCCTTGTTTACCTCTACGCCACGAACGGTGTCGGCAACGATACGCATCTTACGGGGCGAGGTAGGGCAATCACGCAGTGAGGCGATAGCCACCTGCTTCTTCTCGGCCTTCATTTTCTCGGCCATTTGATATTTTCTTGCTCCCATGTCCTATTTATTTTTTACGGTTACCGGCATGACCGCGGAAGGTACGCGTGGGGGCGAACTCTCCAAGTTTGTGGCCTACCATATTTTCAGTTACATATACCGGTATAAACTTGTTACCGTTGTGTACAGCAATTGTCTGACCTACGAAATCGGGCGAAATCATACTTGCCCTCGACCAAGTCTTGATTACGGTCTTCTGATTGCTCTCGTTCTGAGCGATTACTCGCTGTTCGAGCCTGGGCTCAATGAACGGTCCTTTTTTAAGTGAACGACTCATTATGCTACTATTTTTTTATTTTGTTTTCTTTGAGATAATGAATTTGCTGGTGGTCTTCTTGGGATTGCGAGTCTTGTAACCCTTAGCCAACAGACCCTTACGCGAACGGGGGTGACCACCACTCGAACGACCTTCACCACCACCCATCGGGTGATCAACAGGGTTCATGGTTACACCACGGTTGTGAGGCCTGCGACCCAACCAACGTTTCCTACCGGCCTTACCGTGCTGTTCCAGACTGTGGTCGGGATTCGATACGGCTCCGATGGTCGCACGACAAGCGCAGAGAACCATACGGGTCTCACCGGAAGGAAGTTTAATAATAGCATATTTACCCTCGCGAGCTACAAGCTGTGCGTAGGTACCGGCCGAACGTGCCAACACAGCACCCTGACCGGGGTAGAGTTCGATTGCGTGGATAACGGTACCAAGAGGAATGTTAGCCAGCAGAAGGGTGTTGCCCACCTCAGGTGCTACGCCCTCGCCGCTCATTACGGTCTGACCTACCTTCAAGCCATTGGGGGCCAAAATGTAGCTCTTCGAACCATCTGCATACACGATGAGTGCGATGCGGGCCGAACGGTTAGGATCGTACTCGATGGTTGCAACCGTTGCTGCCATGCCATCTTTTGCACGTTTGAAGTCAATAACACGATACATCTGTTTGTGGCCGCCACCAATGTAGCGCACGGTCATCTTACCGGCGTGGTTACGACCACCGCTGCTCTTCTTAGGCTCGAGCAACGATTTCTCAGGCACACTGCAAGTAATATCCGCAAAGGTGCCTGCGATTTTATGCCTTGTTCCCGGGGTTACGGGATTAAACTTTTTTACTGCCATCTCTTATTAGATATTACTGTAAAAATCAATTTTATCGCCCTTTTTCAGGGTTACGATTGCTTTCTTGACTGCGTTGGTGCGACCCACCAGGTAACCAGCTTTGGTATAGCGAGCTTTCAGCTTACCTTTCTCGTTGATGGTGTTTACGCTCTCAACTACTACATTATACATCTGCTCTACGGCTTTGCGAATTTCCAACTTGTTAGCCCTGCGGTCAACAATAAATCCGTACTGACCGAGATTCTCGCCCTGACCGGCCATTTTCTCGGTCAAGATGGGTTTGATTATAACATTCATCATAATTCTCTTCGGTTTTTAAGGATTAGAAAATCTCGTTTGCCTTGGCCATTGCGCTCTCGGTGAACAGCATCACACCGGCGTTCATCACGTCATAGGTGTTCAGGTCTGCTACCTGCATTACCTTCACTTTGGGAAGGTTGCGTACGCTAAGGCTGATGTTGTGGTCGGTCTCGGCAACCACGAGCAATACCTTCTTGTCGGCAACTTTCAGTGCTTCGGCCATTGCTACGAACGACTTGGTTTTGGGAGTCTCCATTACAAAGTCCTCTACAACGGTGATAGCCTCGTTCTGTGCCTTGATAGAGAGTGCACTACGGCGAGCCAAGCCTTTGAGCTTCTTGTTGAGCTTGAAGCTGTAGTCGCGAGGTACGGGACCAAAGATGCGACCGCCGCCGGGGAAGAGAGGCGACAGGATGCTACCCGCACGGGCACCGCCTGTACCTTTCTGACGTTTCAGTTTACGGGTCGAACCGGCAACTTCGTTGCGCTGTTTCGCCTTGTGTGTGCCTTGGCGCTGATCAGCCAAATACTGTTTTACTGCCAAGTAGATTGCATGAGCGTTGGGCTCGATGCCGAAGACCTCTGCCGAAAGCACTGCTTTCTTCTCGGTCTGGGTTCCTGTGGTGGTGTAAATTGCTAATTCCATCTCCTTACTACTTCTCAATAATTACATAAGTACCTTTTGCTCCGGGAATCGAACCTTTCACGAGGAGAAGGTTGTTCTCGGCAATAACTTTGAGAACTTTAAGGTTCTGAACCTTAACTCTCTCACCGCCGGTCTGTCCGGGCAGACGTTTGCCCTTGAAGACGCGCGAAGGATAAGAAGATGCACCAAGAGAACCGGGCTTGCGCTGGCGGTTGTGCTGACCGTGGGTCTGACCACCAACACCGGCAAATCCGTGACGTTTCACAACGCCCTGATAGCCTTTACCTTTCGATACTCCCACTACGTCAACCCAATCACCCTCTTCGAAGGTGTCGGCAACGGTGAGGACCTGACCCAGAGTTACTTCGGTGAACTCTTTGAACTCTACCAATTTGGCCTTGGGGGTTACACCCGATTTGCCAAAGTGGCCTAACAAGCTTTTGCTGGTGTGTTTTTCACTCTTCTCGCCATAGGCAATCTGAACTGCGGAGTAACCATCGGTCTCCTCGTTCTTGATTTGCGTAACTACACAGGGACCAGCCTCAATAACAGTGCATGGTATGTTCTTACCCTCGGCACTGAAAACGGAAGTCATTCCGATTTTTTTTCCAATAAGTCCTGACATTTTACCTGTCTTTAATTACTTGTTGTTATTAATATAAAAAAGTGTTTTGTGTGTAAAGTCTTTCTTTCACTTCTCTTCGAGAAAGGTGTGCTCCTCGCGCGTGCGTATTTATATTATAGGTATCGAGCAAGGAGCGCTCCATCTCATCCGAGTCTTACCATCAGACTTTGATGTTTACCTCAACACCCGAAGGCAACTCCAACTTCATCAGAGCGTCGATAGTCTTGGGGGTCGAGCTGTAAATATCAAGAATCCTCTTGAAGGTGCAGAGCTGGAACTGCTCGCGTGCTTTCTTGTTAACGAAAGTCGAACGGTTCACAGTGAAAATCTTTTTCTGGGTAGGCAGTGGAATAGGACCGCTGACTACTGCGCCTGTGCTTTTCACAGTTTTTACGATTTTCTCGGCCGATTTATCAACCAAGTTGTGATCGTAAGATTCGAGTTTGATTCTAATTTTCTGACTCATGGTTATTTATTCTTTTATTCCAATTCTTGTTTTTTACCTCCGCATTTCTCGATTACGTCCTTAGCCACGTTCTGGGGTACCTCATCGTAGTGCGAGAACTCCATGGTGGAAGTTGCACGACCCGACGAAAGGGTACGCAACACGGTTACATAGCCGAACATACCCGACAGGGGCACTTTGGCTTTGATGGCAGTTGCAACACCTTTGCTCTCGGTGCCCTCAATCTGACCACGACGTTTGTTCAAGTCGCCGATGATATCGCCCATATACTCCTCGGGAGTTACTACCTCCACCTTCATAATGGGCTCCTTCAATACGGGCTGACACTTGGGAGTTGCCTCACGGAAACCGTTACGGGCACAAATCTCAAACGAAAGCGCATCCGAATCTACGGGGTGGAACGAACCGTCCTTCAAAGTTACCTTCATCGAATCGATACCGAAACCGGCCAAAGGACCGTTTGCCATCGCCGACTCGAAACCTTTCTGTACGGCAGGAATGAACTCCTTAGGTACGTTACCGCCCTTAACCTCGTCGATAAACTGCAAGCCCTGAACACCCTCGTCGGCAGGACCGATTTCGAAGATGATGTCTGCAAATTTACCACGACCACCGGACTGTTTCTTGAATACCTCGCGCATCTGGAAGGTGCCATTGAGGGCCTCCTTGTAGGATACCTGAGGTGCACCAACGTTGATTTCGATACCGAACTCCCTACGCAGACGGTCGATAATGATGTCCAAGTGCAACTCGCCCATACCACTGATGATGGTCTGGCCGCTGTCCTGATCGGTCTTTACGGTAAAGGTGGGGTCCTCCTCTGCCAACTTGCCAAGTGCGATACCGAGTTTGTCCAAATCCTTCTGGGTTTTGGGCTCCACTGCGATACCAATCACGGGCTCGGGGAAGGTCATCGACTCCAAAGTAATCTGTTTGTCCTCAACACACAGAGTATCACCGGTGCGAACATCCTTGAAACCTACAACAGCGCAAATGTCGCCTGCACCAATGGTATCCATAGGATTCTGCTTGTTGGCGTGCATCTGGTAGATACGGCTGATACGCTCCTTCTTACCCGAACGGGTGTTGAACACATAGGTACCTGCATCGAGTTTACCCGAGTAGATACGGATGAATGCCAAACGACCTACATAGGGGTCGGTAGCAATCTTGAATGCAAGAGCACAGAAGGGATCCTCATCGGTAGGATAGCGCTTAACGGTGCTCTCATTGCGGGGATCGGTACCAAGGATAGCCTCAATGTCGAGGGGCGAAGGCAAGAACATCATAATCGAGTCCAGCAGCAACTGAACACCTTTGTTCTTGAACGAAGAGCCACACAACATAGGGATAATCTGCATACCGATTGTTGCCTTGCGAATAGCGGCAATCAACTCTTCGGGAGTAATCGAATCGGGATCCTCAAAGAATTTCTCCATCAAGGCCATATCAACAGTGGCAACCTCCTCAATGAGGTGAGCCCTTGCCTCCTCGGCCTCAGCTTTCATCTCCTCAGGAATCTCCTCGAAGGTGTAGTTCACCAATTGGTCTTTCTTTGCATCGTCGTACATGATAGCCCTATTATATATAAGGTCTATCAAACCACGGAACGACTGCTCCGAACCGATGGGCAAAACAACAGGCACTGCATTGGCACCAAGACGCTCCTTAACCTGAGCGCAAACATTCATAAAGTCTGCACCGGTACGGTCCATCTTGTTAACATAGCCAATACGGGGTACGTTGTACTTATCTGCCTGACGCCATACGGTCTCACTCTGGGGCTCAACACCACCAACAGCGCAGAAGGTTGCAACAGCACCATCCAACACACGCAACGAACGCTCTACCTCAACGGTAAAGTCCACGTGTCCCGGGGTGTCAATCAGGTTAATCTGATACTGCTTGCCCTTGTAGTTCCAGAAGGCAGTGGTAGCAGCCGAAGTGATGGTGATACCGCGCTCCTGCTCCTGAACCATCCAGTCCATAGTGGCCGAACCATCGTGAGTCTCACCAATCTTGTGAGTCTTACCGGTGTAGAACAGAATTCGCTCGGAAGTAGTGGTTTTACCGGCATCGATGTGCGCCATGATGCCGATGTTACGAGTATATGTTAAATCTCTTGCCATCTACTTACCTCCCTAGAACCTGAAGTGTGCGAATGCTTTATTTGCCTCTGCCATACGGTGCATCTCCTCCTTACGTTTGAAGGCAGCACCCTCGTTGTTGTAGGCAGCCAGAATCTCACCACAGAGTTTCTCTGCCATAGATTTACCTGCGCGCTTACGAGAATAAAGGACCAAGTTTTTCATCGAAATCGAAATCTTGCGCTCAGGACGAACCTCCATAGGCACCTGGAAGGTTGCGCCACCGATACGACGGCTCTTAACCTCAACTTGGGGAGTGATATTCTCCAATGCTTGCTTCCAGACCTCCAGAGGAGCCTTGTCTGCATCCTTCATCTTCTCGCCCACCAAATCCAACGCATCGTAGAAAATGGTGTATGCAATACTCTTCTTACCATCCAGCATCAAATTGTTTACAAAGCGGGTAACCATAACGTCACCGAACTTGGGATCTGGAAGTAGAATGTGCTTTTTAGGCTTTGCTTTTCTCATTTTTTCTTAATGTTTAAAATAGTTTCTGTTGTTGAGAGATTACTTTTTGGCTGCTTTGGGACGTTTTGCACCATATTTCGAACGGCGCTGACGACGACCATCTACACCTGCGCTATCCAATGCACCGCGTACCAAGTGGTAACGTACACCGGGGAGGTCTTTTACACGACCACCGCGCACCAAAACGATTGAGTGTTCCTGCAAGTTGTGGCCCTCACCGGGAATGTAGGCATTCACCTCTTTCTGGTTGGTAAGTTTCACACGTGCAACT
>JAZNNC010000057.1:0-14236 GCA_045580045.1 Tidjanibacter sp.
CACCTTCGGTGTCTTTTCCTCCTACTTGCAGGGCATAGTCTGCAAGCAGCCTCTGCTCCTGCTTCGTGCGTCGGTTGATAAGGAGGGGCTTTTAGGGGTGATAGGGATGATATGGATGATAGGAGTGGTAGGACGATTGGGCCTGTGGGGTATCTTTTTTAATACCCGTGATTTTAAGGGGAGTTTAGAGGGGTTTTGGGGTTCCCTTTCTGCTCATTGTTGCTCTTTCTGCTTTTTCTGCTTTTCGTTGCTCACACATACTTCTTCGCCTAATGGTACCTCCTGCTCGGCGGGGCCGCTGAACGCAACTTCGACCACCTCCCCTTCCTTAGGGGAGGAATACGCGCACCTCCCTTTCCATTAAGCGTCCCACCGCTTTACGGCACCTCATCCGAGGCAGGGGACCTGCGCAACACTCAGACCGAGAAATTGCGTACAATCATTCGCCATCCCATTTGCTCGATGTGAGTGTGGAATAGTGAAAATTTAGGTCAAAATAGTGGATAAAACGTAGGCTTGAAGTTAATATCCGATGCGGTCGAAGAAGTCCAATAGAAGGTTGCCGACGCGGGTGGAATGGTAGATGTAGGAGCCATGGTCGGCGTCGGGCACTATGACCACTTCGCCATATGGTATGTTGTTGCCAATCAGCGCAGTATGCTCGGCTCTGATAAGGTCGTTGTCGCCTGCCATAATCAGGGCAGGGCAGCCAATGGTGCTCATATCTTCCTCCGTCATTGTGGGCTCGTTCATCATCATCACGTTGAGCGGATTGGGGTTTTCCTGCGAGAGGAAATAGGACTCAAATTCGGGAGTCAAAGCCCCCCTTACGAAGATGTTGGCACCACCCGTAGCGATGGCCGAAAAGGTGCCCGGATGGAGCACTTCGAGTTGCAGAGCAATGATGCCTCCATCGCTGAAACCAAACACCGCAGGTTTTGTAAGTCCCTTTGCTGCAATGAATTGACGTACATCCTTGGCCATATCCTTGTAGTGATACTCGGCCAGCGGAGGATTGGCTCCCTGACCTCGCGAGTCGAGCGCATAGACGATGTATCCCTCTTGGGCCAACTGTCGTGTGGTGGTTTCAAGGTCGTTATGACTACCACCATTGCCGTGCAACAAAATCACGGGCCTACCACAGCCCTCCACTGCATAGAAAAGTTCAACACCATTGACACTTATGGTGTCGGTGTAACTCACATAATTTGTGCCACACGAACAGAGTAACAACGCCGCTACGCAGGCCATTCGGATAACTCTTTTTGCAATCATCTTGAATGCGCTTCTTTGGGTGTTCCTACTTGAGTAATTCTTCGAGCCTTGCGACGGGAGCGACATCCAATTCGCTCTGCTCGCCATTGAGGTAATGGTAGTAGCCTGCGACGGCAATCATTGCAGCGTTGTCGGTGGTGAACTTCAACGGGGGGAGATAGGTTTTCCAATGCCTACGACGGCCCTCGTCCTCAATGGCCTCCCTCAATCCGGAGTTGGCCGACACGCCGCCGGCAATGGCTATTTCCTTAATATCGAGAGCTTTGGATGCCTTGATAAGTTTTTTGAGAAGTATGTCGATGATGGTCTTTTGGAGCGAGGCGCACAGGTCGGCTTTGTTCTCCTCGATGAAGTTGGGGTTGTCGGCCACGTGGTCCCTAAGGAAGTAGAGGAACGAGGTTTTCAGTCCGCTGAACGAGTAGTCGAAACCATCCACCGAGGGTTTTGCAAAACGGAATTTGTCGGGGTCGCCTTCGTGTGCGAGTCGGTCTATTACGGGGCCTCCGGGATAGGGCAGGCCCATCACTTTGGCGCACTTGTCGAAAGCCTCTCCCGCAGCATCATCAATGGTGGTGCCGACAATCTCAAAGTCGAGAGGAGAGTTGACCTTCACTATCTGTGTGTGTCCGCCCGAAACGAGCAGACAGAGGAACGGGAAGGCTGGGTGTGGGATTTGCTGGTCGGGCAGGTCGATGAAGTGCGACAAAATGTGTCCTTGGAGGTGGTTTACCTCCACTATAGGAATATTTTTTGCAAGCGAAAGACCTTTGGCAAAAGATACTCCAACGAGCAACGAGCCGAGTAGTCCGGGGCCTCGTGTGAAGGCAATGGCATCAATCTGGTCGGCAGTGATGCCGGCGTCTTTGAGTGCTGTATCTATCACAGGGACAATGTTTTGCTGATGGGCACGAGATGCGAGTTCGGGAATGACGCCACCATACTTAACGTGTACGGCTTGACTTGCAATCACGTTGGAAAGCATTGTTGTTCCCCTCAAAACGGCTGCCGATGTGTCGTCGCACGACGACTCAATACCTAAAATTGTAACTTCCATATTTGTTTTTCGACAATAAAATTCGTAAAATTGTAAGTTAAAACACCCAATAATGAGCAAAGGTATAAAAAAACTCGCAAACATAGTACTCCATTTGTTTAGTGCAGTGGTTTTAGTGCTATTTTTGTTTGTACTCACGGCTGCGTTGGCCTTTTCGCTACCGAGAGTACAGACCTTTGCTGCCCACAAAGCGGTGGATTGGCTCACCGAACAGTTTGGTTTGGGGCTCTCGTTGGAGCGCGTTACCATTTCGGGACTGTCGAATGTGGTTGTGGAAGAGTTGTATGTGGAGGATCTTGCGGGCGATACGCTGCTGTATGCTCCGAGATTGTCGGCAACAATCAACCGCAATGCGCTGTTGAAGAACGGGGAATTTCTGCCGAGTCGTATCCGTATGGAGGGGGGCCGATTGAATCTCTACACGTCCGACGGCGGACGTACCAATCTGGATGCTCTGGTGCGTAAGGTGCAGAGCCAATTACCTTCTATTAAGCCGAGCGATAAACCTTTGGTTATCACCGACATCAGAGCTATTGATACCCACTTTACACTCCGTAACGACAAAGTCTATAAACCGCAGAAGAGTGGTATCAACTACTCCGATATGGACCTCCGCATTGCTCGTGTCGATGTGGACCGATTGGAGATTGTGGGCGAGAGAGTGGAGATGGACATTAATCACCTCACCGCAACCGACAAAACGGGAGCCTATTTGGAGGATAGCAGCATAGACAAACTTATCGTGGGCGATGCAGAGTTGTTGTTCTATGATGCACGATTCTTCTCGGGCAAGGCCCGCGTGTGGTTTCCGAAGGTGGAACTTGTGGCCAAAGAGTGGGATGACTTCCAGCGCTACAACAGTAGTGTGGTGATGGCCATCGAGTCGAAGGACTCCTACCTTACACCCGAAGCGTTGGAGATGTTTGTTCCCGACTTTGGTAACGTTGGTGTGTGTGTGGACGACTTTGATTGTCTGTTTGAGGGCATTGTGGACGACTTTGTGGTTAGTTTGGCCAACGCTGTTGTGGAGGAGGCCGACGTGAGAGGTCGAGTGAGGGTGGAGAGTGTGATGGATATGCCCAAGATGCGTGTGAGTGTGGACTCGCTGCATCTGTCAACCACCACCGCTCAGGCCGAAACCATCTATACGATGATGACGGGAGAGCCGCTGGCGGAGGAAATCACACGCTGGACCGGCCGCTTCGAGTGGGTTGATTTGAACCTTTCCGGTTTGGCAGCCGACAATGCTGTGGATGCAAACATCAGCCTTAGCACCGATCTTGGACGTGCAGGTGTGGATGGAGTTGTGGAGTTTGGCGGTAATGGCGAACTCGGTTTCGATGGCGAGGTGTGGATGCGTGGTCTTAATGTGGGGCGTGTGGCAGAGGTGGAGTCGCTCGGAAAGATTACCCTCACTGCCGACCTTGCAGGACGCATCGGAGAGGATTATGTGGATGGTCGAGGAGAGATTTTTGTGGACCGCTTGGCCTATGGCGGATATACCTACAACGACATATCGCTCGAAGGCAGCTATGAACAAGATGTTGCAAAAGTTACGCTCCGTTCGTTGGACCGCAACCTGCTGTGTGCGCTCGAAGCGGAGTGCGATTTGTCGTGGTTGGAGCCGCAGTACAATCTCAATTTGAGTTTGGAAGGGGCCAACTTTGTGGCTATGGGTATTGCGCCGAGCGACAGCCGTTCGTGGTTGTCGTGCAATTTGGAGGCTTCTGCCGAGGGCGGCTCGTTGGACGAGCTGGTTGGCAGGGCAATGATAAATGACCTTGTGTATGCCACCTCGACCGACACACTTACCACCGAGCTGGTCAATGTGGTTGTGGGCAATAGTGGGGCGGAGAAATCCTTCTCGCTCTACTCACCCATTGCGGACGTAGAGTACCGCAGTAGGGCCTCCTATGAGGACGTGTTTGCTTACATTGCCAACAAGTTGCTGGCTCCGCTGCCACTCAATCGTCCTGCTGCGACGGGTGGTCAAGAGGAGGCGCAGACACAGACAAAGCAGGTGGGTGCGCTTTATGGTGCGGCAGACTACTCCACGATGCTTATCAACATCAATTCCGACGACAATCTCATTTCGACTTTTGTGCCCAATGTCAGTCTTGCGGCCGATAGCTCTCTGTCGTTGGAATTTGCTCCTTCGGTGGGAGAGTTTGTGCTCTCGGTTAATAGCGACTATGCGGAGTGGCAGGAGTGGCTTGCATCGAGGGTTCGCATCAATGTAGAGGGTACCGAAGGTCGTATCGGCTTGGGAGTGGAGGTTAACGAGCTGCTGTCGGAGGAACTATCTATTCCTGATGTGGTGCTGAATGCCTATGCGGAGGAGGGCCACAAGCTGGGAGCGACGCTATTGTTTAGTGATAACACTTCGGCTGTGAGCGGCGGAGTGCAGGTCGATGGAGAGTTGTGGTATGACAAGAATGGGAGACCGATGGTCAAGGCATCGCTCTCCGACTCGTTTATGATGCTCTACAACAATCGTTGGGACCTCTCGGCCAATGAGATTGGCTACGATTCTGCGAGCCTTTCGATTGACGATTTTGCGCTTACGTCGGGCGACCAACGCATCTTTCTCGATGGAGTAGCCTCGGCGAGTGATAAGACACCTTTGAGGTTGGAGGTGGACAATGTTCAGCTCGGAGCTTTGGCCGAGGTGTTGCTCGGTATGAAGGATGTTAATGGCGGTGTGAATGGCCACGTGGAGATAAATTCGGCTATGACCACCCCCTCGGGCGAAGGAGTGCTGATGTTTGCCGATATGTCGGCAGGAGGTGTGCCTATTGCCCCGATGACACTTCGTGTGAATCTGCCACAAGAAGAGCAGGCCGTGTCTTTGACACTGAAAAACAGTCTGTTGGGCTCCACACTCATCAGCGCACAATACAACTTGGATGATAACACCTACGAGGGTGCCGTTACGGTCAGGGAACTTGACCTTGCGGCCTTTGGCTCGTTGGTCGATGGTGTGGTGTCCGGCTTGAAGGGCGGTGCTGTGGCCGATTTGAGAGTTGTGGGCAGAGGAGCCCTGCCTCAGATTGATGGAAGATTGGTTCTCAATGATGTCGAAACGAAGGTTGATTTTACGGGTGTTACCTACAATGTCGATGCCCTCCGACTCGATTTTATTGACAATGTGGGTACTCTGGCGGCCACACAGGTCAGTGATGGGGACGGTGGTACGGCCTTGTTGTCGGGTGAAATAAATCTGGCCGACCTGAATAGCGTGAAATACAACATCCAACTTCTGCCCACCTCGCTTGCGGTTATAGACCTTGCACCTTCGCTCTCGACGCCTTTCTATGGCAAGGTTACTGCATCGGGAGCGGCATCGGTGGTGTCGGAGAGTGGTGATGTTGTTGTTGACGCTGCACTTAATACGGGTAGTGGCTCGGTGTTCAGCCTGCCGCTGA
Organism: Tidjanibacter sp.; assembly: GCA_045580045.1. Classification (GTDB taxonomy): domain Bacteria; phylum Bacteroidota; class Bacteroidia; order Bacteroidales; family Rikenellaceae; genus Tidjanibacter. The sequence continues at coordinate 5,755 of JAZNNC010000057.1, forward strand.
GTGGCTCTAACGAGTTTGCGAGTGTCGATTTTGTGAAGTTTGTGGATGGTAGTGGAGCTATGGAGCCCGACACTACGGACGTGGTGGCACGCAGGAAGATGTTGATGGAGAATCGCAACCGCAAGACCAATCGTAAGGGCAATCTGGTTATTGATGCACAGATTGGTGTGGATAGGGGCACGCAGCTGAGGCTTATTATTGATGAGGCCACCAATAATGTCTTGGAGGCCAATGGCGAGGCAGACCTTAATGTGGCCATAGACTCGGCTAATGGCGATTTGGAAATCAGGGGCGACTATCAAATCTCCGAGGGATTCTACAATTTCAATTTCCAGAACCTCATATCCAAACGATTTACAATCAACCCCGACAGCTATATCCGTTGGAATGGCAGCCCGCTGGATGCCACCATCGACATCGATGCGGTCTATAAGGTCAAGACCTCTCTTGCGCCCCTGCTTGGAACGGAGGTGTCGGCATCGAGGGGCTCGACACCTGTGGAGTGTATTGTCAATCTGGGCGGCTCGCTGGCCGACATCGATTTGAGTTTCGATATCAACGTTCCAACGGCCAACTCGGAGTATCAGAGTATCCTTTCGAGCTACTTCTCTTCGCAGGAGATGATGGCCACCCAGTTTGTCTATCTGCTCGCAATGGGTAGTTTCTACTCCGATGGCAGTGGCTCTTCGCAGGGTACGGCATCGGGTGGTGCAACGGGTACGGCCATTGGCTTGGGTTTGCTTGTGGACCAAGTGTCGAGGCTCGTTTCAAACGACGCCTACAAGTTCAACGTCAAGTATAAGATGTATGATGAGACGGCAAGTACCTATGGTGTGGACTTCGAGACGGAGATTATCGACGACCGCTTGCTGTTGGAGTTGGAGGCCAACGTGGATACGGGCTACTACCAGAGCGGAATTGGCGAGGGAGGAAATAACCAACTTACCGGTGGTGGTGCGCTGACTTTACTGCTCGACAAGGCCGGCAACCTCATCCTTAAAGGTTTTTCGCGAACCATCGACCGCTTTGATGAGAACCAAGGCTTGCAGGAGAACGGTGTGGGTATCTACTACCGCCGCAGCTTTGACCGCTTCAAGGACTTGTGGCGCAAAAAAGATAAAAAAGCCACCGATAAGCCGGAAAAAAGTGATACCTTTGCGACACCTACCGTAGAATGATGGGGGCTACTTACACGACGATAATAGAATGAGAAAATAAATAAAACACAACAAAACTATGATTACTCTACTTCAAGCAATGGCCGAACAACCGGCCGAAACACTCTCTTTTGGCGAACTTTTTATGAAAGGCGGCTGGCTTATGTGGCCCTTGTTGCTGCTGGGCGGCTTGGCAATCTACATCTTTGTTGAGAGGTTTGTGGCCATCAGGAAGGCTTCGCAAATTGCGCCCAACTTTATGAACCGCCTCAGGGATCTGATTTGCGAGGGTAAGGTGGATGCGGCACTCCGCCTCTGCAAGAAGACCGACAGCCCTGTGGCAAGGATGATGGAGAAGGGCATCAGCCGTATCGGTCGTCCTATGGGCGACATCCAAACCGCCATCGAGAACGAGGCCACCCTCGAAGTGACGAAGTTGGAGAACGGACTTCCTCTGTTGGCCACCATTTCCAGTGGCGCACCTATGGTTGGTTTTTTGGGTACGGTACTTGGTATGGTCAAGGCCTTTATGAGTATGTCGCAGGCAGGAGGTGTTGTGGATATGAGCATCTTGGCCGGTGGTATGTATGTGGCAATGATTACCACCGTGGCAGGTCTTATCGTTGGTATCCCCGCCCACTTTGGCTACAACTACCTTGTGGCCCGCATCGAGAAGCTCATCTTCCAGATGGAGGCCAACTCGATTGCTTTTATGGACATCCTCAACCAGCCCGTTGAGAAAAAATAGGAGCAGAAACTATGGCAATTAAACGAGGAACAAAAATCATCAAGGAGGTTGGTTCGTCGGCACAGACGGACCTGATTTTCCTGCTGTTGATGTTTATGATGATGGCCACCACCCTCATCAACCCCAATGCGCTCAAACTCACCCTGCCGAAGAGTAGCAACCAACTCAAAGAGAGGCCCTATGTTACGGTGAGTATCACCAAAGACCTCCAATTCTATGTGGATGGCGAGAAGGTGCCTTTCGCACAGGTTGAGGCTGCGTTGGCGACAAAGATGGCCGAGAAGGAGGAGCCTACCGTGTCGCTCCACTGCGACGAGGGTGTGCCCATTGGCGAGGTGGTGAAGATTATGAACATTGCAAATAATAACAAGTATCGACTAATATTGGCAACTCAACCCGAATAGGGGACAATGATTTTCCACTCTCAATTCTCAATTCTCAATTCTCAATTCTCAATTCATAGTCTATGAACTACTACAATACAGACAATACCACTGGCAAGGCGCTGGGCTACATTTTTGCGGCCTTGTATGTGCTGTTGCTTGCGGGTTTGTGCCTGTGGGGTAGGGTGTCTGTGGAGATAGAGGAGCAACAGCAGGGTATGCTGGTGGACTTTGGCACGGTGGAGGATAGCGGCAGTGGGGTGGAGGACACCCAACTTGCCGACGACTATGTGCTGCCGGAGCCACAAAATGTTCCAAAAACCGATGCTGTACAGACGCAGGAGGTGGAACCCTCGCCCGAAATGGAGGAGGGAAATCTCATCGCCGATGCCGATGTGAAGGAGTCTGAACAGACCGATAGCGAGCCTGCACAACCAGAGGAGGAACTCAAACCGAGGGAGGTCAATCGCAGAGCCTTGTTCCCCGGCAACACCCCCGAATCGCCCTCGGAGTCGCAGGGGCAGACCGAGAAGGCCGAAGGCAATCAGGGCAATATTGGTGGCACCATAGCCGACAACTACGAGGGTACGGGCGGTGCCGAAGGCTTCGAGCCCGATTGGGACCTCGAAGGTCGTAGGCCAAGGGGCGAATTTCCGCGTCCCAAGTATGCCGACAACGAACAGGGTATTGTTGTGGTGGAGATTTGGGTGAATGGCAGAGGCGATGTTACGGGTGCCGCTTTCAAGGCACAAGGCTCAACGGTATCTCCCAAATCACCCCTTGTGTCGGAGGCCATCAAGGCTGCCAAGGGTGTGAAGTTCGACCAGAGCGAACAAGATATTCAGGTGGGCACCATAACCTACAAATTCCGCCTCAATACGGGAAGATAATAGTGTGGAGAATATGAAGAGGACTATTGCGCTGATATTCACACTCCTTGCGCTCGCTACAACGGTGGTGCTCGGACAGTCGGGTGCGGAGGCCAAGAGTGGCCCGCAGATGACCTTTACGGGGACTATGAGCCACGATTTTGGGGAGTTTGTAAGGGGTGGTGAGAGTAGGAGCCACACCTTTGAGTTTGTCAACGACGGCACCGCTCCGCTGGTGGTTGTGAAGGCGAGCTCGTCGTGTAGGTGTATATCGGTGAAGTATCCCCGCAGGCCCGTGAAACCGGGAGAGAAGGGGAGTGTGGTGATAACCTACGACCCCAAAGACGAGGGTGTATTCAATAAGGGTGTCCACATCCAATCCAACATAGCAGGCGGCACACTCACACTCTTTGTCAAAGGCGTGGTTAAGTAGAGTGGCGGTCCGCTGTTTGCTGTCTGCGGCAGGCAAATGGACAAGAAAGAGGATTTCCACTACTCTTATTTGTCCTTACACTTCTCCAAAACCCCCTCTCGGAGTGGATGTTTCCTATTTCAATTTTTCCTTTTTTATGTGCAAAAAAATATCCTTTGGAGTACAACTTCACGGAAAAAAGATTATATTTGTGAATTGAATAACAATAGAAGAGATAAGTTGAATCAAATAAAACCTAAAACTAACGTAAGAATTATGGCAAGAGAATTGAAAATTAGGGATTTAACCCTTCGTGATGGCCAACAATCGGCCTTTGCAACTCGTCTGAACCAGAGCCAAGTGGAGCGTGTGTTGCCCTTCTATAAGGATGCAGGCTTCTATGCAATGGAGGTGTGGGGCGGTGCAGTGCCCGACAGTGTTATGCGTTTCTTGGGCGAGAACCCTTGGAATCGCTTGGAGAGCATCAAGAAGGCAGTGGGCGATGTGTCCTACCTGACCGCACTCTCGCGTGGTAGGAACCTCTTTGGCTATGCACCCTATGGCGATGATGTCATTGAGGGCTTCTCGCGTAACGCTATCGAGAGCGGTCTGGGCATTATGCGTATCTTCGACGCTCTGAACGATGTGGACAATGTGAAATCGACCATCAAATATATCAAGAAATATGGCGGCTTGGCCGACTGCGCTGTGTGCTACACCGTGGACCCCAAGTACCCCAAACTCTCGCTGATGGACAAACTCAAAGGCAAAAAGAACCCCAAACCCGTCTTTACGGACGACTACTTTGTGGGTAAGGCCAAGCAACTTGCTGCGCTGGGTGCCGATATGATTACCATCAAGGATATGAGTGGTCTGATTCCTCCCAAGAGGGTGTACAACCTTGTCAAACAGCTCAAAGCCGCTGTGAACATCCCCGTAGATTTCCACACCCACTGTACCCCCGGCTACGGCCTCGCATCGGTGGTGGCAGCCATTGCCGCAGGCGTGGACATCGTGGATACCAACATCTGGAACTTTGCAGGTGGCCCCGCAGCCCCCGCATTGGAGTTGGTTTACATTTTCAGCAAGAAGATGGATGTGGAGATTAAGGTTAATATGGAGGCTGTGGCCAAGATTAACGCAGAGCTGCTCGGTATCCGTAAGGAACTCGATGCTTACGATGCAGTGAAGAAATTCCCCAACCCCTTCAATCCCCTCACCGACACTCTGCCCGCAGAGATTGAGGCACAGTTTGATAGGGCTGTGAAGGCTGCCTACGCTGTGGATGAGGATACTCTCATCGACGCTTGCCACAAGATTGAGGACTACTTCGGCTTCCCCAAACCCAACGAACTCGTGCAGAAGGCCGAGATTCCCGGTGGTATGTATACCAATATGGTTGCCCAGTTGAAGGCTCTCAAAAGCGAACACCTCTTGGAGCCCGCAATGAAACTCATCCCCTCGGTGAGGTTGGATGCAGGTCTGCCTCCGCTGGTAACACCCACCAGCCAGATTGTTGGCTCGCAGGCTGTTAGCTGTGCCATTTCGTTGGCCGCAGGTAAGCCCAAATATACCACCACCTCCAACCAATTTGTGAACTTGGTGAAGGGTGAGTATGGTCGTACACCTGTTGAGATTAACCCCGAATTCCGCTTGCAGATTGCAGGCACAAGGGAGCCTATCCCCTATGATACTTCCAAAAACCAGCGCCAGCCCAACCCCGTTTTGGAGGATGCCGGTGGCGTTAAGTTGGCCGAGAACGAGAAGGAGGAGTTGTTGCTTGAATTGTTCCCTGCTGTGGCTAAGGACTATCTCACCAAGGTTAAGAAAGAGCGTTGGGCTGCAACCAAACCTGCCGAGGCTCCCGTGGAGGAGAAAAAGGTTGAGGAGGTTGCAAAACCTGCCCCGAAGGTTGCAGGTAAGAGCGTTGCAGCACCTCTGCCCGGAAAGGTTGTCGAACTGTGCGTAAAAGAGGGCGACAGTGTTAAGTCGGGCCAGAAGATTGCCGTATTGGAGGCAATGAAGATGGAGAACGACATCGTGTCGGACTACTCTGGTGTGGTACGCCAAATCGTTGTAGCAGTGGGCGATAACCTCCAAGAGGGACAGGCTATCCTTGTTGTCGAGGAGGTTAAGGCCGAGGTTAAACCCGTGGCTCCCAAAGCTGCTGCCGCTCCCGCCGGTAAGAAGGTGGAGGCACCCCTGCCCGGTAAGGTTTTGGAGGTGTGTGTGAAGGAGGGCGACACTGTTAAGTCGGGCCAGAAGATTGCCGTGTTGGAGGCAATGAAGATGGAGAACGACATCGTGTCGGACTACTCGGGTACTGTCAAGGAGATTGCTGTCGCTGAGGGCGATACCCTCCAAGAGGGCGACACAATCCTCATTGTTGAGTAACCAAGAGAGATTATTGTAATATCTGATGACTGCGGTCTGCCACCGTGTGGGGCAGACCGCAGTCGTGGTTGGAAAACTGAAAAAATAGAACGGAGAAAAAACTATGGCAAAGGAAGTAGTGTTGGTAAGTGGAGGAGCCGGATACATCGGCTCGCACACAACGGTTGCGCTCATTGAAGCAGGTTATGATGTTGTTGTTATTGACAACTTGTCGAACTCCGACCTCGGAGCAGTTGAGGGTGTGAGGAAGATTACGGGCGTGGATGTGCCCTTTGAGCAGGTGGATTGCTGCGACAAGGAGGCGCTGAGGGCGGTCTTTAAGAAATACCCCTTCAATTCGATTATCCATTTTGCGGCCTATAAGGCTGTGGGCGAGAGTGTTGAGAAACCGCTTAAATACTACTCCAACAACCTCGGCTCGTTTGTGAACATTCTGGAACTGATGCAGGAGGAGGGTAGGCAAAATGTGCTCTTTTCGTCGTCGGCCACAGTCTATGGCGAGCCTGACACACTGCCCGTAACGGAGGCTTCGCCTCGCAAGCCGGCCACTTCGCCCTATGGTAACACCAAGCAGATGTGTGAGGATATTTTGAGGGACACGGTGGCCGCAGGTGCCGGTGTGAAGGGTATAGCCCTGCGCTATTTCAACCCTATGGGTGCCCACCCCTCGGCTCTCATTGGCGAGTTGCCCAGAGGTGTGCCCAACAACCTTGTGCCCTTCATCACCCAGACCGCAGCGGGCGTGAGGGAGTGTTTGTCCATCTTCGGTAATGACTACAATACCCCCGACGGTACCTGCATCCGCGACTATATTGATGTTGTGGACCTTGCCGCAGCCCACGTGGCCGCCATTGGCCGCTTGGTGGAGGGTAGGAATAAAAAAGATTATGAGGTGTTCAATGTTGGCACGGGACGTGGAGTGTCTGTAATGGAACTCGTGGAGGCTTTCGAGAGGGTTAACGGACTTAAACTCAACTACCGCATCGTGGGACGCAGGAGTGGCGATGTGGAGTCGGTGTGGGCCGACACAGCGTTGGCCAATGAGGAACTCGGCTGGAAGGCTGTGCGTAGCCTCGACGAAACACTCGCTGCCGCTTGGGCGTGGGAGAAACACGTCAGGGGCATTGAGTAGGTGAAACGCCAACTTATACCAACATAATATACTGATTGATAGATGAAAAGAATTTTAGTGATTGTGGCAGTGGTGCTGTCGAACCTGTTTGTGGCCAAAGGCCAAGAGTGCATTGCTCCCGATATTTGCGGAGTGTGGCTCGGGCAGGAGAAGAGCAGTAAAATCGACATCTACCGCAAGGGTAATCTCTGGGAGGGTAAGGCTGTGTGGTACAGCGAGTATGGCGATATTGGCGACCAGAATATCATAGTGCTGCGCAACCTCTCCTATGATGCCGACGACCACGAGTGGAGGGGCAAAATCTACGATCCCTTCCACGACAAGGTTTTCAACGTGGTGGTGAGCCTGCAAAAAAATGGCCGCTTGAAGGTGGTCGGCAAGGCAGGCATCATCAGCAAGACGATGATTTGGACCCGTATTCCGGCACCGCAGGAGTCCTAAGATGGGGTGCCTTGCAATTTCAAACAACAAGGGTGTGTCTAACGAGTTTTAGACACACCCTTGTTGTGTTGGTTTAATTCGGAATTCAAAATGTTTTGTTACAAAGTCTTGGGTATTAAAAAAGATACCCGCAACATCTTTGGGACTATGTTTTTGTTTTTAACTGATTGATTACCGGAGTTGGGTTTTATTGCTCTCGCTCGGCACAGGCGTTGCCTGTTTTGTGTAGATGTTAGGTCTGCACTCTTTCGAGCCTTTGGATGCCAGCAAGCACCCTCTGCTCTCGCTTACTCGCAACTTTCTCAATTCTACCTCTAATCCTCTGGCGTGTAGGTGGTTGGGTCGAAGAAACTGTCGTCGAAGTTCACAAGATAGACCTGCTCGGTGGCGCGAGATATGGCAGTGTAGAGCCACCTGAGAAACTCCTTATTCATACGCTCCTCTCCAAACAGCAGGCGGTCAATAAACACCGCACTCCATTGGCCACCCTGCGATTTGTGGCATGTTACGGCGTAGGCAAACTTGATTTGCATAGCGTTGTAATAGGGGTCCTCGCGCACCTCCTTGTAGCGCTTGGCCTTACATTTTTGGTCGGTATAGTCGCCCTCAATGGCATAGAATAGCTCCTTCATTTGCTCGCGAGTGAGCGAGGGGGTGGTGGAGTTGAGCGTGTCGAGGAGCACGTTGCACTCAATCTCGTAGTCGTCGTAGTCGCCAAAACGCAATGTCGCCTCCGCAAAACGAAAACCATACAACTCCTTAAAACAACGAAGTCGGAGGCCAAGCGGTCTTAGGAAGACAAGGTAGAGAGTCAACTCCTTGGCTCACAGAACGACATGGCTACGATCCGACTTAGCACGTTGCACTCAATCTCGTAGTCGTCGTAGTCGCCAAAACGCAATGTCGCCTCCGCAAAACGAAAACCATACAACTCCTTAAAACAACG
>JAZNNC010000058.1:0-56071 GCA_045580045.1 Tidjanibacter sp.
TCTATACATATTTTATGGTTAAGTTTTAATGCCATATAAGAATCACATTCCGTTGTAATTATCCCATCTCCTTTGCTTCAAGGACTTCCTTTATTCTGTTCATATATATTGTGTTATTTATTCGCAATAATTTGTCATAAAGATATGAAAAATTTTGCTATAATCATAAATTTTGAGGAGAAACAACGCATTTAGGCTAAAACAGAAACGAGAACCCTTGCGAGTTCTCGTTTTGAAGCAGTGTGTGTAAATCTGTTATCGTCTGCCGTAGACCGCTGGGAAGTCCTCGGCGTTGCGGTGGGCGAATGGAGCGACATAGTTTTTCTCCAATGCAGCACGCAGGTCGGACTCTCGGTAGAGCATTTTGCCCGGCAGGGCGACAAACGGAATAACGCCATCATCACGGTATTGTTGCAGGGTGCGTTTAGTTATTTTGAGCACCTGACACACCTCCTCGGTGGTGTAGTAACGCTCGCCATTCATCTGCGGTTTGTAGTGTGTGCGCATCGCACGGATGTAGTCACTCAATGTGCTCAACTCATCGAGCATTGCTCGGCAATTTGTCTCTTGTACTAGTTCCATAGCTATTTGTTTATATGTCGTTTGATAAATCTCTCAACTTCACGGCGTTTGTAGTAAATCTTGTTGCCAATCATCGTATAACCAAGCAGGCCTCGCCCACGATAGCCTTTCAACTGATGTTTCGACAGACTCAACAGACGAGATAACTCATCATTCTCAATCCACTCCGAGCCGATACTCTCTTGATACAATCTGTACTCCTCACGAATCTCCTGCGATGCGGTGCTGACAGTTGCTACAATTTCATTGTAGAGTTCCTTGTCAATTGCGATGTATTCCATTACCATAGTCTTTTTTATTTTAAGAATAGGAGCGTTTTTCGCAGAAGTTTGAAGAAAGTGAGTTTTTTTTGAAAAAAAATTTTACTTCCGCCTAAAATTTACTCCTTTTTCGGCACGCAATCCACCAAAGGAGCAATTCTATCCATCTCTCTGGCAAGGCTGTCGTTCATCACATGGGCATAGTGTTGCGTCATTCGGGTTGAGGTGTGGCCGAGCATTTTCGATACATTTTCGAGCTTCACATCGTTAGCGAGTGTGATGGTCGTGGCGAAGGTGTAGCGAGCGATGTGCATCGTCAGCTGTTTCTTTATCCCGCAGAAGTCGGCAATCTCCTTCAAGTAGGAGTTCATCTTCTGGTTGGCATAGACGGGCAGGAGGGTGCCACGCTCCTTGCACAGCGGATGATTCTTGTACTTTTCGAGTATCTGCAACGGATATTCGAGCAGGGGCACATAGAACTCCACACCGGTCTTTTCTCGCTGCTTGCGTATCCACTTGCGGCCGTGAGCGTCTTCGGTGATATTCTCGGGGCGGAGGTTGTGAACATCGATATATGCAAGCCCCGTGTAGCAGCAGAATAAGAATATATCTCGCACCATTTCGAGTCGTTGAATCGAAAATTCCTTCTCTCGTAGGCGATTTACCTCGGGCATAGTCAGATACTCTCGCATGACTTTCTTCTCGGCGTACTTTATGCCCGCAAAAGGATTGACCGTCATCCAGCCGTTGGCGAGGGAGAGGTTTACCACCTTCTTCAAACACTTCATATAGCGAATCATCGTATTCTGCGCCACTCGCTTTTTGGTTTTGAGGAAATGCTCGAAATCTCTCACCATCTCGTGGCTGAGATTTCTGATTGGGAAATCCTCCGCCTTTGTCTGCTTAGCCATCATCTCACGGAAGTAGCGCAGACACAACATATAACGATGATAGGTCGTGCGGTCGTAGTCCTTGCCTATTAGCGATGCGATGCGTGCGTTGTGCTCCTCAAAGACCTCAAAGAAGAAGCGTTGACGACGGTGCTTACCCAACAGAAACTCCTTTATAATAAATGGATCTACATAGCCGTCTTCGGCAAGGAAGTTTTGATGTGCCTCGCTCGCCTTGCTACGCAGATTGTCGAGGTGGCGATTTATCTCCAATGCCACTGCGGTCTTGCCCGTGGCACAGCAACGACTCTGACTCCATTGTTCAACAGGCACTCGGCGTTGTGTGCTGAGTTCGGTGTATCTGCCATCTACGGAGATACGCATCATAATAGGTGTTTCGCCACTCTTGCCAAGTCGGGTGCGGCGAATGAAGAAGTTTACTGAAAAAGTACTCTTTTGCATAATTATATAAGTTTTAGTTGCGCCTCAATATCGGGGCTCGTTGTAAGAATAGTGCTGAATGGTAAATAGGGGTTATGGGAAAAAGAAAAAATCGTGTACATCTTTATGACCATATTATCGGAATGTACACGAATAGACAAAAATACCCGACAAAAGTGCCGGGTATTGGATAGTTGAAATCGCTGTAAGATATTGAAAAATAGTGAAATATGACGCAATTAGTGTACATTTTTGAGGAATCCAAAAAATGTCCATGAATAACACACTAAACTGCTTCATTTTGCACCAAAAGTGCCGATTTTTGACAAAAGAAAAACGCCACAAATCATTGATCTGCAGCGTTTTGTTGATTTTGAACTTTGGTTCAAGTGGTGCCACCGGGAATCGAACCAGGGACACAAGGATTTTCAGTCCTTTGCTCTACCAACTGAGCTATGGCACCAGCCTTTTATGTCCGCCTTCAGAGAGTGTTGCTTTCCAAAAGCGAGTGCAAAGGTAACTATATTTTTTTATCCTGCAAGTTTTTTTGTGGTTTTTTTCAAAAAATATCTTTTGATTGGGGCAACCACGGAGTTGTCGTGTCTGTTTTTACAGGTGGCACATTCGGAAATCAAAGAAGTCCTTTATCAACATTCTCAAAACTCAACGTGGTGTAGGGGGTGTCCGGCTCTTGGATTTGTGGAACGATGAAGTGGGGGAGTCTGGTGTTTGTAATTTATCCTACCTATCATTAAATTGCCCCAAAGAGGTGTTTATGTCGATTAAATGACATACCTTTGTGGAATGAAGAACATTGAAGAGATATTAATCAAGGCTGGGGTTAAACCTACGGCTATAAGGATTTTGGTGATGAAGGAGGTCGTGGCGCATGACGGGCCTTTCACACTTGCAGATATGGAGGGCATACTCGATACTGTCGATAGATCCACAATCTTCCGAACGTTGACATTGTTTTTGACACACGACATTATACACGAGGTTGACAATGGTAGTGGCTCAAAGATGTATTGCAGGTGTGAATGTGCCTCTGTTCACTATTCTCATCTCCACTTCACCTGTACGGCTTGTGGAAAAACCTTTTGCCTGAAAGATGTGGACACATCCGTCATTTCTCATCCCAAAGGATTTGTTGTCAAGGAGGTTAACTTTGTGATGAAAGGTCTGTGTCCCGAATGTAGCAATCAGGAGGAGTGATTTATTGTCATTGAATGTGCCCATAAAACAACAACGACCGACTCTTTTGTGGAGTCGGTCGTTGTTTATTGTAGGGTGTTGCGATTAGGCGGTAACTTTTTCGAGCCACTTGACCATACCGAGCATCACGCCCATTGAGATAAGGCAGAAGCCTGCAAACACAGCCCAGCACATCCACTGCTGGGGGAAGGTGTTGAGCATAGTAACGCCGAGTGCGATGAAGAGGTTACCGATAGCGGTAGCCGACAGCCACAAGCCCTGACAGATACCCTGCAAGTGGCGAGGTGCAATCTTCGATACAAACGACAAGCCCAGAGGCGAGATGAACAACTCGGCTACGGTGAGGAAGAAGTAGGTTGCGATAAGCACCATAGGATTGCACTTCATCGACTCCTTGATGGCCTCGCCCAAACCCTTGAATTCTGCACCCGAAGGATAAGCATTAACCACAGCCACAATCATCAGGAAGATGTAGGCGAGGGCAGCGATGAACATACCGAGAGCAATCTTGCGAGGAGTGGAAACCTCCTTACCTTTGCGTGCCAAAGCAGCGAAGGTGTACATAATAATCGGGGTGAGGATAATCACAAACAGCGGGTTGATGCACTGCCAAATTTCGGGAGGAATTGCACCAGTGGAGACGAAGTCGCGAGCGAATACCGAGAGCGACTGACCATTCTGGTGGAACGAGAACCAGAAGAACACAGCCACGCCGAGTACTGCAAACAGAGCATAAAGACGCTGCTTAATCTCCTTGGCATTGGCGGCTTTCTCCTCTGCGGTGTACTGAACTTCGGCCTTTTTCTCCTTCTTTGCGGGGTTGGGCAACTTACCCTTCACGCAGAGGAAGATGGTCAGCGAGAGCAGCATTGCCAACACCGAAGCGATGAACGAGAAGTGAACACCGGTGTTGAAAATCTCCAAGTATTTGTTGCAGAATGCAGCGTCTACTGCGCCGGTGTGGCCAACAGCAGTGGCCAGATTGTTGAGGTTTTCGGTTGCTACTGCGCTCATATTCTCGGCACCGTTGATGTACTCGTGGCACAAACGGGGAAGGTCGGCATTGTAGGAGAGATTCTTCATCTTCAACCAGAAACTTCTCAGCAGGGGAGCAACGAATGGGGCGATAACGCCACCAATGTTGATGAATACATAGAAAATCTGTAAACCGGAGTCGCCTTTCTCTTTTGCTTTGGCCAACTCTTCGGGACCCTTCTTTGCAGCCTCGGCCTCAAAGTTGTCATACATCTGACCAACGATAGCCTGAAGGTTGCCCTTGAACAGACCATTACCGAATGCGATGATGAACAGAGCCACGCAGGTGAGTACCAACACCCACGAGAAACCGGTCTTGTCGGCAAATACGGGGATGGAGAGGATGCCATAACCAACGGCCATGACGAGCAGACCGGAGATGATGGTGCCTTTGTATTTCTGAGTGCGGTCGGCAATCATACCACCGGGGAGGCTCAAAACATAGATGAGGAAATAGAATACGGCATAAATCCAACCGGCGGCGTCATCACTGATACCGAACTTGGAACAGATGAACAGCAACAGCACGGCGTTCATAATGTAGTAGCCGAATCGCTCGCCCATGTTACTCAGTGCGGCAGCAATCAAGCCTTTGGGGTGCTCCTTTTTGGCCTTGCTGATGTAGAATACCAAGAAGGGTATAACCACTACCAGAATCGCCAACAAAATAAGCATCGGGCGGTTGTTAGCCCAGAGATCTGCAAAAAAGTTAAGCATAAATTTAAAGTGTTAGTTAAAAAATGTTAGTGTATTTTATTAGTCCAAATATCTGCATTAAACATACAAAAATAGTGTTTTTTGTGAATAAATTTGCATATTCGGAGTAAAAGGAGTAATTTTATTCTCGATTAAAAAGCACTTACTATGGCTAAACGTCTGGCAATCATAGAAAAAGATAGTTGGCTCGAACCTGTCGAAGATGAACTTAACCTTCGACATAAGCTCTATACTGACCATTTGGCCGATATTGAGGCCTCCTCGGGCTCCATTGTGGACTATGCTAATGGCTACCGCTATTTCGGTTTCCAGAGGGATGACCGCAATGGTGGTTGGTGGTTCCGCGAGTGGCTGCCTGCCGCCCACGAAGTCTATATCTTTGGCGACTTCAACAGTTGGGACCGCAACTCCTTGCCGCTGTTCAAGAATCCCACCAACGGTGTGTGGAGCATATTCCTTTCGGATAGGGATGTGCCGCTGGTGCACGGTATGCTCTACAAGATATTGGTGGTGGGCGACAATGGTACCCACGAGCGCATCCCTGCGTGGACTACTCGTGCTGTGCAGGATGACGAAACCAAGAACTTCTCGGCCCAATTCTGGAATCCTTCCGAGCAATTCGATTGGAAGGGTGATGGGTTCAAGGTGGATGCCGCCGAGGGACTGTTCATCTACGAATGTCACATAGGTATGGCACAGGAGAAGCTCGGTGTGGGCACCTACACCGAGTTTGCCGACGTTGTTCTGCCTCGTATTAAGGCCGCAGGCTACAATGCCATCCAGATTATGGGCATCGCCGAACATCCATACTATGGTAGTTACGGCTACCACGTGTCGAGCTTCTTTGCTCCCTCCTCCCGCTTTGGTACGCCTGAGGAGTTGAAGGCTCTGGTGCGCAAGGCCCACGATATGAATATCGCGGTGATTATGGATATTGTCCACGCTCACTATGTGAAGAACTTTGCCGAGGGACTCAACGAACTCGACGGCTCGCCCAACCACTACTCGCTTGCGGGCGAGGCTGGCAACCAACCCTATTGGGACTCGAAGATTTTCGACTACGGTAAGCGCGAGGTGCAACACTTCCTGCTCTCCAATGTGAAATATTGGATTGAGGAGTTCCACTTCGACGGCTACCGCTTCGATGGGGTTACCTCGATGCTCTACTACCACCACGGCTATACCGACTTCGATTGCAGAGAAAAGTATTTTGATGCGGGCGTAAATCGTGATGCCATCACCTATCTCCGCCTTGCCAACCACCTTGTTCACACCCTGCGTCCCGATGCGATTACCATTGCGGAGGACGTGAGCGGTATGCCGGGCATCAGCGCTCCGGAGGAGGATGGCGGCTTGGGCTTCAACTACCGCTTGGCGATGGGTATTCCCGACTTTTGGATTAAGATGCTCAAAGAGGTGCCCGATGAGAAGTGGAACGTGTGGGACATCTGGAATGTGATGTGCAACCGCTTGGCGGATGCGGGCACGGTGGCCTACTGCGAGTCGCACGACCAAGCTATGCAGGGCGACCAGACCATTGCGTTCCGCCTGCTGCAAACGGCGATGTACGACTCGATGCACACGGGTAGCAGCAATATGGCTGTGGATAGAGGCATGGCTCTGCACAAGATGATACGCCTTGTTACAGCCTCGCTTGGCGGTCAGGCCTACCTTAACTTTATGGGCAACGAGTTTGGCCACCCGGAGTGGATAGACTTCCCGCGATTGGGCAATAATTGGAGCTACCAACACGCACGCCGCCAATGGTCGCTGGTGGATAATAAGGAACTGCGCTACCACGCTCTTGGCGAATTTGACCGCGCTATGATAAAGCTGCTTTTGCGCTACAACCAACTCGGTCAGGGCTTTGCCCGCCAATTGGCCATGTTCGATGGCGACCAAGTGATGGTTTATAGCCACGGCGACCTTGTCTATGTCTTCAATTGGAACCCCTCGCGCAGTGTGCCGAACTATGTTATTCCGGTACCGGAGGCGGGTAAATATAAGATTATTCTCTCCACTGACGAGGAACGCTTTGGCGGTTATGAGCGCAACGAACTTATGGGCGAATATTTCTCTTTCAATCGTAAGGACGACGACGGCGAGGTGCGCCCCTACCTGCGTATCTACAACGTTTGCCGCACGGCCACAATCTACAAGCGGGTGGAGGAGTAGTACATCCTCTCTCAATACCAAAAAGTAGCGTATGTACTACATACGCTACTTTTTGGTATTATTTCTCTCGATTCAGAGTAACAATATTTTAGGAATAGTTGCACCAATAGGCGTTTTTATGGTCTTTAACGCTTTTGGTAAGAATGTAATTGTGCAGTTATTGAGTGCGTGCTTTCCATCTGTCGATGTATGTCAAATCTCATTTGTGGGTTATTGGGCAGCGAGGGAAAATGCATAAGTATTGTAGTGCTGCCTATTACTATCCATCGTGCCATCGCCATTGTAGTCGCCTGCAAGGGCCACCACGTCCACATAGATAGAAGTATTGGCACTTACACCATTCTTCTTAAAATGTTCATAATCGGTTAACTGTACCGTCACAATACCACTACTGTCGGGAGTGAGGTGGAGTGATATTTTCCTTACACTGGCTGCTTCCGAGGTTGCAAACCATTGTAAGTAGTCGGCGTTATTATCCAATAGCTTTACGGTCTCGGCAATTAGTGTGTCGTCATACACGGCAATGCATACTTCCTCCACGGCGTACCTATCAACTTTTACCTCTATGGTAGCATTACCATCCATAGGGTTGCACACTACACTCTCAATGCAGTCACCCAGTTCCTTGGGCTGTGGAACAACAAACGCCACCTTTGCTATGAGGCCTTCATTGTGCTGTGGGTAATCGGTTGTTTGGAAGCAGGGTTTGTAATAGCCCATGCCCCAACCATAATTACTCTCGCCATAGGAAAATTCTCCAAACATTACCACCTGCGGTTGCCCGGGCATAATATTGTAATACAAAGAACTATAAAATTCTTCGTCCTTAGAATAACGGATATTGTTCTCCTCGCAGACAACAAAGCATCCGCTCTCTTTAAAGATGTTTTTGCCCTCCCAAGCGGTGTCGTGAAGGTTAAGGCAGTCGTGTAAAAAATCCGAGCTGGGTGTGTGTTGATAGTGTTGTAGCAATGAATAGTTGTGCGAATACAAGTCGGTCGTGGCCCACTTTAAAACGTGGTCCTGCTCTTTTATAGTTGCGTCAAGTTCTACATCGATGGTGAACTCATCGTATTTGAGGTTTCGAATACAGATATTATCTGTAATGCTGGCCACAACACCAACCTTCCCCTCATTCATATTGGGGAGAACGAAGTTGTTTTCGAGAGAGTTGTTGTATGTGGTGTCGTAGATATAGTATTTGCCCTTGTCGAAAGGCTGGGTGTTGGTTGATATGGCAAATTGCGAGCCATTCTTACGTGTTCCCACCAAGTAGGAATCGCCTGACTCTGCACAAATTTTGTCATTCACAAAGGCATAAATGTACTTATCAAACACAAAGAGATTGCTCGCGCTCTCTTCTGTATAATTCACTACCGAGGTTAAACTATCGTCGTCAAACACCACAAGAGCACAATCATATGCAGCCTGCAACGAGAGAGTTGCGTCGTCCATATCCAACACTACATTAGTGTCATTAATCGTAATGGAACACTTCTCCTGAATATACTTCCCTTTGGCCGTAGATGTGCCACTCACATTGTAAACACCCATCTTCATCTCGATGTTCTCTCGTGTATTCCACGAGCCTTTAATTTGGTGTACCTCGCCGGTGTTAACCTCCGTAAAGGTTAGGTCATAGGTGGGAACCACGAGTCTGCCGTCCATGATGGCGGCATAAAAATCGGCAAAAATAGCAGTATTGCCCACACCTCGGCTCATGCTATTACCTTCGTTGATGGGCTGAAAACAGAAAGATAAGGTTAGTGTAGAGGTCTGTTTTTCAACAGATGTATCCTCATTTACACAACTTGTTGCGCCAATAGCAAACAGTGCCATTGAGCATAAAAGGTAGTGAAGTTTTTTCATAGTGTATAAATATTTGGTTTATTAGCGTAACTATTTATGTATCAATAAAATACCCTCCACGTGGCTCGGGAGGGGGTATTTTGTACCCTTATGTCGAACTCGCGTTCATCTTCTATGTCAGTCGTTTGTCACCACAAAAATAGCGATAATTTCGCAAACAGCAACACTCTGCGGGGGGCTAAGTGTAGAGCGTTATTTCTTTGCATTGGGCACCTTGAAGATGACCACCAAGCAGCCCACCAAGCCTGCGGCGGCCACTATCCAATCGACCACCCTGTTGGAGATGAAAAAGTGGATGGAGCAGGCAACCATTGTAGCCATCAGCACCACCACCCACACCTTCGCACGTGGGCGCATACCGCCACGCTCGTTATACGCTTTGATGTGAGTACCCAGCCACGAGTCCAGCAGGCGTTGTTGTAGTTTGGGCGAAGAGTGGTAGAAGAGCCACGAGGCCGCCAGCAGTAGTGGGGTGGTGGGCAGGCCCGGCAGCACAACACCCACCGTACCCAACATCACACACAGCACTCCCACTATAATATAAATGTGTCTTTGCATCGGTATTCGCTAAACCACACGGTTAATCTCGCCAATGGATAGGTACCAAAGGTAGCCTCTCACTTTCTCATAACCCATCTGGCGGAGAAGTGAGGCGTATAGGTTTATTTGCTCGATGTGTTTGTCCGACTGATTGAGTCCAAATTTATAGTCCATAACCACGGCCTCCTTGCCACGCACCATAACTCTGTCGGGGCGGTGGAAGCGACCATTGGCGATAATCTCCCTCTCAACGAAAACCTCCTCCCAAGAGCCGTCAAACCAACCCTTTACCTCCTCGTTTGTCATCGCACGCGCAATGTTGCTCCTGAGGGTTACGGCATCGTTGTCCGAAATCTCACCACTACCTGCCAATTCGCCAATACGCCTCTCGGCATCTGCAAGCGTAGCCGACTCCTCAAAGACTTTGTGCATCAAGGTGCCCATATCTTTTGGGGAAAGCAAATCGCCACTACTATCCTCGTCGTAGCGTTGGTGGTTGTAGCTCACGGCCAACTTACCCTTCGGAGAGTGGGTGGTGAACAGACTTGGCTGTGATTGCTTTGTTTGCTCGGGAATATAGTCGCACGGGGTGCCAAATCCAAATGTAGTTTCGTCGCCCAAATAGGATGTGAAAATCCTACCTACGGAGTTCTTGTCGGCCCTACGCCTATCTACCATAATGTGCAACTCCTCCACAGCCCTCGTGAGTGCCACATAGAGTGTGTTGAGCGAATCAATGGATGTGAGGGTTTGCTCGGTGTAGTATGCGTGTGAGAATTCCGATGCTCCCAACTTCTCCGAAGGTGACACAGGAAATCGCCCTATCTTGTCGGCGAAGGGGGCGTTGGGGGTGGCCCACAGAATGGAACGGAAGTCGGCAACGGTGGACCAATGGCAATAGGGGAGTATGACCACATTGTAGGCAAGTCCCTTCGATTTGTGGATGGTGGCGATGGTTATGGCATCGGCTCCTTGCGGAAGGGCTATGTATTCCTTGTTGCCACAATCGTTCCACCACTGTAAGAACAGGGCGGTGTCGGCAATCTTGCGACTGCAATAGCCTATGATTTGGTTGTGGAAGGCCTGAATGTAGGGAATCTCGTTGGGGGTGCAGCACTGTGCGTGGTGCAATAGAATCTCGTTGAAAATCTCCTCCGGCTGCATCAGGGCAAGCGAGTTGAGCCAGCTGGACTCTTCCTCCGATGGTTGAGCCTCAAAGGGGGCATTGAGGTATTTGTTGTAGGTGGCCAAACTGATGCGGTCTTTGGGATTGATGGCGACACTCATACACGCCACCATAAAGCGTACCGCAGCCGAGGAGCCAATTTCGAGCGCATCCTGAGTTACCACATCAAAGACGTAGTTTTGGTAGTTGGGGGCAGCTTTGGCTCCAAGAAGCATCTCCGCAATGCGCTTGGCCTCCTTGTTGGAACGCACCAAAATAGCAATGTCCTTTGCGCGGTAGCCCCTGTCTTGCAACTCGCAGATGCGGGCCAATATCGGGTGGGGTTGCACTGTTTGCACCTCTTTTCCGGCCTCTTCCTCCTTGTTTTTCTCCTCCTCATAGATTGTGATGCTGACATATCCCTTGCCACTCTTGTCGTTGGATTGCTGTCCCACAGTATCACCTTCCGATTTGGGGAAGAAATCGGTGTAAGCATCCGACACATATTCGTTGAGTTGGTCTTTCAATTCGGAGGATAGGTGGTTGTTTTGATGTGCCTCTTGGAGCATAGTTTCCACCTTTCGACTCAACCATCCGATGGCGTGAACCATAATGTCGTTGTTGAACTCCACAACCATCTCGCGACTACGGAAATTGTAGGGCAACGAAGAGGTTCTCACCTGCTCAAAGTCGCGCTGTACGCCGTGCGACAACAAACTCCAATCGCCTCCTCGCCAACGATAGATGGATTGTTTGACATCCCCCACCAACATCACAGGAGCCTCGTCGCTTTGTGCTACGGCATTTTGTAACAGAGGCACAAAATTGTTCCATTGGACGGTGCTGGTGTCCTGAAACTCGTCAATCATAAAGTGAGAATATCGGTTGCCCGACCTCTCGTATATGAAAGGCGTGTCGTTGTTTGATATGAGCCTGCTGATGAGGTCGTTCACGTCGGTAATGGGGAGAATCTCCTCCTTGTCGCAAATCTCGCGCATAGACTCTTGAAGGTCTGCGAGGAGTGCGAAGTCGCGGTAGAATTTCGACAATATAGCAGCCGTATTTTCGGCTATCTCCACCTGTGGGTAGGCTTCGCAAATCTCTTGGAGTGCCTTGCGAAGGTCCTCTTTTACGGAGTCGATAATGTGGGCTTTGGTGGAGGTTTTGGTGTACCACTCGTCCTTGTAGAGTGCGTTGAGGACGGTGGTGGTCGGCTTGTCTATTTTGCCGGAAGCAATTTTTTGGACATAGGCTGCCACGCTGCTGTTGGCATTTTTGAAATCGCTAACCAGCAGCGCGTTATCATCCATTATCTTAATGAAAGATTTAGCACAATCTATGAGTTGTTTTGCCACCGCATCGGCCCTCTTGGACGAGCCGTTCACTATTTTCCGCAAGAGGGGTTTGTCGGTCGAGTCAATCTTGGCCTTTCGATATTCCTCCTTGAAAAGTTCTTTACCCAATGTGGTCAGGCCCTTGCGGATGTCCCACCCCTCGCCACTCTCGATTTTCTCGCCAATAAAGTCGAGAACCCAACTGCGCAGGTCGCTTCGTTCGCTATCCGAGAGCCTGTCCAACAGGTTGTCGGCTGCCCTTGCGAGTAGCGAGTCGGTTTCGAGTTCGAGGTTGAAATTGAGGTCAATGTCAAGCTCTTTAATGAAGGCCCTCATCACACGCTGAAAAAATTTGTCGATGGTCATCACCGCAAAGTTGTTGTAGTCGTGCAGGATGAGGTTGCGAGCCTCGGCAGCGTGGGCGCGAATGGTGTTGCTGTCAAGGTCGGTATCCTTCAACAACATCTCTTCGAACTCCTCATTCTCGCCTATGGCCAACTTGTGGAGCTTTTCGAGAATGCGCTCTTTGAGCTCGTCGGTGGCCTTGTTGGTGAACGTAACGGCGAGTATGTGGCGATATATGTATGGATTGGTGATGAGTGTGCGGATGTAGCGATAGGCCATATTGTAGGTCTTGCCACTACCGGCCGATGCGCTGACTATGTCTATAACTCCCATTGGATGATTCTGTTTTTTCGCAATATTTTTGTAAAGGTAGTGCTTTTTGAGAAAAACTGAAAAAAAAGTTGTACATTTGAGCGTGAAAAAATTTCTTTATAGCGTAGCCGAAGATTTGTGGGAACGATATGGTGAGGGGGTTTCGGAACTGACCATTTTGTTGCCCAACAATCGTTCCCGGGTTTTTCTGGTTGATGCATTGTGCTCCATCGCCGGCAAACCAGTCTGGGGACCGGCCTATGTGTCTGTGGAGCAGTTGATGTGTGCTGCATCCGGACTCGGTCGTATAGATTCCATATTGGCCATTACCGAACTTTATAAAATCTATTCCAAATATCATCCGAAGGAGAACTTCGACACATTCTACCATTGGGGAGAAGTTATCCTTAATGACTTCGATGCGGTCGATAAATATCTTGTTGATGCAAAGACACTCTTTGCCAATATCGCCGACTTGAAAGCTCTTTCGCGCGACGCATCCTACTTGACAGAGGAGCAGGTGGAGGCCATACAGCGATTTTGTGCCACTTTCTCGGTCGATAAAGAACCCACCATACACCAGCGGAAGTTTTTGACCATTTGGGATTCGCTGTGGAATATCTATTCGGAATACACTTCCACGTTGGCGAGTCGAGGAGTTGGCTATTCGGGTATGATTTATCGTCGTGCTGCCGAACGAATTGGTGAGGATGCCGATGTCGTTGGTCAGGGACACTTTGTGGTTGTGGGTTTCAATGCGCTCTCTGCTGCGGAAAAAGTGCTGTTCGATGCGCTCAAAAATCGTTACGAGGCCGACTTCTATTGGGACTACGACAGCTATTACACCACAAACGAAGGCCAAGAGGCGGGACTTTTTGTGCGCGAGAATATGCGTCGCTATCCTGCACCGGCCACTTTCCGCCTCGAAGATTGCTTCCGACAACCCAAGCAGATTAACGTGATATCTACCGTGTCGGACTCTCTGCAATGTAAATATGCCACGGAGTTTATCGAAAGTGTCGGCAGTGTCGATAAACACACAGCCATTGTGCTGACCGACGAGAGTCTTCTCTCTCCGCTGCTCTACTCTCTGCCAAATAGTGTCGGAGGGGAAGGTGTGGAGTATAATGTAACGATGGGATATCCGTTGAAAACAACCTTGACGTACAGCTTTGTGGAGCGTTTGTTGCAGCTCCAACAGAGAGCAAGATTGCAAAAAAATGGCCACATCTCATTTTACCACTCCGACGTGGAGGGCCTCCTATCCCATCCTTTTCTGATGGCGGTGGATGCAGCAGGATGTGCCGAGTTGCGCCAACTTATAATTAAGCAGGGACGTGTCTATGTCTCAATAGACCTCTTCGACCAACTCTGTGCTCAACTCAGGGAGGTCTTTACAATCCACTCCGACTGGCACGAGATGGGTGCCTATTTGGAGAGCGTGATGAGGTCTGTGATGAGAGTGGATGTGGCCTCGGAGGACAAAAACAGCCGTGCTCTGCGCAGGGAGTGTTTTGGTCTTGTGTTGGAGGCGGTGGAGAAGACCACTCTGGCTCTCAAAGAGTGTGGTGTGGAACTCTCGTTTAACACCTACACCTCGCTTTTGCGCCGAGTTTTACAGGGTATTCGCATACCCTACAAGGGTGAGCCGTTGAGTGGTGTGCAGGTGATGGGTATCCTCGAAACACGCAACCTCGATTTCGACAACGTGTTGTTGCTTTCGATGAATGACGACAACTTCCCGTCGGGACGCATCAACGACATCTCTTTCATCCCCTATAATCTTCGCTTTGGATATGGATTGCCCACAAGCAAAGAGAGCGAGGGTGTCTATGCCTACTACTTCTACCGTCTTATACAGAGGGCTTCGAGGGTGGATATGACATACTGCTCGGTGAGTAACGAACGCTCGTCGGCCGAGCAAAGCCGATATATTTATCAGCTCGATTTGGAGAGCCCGCACAAATTGAATCGTGTGGACAAAGGGCTCAACGTAAACCTCTCCTCGGAGGAGGCGATGAGGGTGGAGAAGAGCCGAGAGGTGATGAGGCGGTTGGAACGATACCTGAAAGGTGGCGACAGAGCACTATCACCTTCGACCTTCAACAACTATCTCGACTGTACGTTGAAATTCTATTTCAAGGCCATCGCAGGAATTAAACCGGAGGAGGAGATAGAGGAGGATATCGACACTTCGCTCTTTGGCAGCATTTTTCACCGCGCAATGGAGTATCTCTACACTCCGCTCAAAAGGGTGAAAAATCCACAAAAACAGATTGCCGAACTCATTGGCTCGGAGAAGGTACACAGGGCCGTTGTGGATGCATTCACAAGCGATTATTTTGCGGGAGAGGTGGTGCCTGAGAGCAACTATGGTGGTAAACTTATCGTTGCGTGTGATACAATAGAGAAGTATATCAACAATTGTGTGCTGCCTTATGATGCCGCTCGTGTGGAACCCTATGAGATTCTCGAATTGGAGTATCCGATGGAGTGCGCCTTTGAGTTTGGTGATAGGAGTATCATCTTTGGCGGAACCTCCGACAGACTCGATTTGGTCAACGATAAGGTGCGAATCATCGACTACAAAACCGGAAAAATTCACCTCGGATTTGCAGGCATAGCATCTCTCTTTGTACGCGACGGAAGCAAATCGGTTGGCGCAGTGACGCAGACACTCATCTATTCGATGATGGCCGAGAGGGCACAGCAAGAGGGAAAACTTACGGAAGGTTGCGGAGCAACCCCTTCGCTATACTATGTGAGGTATATGAACAATCCGGAGTATTCGCCACTGCTGAACGAGGAGGTCAAGATTGAGGGCAAGAGGGGAGTGGTGCCGAAACCGGTGCAAACCTATGCCGACTATGCCGAGAGTTTCGAGAAGGCATTGGCCGATACACTCACAGAATTGTTTGATGAGAGTGTCCCATTCAAGGCGACCGATAATGTGGCAAATTGTGCAATGTGTGATTTTGCAAAATTGTGTAATCGTAAATAATACAAAGTAATTATAATAAGAACCGAAACTATGGATAAGTATTTGCTTCACCCTAATCCGTTGGTGAAATTTTTGAAAAAAGAGCCCAAAGATTTCACCAAGGCAGACCTTGTTAAATTCATTGTGGACAACGATATCGAGATGGTCAACTTCCGCTATGCGGCAGCCGATGGCAGGCTCAAAACGCTCAATTTCATCATCAACGACCTCGACTACCTCGACACCATTTTGACCTATGGCGAGAGGGTGGATGGTTCGAGCCTGTTCCCAAATTTTGTGCAGGCAGGAGCCAGCGACCTCTATGTTGTACCACGCTATCGCACAGCCTTTGTAAATCCTTTCAGTGAGATTCCCACGTTGGATATCCTGTGTGGCTACTATGATAAGGACGGAGAGCCCTTTGCTTCGGCTCCCGACCAAGCTCTCCACCGTGCCCACAACGAGTTTAAGAAGTTGACGGGTATGGAATTTCACGCAATGGGCGAGTTGGAGTACTATGTTGTCAGCCAAGCCGACGACCTCTATGTTACTCCCGACCAGAGGGGATACCACGAGAGCGGCCCGTTCTGCAAGTGGGGCGATATGCGCCGTGAGGCTATGAAGGCTATTGCCGAGGCGGGTGGCAAGATTAAGTATGGCCACAGCGAGGTTGGAAACTTTGCAGTGGATGGATTGATGTATGAGCAGAACGAAATAGAGTTTCTGCCGGTGGATGTGGAGGAGGCTGCCGACCAACTTCTCATTGCAAAATGGATACTCAGAGAGATGGCCTATCGCTATGGCGTAAACCTCACCTTTGCACCCAAAATCACTGTGGGTAAGGCCGGTAGCGGTATGCACATCCATACGAAGGTGGTTAAGGATGGCGAGAATATGTATCTCAAAGATGGTGCGTTGACCGACGTTGCCAAGACCGTCATTGCGGGTATTCTCGATGTGGCCGATGCGCTCACTGCCTTTGGCAACACCAATCCCACCTCCTACCTGCGCCTTGTGCCCCATCAGGAGGCTCCCACCAACATTTGCTGGGGCGATAGGAATCGCTCGGTGCTCGTGAGGGTGCCGCTGGGATGGACCACGGGTGCCGGAGAGATGATAAAAAATGCCAACCCTGCCGAACAGGGCGAGGTGTTGCCTCCAAAGGACAAACAGACCGTGGAGTTCCGTTGCCCCGATGGCTCGGCCGATGTGTATCTGTTGTTGGCAGGTCTGGTTGCCGCTGCACGCCACGGTTTTGAGATGGAGGATGCGGTGAAGTATGCAGAGGAGCGATATGTGGGAGTGAACATCTTTGAGGAAGAGCACAAGGCGATAGCGGAAAAACTTGCCCACCTGCCCGACAGCTGTGCAACGTCGGCAGATGCTTTGGAGGCAAAGAGGGGTGTCTTTGAGAGTAGGGGCGTGTTTAGTGCGAGCCTTATTGACGGCTGGGCCAAGATGTTGCGTGCTCACAACGATGCCAACCTCCGCGAGGAGTTGGCAGCCAATCCCGAAATGATTAAGGAGTTGGTAGATAAGTTTCTCAACGTAGGCTAAGAGAGTCAGATAATCGGCTATTTAGGCGTTGTGCTGCAATAAACCACCTTCTCATTTACGGGGAGGTGGTTTTCTTGTACCCTTGAACCAATCCAACGCTGTCAATAAGGTTGGGAGTTTAGGGAGTTTAAGGGGGAGGTAAAAAGTTTGCCCTCTCTGCCCTTTGTTGCTCTTTCTGCCCTCCGGGAAGTGCTAATCAAACGACTGCATACCGCTTTGGGCAATCTCCATAATGCGTTGATACTCTTCGGGAGAGAGCTCCATGAAGAAATAGTGAATGGGGTCCACCCTCATACCATTGAATCTCACCTCATAGTGCAGGTGGGGAGAGAGCGAAAGTCCGCTGTTGCCGGTAAGGCCGATGATGTCGCCACGCCTTACTTTTTGCCCTTTCTTGACGTCGATGCGCGAGAGGTGGCTGTATTGAGTCTCGTAACCTCCTCCGTGGTTGATGACAATGGTGCGACCGGAGGTGGTTTTGCGAGTCTTTACCTCCTTGATGGTTCCGTCGGCTGTGGCAAACACGCGAGAGCCCACAGGTACGGTGTAGTCCACACCCTGATGCGATGTGAGGCTCTTGTAGAAGGGGTGGATGCGCATACCATAGGAGGCGGTCAATAGGGTGAGCTCCTTGTTTATGACGGGCTGAATGGCAGGTATGTTGTTGGCTTTCTGCCCCATACTGTCAACAGAACGGTTGATGCGCTCGAAGAGTGAAATGGTGTTGTGTTGTCCCTTTTCCAGACGGCGCATACGCTCGGTCATCTCGCGGTAGAGCTCGCTCTCGCTGAGGCTCGACAAACGGTCGTAGTTGTCGAGTCGGCTCTCTATGGCACTCTCCTTGAAGTCGTATGGCTCGCTCTCGAAGAGTATGCGAAACACGTTTTTATCCCTCTCTATCACATTGTCAAGCACCTGTGCCACCGTGTCGTAGCGGGCTTCGATGGTGGCATACTCGGCTTTGAGGGCCGCATTCTCCTCTTTCATTTTGTGCTGCGCAGGAGTGTCGAAAAGCGAGAATATAAGGTAGCATACCACGAGCATACCACCAAAAGCCAGAATGTTGAGCAATAGGTTGCGGACAACACTGCCGATGCGGCTGGCACGGCTTTCACTTGGCGGGTATTTGCGATATATCCTACTCATTTACACTGCTTTCGTTGTTGTCGAGAGTTTCAAATGTTGTAACTTTTGCCTCGGAGATGATGCGCTCAAATTCGGCCTCGCTCATATCTCTGCGGAAGTAGTTGATGGGGTCCACATCGCGCCCCATATAGATTACCTCATAGTGCAGGTGGGGGCCTGTGGAGCCACCCGTGTTGCCCATATAGCCAATCAATTCGCCACGCTTAACCTCCTGACCTTTCTTCACAAGTCGCTCGTTTAGGTGTGCATAACGAGTCTTGTAGCCAAATCCGTGGTCAATGACAATCTGCTGGCCATAGCCCTTGCGACGCAAGCCCTTCTCGGTGTGCGATACCACTCCGTTGCCGGTGGCATAGATGGGGTCGCCACGCCTTCCGCCAAAGTCAATACCCTTGTGGTGGATGTAGCGTTTGTAGATAGGGTGCAGCCTGCGGCCATAGGCACCGATGGGACCACGGAGGTCTTTTTTATTGATGGGCCAAATGGCAGGGATGGATGCCGCCATCTTCTCCTTGTTCTTCGACAGGCTTTGCAGTTGGTCAAGCGAAATACTTTGGCGGTAGAGTAGGCGGGTTTGTTGGTCGAGCTCTTCCCAAGTGAGTCTGGCCACCTGCTGCCAATCCTCCTCAAAGCCGTTGTAGAAACTCTCCGAGAAGGGTGAGTAGATGCCAACCAAAGAGAGGGTGTCGGCACCAAAGAGCGGTCGATAGACAAAGTTGTCCCTCTGGGCAATCTCACCAATGGTAGTGCCCATTGAGCCGATACGCTCGGCGAGCACCTCGTAGTGTCCCAATATCTCGTTGCGATTGTTCTCGATGGCGCGCATCTTCGGAGTGTAGAACTCGAAAGAATAGACCAAATTAATCACTGCGGCAACAATGAAGAGCACTATTCCGCGTCGGACAATAATGTACCTGCGCAGTCGTGCGGGACGGCGAACAGGCTCGTAGGTGAGCGTTGCAGGGTTGAAAATGTACTCTTTTTTTGCCATTTGGTGTAAAAATACTACTCCGTGGGGGCAAAATTAGAGTAAAATATGTAAATTTGCAACCTTGAAAAAGTGAGTAACGAAACGTAATAACTCAAATATAGATATGATGACTTGTAACGAAATCAGGGCAAAGTTCCTGGAATTCTTTGAGAGTAAGGGGCACACCATCGTACCCTCGGCTCCAATGGTTGTGAAAAACGATCCTACGTTGATGTTTACCAACGCAGGGATGAACCAATTTAAGGATATTTTCCTCGGCAATGCCGAGCGTAAATTCCCTCGCGCTGCCGACACCCAAAAGTGCCTGCGCGTGTCGGGTAAGCACAACGACCTCGAAGAGGTGGGCCACGATACCTATCACCACACAATGTTCGAGATGCTCGGCAACTGGTCCTTTGGCGACTACTTCAAAAAGGAGGCCATCGATTGGGCTTGGGAGTTGCTGACCGAGGTCTATGGTATGCCGAAGGATAGGCTCTACGCCACCGTGTTCGAGGGCGCTCCTGAGGAGGGTGTACCTATGGACCAAGAGGCTTTCGACTATTGGAAACAGTATCTGCCCGAGGACCACATCATCCTCGGCAACAAGCACGACAACTTCTGGGAGATGGGCGAGACGGGTCCTTGCGGTCCTTGTAGCGAGATTCACTTCGACCTCCGCAGCGAGGAGGAGAGGGCTGCCAAACCCGGTAGCGAGATGGTCAATATGGGCCACCACCTTGTGATTGAGATTTGGAACCTTGTGTTTATGCAGTTCAACCGCAAGGCTAATGGCTCGTTGGAGCCTCTGCCCCACAAACACATCGATACCGGTATGGGCTTCGAGCGCTTGTGTATGGTGTTGCAGAACAAACAGAGTAACTACGATACCGATGTGTTCCAGACACGCATCGCAGAGATTGCCGCCCTGTCGGGCAAGAAATATGGCGAGGATGAGAAGGCAGATATCGCAATGAGGGTTATTGCCGACCACCTTCGCACCATCTCTTTCTCCATTGCCGACGGTCAGTTGCCCAGCAACGTGAAGGCAGGCTATGTTATTCGCCGTATCCTGCGCCGTGCAGTACGATATGGCTACACCTACCTCGGATTCAATGAGCCTTTCATCTGCAAACTCGTTCCCGGATTGGTGGAGCAGATGGGAGCACAATTCCCCGAACTTAAAGCACAGCAAAACCTCATTGTGAGCGTTATCTGCGAGGAGGAGAGTGCGTTCTTGAAAACCCTTGCTACGGGTATCAATCTCTTGGAGGGTGTGATTGCCAAAGTGCGCAAGGCCGGTGGCAACATCATCGACGGCAAGTCGGCATTCACTCTCTACGACACCTACGGCTTCCCCATCGACCTCACCGAACTCATTGCCAAAGAGAATGGTATGGGTGTCGATTTGGAGGCATTCGATGTGGAGTTGCAGGCACAGAAGGCTCGCTCGCGTAATGCCGCTGTGGTGGAGAACGACGATTGGGTTGAGTTGCAGACAGGCGTGAGCAGCGAATTTGTGGGCTACGACAGCCTCACCGCCGAGGTTAAGATTGTACGCTACCGCAGAGTAACAACTAAGGGCAAGACTCTCTATCAGCTCGTCTTTGACCGTACACCTTTCTATGCAAACAGCGGTGGTCAGGTGGGCGATAATGGTACCATTGAGGCCAATGATAAGACCATCAAAGTTGTTGATACCATCAAGGAGAATGGACTCCCCATTCACATCGTGGCAGAACTGCCCGAGGATGTAAATGCAACCTTTGTTGCAACGGTGAACGAGGAGGATAGGCTCGCTTCGGCACGCCACCACTCCGTAACCCACCTTATGCACAAGGCACTGCGTGATATTCTTGGCTCGCACGTAGAGCAGAAGGGCTCGCTTGTGTGCCCCGACTATCTCCGTTTCGACTTCTCGCACTTCCAGAAGGTTACCGACGAGGAGTTGCGTCAAGTGGAGAAGGCTGTTAATGCAATGATTAGGGCCAACCACGCTTTGGATGAGAACCGTGAGTGCTCCATTGAGGAGGCACAGCAGGCAGGTGCAATGATGCTCTTTGGCGAGAAGTATGGCGACAAGGTGAGGATGATTCGCTTTGGCGAGAGTGTGGAGCTTTGTGGTGGTACCCACGTTGGTGCAACAGGTCAGATCGGTATGTTTAAGATTGTGGCCGAGAGCGCAATTTCGGCAGGCGTAAGGCGTATTGAGGCAGTTGCAGGTGCAGTGGCAGAGGAGAGACTCTACACCATTGAGGAGACCCTCAAAGAGGTGCAGAAGAGCGTAGGCTCGCCCGCACTGTTGCAGGCCATCAAGAAGATGATTGACGACAACGCCGAACTCCGTAAGGAGATTGAGGGCTTCCGTGCCGAGAAGGCCAAAGGAGTGGCCGATGCGATTGGCAAAATTATTGCCGAGAGTGGTCAGAAGGTGTTCAGCAAGGTTGTGGATATGCCCGTGGATATGGTCAAGGATGCAATCTATGCTCTGCGTACCGCCAATCCGGATGTTGCCATCGTGCTCGGTAGCCGCGAGGGTGGTAAACCTATGTTGGCTGTGGCCGTTGGCGATGCACTTGTAGCTAAGGGCGTGAAGGCAGGCGACATCGTGCGCACCGCTGCAAAGGAGATGCAGGGTGGCGGTGGTGGTCAGCCCTTCTATGCAACCGCAGGTGGTAAGAACCCCGAGGGATTGGAGAAGGCTATCGCTGTGGCCGAGGAGTTGATTTTGGCAAAACTGTAATTTTGTGAAATAAAAGGAGATTAAAACCAATCAATAAAATATGGCACAACAGAAAGTTCTTTTGATGATATTGGACGGCTGGGGCAAGGGTAACCACTCCAAAGGGGATGTTATCTACACCGCCCAGCCCGAGTTTATTGACTCGCTCGAAGAGAAATATCCTTCGGCCGAGTTGCGTACCGATGGCGAAAATGTGGGCTTGCCCGAGGGCCAGATGGGTAACTCCGAGGTGGGCCACCTTAACATTGGCGCAGGTAGGGTTGTGTATCAAGACCTTGTGAAGATTAACCGCGCTTGCAGGGACAACTCCATTATGGAGAACCCCGAGGTTAAGGCTGCCTTCGAGTATGCAGTGGAGAAGGGTACAAAGGTTCATTTTATGGGCCTTGTGAGCGATGGTGGTGTGCACAGCCAGCAGAGCCACCTGCACAAACTTTTCGACATCGCACAGGCCTACGGACTCTCCGACAGGACCTATGTGCACTGCTTTATGGATGGTCGCGATACCGACCCCCAAAGCGGTAAGGGCTACATTGAGGCTCTCGAAAACCACCTCAAAGTGAGCGGTGGCAAGATTGCCTCTATCATCGGCCGCTACTACGCAATGGATAGGGACAAACGCTGGGAGAGGGTAAGGATTGCCTATGACCAGATTGTCCGTGGCGAGGGCCGCCACGCTACCGATATGGTTGCCGCAATGCAGGAGAGCTACGACGAGGGTATCACGGATGAGTTTGTGAAACCCATTGTGGCTGTGGATGCCGAGGACAAACCCATCGGCCTGATTGAGGAGGGTGATATGGTCATCTTCTTCAACTTCCGCAACGATAGGGCCAAAGAGCTCACCATCGTACTCACCCAGCAGGATATGCCCGAGGAGGGTATGCACACCCTGCCCTTGTACTACTGCTGTATGACTCCCTACGATGCCAAGTTTGAGGGCCTCCACATCCTCTTCGACAAGGAGAATGTGAACAATACCATTGGCGAGTATGTGTCGTCGCTGGGCTTGAAGCAGTTGCGCATTGCCGAGACGGAGAAATATGCCCACGTTACATTCTTCCTCAATGGTGGTCGTGAGGCCGAGTTTGCGGGTGAGAGCCGCATTTTGATTCCCTCGCCGAAGGTTGCCACCTACGACCTCCAACCCGAGATGAGCGCACCCGAGGTGGCAAAATCTCTGGTTGCCGAACTCAAAAAGCAGGAGTATGACTTCATTGCGCTCAACTTTGCCAATGGCGATATGGTTGGCCACACTGGTGTATGGGATGCCATCTACAAGGCAGTCAAAACGGTGGATGCGTGCGTGAAGGATGTGGTTACTACCGCAGTTGAGAATGGCTACGAGGTTGTGATTATTGCCGACCACGGCAACGCCGACAACGCTGTGAATGAGGATGGCTCGCCCAACACTGCCCACTCACTCAACCCCGTACCTATTATTGTGGTGTCGGATAGGGTAGCGAGTGTGGAGAATGGTGTTTTGGCCGATGTTGCTCCCACGGTGCTCAAACTTATGGGCCTCACTCAGCCTGCCGAGATGACCGGCAAAGCCCTCGTGGAGTTCAAATAGTGTTGAGATTGAGCACTAATAATTGAAAAGACAAATCGGGACGAGGAATTCCTCATCCCGATTGTTTTATATTGTTGCTTGCTATCTAAATTTCACATGTAGGGGTAAAGTACATCCGACGCGCACAGGTCTATCATTTATGTAACCAGGTTCCCATTTGGGACACTTTTTCAGCACGCGCTCGACCGCTTTGTTGTAGGAAGGGTGGGGCGACATCAGAATGTTGATATTAGATAGGCTACCATCCTTTTCAATGACGAACTTTATGAGTATGACTCCTTGTGCGCCCATATTTGCGGCGTCAGCAGGTACATCGAACTTTATGCTAAACCACTTTCTGAAAGTATTCAAGTCGCCACCTTTAAACGTCGGCATGATAGTAACCCCATCCTTTTCGCTGTAAACTTTGTTGTCGTCAAAATCTGTTGGCAGCGACGTGCTATCTTCGTTGTAATGTATGGTGTATGTAATCTTTTTGCTTGCCGTCTTTGCTTCTCCTAGATAGGTGGTTTCCTCTATTCGGTTGCCATGTGTGTCGTAGGTGTAGGTTTTGGTGGCTGTTAGAGCACCTTCGCTATCATACGATAGGCATGAGTCAACATGTCCATCGTTGTTGTATGAAAAAACGTCTCGACTTACAATTGTGTTGCTGCTGTCTAATGTGGCACTCTCTTCAATTTTGTTGTCGGGAGAGTATGTGTAGAGATGCGATAACTTTGCAATTACCACACTGTCTGCATTGTATGTTGTGGTTTTTACTTTGTTGCCGTTACTGTCATATTGATACTGCAACCTAAATGCAACCTCTTGGTTGGCATAGGTTATTGCCTCTGCGAGTCTGTTGTTTGAATCATACACATAACCCAATTTACTAGTTCCTCTGCCAGAGATGCGACTAGTTCCGACTATGTTGCCTCTTTCGTCGTGAGTGTAGTGGTGAAGTTGGATGGGGTGTCCGGCCTCATTAAATGTTGTTTTTTCTACCAACAGACCGTTTATATTATTATAGTTATACGCAACGTTGGACATTAACTCTCCCGTACCCTTGGATGTGCTGGACTTTTCAATGTCACCCTTCTGATTGAAGGTGTAGTTGTGGACAAGGGACGGTATGTTGTGTTCGACTGCTTCTGGTGAGTTGAATATTTTGATGATCACCGAATCCACATTGCCAAACAACTCAGGGTGTTCTTCGTAGCCCTGCCTTTTGGGTGGATTGTTCTGTGCATGGATTGGGCCCTCTATGGCCATGAGCGACATTAGGGCAATAAGGGCGAGACGTGGTTTCATTGTGGGTATTTTTTTGTTTCCCTACAAAATTAGCAAATGTCGAGCGTATTTGCAATACAATGCCAAAAAATAAGCATGGGCGACGTGTGTCATCGCCCATGCTCTCGTGAAGTTCAAGTGTTCGATTTAGTCTGTTGTTATTTGTGGTTACTAGGGTGGGCTATCTTTACATAATATATAGGTACTCCCTAATTATATGTAGGCAGCCCACCAAAGTTGTATTCCTACTCGGCCTTGTGAACGAGGGTGATAATCTCACCGCCGTGCTCAATGGCTTTCTCATTGTCAGGCAGAGTCTTCCAAGCACGCTCGGGGAGCGACTTCTTCAAGCCCACCTTCACATAGTCCATCGTAACGATGGGGCGCACCTTCAAATATCCACCCAAAATCATCGTGTTGAACAATCGGGCATTACCCATCTTGGCACACTCCTCGGTGGCGTTGATGGTGTAGATGTTGATGTCCTTACGAGTGGGGTGGTGGGTGATGCCATTGGTGTCGTAAATGAGCGTACCGCCGGGACGCACACTGCCCTCAAACTTGTCAAGGCTCTGCTGGTTGAGCACAATAGCGGTGTCGCATTTCTGCACGATGGGCGAGCTTACGGGCTGGTCGCTAACCACCACCGTTACGTTGGCCGTACCACCACGCATCTCGGGGCCATAGCTTGGCAACCAACTCACCTCATAACCCTGCAACATACCCGAATAGGCCAAAATTTTACCGGTCGAGAGAACACCCTGTCCTCCGAAACCTGCGATAATCAATTCTTCTTTCATCTCTATTTTGTCTGTTGTTTTAGGGTTAATTTACTCATTTTTGATGTCGCCGAGCGGATAGGCGGGCAACATATTCTCCTCCATCCACTTGTTGGCCTGCACGGGAGTCATCTTCCAACCGCTGTTGCAGGTGGCCACAAACTCCACAAACGAGAGGCCCTTGCCTGCGAGTGCGTTCTCAAAAGCCTTGCGGATAGCCTTTTTGGCCTTGCGCACGTTGGCGGGGGTGTGGACACTCTGGCGCGTTACGTAGCACACACCGGGGAGCTGGCACACAAAATCAGCCACCTTGTAGGGATAGCCGTGCAACTGCGGGTCGCGACCATAGGGGCAGGTTGCGGTCTTCATACCGAGCAGGGTAGTGGGGGCCATCTGACCACCGGTCATACCATAGATTGCGTTGTTGATGTAGAACACCGCAATACTCTCGCCACGGTTGCAGACGTGGATGCTCTCGGCAGTACCGATTGCCGCCAAGTCGCCATCGCCCTGATAGGTGAAGACGAGTTTGTCGGGATAGAGCCTGTGGGCAGCGGTAGCCACAGCAGCAGCCCTACCGTGGGCAGCCTGAATCCAGTCGATATTGAGGTAGTTGTATGCAAACACCGAGCAACCCACGGGCGATACGCCGATAGCCTTGTCCTGCACGCCCATCTCCTCGATTACCTCGGCGATGAGCTTATGAATTGTGCCGTGGCTACAACCCGGGCAGTAGTGCATTACATTGTCGGTCAAGACGGGAGTCTTGGAATAGACCAGATTCTCTTTGGTCTTTTCAACGATATATTCTGCCATAGTGATTACTTTTTAACGATTTTGTTCAACAATGCCTCATAAACCTCTTCGGGCGAATAGACTGCACCACCGGTGCGGCCAAAGTGCTCAACGGGCACTGCGCCATTGACTGCCAACCTCACGTCATCGACCATCTGGCCCATATTGAGCTCGGCAACCAACACGCCTTTGGTTTTTGCTGCCACTTCGGCAATTTTCTTGCTGGGGAAGGGCCAGAGGGTGATGGGGCGAATGAGTCCCACCTTGTAGCCCTGCTCGCGTGCTATCTCGATGGTTTTCTTGCAGATACGTGCCGAAGAACCAAAGGCCACCAACAGGTAGTCGGCATCCTCGGTCATATACTCCTCATAGCGCACCTCCTCGGCCTCGCAACGAGCATATTTCTCGAAAATCTTGTAGTTGAACTGCTCCTGACGGTAGGGGTCCAACTCCAACGAAGTTACGATATTACCCTTACGGCTCTCGCTCTTACCCGTGCAGGCCCAGCTGTCGTGCATCTGTTTGATTTCCTCGTCGGTCCACCTTGGCCTCTGCTCGGCAAGCTCCACCTTCTCCATCATCTGACCGATAACACCATCGGAGAGAATCATCACAGGGTTGCGATATTTGAATGCCAAATCGAAGGCGTCAAACACGAAGTCGTGCATGTCCTGCACCGGTGCGGGTGCGAGCACGATAATTTTGTAGTCGCCGTGGCCACCGCCCTTAACTGCCTGATAGTAGTCGCTTTGTGCGGGCTGAATGGTGCCCAGACCGGGGCCACCTCTGGTTACGTTCACCACCACGCACGGGAGTTCTGCGCCGGCCAGATAGGTGAGTCCCTCACACATAAGGCTGATACCGGGGCTGGACGAAGAGGTCATAACCCTCTTGCCGCAGGCGGCACCGCCATAGACCATATTGATTGATGACACTTCGCTTTCGGCCTGAACCACAACCATACCGGTTGTTTCCCAAGGCTTACGCTCCATAAGTGTCTCCATAACCTCGCTTTGCGGGGTGATAGGATAGCCGAAGTAGCCGTCGGCTCCGCAACGGATTGCAGCTTCTGCAATCACCTCGTTGCCTTTCATTAATCTAATCTCTCCCATAACGCCTACTCAAATTTTTGTCTGTAAACCGTGATACAAGTGTCGGGGCAAATGATTGCACAACTTGCACAACCGGTGCAATTGTCGGGTTTTGCCATTTGGGCATAGTGGTAGCCTTTGCCATTGACGGCGGGCGCGAGGGCCAGCACATCACACGGGCATGAGGCAACGCAGACCTCGCAGCCTTTGCAACGCTCGACGTCCACAACGATTGTTCCCTTGATTTTTGCCATACTGTCTGTTAGTTATAATTTGTTTAATTTAGGTAATAGTATCATCTAAAATTCGTGTATCACCACTTCGCTGCGCAACTTGGGCTCAAACCAAGTGGTCTTGGGAGGCATAATGTTGCCGCTGTCGGCAATGTCGATAATCTGCTGCATCGACACAGGGTAGAGCGCAAAGGCAACCTTCATTTCGCCACTATCCACCCTCTTCTGCAACTCGCCCAAACCACGTATGCCGCCCACAAAGTCGATGCGCTTATCCCTGCGCAGGTCCTTGATGCCCAACACCTTGTCCAATATAAGGTTGGAAATCACCGTAACATCCAACACTCCAATCGGGTCCTCGTCGTCGTAGGTACCCGCCTTGGCTGTAAGAGAGTACCACTTACCCTCCAAATACATTCCGAAGTTGTGCAGGGCATTGGGTTTGTAAATCTCCTCGCCCATCTCTTCTACCTCGAAGTTCTCCTCCACGGCGGCAATGAACTCCTCTGTGCTCAAACCATTGAGGTCCCTCACAAGGCGGTTGTAGTCGATGATGTTGAGTTGTTCGCCGGGGAAAATCACCGCCAAAAACCAGCAATACTCCTCGGCTCCCGTGTGGTTCGGATTTGCCTTCATCCTCTCCTGACCAACCCTTGCGGCTGCGGCTGTGCGGTGGTGTCCGTCGGCCACATAGAGGGCGGGGATTTGTTCGAAGATGTTGGTAATATGTGCGATATCCTCGTCGCCATCAATCACCCACAGAGTGTGTCCCACGCCATCATCGCTCACAAAGTCATACTCGGGCTTACCTGCCACGATGTGCTCCACAATGGCGTTCATATCCTCCCTTTCGGGGTATGCAAAGAACACAGGTTCGAGGTTTGCGCTCTGGGCGTTCACGTGCTTCATTCGGTCCTCCTCTTTATCAGCCCTTGTGAGTTCGTGCTTTTTGATGTGTCCATCCACGTAGTCCTCGAAGTGGCAGCAGGCCACCAGACCATACTGCCTCTTGCCGTTCATCGTTTGGGCGTAGATATAGTAGCACTCTTTGGGCTCTTTGGTCAACCAGCCTCTCTCTTTCCACGCAGTGTAGTTCTCCACGGCTTTGCCATATACGGCCTCGTCGTGCTCGTCAATCATCGGCTCGAAGTCAATCTCGGGCTTGATGATGTGCAGCAGGCTCTTTTCGCCGGCCTCGGCTTTCGCCTCCTGCGAATTGAGCACATCGTAGGGGCGCGATGCTACCTCATACGCCAACTCCTGCGGAGGACGTACTCCGCAAAATGCCTTAATCTTAACCATAACATCCGCCCTCTGTTACTTGTTTACCTGATACCTGCGGTTGCCGGTCTTGAAGAAATCGACAATCTGCTCTGCGGCGGCTTTGGCAGCGTTGTAGTTGGCCTCGGCGGTCTCTGCACCCTGCTTCTTGGGGGTGGCGAACACCCTATTGCCACACTTCTCGTTCAACTCGGCCTGACACGCTGCTGCGATGTCGGTGGCATATTTGAGGTCCTCCCTCTCTGTCAACACAGCCAGCAGGTCCTCCTCGTTTACAACCTCCTTGCGGGCGGTGTTCACGATGATTGCACCCTTCGGCAGGCTCTCCAAGAGGTGGCGATCTACGAATTTTTTGTATTTCTCCGTTGCGGGAATGTGCAGCGAGATGTAGTCGCAGGTCTTGTAGAGTTCCTCTGCGCTCTCCACACGCCTAACGCCGTTGCGCTCAAAGATGCTCAGGTCGGTAATCGAGGGCGACAAGGCATAGACCTCCATACCGAGTGCCTTGCCATAGCGGCCTACAATCTGACCGATGGCTCCATAGCCGTGAATACCGAGCCTTTTGCCGCTAATCTCCCTGCCCGTGCCGGGCTTGAAGGTGCCTCGCGACATATAAATCATAAGGCCCAAAGCCAACTCTGCCACAGCGTTGGCGTTCTGTCCGGGGGTGTTCATCACCACGATACCCCTCTCTGATGCGGCTGCACAATCCACGTTGTCGTAGCCGGCACCGGCCCTCACAACGATTTTGAGGTTGGGTGCAGCGGCAATGACTTCGGCAGTAACCTTGTCGCTGCGCACGATGAGTGCATCGGCATCTACCACCGCCTCCAACAGTTTGCTCTTTTCGGTATATTTTTCCAGCAGGGCAAGTTCATATCCTGCCTCCACCACCACCTTCGCAATGGCCTCTACGGCTGCTTTTGCAAAGGGTTTTTCGGTTGCAACTAAGATTTTCATAGGTTCTATCAGGCTGTAAAAGTCCACAGCCCTCTCGCGCTTGCGTTCATAGGTGTATGGTACAATAATGGCCATTGGGGATGTGGACTTTTACGTTTGTAGTTTATTTTCGGTTAATAGGTTGTTCTTTTGAGGTTGTGGCGCAGGCTATGCGTGGAGCCTTTCGAACTCCTGCATACACTCCACCAGTGCCTTCACGCTCTCAATGGGCAGAGCGTTGTAGCAACTTGCGCGGAAGCCGCCCACCAAGCGGTGGCCCTTGATGCCGACCATACCCTTCTCCTTGGCAAACTCCAAGAACTCGCCTGCCAGAGCCTCATACTCGGGCTGCATCACAAAGCAGATGTTCATTCTCGAACGGTCCTCCACTGCGGCAGTGCCACGGAATAGTTTGTTGCGGTCAATCTCGGCATAGAGCATTTCGGCCTTCTCGCAGTTGCGGCGATACATCTCCTTCATACCGCCAATGCTCTTCATCCAGCGCAGAGTCTCCATCAATACATAGATTGGGAAGACGGGAGGAGTGTTGAACATTGAGTTGTTGTCGATGTGGCTCTTGGGGTTGACCATACTGGGCACGGGGCGTACAACTTTTTCCACCATATCATCGCGGATAATCACGAAGGTAACGCCTGCGGGGGCGAGATTCTTCTGTGCACCGCCATAGATGATGGCATATTTCGACACATCCACAGGGTGGCTCAGAATGTCGGAACTCATATCGCAGATGTGAGGAATGGGGGAGTCGATGTCGGTGTGGTTCTCTGTGCCGTAGATGGTGTTGTTCATACAGGTATAGAGATAGTCGCAATCGGTGGGGATGGTGTATCCTTTGGGAATGGCCGAAAAACCACTCTCCTCACCACTTGCAATCACCTCCACCTCGCCAAAGAGTTTTGCCTCCTTGATGGCTTTTTTGGTCCATACGCCGGTATTTACATAGGCGGCTTTGGTGCCGAGGAAGTTGTAGGGCACGTGGAAGAATTGGGTGCTTGCGCCACCGCCCACGAAGTATATTTGGTAGTTGTCGGGAATTTCCAAAAGCTCCCTAAAAAGAGCCTTTGCCTCGTCCATCACTGCATCGAACTCTTTGGTGCGATGCGAGATAGAGAGGAGCGAGAGTCCGCTACCATTGAAATCCAAAACGGCCTGTGCTGCCTTCTCCAAGACCTCTTGGGGCAAAATCGAAGGGCCTGCATTGAAATTGTGTTTCATGAGTTTTTGTAGTTGTTAGGTTAAAAATTATAATGTATTTTAGGTTTTCTTACAGTTTGTAATTAAACACTCGCAAATATAAAGAAAATATAATAGAATAACAATACCTTTCTCTATTTTATTTTATGTTTCATCGAATGAAAAAAATAGTTATCTTTGTGGATTGAAATACGTCCAAAAATAATGATAAAATCAATGACCGGTTTCGGTAAAGCCGAAATCACAATCGCAGACCGTAAAATTACGGTGGAAACACGTTCGCTGAATGGTAAACAACTCGACTTGTCGGTCAAGATGCCGGCACGTTATCGCCAGTTTGAGTATGAGGTACGCAATAAGGTTGCCAAAGAACTCCAACGTGGCAAGGTCGATTTGTTTGTAACAATCGAGAATAACGCCAGCAAGGAGGCTTCGGTGGCTATCAACGAACCACTCTTCAAATCCTACTCGGAGCAACTTATGAAATTGGCTCTGGCTTCGGGTTTGGGGTGTGGTAGCGAGGTGCAGTCGCAGGTGCTCGCTGCGGTGATGCGTATGCCCGATGTGGTTGCCACTGAGGTTGATACCGTTAGCGAGGAGGAGAAGGCTGCCCTGTTGCAGGCCGTTGACGAGGCCCTCAGGCAACATAACGAATTCCGCGTGCACGAGGGTAAGGTGTTGATTGATGACCTGCTGCACAGGGTGGAGATGATTGAGGGCTACCGCAAGGCCGTTGAGCCCTATGAGAAGGCGCGCACCGAAACCATCAAGAAACGCATTGTTGACCAATTTGCTCAGGTCGGTGTGGCCTATGATGCTGCACGCTTGGAGCAGGAGATGATATATTATATCGAAAAACTCGACATTACGGAGGAGAAGGTACGTCTGGACAAACACTGTGCCTACTTCCGTGCGGTGGCCACCGAGGAGGATAGTGTGGGCCGTAAACTCGGTTTTGTGGCACAGGAGATGGGGCGCGAGATTAACACCATGGGCTCCAAATCCAACGACTCCGAGATGCAGATTTTGGTGGTGAAGATGAAAGACGAGTTGGAGAAGATTAAGGAACAGGTACTCAATATTTTGTAGCACACACAGACACTTGACACCTATGGGTAAACTGATTATATTCTCGGCACCCTCCGGCTCCGGCAAGACAACCATTGTGCGCCGCTTGATGGAGGAAATGGATGGCTTGGAGTTTTCCGTATCGGCCACATCGAGGGTTCCTCGTGGTGCCGAGCAACACGGCAGGGATTACTATTTTCTTTCGACGGAGGAGTTCGACCGCCTTGTTGCGGAGGATAGCTTTGTGGAGTGGGAGGAGGTTTATGCCGGCACCAAATATGGCACTTTGCGTAGCGAGTTGGAGCGCATTTGGGCCAAAGAGCACACCATCCTGTTCGACGTGGATGTGAAGGGAGGAGTGAGGTTGAAGGATATTTTTGGCAACAAGGCACTCTCCATTTTCATTATGCCCCCTTCGGTGGAGGAGTTGCGCCATAGGCTGGAAGGTAGGGGTACAGACTCTCCCGAGAAGATTGCTCAACGAATTGCGAAGGCAGACGAAGAACTTGGTTATGCTCCACAATTTGATGTGATTGTTGTGAATGACAACCTTGATGCGGCAGTGGCAGAGGTTCGCAATGCCGTGGCGAAGTTCATCAGTAGTAAATAAACCACATATACACACAGTAGGCTGCATCTGCAATTCTCAATTCTCAATGACTGTTCTCTACTTTGGCTCGTTTAATCCCATCCACAATGGACACCTTGCGGTGGCGGAGTATGTGCTGCGCGAGGGGCTTGCTCGGGAGGTGTGGCTGGTGGTTTCGCCCCAAAATCCACACAAACAACAGAGCGACCTTGCGGAGGAGCAGTTGAGATTGGAGATGGCTCGCAGGGCGGTGGAAGGCGTTGAGGGCTTGGAGGTGTGCGATGTGGAGTTCGGACTGCCCCGACCTTCATATACAATTGACACGTTGGATTACCTCCGCAGGGCCTATCCGGATAGGGAGTTTGCTCTGCTGGGAGGTGGCGATGTGGCCGCCACGATACACACTTGGAAAGAGGCTCAAAGGGTTGTGAGTGAGAATAGGATATTCATCTACCCTCGTGGCGAGAATGAGTGGTTTGGAGAGCCGTTTGTGATGATGCCCGAGGCTCCGAGGATGTCCCACTCATCCACACAGATAAGGGAGTTGCTCGCAGCGGGTGATGAGGAGTGGAAAAAACTTGTGCCCGAGGTGGTTGCGGAGTATATTGTGGAGAACGATATGTATGTAAAAGACGAAATAGAAAAGGCTTTGAGCAAAGGTAAGGATGCTTTTGCGAGGAGTGAATTTGGTGAGGCTATCAATCACTTTGAGCAGGCCCGCAGGCTCGACGGAGAGTGTGAAGAGGCTGTGCAGTGGCTTGAAATGGTTGAGGACATTTTGGCCTTCCGACACAAAGATTACTATAATCCATAAAGAGATAAGATGTTGAAGAAATTGAATGTGGCACTGCTGGCGGGTGGCAACTCCTCGGAGAGGGAGATTGCCTTGCAGAGTGCTGCACAGGTGGCTTCCGCTTTTGATGCGGAGAGGTACAATGTGTGGCTGGTGGATGTGTGTGGACGCAAGTTTACCCACCGCACGGCCGAAGGAGTGGAATATGGCGTTGATTTGAACGATTTTTCGCTCACCGTGGAGGGGACCAAAACGGTGTTTGACTACGCCTACATTATGATTCACGGCACCCCCGGCGAGGATGGACACTTGCAGGGCTATTTGGAGATGATGGGCGTCCCCTTCTCGTCGTGCGATATGGTGTCGAGCGTGATAACCTTCGATAAGATTACCACCAAGAGGGCAGTGGCTCACACAGGCGTAGGGCTGGCTAAGGATATTCTTTTGAGGGAAGACGACTGGATTTCGCCCGAGGCTATTGTGGCCGAACTTGGTTTGCCGCTGTTTGTGAAACCCAATGCGAGCGGTAGTAGTTGTGGTGTAACGAAGGTGAAGAGGGCAGAGGATTTGCCAGAGGCCATCTTCAAAGCCTTTGAGGAGAGCCACGAGGTGCTCATTGAGGAGTTTGTTGCGGGCAGGGAGATGGCCTGCGGAGTGTTGGTTACGGCCGACAAGGAGTGGTTGCTGCCCATTACGGAAGTGGTGGCCAAGAACGAATTTTTCGACTACGAGGCCAAGTACACCGCCGGTATGAGCGACGAGATTACTCCGGCCGACATCCC
Source organism: Tidjanibacter sp. (assembly GCA_045580045.1). GTDB lineage: Bacteria > Bacteroidota > Bacteroidia > Bacteroidales > Rikenellaceae > Tidjanibacter. The sequence goes on from JAZNNC010000058.1 coordinate 34,684, forward strand.
CGCAGAGCTGGCCGACAGGCTACACGAGCTTACTCTGGCAGCCTACAAGGCTTGCCGTTGCCGTGGACTTGCAAGGGTTGATTTCATCGTAACCCCCGAGGGCGAACCCTACCTCATTGAGATTAACACCATCCCCGGAATGAGCGGTGGAAGCATTGTGCCCAAGCAGTTGAGGGAGGCAGGAATAAGTATGACCGAGGCCCTTACGACCGTAATAGAGGATACCTATGAGGCAGTCGATGATTGATATTGATGGTAAAATCGTTGCCACCGACATCCTTACCGAGGAGTTCTGCTGCGATTTGTCGGTGTGTAGGGGAGAGTGCTGCGTTGAGGGCGACTCGGGCGCACCGCTTGACATCGAAGAGGTCGATTTGTTGGAGCAGGAGTGGGAAAACTACAAACCTTATATGACCTCCGAGGGAGTGGAGGCCATTGAACAACAAGGATTTATGGTGGTGGATGTGGATGGCGACTACACGACACCACTTGTTGATGGAGCCGAGTGTGCTTATGCATTCAAGGAAAACGGAATTACGTTTTGCGCCATAGAGAGGGCCTATCGGGAGGGTAAAACCTCGTTTATTAAACCCATATCGTGTCATCTTTACCCCATTAGAGTTAAGCGTTTTTCGACGGGCGACTACGGCCTGAATCTCCACCGTTGGAACATCTGTAAGTGTGCTTTTGAGTGTGGCAAGAGGCATGGTGTGAAAGTCTATAAGGCCCTTGAAGAGCCTCTTGTAAGAGCTTTTGGCAGAGAGTTTTATGAGCAGCTAAATCAAGCAGCACTTTATATTGACAAAGAAGAGGAATAGAGTAGTGTATGAATAGGAGCGGAGTGTTGAAATTTTTGTTGTTGGCGGTGGCATTTCTCGCGTGTGGAAGTGCTGTGGCACAGCGCAAAACATACGATTTGGAAGACCTGCCACAGGTGCCGATGGATACCATCGACACCGACCGTCCCAATGTGAAAATCATCACCTATACCAACAACACTTGGCGATATTTATACACCGACTATGCTCAACGTGCCAATCAAAAGGTCTATCAAGACCATTGGGTTACGAGTGGGGTGTTCGCCTATCGGGATGTGAATATCGTCGACGTGCCGGAAACGATGGAGATTGAGCTGATTAAGAATCTGGATGACTACCATCCACCCGTATTGGGCAGGGTATCTTCTCGTTATGGCCCACGTGGTAGGGGAATGCACAAAGGTATCGACATCGGCTTGCCCGTTGGCGAGCCAATCTATGCCACCTTTGAGGGTAAGGTGAGGTATGCACGCTACAACTCCGGCGGCTATGGCTATTTGGTCATCTTGCGCCACCCCAACGGACTCGAAACCTACTATGGACACCTCTGTAAACTCAATGTGGAGGTAAACGACTATGTGGTTGCAGGTCAGGTTATTGGCTATGGTGGTAACACAGGCCGAAGCAGGGGCCCGCACCTCCACTTCGAGGTTCGATATGCCGACCTTACGTTTGACCCGGAACGAATAATCGACTTCTCCACAGGCGATCTCAAATACCACACCTTCGTTCTCGAAAGGGGATATTTTAATGTATCATCCAAGCTTACCGAAGCTCTCGAAGAAGATGACGATATGGACGGAATATTTACCGATAAAAATGGCGCTCCACTCACCAGTGAGGAGATTGTCAATAACCTTGAAAAGGCTGCTGCTAAGCCGCGCCCAACGGTAAATGATGCCATATACTATAAGGTGAAGTCGGGAGATAATCTCTATCAAATTGCAGCTAAATATGGTACTACTGTTGGTGCTATTTGTCGTCTAAACGGTATTAAGAGCAGTACGCCTATTCGCCCCGGTCAACGATTGAGAGTTAAGTAGCTGTGTCAGAAATCAGAGAGGGGTAAAACTCTTTGCAATACAAAAAGATAACGAAGGCTCGGAGAGAATTCTCCGAGCCTTCGTTTTGTAAGGTATCTTCCAACTATCGACTATTTGAAATATCGGTTGTAGAGACCCTCAAAACCTTTACCGTGGCGAGCCTCATCTTTGGCCATCTCGTGTACGGTATCGTGGATGGCGTCAAGGTTATTCTGTTTTGCAAGGGTAGCAATGTGTTTCTTACCGTCGCAAGCGCCGTGCTCGGCCATCATACGTTTGTAAACATTGGTTTTGGTGTCCCAAACAACCTCGCCAATCAACTCGGCAAATTTGGCTGCGTGCTCTGCCTCCTCCCAAGCGTAACGCTTGAAGGCCTCGGCAATCTCGGGATAACCCTCACGGTCGGCCTGACGCGACATGGCAAGGTACATACCAACCTCGGTGCACTCGCCCATAAAGTGCTCCTGCAAGCCTGCCCAAATCTCCTCGGGGCAACCTTTGGCAACGCCAAGAGTGTGCTCGTCAGCGAATTGCAGAGCCTCATCGCTCTCAACAACCTCTACGAATTTCTCGGGGCCTACTTTGCAAAGTGGGCATTTTTCGGGTGCGGCATCGCCCTCGTGGATGTAGCCGCAAACGGTACAACGGAACTTTTTCATAGTGCTAAATGTGTGTTTTTAAAGTTTGTTATTTGTGTTTGATTTGAGTCTAATTCTGTCGTTTGGTCGAGCACACGTTGCACAAGCCTTTGTAGAATAGTTGTGCTTCGGTTATTGTGGCTGCATTCTTGGGGGTGTTGCGCTGCACAAACGCCACATCGTCGAGATCTACGTCATAGACCTTACCACAACCGCAACACAGAAAGTGAGCGTGGGGGTGGGTGTAACCGTCGAAACGCACATTTGCCTCGTCGATGCTGAGCGCCAAAATTGCCCCGTGCTCATAGAGTAGGTGTAGGGTGTTATAGACCGTCGTTCGTGATAGCGTTGGTATCTCCTCCACTAACTCGTGGTAAATCTCGTCCACGGTGGGGTGGGTGCGATGTGTGAGCAGGTAGTGCATCACGGCGATACGCTGTGTCGATGGCCTAATGCCATAACTCTGTAAGTATTCCTTTGCTACAATCATAACTCCCTTTTTGTGATTTTGTACTCGTTACGTTTTTGAAATCATTACAAAAGTACAAACTTTTCTCGAAACTGCAAATTATTTCTGTGTTTTTTGCAAAAAAGTTTCTTACCTTTGTCTTCAACATATATTTTTACGCGGAAAGTGTAAGTTTATTCTCACGGGTGAACGTAGGAAATTCAATCGACAAGGGAATGAGCACTATGCTTTTCACGCTGTACCCTGCAATGGGGTATAGGCGTGGGCTGTTGCTTGTTTGATTGTCAAGGTTTCCTACGACCTACCTGTTAAAATAAGTTTCGGCACCACGCTTTCTTTTTGTTTTTACTCTTCGAGGTGCGGGAGGGACAAACATCATCAATTCAAATGAAAAACATTTTCAAACTACTCGCCCTTGTGGCCATTATCTCGTGCACGGCTTGCTCGGATATCGACACCGAAAATCCCATCATTAATATGCCCTCGTCGGGTAATACTAATAATGGAAATGATGACTCCTCACAGAAGGTGAGTATTGTGGGTACATGGCAACAGACTGTTAAATTTCCAGGAGCGCTCTCCTCGCATACATATACTTTGAAGTATACTTTTAATCAAAATGGCACGGGAACATATGTATTTCAAGATCCAGAACATTCGGATTCTACGAGTTTTAGATACACATTTGATATGGCTCTTGGAGAATTACATATTCAAACAAATGAAATGTCTGTTTGTATGTCTGCGTTCATTGTTGTGAATGACGAAAAAGAAGTGTTGCATCTAAATGCATGTTCAGAATTTGATAATCTGCTTGATGGTGTATTTAAGCGAGTAAATTAGAATAAGTTCAGAGTGGCTTTGCCTTGGGTTTATTTCGTTACTCAAAGAGTAAACAAAAAGCGGCTTATTGGTCAAAATTAGTACATAAAATCGGGGCAATTGGTTGATTTTTATATATTTGCACCATTTGCGTTAGAAATGGATAAAAAGTTTGCCCAAAATGCGGGCGTCGCACCCTCGTCAGACACGGCTACAACGGGGGTAAACAGCGATATTTTTGCGCTAACTGCCATCGTCATTCAGTACACCCCAAAGCCCTGCGCTCGACATCTCCAAAGAGTCTTTACGAGGAGTATGTAAGAAGCAAGCAAACACTGTCTGAACTTGCAGAGCGACATGGTCTTTCAGTAAGTACTGTGCAGCGCAGAATACGCCAAGTTCACTCCACTCGCATAGTATCGAAATACAAGGAGGTGGTAATACTGATGGATGCGACTTATTGGGGCAAGAACTTCGGAGTATTGCTTATTGTCGATGCCTATCGCAAGAGATTACTATGGCGCAAGTTCCTCGATAAGAAAGAGACCATTGCCGACTACTTAGAGGGTATCGAGTGGTTGCGTGAGCATAAGTTTAAGATTCTCGGTATCGTATGTGATGGTCTGTGGGGATTACCGCAAGCACTTGCGCGATATAAAGTGCAATATTGCCAATTTCATCAAGTTAAGACTGTGGATGAATATCTTACAAAGAATCCACAAACAGATGCTGGCAAGGTATTACAAAAGATAGCACACCTACTTTGCCATACTGATAAGGAGTCTTTTGCTGGGATGTTAGAGGTGTGGTATGAGAAATGGGGTGAATGGCTTAAACATAGGACTCTTGACAGAAAAACGGGCAAGAAATCATATACCCATCAACGAGTGAGGAGTGCCTATTTCTCAATGAAACGACATATGAAATGGCTCTGGACTTGGTATGATAATCCTGATGTACCAATCCCAAATACTAATAATATCCTCGAAGCAATCAATACAGATCTAAAAACAAAATTGAGGGTACACAATGGGATGTCAAAGAGGTATCGTAAGCTCTTTATAGACGAGTATTTTAAGCTCAAATACAAGTAAAAAATGCGGGCAAACACCCGCATTTATGTACTATTTTTGACCAATAAGCCCAAAAAGCCACTCGCATTGGTGCGAGTCTCTTTTCTCTGTGTTGCTTCGTCGGGATGAAGAGATTCGAACTCTCGGCCTCCAACTCCCGAAGCTGGCGCGCTAACCGGACTGCGCTACATCCCGAAACCCAGTGGCAAGAGGAGGTGCCACACACTCCATTTACCTTGTTGGGCACGCAAAGATATAACTTTTTTCTTTTACCCGTGCAAAAAAGAACATTAAATCTGCAACAAACCGGCCTTGCGTACGATGTCCCACTTCTTTGAGGAGTAGAACTCCACAAAGGGTTTCTCGAAATTCTCCTCCCATAGGGCACGGATGTCCTCAAACGTATAACACTCGGTCAGGTCGCTAACCTGCTCAATGACGGCCTGCATAAACTCGGCCTCCATCTCGGGGAATTTAACCTCCTTTTCGCTCGAAGGGGTGCGAATAACTATACCCTCCTCGGTGAGCATTGTTGCTCCACCAATCCACACAATGCGTGCTTTGTCGTTATAGATACGACACCCATCGGGCTTGATGAGGTGGTCTGTAATGAGCGAGGGAATGACCGTGGTGGCGGGCACCTTCGCTCCAAACCACTTATGTACAGGCTTTTCCAAACCGCTTCCCACCAGCCAATTAGCCAACGAAAGATTGAGTCCGTCGCCTACCATATCTAGTGAATAGCCCCTATTCTCTGCAAAGGGTACCTCGTTGTTGGCAAAGGGGTTCGGTAGGCGGTCCTTGCGCCTTACGCCAAACTTTTCGGGCTCACGACCGCTGGGCGAGTGTATGGTCATTGCGTAGCGGTGCCAGAAGGCCGAGCCGATGAGTTCGGCACGGAACATCTGCCTTACCACCTCGGCTGCATCCACACTCTCCTGCAAGGTTTGTGTGGGTAGGCCATACATAAGGTAGGTGTGGACCATAATGCCCGCATAATAGAAATTACGCATAGCAATGGTGGCCTGTTCGATGCTCACGCCCTTGCCAATCATCTCCAACAATCTGTCGCTTGCAACCTCCAGACCTCCGGCCACAGCAATACATCCCGCCCTTGCCATCAGTGCACACAGGTCGCCCGTGTAGCTCTTCTCGAAACGTATGTTGGTCCACCAACTAAACCTCCTGCCTCGGCGCAGTATTTCGAGCGAAATCTCTTTGAGCAACTTGGGAGGTGCGGCTTCATCTACAAAGTGGAAGCCACTGGAGCCCGTCTGTTCTACCACTTGCTCCATATAATCCACAACCTCCACGGCTGAGAGGGCATTGTAGCACCCGATGTAGTCGAGCGAGGTGTCGCAAAAAGCACACTTTGCCCAATAGCAACCGTGGGCCAGCACAATCTTGTTCCATCTGCCATCGCTCCAAAGGCGATGCATCGGGTTGGTTACCTCGGTGAGCGAGAAGTAGAGGTCGTGGGGCAGACCGGAGAAGTCGGGACACCCGCGCTCGGAGTGGCTCAGGGGAGCGTTTTCGCCCTCTTGGAATCCCTCCGGTGTGTAGGTGTGGATGAGTTCTTCTCCACTCAAAATGCGCTCCAAAGCCACCTCGCCATCGTCAAGCACGATGTAGTCCACATAACGGAAAATCTCTCTGTCGGTCATCGCTCGCAGTTCGGTCGTGGGGTAGCCACCTCCCATAACAACCTTTATGTCCGGATAGTTGGCCTTGATGTATTGTCCACATCGCAGAGCAGCCAACAGGCTGCCGGGGAAGGGTACCGAAAGACCTACAAAGCGAGGTTTTGCTTGTTCGATGTGCTCACGCAACAGGTCGCACATAAGGTTCTCCACTGCGTTGCGTGGCTTTTGCAGCTCCTGCTCCAATGTGGAAAATTCGGCAATTGCAACGGCCAACTGCTCGCCATACTTGACAATTTCGAAATCTTCACACACGGTGGCACGAATAAAATCGCTAATGTCTTGCAAATAGAGCGTTGCAAGATATTGCGCACAATCCTTACTACCGAGCGTGCCAAAGTGTTCTTCAACCGACACAGCATCCTCGAAGCGGCTTGCTTGTGGGAGGTATTCGGGCGAACAAATAAGCCCCGCAATGGTGTTGTCCTTACCTCGCAGGAAATTCATAACGCTCTCAATGGTAGCCTCATAGTCGTTGCGAAGAGCCACAATACGGTCGCAATTGTCATCCCCCTCACCATCGTAGCAGTCAAAGATGTTAGCCAAAAAATTGCGGCTAAAAATCCCGTTGAGCACCTCCACCGAGAGATCCGCTTGTTCCACATTGTACCCCCTGCGGCGCAGATAGCCCGTGAGGTAGGCTGTTGCGGGATAGGGGCAGTTGGGTTGCACGAATGGGGGAGTGAGTAGTAGTATGTCGGTCATATAATACTTGATTGGTGTCTGTTGGTTTTTTGTTATTCAATCTCCACAATCAGTCCATCGTAGGCAAAATGTACGCCTTCGGGCAGGAGTGCATCCTGCTCGGCGTGGAGTCCGATTTGGTGGGACATATGAGTAAAATAGGTCTGTTCGGCTCCCACTTTCTTGGCCAACTCCAATGCAGCAGGGAGCGAAAAGTGGCTCAAATGGCGTTGGTGGCGCAAGGCGTTTACGACAAATAGTTTCAGCCCGCGCAATTTCTCCAACTCGCTGTCGCTTATTCGGTTGAAGTCGGTCAGGTAAGCCACGTCGCCAACTCTGAAACCCACCACCGGCAGGCTTAGGTGGAATCCGTTGATGGGGATTATTTCCATTGTGCCCACGCGGAAAGGTTTCTCGTCAATGGTATGGAGTGTTATCTCCGGGGCTCCCGAATAGCGAGGCTCCGAGAAGGCATAGTCGAAGTTTTTGCGAACAACATCTTGCACCTCATTGGTCGCCCACACGGGGATACTTTTGCGACAAAAGTAGTTGAATGCCCTCACATCGTCGAGCCCCATAATGTGGTCGGTGTGTTGGTGTGTGAGCAGAATGGCGTCAATGTCACTCACACCTGCACGCAACATCTGGTAGCGAAAATCGGGCCCTGCATCGATGACGACTCTGGTGTTGTCATCCTCAATCATAGCCGAAGTACGCAGTCGTTTATCGCGGCTGTCGGTCGAACGACATACCTCGCAGTCGCATCCAATCATAGGAACGCCTTGCGAAGTTCCTGTGCCCAAAAATGTAAGTCGTAACATCGTCTGTATCTATATTCGTTGTCCTATTATTCCTTCCCACTCAACAGACCGAGAATTTCGGCAGGAGTGTCAACAATGGCTTTGGGGTTGTGGGCGGCAAGCTCCTCTCTCGGACGGAAGCCCCACGATACCCCTACGGCATCCACGCCTGCATTGTGGGCAGTGAGCATATCCACGTCCGAGTCGCCAACATACAAAACAGCTTCGGCCTCCTCCACACCTGCCACCCTCATAATTTCCCACACAATCTCTGGCGAGGGTTTTATGGCCACACCCTCTCGATGGCCAAAGACGGCACAAAAGGGGATGGTTGGAAAGTAGTGTCCGACAAGTGTTTCGGTCGCCTGATGATATTTGTTGCTGGCCACGGCGAGCGCCACACCTTGTTTGTTTAGCTCGGTGAGCAACTCCGTGATACCTTCGTAGGGGACAGTAAGGTCGGCCTTGTGTGCCTCGTAGTATGGGAAGAAGTGCTCCCTTATGAGGGCAATGTTCTCCGGTGTTCGTTCCTCTTGTGGCAGTGCACGCTCAAAAAGTTTCATCACACCACTCCCAACCATAAAACGATAGGCACTCCTCTCGTGTGTGGGAAATCCCACAGCCCGCAACGCATAGTTGACCGCCTCGGCAATGTCGCCGATGGTGTCGAGCAAGGTGCCGTCGAGGTCGAATATGATAAGCTTTTTGTGCATAATAAGCAGTTCCCGCTACTACCTCACAAATAGCAACTCCCTATATTTGGGCAATGTCCACATTCCGTCGTCCACAATGAGTTCCAACTCGTCTATCTCGTGGCGAATCTCTTCAATCATTGGAGCAACGTTATCGTGGTATGCAATGGCCTTATCCCTGATATTCTCAATGCGATTGGCCTTTTTGCGCTGCTCGACCATCTCGTCGCATTTGGACTTGATGGCCATTGTGCGCTCGGCAATATCCTCAATAATCTCCAAGTTGCGGGCCGAAAGCATCATGGCCTTATCCTCGGGGAAGAGTCCTTTGAGTTTGTAAACATTGTCAATGAGGGAGGTTTGGTAGCGGGTGGCGACGGGGATGATGTGGTTCATTGCCAAATCGCCCAACACACGTCCCTCGATTTGCACCTTTTTGACATAGGTCTCCCATTTGACCTCATTACGTGCTTCGAGCTCCTTGCGCGACATCACACCCATCTGCTCAAACATCCTCACACTGCTCTCCGAGAGGTAGTTTTCGATAATCAGTGGCACACTCTTCTGGCAGTCGAGTCCCCTGCGGGCAGCCTCTTCGCACCACTCCGCACTATATCCATTGCCGTCGAAACGCACCGGTTTACTATCTTTTATGTACTTGCGAACAACCTCCACAATGGCGTTGATTTTCTCCTTACCACCCGCGATGAGCCTATCTACATCGGACTTAAACTCCGTCAGACTCTCGGCCACAACAGCGTTGAGTACCAGCATGGAGGCAGCCGAGTTGGCCTCCGCTCCAATGGCGCGAAACTCAAAACGATTGCCCGTGAAAGCAAAGGGAGATGTTCGGTTGCGGTCGGTGTTGTCGATGAATAGTTCGGGTATGCCCGCAATGCCGAGCTTCAATCCCTTCTTTCCTTCGAGGGTAATCTTGTCGGTTGTGCTATTCTCAATTTGGTCGAGCACGTTGGAAATTTGCGAGCCAAGAAAGGTCGATATGATTGCCGGAGGAGCCTCGCCCGCACCAAGTCGGTGGGCGTTTGTGGCGCTCGAAATGGATGCTTTAAGGAGCCCGTTATGGCGATAAACGGCTTTGAGTACGCAGGCGATATAGGATATGAAGCGCAGATTCTCCTCAAAGGTTTTGCCGGGGGCCAAGAGCTGAATTCCGGTGTCGGTGCCGAGCGACCAATTGTTGTGCTTACCCGAGCCATTCACACCTCCGAAAGGCTTTTCGTGCAACAGCACCCTGAACCCGTGCTTGCGCGCTATGTTTCGCATTAGCGACATCAACAGCAGGTTGTGGTCGTTGGCAAGGTTACACTCCTCATAAATGGGTGCCAATTCGAATTGGTTGGGAGCCACCTCGTTGTGGCGTGTTTTCAGTGGAATACCTAGTCGCAGGGCCTCTATTTCCAGCTCCTTCATAAATTCCAACACGCGCTCCGGAATGGTGCCAAAATAGTGGTCTTCGAGTTGTTGGTTTTTGGAACTTTCGTGTCCCATCAACGTACGCCCTGTCAGCAGCAGGTCGGGCCTTGCAGCATAGAGTCCTTCGTCCACAAGAAAATACTCCTGTTCCCAACCGAGATAGGCATAGACTCTGTTGACCTCCGGATTGAAGTATCGGCACACCTCCGTTGCAGCCTTGTCAACAGCGTTGAGAGCCTTCAAGAGAGGAGCCTTATAGTCAAGCGACTCGCCTGTGTAGGCAATGAAAATGGTCGGAATACACAGTGTATCACCCACGATGAAGGCTGGCGACGAAGGGTCCCACGCCGAATAGCCTCGTGCCTCAAATGTGTTGCGGATGCCACCGCTGGGAAAACTCGATGCGTCGGGCTCCTGCTGAACGAGTACCTTACCCGAGAACTCCTCCACAACACCACCATTGCCGTCATACTGAATAAAGGCGTCGTGTTTCTCGGCTGTTCCTTCGGTCAGAGGGTGAAACCAGTGGGTGTAGTGGGTGGCGCCTTTGCTGATGGCCCAACGCTTCATTGCGTCGGCAACAGCATCGGCTATTTCGGTGGTTAAAGGGAGTTTGTGGTCTATACTTTCAACCAATTGTTGATATTGCTCTTTGGAAAGGTGTTGTGCCATTTTGGGGCGGTCAAACACGTTCTCTGCAAAATACTCCGAAGGGCGTGCCGTCGGAGTCGGAGCTTTGATGGCCTTCTTGCCGAAGGCGCTCTCGATTACTCGAAATCTCAATTCGGACATAAAAATAACTCTCTAACCTAAAATGTTTGGATGTCAACTCGTGCGAGTTTGCTCGCACAAAGTTAATCTATTCTCTCTAAAAAACACCACACTTGCCCCCTATTTTTTATCGCTCAGAGATGGGGGAAGCTCCGTTTGTCCCCAACGCGACGGTTTTGAACCCATGGTGAGTTCAAGCCTACCTCCGGCCACAATATCCCTATGGGTTATCCACGCTTTGTTGTATGGTCTATCGTTGAGCTTTGCCGAACGAATATATATATTCTCCTTGGTGCCATTCTTGACAATGATATTAAACTCCTTTCCGTTGGCCAAGTGCAGTGTTGCGCTCTCAATTTGTGGCGAAGATAGTAGGTAGTAGTCCTGACCTGCGTTGGGATAGAGTCCTAATAGATGAAATGCACACCAACTACCCGTGGCGGCCGAGTCGTCATTGCCGGGAAGTCCACTACGGCCCGTAGAAAAGTATGTGTCAATAATCTCTCTGGTGCGCTTGGCTGTGAGGTCATAGCGACCAGCCCAAGTGTAGAGCGTCGGAGTTAGGAACGATGGCTCGTTGCCTACGTTGTAATACCCCTTCAACCCTCGACGCAACTCTCCTTCACTCATACCTTGTTCGAAAAAGTGGTCAAGACGTTCCACAAATCTCTCTTTTCCGCCACACATCTCTATTAGCTTTGCCACATCGTGGGGCACATAGAGGGAATATTGCCACGAGCTACCTTCATAGAATACTCCGTTCCACACGCTCAATTTTAGCGGATTGTAGTCGCCGAGCCACTCTCCATTTTCGTCCTTGGGCCACACGAAACCGCTAAAACCATCGTGCTCGGCAGTGCTGTTCCATAAGTTCATCCAACGACTACTGCGCTCGAAATATTCGCTAGCAATATCATTGAGGTCAAGGTGTTCGGCAATCTTTGCAATGGCATAATCACAGTAGGCATACTCCACTTGTCGCGAACCGGAACGTTCGATGGTGTGGGGTATGTATCCCATGGTGTTATAGTAGGAAATACCTCCGCGACCATAGAGGCGTGGCTTGTCGGGCTCGGTGTTGGCTGCGTGGAGCATCAACTCAAGCGCCTTCTCATAGTCAATTCCCTCGATACCCTTCATACAAGCATCCGCAATCATTACATCGCAATTCGTGCCACCCTGCACTAGGCCACTCTTGTTTCCACTCCTTGCATCAGGCATCCAGCCTTCGTGTGCGCCAATATTGATGAGTGACTCGATCTGCTCGGCAATCTTTTCGGGCGCAATGAGAGTTATCAAAGGAGCAGTGGTGCGAAAGGTGTCCCAGATGGCATAATAGTCGTCATAATACACCTCCTTCGAGTTCCACCCTTTCATCTCTCCGGTACGCTTGGTGGGCATCAGAAGAGCACGGTACAGGGCACTGTAAAACATTGTTTTAACCTCTTGTGTGGCCTCAATGTCAATACGTTCCAAATAGGTATTCCACTCCTCGCTGGCCCTCTTTATAGCATCGTCAAAAGTGAGCGTAGCAGCTTCGGCAAGATAGTTTTCTTTGGCCTTTTGGGCGCTAACAAAAGATAGCGCCATTCGCATTTCGAGCGGAGTGGGGGTGGCAGCAGGGAATGACACATAGAGAGCCTTTTCGGTATGGTCGTTGCTGTTGATAGACTTTTCGCTACGATTGCTCCGCGACATACGCCCCTGTCGGAACGTACCCCACGCCGAGGGAGTGTAGTTGAGTTGGGCATAAAAATAGACCTCACACTCGCCCGTATTCCAGCCACCTTCCGATTTGCAATAACCAACAATTTCGTTGTCCGAAATCAACTCTATTCCCGATGTTAGTAGGTGTTGTGGCGTGGATCCTTTGTCAAGTAGAGATGATGCGTCAATGAGCAAGCGGAGCGAATCGGCATCATTCACCACCGTAAAGCGATAGAAACCAACGCTGTGAGTGAGAGTTAATTCGGTGCGAACACCATTGGAAAGTGTGGTTGCATAATAGCCTGGTCGAGAACTCTCATCGATTACCTCTGCACTCATATCTCGCAAATTCACACTACCCGTAGTTGGCATCACACGGAAATTGCCATACTTAGCTGCCCCGCCTGTGCCGCTGACGTGGTTGATACTGTAACCACACACAGGCCTGTTTGTGGCATAACCAGAGTTGTTATTGGTCCATCGGGCAGGCATTAACACGTCGGCTCCGGGCTTAACCATCGAAAACGGAAGCGATGCACCGGGAAATGTGTTGCCCGTATTGTCCACACCAAGGAAAGTGTCAACATATTGAACGGCTTGTGCACAGCAAGGTATGTTGGCTATTTCGCACAGAAGTAGTAATGTTGAAGCCAACAAATATGTTAACACCTTATTTCTCATATATTATATGCGAGGATATTATTTGTCACTTTTAAGATTACCATAGTTTACATCCGTGAGGAAAAGTCCTGCGGCAGGAGCCGAGGAGGAGCTGCGAGAGAGGTCGCGGCTGGCGACAATATCTGCAAATTCCTCCACACTTATCTTCCCTCTGCCCACATCAACAAGTGTGCCTACCACTGCCCTTACCATATTTCTCAAAAAGCGATTGGCGCGAAATACGAAAACCAACATACCACACTCTATTTCAATCCATTCGGCTCTGAAAATATGACAGATGTTGTTGGTGTTGTTGCTTCCGAGTTTGGCAAAGGTTGTGAAATCATCGGTAGAGAGCAACACTTGGGCGGCTCGATTCATTGCTTCCACGTCAAGTGGGGTGGTGAGTTGCCACGAGGTGGCTCGTGTGAAGGGGTTTTTGCGAGGCTCGATGTAGTAGCGATACTCCCTCTCGGTGGCATCAAAACGTGCGTGTGCCTCGTTTCCGACGCCATAGATGCGCCTAAAAGCCACATCCTCCGGCAGGAGAGCGTTCAGATGATAGACAAAACCATCGGGATTGTCGATGGTTTTCGATGTGTCGAAGTGGGCAACATAGAAGGCGGCATGAACTCCCGTGTCGGTTCGTCCGGCACCCACAACTTCCACTCTTTCACGCAGGATGGTCGAGAGAGCCTCCTCGACGGTTTGCTGTATGGAAGGAGAATTGGGTTGTCGCTGCCAACCGCAGTAGGCAGTACCTTTGTAGGAGAGTTCGGCAAAGTAACGCATAGGTGTAAAAATGGGGTTTGTTTTTACAAAAGTATGGAAATTTTTCGTATTTTTGTGCGTTTATGTAAAAAGCGGAACAAATCCAATGAAGGTTGCAATTATAGGTTATGGCAAAATGGGCCACGAAATCGAAAAGGTGCTCCTCGAACGAGGGCATAAAGTGGTTGCGAAGATAGATGTGGATAATAGGGCGGAGATGATGACTCGGGAGGTGCTTTCGCAGGCGGATGTTGCCATCGAGTTTACATCGCCCACCACAGCCTACGACAATATCAAAGCCTGCATTGAGGCCGGTGTGGCCGTGCTGAGCGGCTCCACGGGATGGACCGAACGCAAGGCTGAACTTGATGATTTGTGCAGGCAAAAGGGTGGTGCTTTTTTCTACTCCTCAAACTATTCCGTGGGGGTTAATGTACTTTTTCGACTCAACCGTTGGTTGGCGGGCGTTATGGGAGGTATGCCCCAATACAGCGTGGGAATAGAGGAGATACACCACATCCACAAGCTGGATGCTCCGAGTGGTACGGCTGCGACGCTCGCCGAGGAGATGAAGACGGCAAGCAATGGTAGGGTTGTTGTTGCAAAGGAGGATATTGTGTCGGTGCGAGAGGGAGAGGTGCCCGGAACCCACACCATCACCTATGACTCGCCCGAGGATTGCCTTGTTGTCAGCCACAGAGCCAAATCGCGGAGAGGATTGGCCGTTGGTGCGGTGTTGGCTGCCGAGTGGCTTGTTGGCCGCAAGGGAGTCTTTACGATGGATGATTTTTTGAAGATATAGAGATTGATTATGAAGGAATTTTTCAGAAATAAATGGGTTCGATTTGCCATAGTGGCAATCATCTATGTTTTGTGGTTTGTGGTGTGGACGGAGAGCCTTTGGATGTTGCTCGGTCTGCCCATAATTTTCGACATCTACATCACCAAATTCCTCGCACGACTGCTGCGATTGGACAAACACAAAGCTCGCAAGCAGACAAGCAAGGTCTATAAGGAGGTGTGGAGTTGGATTGACGCCATTGTCTTTGCGCTCATCTTTGCCACACTCATCAATACCTATGTGTTCCAGATGTACCAAATCCCCACCTCTTCGATGGAAAAGACGCTGTTGGTGGGAGACTACCTCTATGTGAGCAAGGCGACCTATGGCCCTCGTTTGCCGAACACACCGCTTTCGCTGCCACTGATGCACAACACCACACCGAGCGGTGCAAAGTCTTATAGTGAGGCCATCAAGTGGCCCTACAAGCGACTCGCAGGTCGTAGGGGAGTGGAGAGAGATGATATTGTGGTATTCAACTTTCCCGCAGGCGATACGGTAATTTTGGAACGTCAGGCCGAAACATATTATGATATTGTCCGCCAATTTGAGAGTGCCTATGGCAAGAAGCGTGGCAGGGAGTTGATGGACAAAAACTATACGATTGTGTCGAGGCCGGTGGATAAGAGGGAACACTATGTGAAGAGATGTGTGGCCCTGCCCGGCGACACACTCCAAATTGTTGGCGGACAACTCATTGTGAATGGCGAGCCCCAGCGTGAGATTGCAGGTCGCCAATATATCCACTTTGTGCAGACCACCTCGCCATTGAGCGCCAAGAGCCTCGAAAGACTTGGGGTGTCGAAAGACGACGTGCACTATTCTCCCTCTACGGGTGTTTATATTATGCCACTCACCGAGGAGAGTGTGGAGAGGCTTCGAGCAATGAGCAACGTGGAGAGTGTAACCAAAAACGAAACCACTGAAACATACCTTGCAATCTTTCCCAATAGTGATAAGTTCGACTGGACCGAGGACTACTTTGGGCCGCTGTGGGTGCCACAGAAGGGAACAACCGTTGCGCTCACGGAGGATAACCTTCCGCTGTATGAGCGCATCATTAAGAACTATGAGGGCAATTCGTTGGAGGTTAGGGATGGCGTGATTTACATCAACGGAGCACCTGCTACGGAGTACACTTTCGAGATGGACTACTACTTTATGATGGGCGACAATCGCCACTGTTCAGCCGACTCCCGCTATTGGGGATTTGTGCCGGAGGACCACATAGTGGGCACCCCATCGTTTGTGTGGCTCTCGCTTGATAAGTACAAACCGTTCCCGTCCAACATTCGCTGGAACAGGATGTTTAGGGCTCACAAATAAACCATCGATTGAGGTGCTGATAGAGGATACATACAAAACCATCGTGGGCCAAAGCGAGGCGGCCATAAGGGAGAGGAGTAGTAAGTTTCTTGCCCTTGCCTACCACGTTACTTCTGCCGAACAGGTCAAGGAGATTATGGATGGGTTGCGCAAGAAGTACTACGATGCCACCCATCATTGCTACGCCTACCGACTTGGTCCCAAAGGCGAAGAGTATAGGGCTAACGACGATGGCGAGCCTTCGGGCACGGCAGGTAAGCCCATTCTCGGGCAGCTCCTCTCGCACGATATAACCGACTGTCTGGTGGTTGTCATTAGATGGTTTGGTGGCACCAAATTGGGCGTACCGGGGCTTATTGAGGCCTATAAGGAGTCAACAACCGCGGTGCTGGATGTGTGTAAGGTGGAGGATCGCACGGTGGATAAAATTCTCCACATCCGCTATCCGTTTGAGAGTATGGACGGAGTGATGAGGGCGGTGAAGGCTGTTGGCCCCAAAGTTTTGGAACAGACTTTCGACAATGTGTGTGCTATGAGGCTGGCCGTTAGACTTTCGCAGGCCGACGCCTTGTTGGGACGATTGGAAAAGGTGGAGGGGATTGCAATTGACGATGAAACAGAAACGTTATAATTCGATATACATCAAAGGCGCAAGGGTACACAACCTCAAAGATATTGAGGTTGAGATACCTCATAACGAGCTGGTTGTGATTACGGGACTTTCGGGGTCGGGCAAATCGACACTCGCCTTCGATACCATCTTTGCCGAAGGTCAGAGGAGGTATGTAGAGAGCCTTTCGACCTATGCACGACAGTTTTTGGGCCGTGTGGGTAAACCCGATGTGGACATCATCAGGGGCATTGCACCTGCCATCGCCATCGAACAGAAAGTCAACACCCGAAATCCCCGCTCGACGGTTGGAACGACCACCGAAATCTACGACTACCTTAAATTGCTCTTTGCCCGCATCGGACACACCTACTCGCCGGTGTCGGGTAGGGAAGTGGTGAGGGTGCAAACGCAAGACGTTGTGGACTACATCGGCACGTTTCCCGAAGGAGAACGAGTGCTTGTTGCTGCTCCGTTGGTTGTGTCCGAAGGTCAGGGAATTGTGGAGAAAATCACACTCCTAATGGGTGAGGGTGTACAGAGATTTCGCTATCGTGGAGAGGTGCTACTCGCCGAGGACGTGTTTGGCGAGCTCGACACAAACACACGAGTCGAAGATATTGAGATTGTTGTTGACCGCTTGAAGGCCACAGCCGACAGAGACTCACAAGGGCGTATTGGCGACTCTGTATCAAGGGCTTTGGAGATTGGCGATGGAGTGTGCAGGGTGATTACACCGAGTGGAACGGAGGAATTTTGCACTCGCTTCGAGGCCGATGGTATCACCTTCGAGGAGCCTACCGAACACCTCTTCTCGTTCAACAACCCCATTGGAGCCTGCCCGCTGTGTGAGGGCTATGGCAAGGTTACCGGCATTGACGAGAACCTTGTGGTGCCCGACAAAAACAAGAGTATCTTTGAGAACGCCATTGCCTGTTGGCGTGGTGCTACGATGAGTTGGTGGAGGGACCAACTTGTGCAAAATGCCCACAAATTTGACTTTCCGATACACGTTCCATACTACCAACTATCGCCCGAACAGCGTAGGCTGCTGTGGACGGGTAATGCCTATTTCAAGGGCCTTGACTATTTCTTTAAGTCGCTTGAAAAAGAGCGATATAAGGTGCAGTATAGGGTGATGCTCTCTCGCTTTACGGGCAAGACTTTGTGCCCCGAATGTGAGGGTGCAAGATTGCGTAAGGAGGCCTTGTGGGTGAAGGTTGGCGGAAAGAATATAGCCGAATTGGTAAGGATGTCGGTGGATGAACTCATCGAGTTTTTCGACACACTGTCGTTGGATGACTACGACACCAAGACAGCCGAACGACTACTGACAGAGGTGCGTACAAGATTGGGATATCTGGCCGATGTAGGCCTCGGATACCTCTCGCTCGACCGACTCTCTTCGACACTTTCGGGTGGCGAGAGCCAGAGGGTAAACCTTTCGACTTCGTTGGGTAGCAACCTCACCGGCTCGCTTTACATTCTCGACGAGCCGAGCATCGGACTCCACCCGAGAGATACCCACCGCCTGATTGGAGTGCTCAAACAACTGCGTGATTTGGGTAATACTGTCATTGTTGTTGAGCACGAAGAGGAGGTCATTAGGGCTGCCGACCGCATTGTGGATGTTGGCCCCAAGGCGGGTGTGAATGGAGGCGAGATTGTTTGGAATGGCCCACTTGCCAATATGGAGGGGTGTGAGAGGAGTCTGACCTCCGACTATCTGTTTTCTCGCAGACGTATCGCTGTGCCCAAGAGCCGTAGGGGGTGGAGTAGCTATGTTGAGATTAAGGGCGCAAGGGAGAATAACCTCAAAGGAGTGGATGTGAAAATTCCGTTGGGAGTGATGACCTGCATTACGGGCGTGAGTGGTAGCGGCAAGTCGTCGCTCATTGAGGGCATTCTCTATCCTGCATTGCGCAGAGAAATATATGAGGCCGGCAACAAACCGGGAGGCTTTGAGTCGCTTGTTGGCGATGTGGGATTGATACGCTCGGTGGAGATGGTGGACCAGAGTCCCATTGGAAAGTCGATGCGCTCCAACCCTATAACCTACACCAAAATATACAACGACATCAGGCAATTGTATGCCGCACAACCCTATGCACGCCACAACGGCATTACCCAATCGCACTTCTCTTTCAACCGCCCGGGTGGCAGATGTGAGGAGTGTCAAGGCGAGGGTGTAATCAGGGTTGAGATGCAGTTTATGGCCGATGTGGAACTTGTGTGCGAACATTGTGGCGGCAAGAGGTTTGGCGAAGAGGTCTTGGAGGTGCGCTATCGTGGTCGAAACATCCACGAAGTGCTGGAAATGAATGTGGACGAGGCCATTGAGTTTTTCGGTCAGGATGGAGAGGCGAGCATAAATCAACGCATCGTAACTGCGCTGCGCACACTTCAATCCGTAGGACTCGGATACATTAAACTCGGCCAATCGACCTCCACGCTCTCCGGTGGCGAAATCCAGAGGGTGAAACTCGCATCGTTCCTTATGGGCGAAGACACCACCGATGGTACAATGTTTATCTTCGACGAGCCCACTACGGGCCTTCACTTTCACGACATCAACAAACTGCTTGATGCCTTTGACGCACTGCTAAAAAAAGGCCACACCATTGTTGTTATCGAGCACAACTTGGATGTGATAAAGTGTGCCGATTGGGTTATTGACCTCGGTCCAGAGGCCGGCGCAGGAGGTGGCGAGGTGGTCTTTGAGGGCAGGCCGGAGGAACTTGTGATGTGCGAGAAGAGTTACACGGGACAATTCCTGAGAGCAAGAAACGAAGAGAAATAAGGTGTAAGAGTGTATGGCTAAAACAAAGGAAACCTTTTTTGTTCACACCCTGTCGAATGGCCTTAGGTGCATACTCAAACGTGTGCCCACGAGTGCTGTGTGCTACTGCTCGATGACCATTGGTGCGGGTAGCCGTGATGAGAGGGCGGACGAGATTGGTATGGCTCACCTGCTCGAACACACCCTCTTTAAGGGTACCGAAAAACGTAAGGCTTGGCAGGTGAATTGTCGTCTGGAAAACCTCGGCGGAGAACTCAATGCCTTCACAACCAAAGAAGAGACCGTTGTTCACGCCACAGTGCTAAAAAGCGACTTCGGTAAGGCAGTGGAACTGATGGACGACATCATTTTTCACTCCACATTCCCCACTGCGGAGGTCGAAAAGGAGAAGAAGGTAATCTACGACGAGATTGGTATCTATAAGGATTCGCCCGAGGAGCGCATCTATGACGAGTTTGAGGAACTTCTCTTTGAAGGCTCCGAGTTGGGCCACGCCATCCTCGGCACTCGTGCAGCTCTCAGGCGACACACGTCAAAGAAGATTGGGGCTTTTGTGGAGCGCAACTACACCACCGACCGTATGGTCTTTGCGGTGTGTGGCCCCATCGGAGAGGCCCAATTTGTGCGCACCGTAGAACGCTGTTTTGGGGCGGAACCGGCAACCAACAAGACTCAACAACGTGTGGCACCCGTGGAGGTGGAAAGATTTGATAGGGAGATTGTGGACAAGACGACACATCAGGTTCGCTCGGTGATGGGATGTAGGGCTTATGCGCTTGACAGCCCCAAACGTGTGGCCTTGATATTGCTCACAAACCTACTTGGCGGCCCGACTGCCGCATCCATTCTCAATGTGGCCCTGCGCGAACGCAATGCGCTGACTTATTGTGCAGAGGCTCTCTATACACCTCTCTCTGATACGGGTATCTTCACCATCTTTTTCTCGTGCGACAAGGAGGATTTGACGCAGTGCAGGGAGGTTGTGTGTGGCGAACTCCAAAAACTTGCGGAGGTGCCATTGACGCCTCGCCGACTCTCGCAGGCAAAAAAACAATTTATTGGTCAATTTACCATCACAGCCGAAAATGGGGAGGCCTATATGTTGGGCGTGGGTAAGAGCTTCCTTTCGTTTGGGGCAGTGGATACCATTGGCGAAATACAAGCGAGGGTGGAGGCTGTTACGGCCGAAGAGATACAAAGCGTTGCGAAGGAGATATTCGGAAACCTCTCTTCGCTGACCTACCTTTGAGTGAAACAAACGACACGATGATATGAACGAAGAACTCGAAAGATACATCCGCAACCTATCCTCACCCGAGGACCCTTTGTTGACCGAACTCGACTCGGAGAGCAACCTGCGTGTGGTGCAACACAAAATGGTGTCGGGCCACGTGCAGGGCAAATTTTTGGAAATGCTAACGAGGATGATTGCCCCACGAAAGGTGCTCGAAATTGGTACCTTCACGGGTTATGCAACCCTCTGCTTCGCAGCAGTTCTGCCCGAAGGGGGAGTGATTGACACGGTGGAGATTGAGGATGAATTGGAGGGCATACAGACCGAGTTTTTCTCCCGCTCGCCCCACGGGAACAAGATTCGCCGCCACACGGGAAGCGCGTTGGAGGTGGTGCCGAGGCTGGGGGAGTGCTACGACCTTGTCTTTATTGACGGCGACAAGAGGGAGTACCCCGACTATTTTCGTATGTTGCTCAATGGAAGTCGGATCGTAGC
>JAZNNC010000059.1:0-17147 GCA_045580045.1 Tidjanibacter sp.
TGGCACTGCGTGCCATCTCCCCTAACTTAGGGGAGAGAAACAGACGCCCCCGCTGCTCCGCAGCACCCCCTCTAACTCAGAGGGGAGTAATTTTCAATTTTCAATTTTCAATTTTCCATTCTTTTCGCTATCTTTGGGGTCGGTAATCAAAACTCGCAAAACCTATGAAAAACATCTTCGCAAGGGTGGTAATGCTCGCCCTGGTGGTGGCCACTCTCGGCGCCTGCACACAAGCCCCAGAGGGTTACACGCTCAAAAACGGCACCTATCACTACAACGTACCCGCACGTCCCGCAGGGCAGCAGGATATGCTCGCCTTTGCCGCCGAGCCCATCGACACCGTGAGGGTGGGTTTCATCGGCCTCGGTATGCGTGGCCCCGGTGCTGTGAAGCGTTTTACCCACATCCCTGCAACAAAGGTGGTGGCGCTCTGCGACCTTAACCCCAAGGGCGTGGCCGAGTCGCAAGCCTATCTCGCAGCAGCAGGGATGCCCGCCGCCGAGGAGTATGTGGGCGACCCCGAAGCGTGGAAACTCCTCTGTCAGAGGGACGACATCGACCTCGTCTATATAGCCACCGATTGGGCCAACCACGCAAAGATGGGTGTCTATGCTATGGAGCAGGGTAAGCACGTCGCTATTGAGGTGCCCGCCGCTATGACTATGGACGAGATTTGGGCCCTTATCAACACCTCCGAGCACACTCGCAAGCACTGCATTCAGCTCGAAAATTGTGTCTATGACTTCTTCGAAATCACCACACTCAATATGGCACAGCAGGGACTTTTCGGTGAGATTCTCCACGTGGAGGGTGCCTACATCCACAACCTCGACGAGTATTGGAGCGAGTATTGGAACAATTGGCGTTTGGAATACAACGCCAAAGCACGTGGCGACATCTATGCCACCCACGGTATCGGCCCCGTGTGTCAGGTGCTCGACATCCACCGTGGCGACCGTATGAAAACTCTCGTGGCTATGGATACCAAACCCGCCAACGGCCCCAAAATCTACAAGAAAGTTACCGGCAAGGAGTGCCCCACATTCGCACAGGGCGACCACACGATGACTATGATTCGCACCGAAAAGGGTAAAACTATACACATCCAGCACGACGTGCTCACCCCAAGGCCCTATTCGCGTATGTACCAACTAACCGGCACAGCAGGCTTCGCCAACAAATACCCCGTGCAGGGCTACTGTTTCCACACCGAAGAACTCCCCAATGATGCCGCACCCGAGCTCGACAACCTCGACTCCCACAAATTTGTGCCCGAGGAGGTGAAGGCGGCTCTGATGGAGAAATACAAACACCCCATCGTGAAGGACATCGAGGAGATGGCCAAAAAGGTGGGCGGCCACGGTGGTATGGACTACATTATGGACTACCGCCTCGTCTATTGCTTGCAGAACGGTCTGCCCCTCGATATGGATGTCTATGACCTTGCCGAGTGGTGCTGTCTGGCCGAACTCGGAGCACTCTCCATCGAGCACAACTCCGCACCCGTTGAGGTGCCCGACTTCACACGCGGTGGTTGGGATAAGATTGATGGTTACCGCCACGCTATGAAATAGCGCCTCTCGTGTGTAAATTTTGCACCACCCTGCGGTAGGCGAGTTCCTCATTTACGCTCGGTAAACTATGTCCTTGCGTGGCACAAAATTCCCTACACGATAGAGCACTATTTGTATCGCGAAAAACAATAAGCGAGCGCAGGGTTGCGCTCGCTTATCTTTTATTATTTAAGCAGTAGCTCTCCGAACTCCGCAAGCGATGGGACCACAAGGTCGGGCTTCTCGGCTGCCTCCGCAACATCCGCCTCGGTGCTCTCGCCCGAGAGTACTAGCACCCCAAAGGCTCCCGCATTGCGAGCAAGGGCAATGTCGGTGTAGATGCGGTCGCCACACATAGCAATCTCGTCAGCCTCCAACCCATAGCGTTGCTTTATGCCGTCCAGCATACGGGCATCGGGCTTACCAATGGTGATGTCGGGGGTGCGTCCCGTGGCGTGCTCAATACACCTACAAATGGAGCCGCAATCGACCAACACGGTCTGCTCGTTGGTTGGACACACGCGGTCGGGATTGGTGGCAATGTAGGGCACTCCCTCCTTTGCCCACCACGCTGCACGGCACAATCGCTCGTAGGTGAGGGTTTTGTCGAATGCCACAACCAACGCGTCGGGCCTTGCTTCGGGGCTGTCGGCCACACTCTCAAATCCTGCCTCCTCAAATTGGCGCACCATACTCGGCGTGCCGAGCAGGAAGAGTCGGCGAGCCGAAGGGAGGTGGGTGTGGAGGTAGTCGATGGTGGCAATGGTGGTGGAGTACATCTTGTCGGCTTCGACGTGGATGCCCATCTCGGAGAGGGCTGCGAGGTAGTCCTCCACACTCTTCGATGGGTTGTTCGTCAGGAACGAATAGCCAATACCACGGGCCTCCAAGTCGGCCAAGAATTGGTGTGTCCACGGAAAGAGGCGGCTACCCATATAGATTGTGCCGTCCATATCAAGCGCAACGTGGCGTATGCGCCCCAAGCGTTGGGACAGCTCTTCGCGGGTGTATGGTGTGGTGAACTTTGTCAAAACAGGGAAATTTTGTAATCTCAAACGACTTTGGGCCATTGGTGGTAACAATGACGAGGCTACTCTGCAATCTCAAACACGCCGCCCTTGCCAAAGAGTTCCTCGGTCCACTTTTCGAGCAGACCACAGCGTAGGCCGAGGTCGAGTATGGTGAAGCGACGGCGAATCTTCACAGCCTTCATTACACTCTCCTTCAACCTCTGGCGACTGATGCCAATCTGCTCCGGCTCGGTGGGTGCTCCAACGGCCGCAAGCAGACGTTTGCACTCCTCAAACGGAATGAGCTGAGCTTCGATAGCAGCCTTTATCTCGTCCCAATTGGTTTTCAGCGTGCCGAGTTGGCGACGCAATTCGCGCTTGTTGATATATTTAGCAGCTGTCTCCTTCGCGCCGATAAACGGGAAGTTGGTGCCTTCGAATGTTACGAGTGCTTCCAGACGAGCCTCCTCTGCCGTGGGCCACGCTGCCACAGCCTTCTCCACGTCCAACGAACCAATCTCCTCCTTCAATAGGCACTCATAGAGCGCCGTGGAACAGAGCAGACCGATGGCGACCATAAAGCCGTGCGACGTTGGGAGGTGCTCCATCTCCCAGAGGCGTGCAAAGAGGTGGTCGGCGCCACTTGCCGGGCGACTCGAACGATGGGCCTGCATCGAAAAACCACTCATCAACAACCCCTCGATAAGTCTTGTCAGTGCCTCTTGCGAGCCTGCACGCACCTCTTCGGGGTGGGCAAGAGCATCACACAGTCCGTCTTGTACGAGCGAAAAGGCAACCTCGTCCATTGGCTCCACTCCCAATCGGTCGGCCAAAATCCAGTCGGCTCCGGTTGGTATTTTGGCCAGCAAGTCGGCATAGCCGCTGGCTATCATTTGTGGAGGGCAGGTGGAGATGATGTCGGTGTCGGCAATTACACCTTTGGGGGCAGCACAAGGGAACGATTGTTTCATTCCGTCTTTGATGATTGATGCTCCATAGGCGGTGTATCCGTCCATCGATACAGCCGTAGCCACAACCATATAGCCCCTTTGGGCGTGGTGTGAGCACATCTTCGCAAGGTCGTTGATTGTTCCCGAGCCTATTGCTACAACTATGGCATCGGTGGTGGCAAGACGAGCATCCAACTGCTCCACAAAACTCCACTCGGCAATGAGTCCTTCGCTGTTGAAGATGAAGGGAGTGTCCAAAATGACTCCGGCCTCGGAGAGTGATTTCTCCACAAGGGAACCGGCAAGGGAGAATGTGTGGGTGTCGGCAACGATGATGGCCTTGCTGTGGCCGAAGAGCGAGAGGAAGACCTCTCCACACTCCCCGATAACACCACGCCCGACCTTCAAAGCACGGGTGTCGGTGGCACGTTGGAGTGTGCTTTTGACAATGTTTTCGTTGCTAATCATCCTATTTTTTGTTTCTCCCTAAAAGATATTCAACTTACAAAAGTACTAACTTTTTATCTAATATCCAAAAAGCGGACCGACAACCGACAACCGTCAACAGTCAACAGACTGCTTAAAAAAACAAAATTCTCAATTCTCAATTCTCAATTCTCAATTTTAATTCCTATTTTTGCGAGTTACATTGGCTTATTATACACTTTTGGTGAGATGAAAGATTGGAAAAACATAAAAAGGTGGCTCCCTTATGTGGGTGCTGTGTTGTTGTTCCTTGCGTTGTCGTTGCTCTACTTTGGCCCCCAAATGGAGGGCAAGACGCTATCTATGGGCGACATTACCCAATATGAGGGTATGAGCCGAGACATTAAACAAATGCAGGCCGAGGGTGAGGACCCGCAGTGGACGGGAGGTGCCTTTGGCGGTATGCCTGCCTATATGATTAACATCGAGTACCCCTCGATGGTCATTAAGAATTGGAGTACCGACCTTGCCAACGCTTTCGGTCGCCCTGCGGTGTTGATTTTCCTCGCTCTGGTGGGTTTCTGGGTGATGCTGTTGATGTGGGGTGTGAACCCGCTGGTTGCCATTGTGCCCGCCATTGCCTATGGTTTTTCCACCTACTCCATACTGATTATAGGTGCAGGACACATTACCAAAATGTTTGCCTTTGCCTATGCACCCCTGCTTGTGGGAGGTGTTGCCTACACTCTGCGCGGAAAGCGTATGATATTGGGAGGACTCCTTACGGCGCTCTTCGCTGCGCTGCAAATTGCAGCCAACCACCCCCAGATTACCTACTACTTTGCATTTGTGTTGGTAGCCTTGTGGGTGAACGAACTCGTCAGGGCCATCAGAGAGAAGTGGCTCGGACGTTTTGCAAAGGCAACGGCAGTGTTGGCTGTAGCGGCAGTGTTGGCTGTGGGAGCCAACCTATCGTCGCTCTACTACACAGCCCAGCACCAACCCGACACCACTCGTGGCGGTAGCGAACTCGCCACTACGGGCGGAGGCGAGAAGGGTGGGCTTGATATTGCCTATGCCACGGCGTGGAGTTATGGTCGCACCGAGAGTATCAATATGTTCATCCCCAACCTTATGGGTGGCTCGTCGAGTGGCGGTTTTGCAACGGATGGGCAGGTGGCCTCGTCGTTGCGCCCCTATGGTGCCCGAAGCCTTGCATCCCAACTGCCCGCCTATTGGGGCGACCAGCCTATGACCGCAGGCCCCACCTACGTTGGTGCGGCGGCCCTGTTGTTGGCGGTGTTGGCCCTTGTGCTGCTGCGAGGCAGGGAGAAGTGGTGGCTGGTGGTTGTGAGCGTCTTTGCGTGGCTGCTCTCGCTGGGCAGCAACCTGATGTGGTTCACGGAACTGATGTTCAAGTGGCTACCCGCTTACGACAAGTTTAGGGCTGTCTCAACGGCACTTGTGGTGATACAGTGGAGCGTTCCTCTGTTGGGCGCATTGGTGCTGTGGCGCATCTGGGAGGAGAAGTACGATAGGCGTACACTTCTTGCAGGAGTGGCAAAGGCGGCCGCCATATTGGGAGGTATAGCACTTGTGTTCGTCCTCTTCGGCAGGTCGATGTTCTCCTTCGAGGCACCCTATGATGGGCAAATGGGGCTCCCTGCTGACGTGTTGGCGGCAATGCAGGCCGAGAGGGGCGATATGCTTGTGGCCGACGCACTCCGTTCTTTGGTATTTGTGGCGGTAACGGCAGGAGTGATTGCATTGTTTGCGTGGGGCAAGATAAAGAAGTGTGTTATGTTGGCACTTGTGGGAGTGCTTGTGGGTGTGGATATGATTGGCGTGGATGTGCGCTACCTGTCGTGGGATGACTTTGTCAATCCCGTCGAAACCACCATACAGCCCACCGAGGCCAACCGACAGATTATGGCCGACAAGGAGTTGGGCTACCGAGTGGCCAACCTTGCGGTGAGCACATTCAACGATGCCACAACAAGCTATTTCCACCGCTCGGTGGGCGGCTATCACGGAGCCAAACTCGCTCGCTACCAAGACCTTATAGACCACCAACTGTTGCGTGGCAACCCCGAGGTGTATGATATGCTCAACACCAAATACTTCATCGTGGCCGACAAGGAGAGCGGTGCCCCGCAGGCGGTACTCAACGAGGGAGCCAATGGTGCTGCGTGGTTTGTTGAGGATGTGGTTTGGGCTTCCACTCCGACGGAGGAGATGAGGGCTTTGGATGGCATCGACACTCGCAGTGAGGCTGTGGTGGAGGAACGCTACCGAGAGATGTTGGAGGGTGTGGCCCTCGGCAATGGCGACGTGGAACTCATCAAGTATAAACCTAACCACCTATCCTATCGTTGCAACTCGGAGGAGGGTGGCTTGTGTGTGTTCTCGGAGATATTCTACGACAAGGGCTGGAAGGCCTATGTGGACGGCTGGGATACCAAATATTTGCGTGCCGACTATCTGTTGCGTGCCATAGTGCTGCCCGCAGGCGAGCACATTGTGGAGTGGAGATACAGGGCTCCGAAGTTCGACCTTGTGGAGAGCATCACGCTCGCCTTCTCGCTCGTCATCCTCGGAGGTTTGACTCTCTGCGGAGTGGTGGAAATTGTCAAAGGACGTAGGAAACAAAAATAGGAAGGAAAGATATATGGGACACAAAGGAAACCATCGACTCAAACGCAAGGTGAGAGGCTCCTATGCCATCTCTACCGTCAGTATCGCCTTGGTGCTATTTCTGCTTGCAGGTGTGGGCTACATCATCTGGAACCTCTCGAAGGCTACCGATAGTGTGAAGGAGCGAATGACACTCTATGTGATGCTCTCCGATGCCGAGCCTGCCGAAGTAAAGGAGGAGGTGGGCTTCAAGTTACGCTCGTTGGAGGGTGTGAGAGATGTCTTGTTTGTGTCGAAGGCCGATGCTGTTGCGGAGTTCAATGAGTTTGTGGGTGGCAATGTAGAGGAGTTTTTGACCTACAACCCACTTCCCGACTCCTATGAGGTGCGACTGCGTGCCAGCGAGTCGCCCAAAGCACTTGTGGAGTCGATTGTGGCGCAGGTGGACGAGTGGAAGGGTGTAGATGAGGTGGTCTATCAGAGGGCTGTGGTGGATAATTTGGACACCAATCTGGCCAAGTTCAAGATTATACTTCTGCTTTTTGGTGGCTCACTGCTGGTGGTGTCGCTCATATTGCTGCGCAATACAATACGTATGAGTGTCTTTTCGCGTCGAAGCCTCATCAACACAATGAAACTTGTGGGGGCCTCCAAGCGTTTCATCAAAAAACCATTCCTTGTGGACAGCCTGTGGCAGGGAGTGGGGGCAGCCGTGTTGGCGTCGGCCCTCTTCTGGGGTATGGTTATTGCGCTCAACGAGGGACTTCCCTACATTATGTTGGTGTCGAGTGGGGAGGTGATGGCTACCATTTGTGGCGGAATGTTGGTGGGCGGAGTGCTCATTTCGGTACTCTTTACCTCCTTCTCGCTCAATAGGTTTATCAGGATGAACAGTTCTAAAATACATATTTATTAGACAAATAGTTATGGCAGTGAAAAAGAATAACACACCTGCAAGACCGACCAAAGTCGAGCAGGCCGAACCCCAAAAAGAGGATATGGTCTTTTCGTGGGCCAACTATAAGTGGATGCTACTCGGGGTGTTGATTATCGTTGTGGGCTTTGTGCTGATGGCCGGCGGTGGCAGTGATAACCCTGCGGAGTTCGACTACAAGGCTATCTTCTCGTGGAGGCGCATCGGTCTGGCACCGATGGTGGTGTTGGCAGGCTTTGGCGTGGTGGGATATTCGATAATGAAGAAAACAAAATAGTGGAGTAATCGCACCCTCTGCCCTCGCTTAATTTTAATTCTCAATTTTCAATTTTCAATTTTCAATTCTCAAATATGTCAATATTTGAAGCATTCATACTTGGGTTGGTGCAGGGACTCACAGAGTTTCTGCCCGTGAGTAGTAGCGGACACCTCCAAATCGCAAAGGAGTTGATGGGGGTGGAACTGACCGATAATATCGCCTTTGATGTAACACTCCACTTTGCCACAGTGTTGAGTACGATAGTGGTGCTGTGGAGTGCTGTGAAGAGGCTTTTTACGGGTTTCTTCTCCTTCCGTAAGGGCCCCGATATGACCTATGCGCTGAAAATCATCGTTTCGATGATTCCGGTGGGTATCGTTGGTTTCCTGCTTAAAGACGAACTTAATGCAATGTTGGCCTCAGACTACATTATGCTCATTGTGGGCGCAATGCTTCTCCTCACAGCAGCCTTGCTGACCTTTGCACAGAGGGCCAAACCGAGGAATAAGGAGGTTATCTCGTGGGGCGATGCAGCCATAATAGGTACAGCTCAGGCGGTGGCCACAATGCCCGGTTTGAGCCGCTCGGGTACCACCATCGCTACGGGCCTTATTTTGGGCAATAAGAGGGCTGTTGTGGCCGAGTTTTCGTTCCTGATGGTGCTGCTGCCCATCATTGGAGAGTCGCTGTTGGAGATTGTGGGTGGCGACTTTTTGTCCCAATCGGGTGTGGGATTGCTCCCGTTGGCCGTGGGGTTCGTTACGGCCTTTATTACGGGTGCTCTGGCCTGCAAGTTTATGATTAGCATTGTCAATCGAGGCAAACTCTATTGTTTTGCCATCTATTGCCTTGTGGTGGGTTTGGTTGCAATGGGTAGCTATCTCTTTTAGGACGCTATGAGAACAGAACTCTCCAAACAGACGCCCTTTCAGGAGGGTGTGGTGCTGGTGGTTGACAAGCCACTGCGCTGGACCTCGTCGGATGTGGTGCGCAAAATCAAATATATGCTTCGTAAGTTGGGCTATCCGAAGATTAAAATCGGACACGCAGGTACGCTGGACCCGCTGGCTACGGGTGTATTGGTCGTGTGTATTGGCAGGGCTACCAAGCGAGTGAACGAACTGCAAGCGGGCGAAAAGGAGTATGTGGCCGATGTGATGCTTGGTGCAACAACACCGAGTGGCGACCTCGAACACCCTGTGGATGCTACCTATCCAACAGACCACATCACACGGGAGATGGTGGAGGCGGCCCTCGTCGGATTGTGTGGCGAACGCTACCAACTTCCACCCCTCTACTCGGCCAAGAAGATTGACGGACGCAGGGCATATGACTATGCTCGCGAGGGCGAAGATGTGGAGGTGAAAAAGGCACTCATCAACATCTTCGAGATGGAGATTTTGGAGTTCTCGATGCCGCTTTTGCGTGTGCGCGTGCGTTGTAGTAAAGGAACCTACATCCGCTCGCTGGCAATAGAGATTGGCGAGGCTCTCGGTAGTGGTGCCCACCTTGTGGGACTGCGCCGCACCCGTAGTGGCGAGGAGAGGGTTGAGGATGCCTACACTCTCGAAGAGGTGGTTGGAATTATGTCGCTCGACCCCGAAAAAGAGCTTGCGCAAATTGCCGACATAACCAATCACAAGGGTAGTACTCGAAAATTTTTGATGGTCGAGTGAAACAAAATCCCAAATCAAACGTATATATCTTGTTTAGCACCAATTCAATAACGCAATAAAGTATGAAACTTTCACAGTACAACTACGACTTCTCGGCAGACCTTTTGGCCAAATATCCCGCGGACAACCGCGACGAATCTCGTATGCTCGTTCTCCACCGTGCAACGGGAGAGATTGAGCATAGGGTTTTCAAGGATATTCTCGACTACTTCGAGGAGAAGGATGTCTTTGTATTCAATAACACCAAAGTATTTCCCGCAAGGCTCTATGGCAACAAGGAGAAAACCGGCGCAGAGATTGAGATTTTCCTGCTCCGAGAGCTCAACAAAGACCTCCGCTTGTGGGATGTGCTCGTGGACCCTGCCCGTAAAATCCGCATTGGCAACAAGCTCTATTTTGGCGAAGATGATGCACTTGTGGCAGAGGTTATCGACAACACCACTTCGCGTGGTCGTACTCTCCGCTTCCTCTATGATGGCTCCTATGAGGAGTTCCGTGAGGTGCTCCACCAGATGGGTAACACCCCCATTCCCAAGTGGATACGTGAGAGAGCAGAGGAAATAGATGCAGAACGCTATCAGACCATCTATGCAAAGGTAGAGGGCGCAGTGGCTGCCCCCACCGCAGGTCTGCATTTCAGCAAACACCTCCTCAAAAGGATGGAAATCAAAGGCGTTGAGTCGGCAGAACTCACTCTCCACGTGGGCCTCGGCAACTTCCGCACAGTGGATGTAGAGGACCTTACGAAGCATAAGATGGACTCCGAACAGATTTTTATTTCCGACCAGACGGCAGAGAAAGTTAATGCTGCAAAGAGGAGTGGGCACCGCGTGTGCGCCATCGGTACCACCGTGCAACGTACAATGGAGAGCTCGGTTTCCACAACAGGTATGCTTAAACCCTACGAAGGGTGGACCAACAAATTCATCTTTGCACCCTACGATTTCAGTGTGGCCGACTCGATGGTCAGCAACTTCCACCTGCCCGGCTCAACCCAACTGATGATGGTGGCTGCCTTTGGTGGCTATGAGAAGGTTATGAACGCCTACAAGGTTGCCATTGAGGAGGGCTACCGCTTCGGTACCTATGGCGATGCTATGCTGATTCTCTAAAAGCGTTTAGGGCCCATTTTCCCCATTCGGCGGGCGACCATTGTGTCATCCCGGCGTGAGTCTGGGGCGGGAGGGAGTGTCGTTGCTGTTATACGCATTTGGTGGTGCTACCCCCCTAAAACACACAAAGAATTAGGCAAGTTTGGCATTGTTGCCGTCATACATACTACGAAAACAACGTGGCTGTCCAACACATTCGGTTGGACAGCCACGTTGTTTTTGGTCTATGGATAATTGTCAGGTGGTTTTGTTAGAACAGCACCGAGTAGCTCATCGTGAAGACATTCCTTCGCAGTTTGGAGTTGGAGATTATCGGGCTATTAACCTGCTCGTAAGAGTTGTCGGCATACTCGCCATAGAAGTCATAAAGTACGCTGTTGGTGTAGCGAGCCGTGCTCGAAGTCCACGCAAAGTCCAACGACGAGCCGGAGGCAAACCTTAATCCGCAACCCAACGAGAAGTTGGTGGTGGCGCGTTTGTGGTTGCCATAGAAGTAGTTGCCGTCGTCGTCATACTGCTCGGCGGCCTTGTTGAATGGCGAGCCATAGGAGGCATAGCCACCACGAAGATAGACTCCGTTCACAGGTATTACCTCCACACCCAGCCTTAGGTTGTGTGAGGTGCCCAAATCGGCCTCCACATCCTTACGGAAATTATCCTCGGCCCAATGGTCTTGCGATTGGAGCCTTATGGAGCGATTCCACACAATGTCGTAGTCCACCGAGAGAAGAGCCCTGTTGCCGAGTGCATAGGATGCACCGAGAAGCAGTTTGCTGGGCGAAGTGTAGTGGTATGTGTGGTTATCGACCAAGCTGTTGGAGTCGTAAAAGGTGGGGTCGTCGTTGGTGTTGGGCTCAAACCACGTCTGCATACTTGCCATATAGTCCCTTGTGAGGGTGGTCAGTGTGCGAGTGTGGTAGGCAACACCCAAGCGTAGCGAAGGTATTGGACGCAGAATAGCACCTATTTTGAGGTTGATACCCGAACCATAGTTACTCTCCACGGGGGTATAGGCCATAGCTTCGAGAAGCACAGGGTTGCTGATGGGTTGAGAATAATTCTCGGTGTAGTAGTAGCGGATGGTCTGCGAAATGTCCTGAATACCGAGTGTGGCACCGAGGTAGAGTATGTTGGCGATGTTCAAACCCGACGAGAAAGAATACTCACCCACCGAGCCGCGCGAGCGTGTTTGCAGGCTGCCGGCGATGTGTGCGTCGGGGTGAATGCCCGGAACCATATACATTCCCGTCTCCTTGCCGTTGTTGTCCTTCACAGGGTCGATGAGTGCTGTCTGATAGGCAAGCGCACCTCCCCACTCGTCAATGTAGATATTCTCGTTGCGGAAGGGGTCGGAGTTGGAACTAAGTACCGACGAAGGAAATCCCTCCATTTGCAGCGCGAAGAAGTCGCCAATGCTCACTCCGTCGCCCTCCCAACCGAAACTCTCGTCGTAGTTGAGGTCGGCGAGTTTGTTGTAGGCAAAGCCGAATGTGAAGCTAACCAAAGAACCCGAACCTTGATAGATGTTCAATGCGGCACCAATCTGGTTGAAGGCGAAGGAGCTCTGTCGTTTGCCATCGGGTGCGAAGTTGTTGGAGGCGGTGGCTATGCCCAAATCGCCCGAGATGGTGAAAGCCGACGAGCGGTACATACCCAATCCTGCGGGGTTGATGCTCATACTCGAAATGTCGGCACCGAGCGAGGTGAAGGCTCCACCCATTGCGGCCACACGTGCCGACATATAGGTATGCTCATGCTGCGAAAATTTCAGCGCATCGGTATATTTCATATAGGCGGGGCTGATGAGTGTGCCGCCAAATTCGGAGTAGGTGGCCTGCGCTCCCAGCGAGAACACCGAGAGCGAGGCAACCACTAATATGCTCAAAAATCTTTTCATAACGACTCTTGTTCTGTTGTGCGATGAGTAAACATTGTGTGTGTTGTCGCGGGCCTACCTTCTTGCGCCACCACTACGGCTTCCCGAATAGGAGCCTCCACGGTTGCTGCTGCCGGAGTGGGAACTTCCACTCGAATAGGAACTTCCGCTACTGCGGTTGCTGCTGCCGCTCGAATAGGACGAACTGCTCGAACGGGTGCTGCTGCCACGACTGCTACCACTCACCGACGAGCGGTTGCTGCTACTCGACGAACTGCTGCTGCCAATGGAGCCACGACGCCTGTTGGTGGTGCGGTCGCTAACGCTCGACGAGCTTCTGTTGCCCTCCATGTCGGCTGACGAGGATACCCTTCCTCCGCTCGGACGGCTCGAACTTCCACTGCCTGCACCAATCGTGCCACTCGGACGTCCGCTCGATGCTCCGCTACCAACCTCGCTACGTGAGCCACTGATGCGCTCTGCATAGCTCGGACGACCTCCCGAAGAGGGACGTGCCGAAGAGCCACTTGCATAGCTCGGACGGTGTACTACGGGCGACTTGCCTCCTCCGGGGCCACTCGGCTTGTGCCCACCTCCTACACCGTGCGAAGGAGCGTGGTGGGGCGGGTGATAGTGGTGAGGCGGGATGTGGCCATAGTGTGGACCGTGCCAGTGGTGGTAGTATGGGTTGTAATAGGGGGTGTAGTATGGCGAGTGATACCAGCCCCAATAGTAGTCATAGTAGAAGGGGTTGTAGTGGTAGTCCCAAGCGCTGTAACGATAGTAATATGGTCTTCCCCACGAGCCAAACATTGCAGTAATATAGCGAGGCTCAACCCACACTTGGTCGCCCATAACCATTACGGTATAGAATGCAGGGTCGTATGCCATGGTGAGGAAATATGCATCACCATAGCGATAGTCCCAATAGGACGAGGGCAGATTGTAGGAGGGCGAGGAGAAGCCCCTAAGCCTGCGTGCATAGGCACTCTCGTAGTCGTCAACATAGATGTTGTTGATGTTGACAACGGTGCCTGCGGAGGCGGTTGTGGTGGTGTTGACCTCGTCAAGTTCCACACCTCCGAGGATGTCCGCAAGGTCGGCTTCGGCTTTGGCGGCCGCAATCATTGCCTGTATTTTTTCTTCTCTGGCACGCGCTGCGGCGGCTTCGGCCTCGGCTGCTGCCTTTTCGGCTTTGGCGATGGCCACACGGTCGTGGGTGGCATAGAGGTCGTCCACATAGGATGCGCTTGCACCGGAAGAGAGCGCTAAGGCTCCGCTGGCGCACGAACTCATCAACAAGATGGGCACAAAGGCGGCGATGAGCAGTGTGGTGTTTTTCATTCGTATCATAGTTATCTCCTTTCTTTTTAGACTCGAAAAGGCGAGTGTGGGTTTGAAAATCGTTTGTAATATAGACCTCGCTTTGGGGCGAAAGTCAAACTGTGGGGATTGCCCCTTCTACTCTTATGACGCAAAAATAGTGCATTTAGTTGCATTGAGCGTGCAAAAAAACTCTTTTTGCGAAGAGGAGTGTTAAATTCGGTAAAAAAGTGTACCTTTGCGACGCAAAGGTTTCTCCCCACACAAAAGTATGACTTTTGGTGGGAAATTCCTACGCTTGGAGCAGAATAATATAGACATAAGAAGAAAAATAGAGAGTAATGGCAAAAGAACTTAAACAACTCACCTCGCGTGAGGAGAACTACTCGCAGTGGTTTAACGACTTGGTAGTAAAGGCAGGACTGGCCGAGAACTCGGCCGTTAGGGGCTGTATGGTAATCAAACCCTATGGTTATGCAATTTGGGAAAAGATGCAGCGTGCGCTGGACGATATGTTCAAAGCAACCGGCCACCAGAACGCCTATTTCCCTCTCTTTATTCCCAAATCGTTTTTCAGCCGTGAGGCCGACCACGTAGAGGGCTTCGCAAAGGAGTGTGCAGTGGTTACCCACTACCGCCTGATGAACGATCCTGACGGTAATGGTGTGGTTGTGGACCCCGAGGCTCGCTTGGAGGAGGAGCTCATCGTTAGGCCCACCTCCGAGACCATCATCTGGAATACCTACAAGAATTGGATTCACTCCTATCGCGACCTGCCTATATTGTGCAATCAGTGGGCTAACGTGGTGCGTTGGGAGATGCGTACCCGCCTGTTCCTCCGTACTGCCGAATTCCTCTGGCAGGAGGGCCACACTGCTCACGAAACAAGGGAGGAGGCCGTTGAGGAGGCACAGAAGATGATTCGTGTCTATGCCGACTTTGCTCAGAATTGGATGGGTGTGCCTGTGATTATGGGTACCAAGAGTGCCAATGAGCGCTTTGCAGGTGCCGTTGATACCTTCACCATTGAGGCTCTGATGCAGGACGGTAAGGCTTTGCAGAGTGGTACTTCGCACTTCTTGGGCCAGAACTTCGGTAAGGCTTTCGACGTTCAGTTTGCAACCCGTGAGGGCGGTATGGACTACGCTTGGGCTACTTCGTGGGGTGTTTCCACCCGCTTGATGGGTGCGCTCATTATGTCCCACTCCGACAACAACGGTCTTGTGTTGCCTCCCAAGTTGGCCCCCATTCAGGTGGTTATGATTCCTATCTACAAGGGCGACGAGGAGCTCAAAAAGATGACCGAGGAGTTGGAGAAAATTGCAGCCCCCTTGCGTGCAAAAGGTATCAGCGTCAAGATTGACAACCGCGACAATGTTCGCTCGGGCTTCAAGTTTGCCGAGTATGAGCTCAAAGGTGTGCCCGTAAGGCTTGTTGTGGGCCCCCGCGACTTGGCAAATGGCACCGTGGAGATGATGCGTCGCGACACTCTCGTGAAGGAGAGCGTTGCTTTGGAGGGTATCGCCGACCTCGTAGAGAAGACTTTGGAGGATATGCAGAAGAGCATCTTCCAGAAAGCACTCGCATTCCGCAACTCGATGATTACCAAGGTGGATACTTGGGAAGAGTTCCAGGATGTTTTGGAGAACAAGGGTGGCTTCATCCTCGCACATTGGGATGGTACCACCGAGACCGAGGTGGCAATTAAGGAGGCTACCAAAGCGACAATTCGCTGTATCCCCTTCGACACCGTTGATGAGGAGGGCACCTGCGTATTTAGTGGCAGGCCTTCGAAGCGACGTGTGTTGTTTGCTCGCTCCTATTAAAAACGCATATAACGAGCGACTGCTGCGTTACGCTCAAAAAATCCTCCCTCATTTACGTTAAGTAAACTGCGGGAGGATTTTTTTTCGCAAGCCTTGCATTCATCTCGTTCTATGCGTTTTTAATTTCTGTCGCAACTTTCGGTCGCACCACCAGCACAAAAGTGCCGTTACGGCACCTCATTTACGTTCAGTAAACTGCGGGAGGGGATTTTCTTGTGCGCCTAAAACTCGCTCGACTCTATGCGTTTTTTGTCCAATGTCTAACGTCCAACGTCGCGGGCGCAATGCGCCCGAAAATATAAAGGCCCCATAAGTCCTATATAAAAAAAAGTTCGCGGGTATCTTTTTCAATACCCGTAACTAAGAATGGTGCGCTGATAAAATTTTGATTTTTTAATCCAATAGCGTCTTGCGGAGGAGGTCGTTGTGTTCGCGGAGTAGTCGGGCATTGCGTCTTTCGGTGAGGATTCGGGCACGCTCCTGTCCCACAAAGTAGGAGGTACTCAAACCTCCACAGCCCACAATCCAACCGCTCAGCCATTGGCCTGCAATGGCTTCACTAATAGCGAAATAGCCCAAAGCGCCATTGGCCACGAGTGACACCACGCCACTCCACACCTCGCCCGCATAGAGTTGCCCGACACCGGGGATAAGGCTCAACCACCAAGCGAGTTGTGGGTTGCGCATACGGGGTGTGTCGGAATATAGTTCATTCAAAATATCGCCTTTATGCTCTCTGTTAGGTTGGGTGGCGAGGTACTTTTCGGCAGCCGCTTTGGAGCGTATCCAATCCCCCGTTTCGCCCGCAGCGAGGGCCTCAATTAGGGTTATGAGGGTACTCTCTGCACCTCCACTTGGGATGTAGAATTGTGCCTCACTACAAGTGGCCAGCGCTTGGTCGAATTTGCCGGCGAGGTAGCTACAAAGTGCCTTCTGGGAGTAGTAGGTGGCCAACTCCTCCTTGCCGAGTGCATAGGTGTAGATGCGCGAGAGTTCCGCCAGAGCCTCATCATAGAGTCCCTGCTGTTTCCTTACCTCACACTTTTCCAGAAGTGCCGAGTTGTGGTCATAGGGCGAGGTGGAGGCGTAGATTTTACGCTCCAATTCGAGTGCCCGCTGGTCCCACTCGGGGCTCTGTGCGCTACTTGAAAATATTGCGCAGAGGGATATGAATGCTGTACATAACAGCCTGATGGTTAATCTCTTCAAAGTTCTGATAATATACCTTCACGGAAGCGACACTTCCGAATATGTTGCTCACATAGAGTAGCGACCCCACGGCACCGTAGGTTATGGTGCGCCAATTGGCGGGGGTGCCGGCCTTCACCCAACTGTCGGCCGTAAGGGCTGCAAAGGCTCCCACCAAGAGGAACGATGCTACGCCACCGCCCACGTCGCCCGCATAGATTTTGCCCAATCCGGGAACAATAGCACTCGCTACACCTGCCACCCAGGGGGAGCGCTCTTTGGGGCGGGGGCCTTTTGGGGGGCGCATTGCGGCGCGGGTTCTGTCTTTTGGCCGCAAAAGGCGCAAAACCGGGAGTTTTCTTTGATTTCTTTGCCGCAGT
>JAZNNC010000060.1:0-63502 GCA_045580045.1 Tidjanibacter sp.
TTGAGAATTGAGAAAGTTGCGAGTAAGCGAGAGCAGAGGGTGCTTGCACACTATGCCGAGCGAGAGCAACTAAAAGCCACCAAAGGTGGGTTAATTGAGGCAAATGCGAGTAAGCGAGAGCAGAGGGTGCTTGACTGCATCCAAAGGCTCAAAGGTGTGCAGACCTAACATCTACACAAAACAGGCAACGCCTGTGCAGAGCGGGAGCATTTTAGAGCAAGCAAAGCTTGGTCAATTGAGAATTGAGAATTGAGAATTTACAACTAACGATTGACGGTTGACGATTGACGGTTGACGGTCAACGGTAGATGGTTGACTAAATTTGTATGGACGAACTATTCAGCATAAAACAACGCTTCGGCATCATCGGTAACAGCGAAGCACTCAACAGAGCTATTGAAATGGCTCTGAGGGTGGCCGCCACAGACCTATCGGTGCTAATCAGTGGCGAGAGTGGCGTGGGTAAGGAGTTTTTTCCACAGATTATCCACACCCACAGCGCACGCAAACACGGCAAATACATCGCCGTAAACTGTGGTGCCATACCCGAGGGTACCATCGACTCCGAACTCTTCGGACACGAAAGGGGCTCCTTTACCGGCGCAGTGGAGGCTCGCAAGGGATACTTTGAGGAGGCCGACGGAGGTACCATCTTCCTCGACGAGGTGGCAGAGCTACCCCTCTCCACCCAAGCACGTCTGTTGCGCGTATTGCAGTCGGGCGAGTTTATGAGGGTTGGCTCCTCCAAGATTCAAAAGACCAACGTGAGGGTGGTGGCGGCAACCAACGTGGACCTCACCAAAGCCATTGCCGAAGGCCGTTTCAGGGAGGACCTCTACTACCGACTCGGTACGGTACCCATCATAGTACCCGCACTTCGTCAGCGCAGGGAGGACATATATTTACTCTTCCGCAAGTTCGCCTCGGATATGTCGGTGCGCTACCAAATGCCCGCCATATCACTCGACGAGAACGCACGACACCTGCTCGAAAACCACTATTGGAAGGGCAACATACGCCAGCTCAAAAACGTGGCCGAGCAAATATCTGCCATCGAGGAGGCAAGGCTCATCACCGAGCCTATATTGCGTAAGTATCTGCCCGCAGCAGGCACCGGACAAGCCGCAATGGTTATGGGTGGCCCCGGTGAGAGCGACTTTGCCGACGAGAGGGAGCTGCTCTACAAGATTCTCTTCGACTTGAAGAGCGATATGAACGACATAAAACGTATGCTCATCGAATTGAGCGGCGGTTACACACCTCACGCATCGGAGCCAACGACCACACATACCCCCACTACGGCCCTACTCCAACCACACACCCCGCACTATGTGCGCGAAGCACAGGATGCCATAGGCGAGGAGGTCTTTGACGAGCCGGCCAAGCCACTCTCCAAAGAGGAGAAACTGCGTGAGGAGATTGTGCGTGCCTTGCGCAACAACGGTGGAAAACGCAAAGAGGCTGCCAGAGAGTTGTTTATGTCGGAGCGCACTCTCTACCGCAAAATCAACGAACTTGACATTGACGTAAAAAACTTATAGAATGACTATGAATGTTAGCACAATCATACGCCGTGTGGCCCTCGTGGTGGCCGTGGCACTTGTGGCACTCACCCAGAGCGGCTGCACCATTAAATACTCCTTCTCGGGTGCGTCCATCCCTTTGGAGGCCAAGACGGTAAGTATTGCCTACTTCCCCAACAATGCTCCGATGGTGGC
The DNA here is from genome assembly GCA_045580045.1 of Tidjanibacter sp. GTDB lineage: Bacteria > Bacteroidota > Bacteroidia > Bacteroidales > Rikenellaceae > Tidjanibacter. The sequence continues at coordinate 1,719 of JAZNNC010000060.1, forward strand.
TCCCACGTTGAGTTCCACCCTCACCGATGGCTTGCAGGACAAGTTTGCACGACAGACCAAACTGCAACTCGTGCCCTCCAATGGCGACCTTGCATTCGAGGGTGAGATTACCAACTACACCTCCACCCCGGCCGCCATCACAGCCAACGAAACGGCTGCAATGAACCGCTTGACCATAACCGTAAAGGTTAAGTACACAAGCATCTACGAGCCGCAATTCAACTACAACAAGTCGTTTAGCGCCTTTGCCGAGTATGATGCAAACTCGCTCCTCCAAGATGTGCAGGATACCCTCATTCAGGAGATTTGCGAGCAACTCATTCAAGACATCTTCAATGCCGCTGTGGCCAACTGGTAGAGTGAATTGTTTTATGGCAACTATTTTCAAGGACAAAGAGCCGGATGCAAGGGAGTTAGTCCGATTGCGTGAGAGGTATCTCTGGTGGAGCGCAATCCACATGGAGGCTTCCGCAGTCGGTGTGCCCACCAAAGAGAGCTACATGACAGCCTCTCGCCTGCGCTCACGACGCCAACCTGCCGACTCACTACTCAAAGAGATTAGGCCCGAAGAGTTTGAGCGTAGCGAGATGTTGGGCCTGATTGACGCCTTCATCCACTCCGGCGACCACCACAAAATTGTGGTCAACGAATCGACCACCGAAGAGTCGCTTGCCACCCATAGCGAGATAGAAATGGAGGACGAAGAGGAGTTTGTGAGCGAGGAGTTGGCCGAAATTTATGCCAAACAGCAACTTTTTGACCAAGCAATTGCAATATATCAAAAATTAAGTTTGCAAATTCCGCAAAAAAGTATTTATTTTGCCGAACTTATTGAGCAACTAAACGCCCAAAAGAGATTGAACGAAAAATAATTAAAAATTTATAGCACAATGTACACTTTTCTTGTAGTATTGATTATCATTGCCAGCATCATCCTCATCTTGGCTATTTTGGCCCAGAGCCCCAAGAGCGGTATGGCTGCAAACTTCGGCGCATCGAACCAAGTAATGGGTGTTCGTCAGACCGCCAACTTCCTTGAAAAAACCACTTGGTATGTAGCAATTGCAATCGTGGTGTTGAGCCTGCTCTCGACCGTTGCAATGTCGTCCTACAAAAAGGCTTCGGCTCCCCAGAGCGACTCGGTTATCGAGCAGCTTATGGATGTAACCGAGGAGGCTCCTGTGATGCCCAATCAGGTAGAGGCAACCGCCGAGCCCACCGCCGAGTAGGTAGATTGCAAGGCGCAACGAATAGCGAAGGCCGTTCCGAGTGGAACGGCCTTCGTTGTGTTTGGTAGGAAAATTGGTGCTAATTACTCCTCACCATCCAACTCCACAAGGCGATACTCCCTTGAACCGAGGCCGATGGCAGCAGCGTGTTCGAGAATGTGGATGCCGTGGCGGGAGTTGATGCGCTCAATCAGTGCAGCAGCATCGTCGCCCTCCTTCGAGGGATACTCAAACACCGCATCCACACTCGCTTGATCCAAAGCCACAGGATCCAACGATGCAAAAATGCCGATATCGTTCATCTCAGGAGCGGCAGGGTGTGAGTCGCAATCGCAATCCACCGAGAGGTTGTTGGCTACATTGATATAGACCACCCTACCCTCGTAGTAGTCGTGTACCGACTGCGCCGCAGCAGCCATCGACTCCAAGAAGTGGTCCTGTTCGGTCTTGGCAACCTGCGCCCACATATCCTCTTTGGTCTCGCACTTGCCCGCTGTGTGGATGTAGGCCTTGCCATTGGAAGAGGCAACACCAATGGATGCGTTTTTCAACACACCGCCAAAGCCACCCATTGCGTGGCCCTTGAAGTGGGCAATATTGACCATCCAATCGTAGTTGGCCACATTCTCACCCACAATGTTGAATTTCAGATGGGTGGTGTCCCTCACAGGGATACGGATTTCGCCCTCGCCATCCATAATATCCACCATGGCAATGGCCGTGAAACCGTGCTCCACAGCAGCCTGATAGTGGGCCTCGGTGGTGTTGCGACGCCCCGCATAGGCTGTGTTACACTCCACAATGTTGGCATCAAGACCCTCAACCAAGTCCTTTATCAACGCAGGTTGGAGGAAGTTGTGTCCACCGGGTTCGCCTGTGGAAATCTTCACAGCCACCCTACCCTCAGGCTCAACACCCAAAGCCTCATAGACCTTCACAAGTCCCTCGGGCGAAATATCTCGTGTGAAATAGACCGTAGGGAGTTCCTCTTTGGGTGCTCCGCACGAGGTGGAACAAACCATAATCACGCCTGCAACTGCCAGCGCACCAATAAGTTTGAGTGTAATTTTCATAGCTACATCTATTATTTGTATTCTTTCTCTTCTACCTCCTCCAATCAGCGTCCGGAGTACATCCGTTCATAATAGTCGGCATAGGCACCGCTGGTGATGTTGTCGAGCCACGCCTGATTGTCCAAATACCAACGCACCGTCTTCTCAATGCCCTCCTCAAACTGCAAACTCGGCTCCCAACCCAGCTCCTCTTTCAGTTTGCTACTATCGATGGCATACCTCAAATCGTGGCCCGCACGGTCGGTAACATAGGTGATAAGGTGGTCGGAATAGCCCTCCGGATTGCCCAACAGCCTATCAACCGTCCGTATCACAACCTTTACAAGGTCAATATTACGCCACTCATTAAACCCTCCGATGTTGTAGGTGTCGCCCACCTTGCCCTTATGAAACACAATGTCGATAGCCCTTGCGTGGTCCTCCACATAGAGCCAATCCCTCACATTCTCGCCACGTCCATACACCGGCAGTGGCTTACCCGTGCGGATGTTGTTGATAAACAGCGGGATAAGTTTCTCCGGAAATTGGTAGGGCCCATAGTTATTCGAGCAGTTAGTGATAATCGTGGGCAGACCATAGGTGTCGTGGAAAGCACGCACAAAGTGGTCGCTCGAAGCCTTCGAAGCACTGTATGGGCTATGGGGTGAGTAGGGAGTGCTCTCCGTAAACAAGCCTCCGTCCATCGCAAGCGCACCATAGACCTCGTCGGTGGAGATGTGGTAAAATAGTTTACCCTCGAACCTCTCCGGCAGGCTCTCCCAATAGAGTTTAGCAGCTTGCAGAAGCGCAAGAGTGCCCATTACATTGGTGCGAGCAAAAGTGAAAGGGTCCACGATGCTCCTATCGACGTGGCTCTCGGCAGCAAGGTGGATAATGCCGTCGATATGACACTCTTGGAGAATGTGCGACATCTGCTCATAGTCGCAAATGTCAGCCCTGACGAAGGTGTAGTTGGGCTTGTCCTCCACATCTCTGAGATTGGCAAGGTTGCCCGCATAGGTGAGTTTGTCAAGGCAGATGATGCGGTAGTCGGGATATTTGTTCACAAACAACCTGACCACGTGCGAGCCGATGAAGCCCGCACCGCCCGTTACCATTATATTACGCTTGAAGTTCATTGATGCACTTTTTCAGCGACTCCTCCCAGCGGGAAATCTCCACGCCGAAGGTGGTCATAAATTTGGTTTTATCCAACACTGCATAGTGAGGACGTGGGGCCTTGGCTCCATACTCGGCTGTTGTGCAGGGACTAATCTCGCATCCTTCGTGGCCCGCCACACGGGCTATCTCCATTGCAAACTGCCACCAGCTACACTCGCCAAGATTGGTGTAGTGGAACACCCCCTCGTGGAAATCGCGCCGAGAGATGATGCCCACAATGGCCTCCGCAAGGTCGCCTGCATAGGTGGGCGTGCCAAGCTGGTCGCTCACAACCCTAATCTGCTCGCGCTCGGCCGTAAGGCGCAACATTGTACGTACAAAATTGTGGCCATACTCGGAATAGAGCCACGCCGTACGCAGGATTATATGGTGGCAGCCACTTGCCTTAATGGCCTCCTCGCCCGCCAACTTGGTACGCCCATAGGCATTGATTGGCTGGGGATAGCTCTCTTCGGTCAACAAACCACAGCATCCGCCCATAAAGACGTAGTCGGTGGAGATGTGCACAAGCAGAGCATCGTTGCTCCTTGCCGCTTCGGCCAAATGGCCAACAGCGGTGGCGTTAATCAGCCGTGCCCTCTCCTCCTCGCTCTCGGCACGCTCCACGTCGGTGTAGGCGGCGCAGTTGATGATAATGTCTATCGCATTGTCGGCAACATAGTCGAGCACCTGCCGGCGGTTGGTGATGTCTAACTCGGCCACATCCGTGAAGATATACCTGTCATCGGAGCCCTGTGCAGACCTGCGGATACATTTTCCCAACTGCCCTTCGGCTCCCGTAACTAACACTCGCATAAATCTTTCAGCAAAGGTCTGTGTCTATCCTTCTCGGAGATAATGAGTTCACTCTCGGCAATGGGCCACTCGATGCCAATCTGCTCGTCGTTCCAAGCAATGCCCCTCTCGGCTTCGGGGTGGTAGTACTCGTCGCACTTATAGTGAAATACGGTGTCGTCCTCCAACGCGATATATCCGTGCGCAAAGCCCTTCGGAATGAACATCTGACGTTTGTTCTCACTCGAAAGTTCAGCCGCAACATACCCTCCAAAGGTGGGTGAGTTAGGGCGAATATCCACCGCCACATCCAGCACCCGTCCCCTGACAACACGCACCAACTTGGCCTGAGCATAGGGCTCTCTTTGGAAGTGCAGACCACGCACAACGCCCCTATGGGAACAACTCTCGTTATCCTGCACGAAGTTCACTTCCACACCCACAAGTTTGGCAAACTCACGCTCGGAGAAACTCTCGAAAAAGTATCCCCTATCGTCGCCATAAACCTCGGGCTCAACAATCACAACACCCTCTATTTCGGTCTTTATCAGCCTCATACCTCTCGCCATTTCTATCCCTTACACGCAAGGCGAAGCATATATTGTCCATAGGTACTTGCCTTCATCGGCTCGGCCAACTCGCGCAGTCTTTCGCTCGTAATCCATCCCTTGCGCCAAGCAATCTCCTCCAAACAGGCAATCTGCACACCCTGTCTTGACTGCACAACCTCAACAAAACGAGCCGCATCGAAGAGGCTCTCGTGGGTACCCGTGTCGAGCCACGCAAAACCGCGCCCCAGCTGTTGCATATAGAGTTGCCCAGTTTGCAGGAAGCGGTTATTCACATCCGTAATCTCCAACTCGCCCCTCGGTGAAGGCACAATGCTCTCAGCCACCTGTACCACATCGTTGGTGTAGATATAGAGTCCCGTAACGGCATAGTCGCTCTTGGGCTCGGAGGGTTTCTCCTCAATGCCCACAACCCTACCCTCTGCGTCCACCTCGGCCACTCCGAACCGTTCCGGATTGGGAACACGATAGCCGAAAATGGTCGATATGTTGTCCTTCTGTGCTCTCTCTACGGCCTGTTGTAACATACCCGTAAAGCCCTGACCATAGAAAATATTATCGCCCAACACCAAACACACGCAATCGTCGGCGATGAACTCTTTACCAATGATGAATGCCTCTGCAAGTCCCTTCGGCTCGCTCTGTACAGCATAGTAGAACCTCACGCCATAGTCGCTACCATTACCCAACAAGCGTTGGAATGCGGGCATATCGTGAGGTGTTGATATGATTAGAATTTCTCTGATGCCGGCCAACATAAGCACCGAAATCGGGTAGTATATCATCGGCTTGTCAAACACGGGTAGCAACTGCTTGCTGACCCCTTTGGTTATCGGATAGAGCCTTGTGCCACTCCCCCCGGCAAGTACAATTCCTTTCATTGGGCTAATATTAGTGTTTGATTGTCTTCGGTTTTAGCAGATGCGAGTAGGAGGACTGAATAAATGTCCTTAATACAGATTCGTTATATATCAATTTATGTTTCCAGCTGTTAGCAAAAAAGCGACGGGTTTTCCACCACACGATTTTGAACAAACCACCTTTGGGCTTCTCTTCATCAAATTCGGCGTAGAGAATGTCATTCAATATACGCCTCTCTAATTCTGCATCGCGTTCAATATTAGGAACAAGTCCGGCCTCCAATCCCAGATGATCTATACAAATCGCAGTAATTGCATCCACAAAACGATTCATATTGAATTGTTTGTATATGGTCCGAATGTACTCCCAATCTATATTCTCACTTTCCACCTCAACAAATTGTTTCCAATCGCAAAGATGGCGCACACTAACCCTCTCAGCAGCATAGTGCAAAGCCATATGTCGCATCAAAAAGAGTGCATTAAACATAGGCGATGGGAGCATAATCTCCTGCTCTCCTACCCTATGGCGACGACACCCTTTCTCAGCTTCTGCCTTTAAGAGTTTTTCAAAACGGGCATTTGAGTTGTGTGACGAAGTATTTACAAAATCGTAGTGATTCTCAATGAGCACTCCCTGATACACACACGTTGTGTGGTGGTGAACATCAACATCAATATCCACTCCAAGTCGTTCTTTCAACACCTTGTCGGCAGCTTCGAGCTGTCCAAAATGATAGGTGTCAATATCGCTGAATGAACGATGATTGGGCTGTGGATAATAGAGACTCACACCATAGCCCTTGATTACCATCAAAGGTATTTTGTGTTCGGCCATCAGCGAGGCGATAGTTTTTATCACATTCACTCTTGCCTCATACTTGTCCTCTGCTACAATAGTCAGCCCAGCAATTCTCGAAAACACTTTGGCCGGTAGTTCTTTGCGAAGACCCGCCAATCCATCACAAACCAAAGGTATCACATTGTGTTGTTGAGCCAAACGGACAAATTCTACCCACTCGGTTTTTGACAAACTCTTCACCGCTTGGATATCAACACCCTTCCCATCCAACGCACAACGTATTGATGAAAACAATATGTCAGTAATTTTATTCATTGCTTATCATCATATCTTCAGGACCAAGTGGTGCATAAGGACCATCCTTGACCTCGAAAATCACTGTATTACTTTCCAAGACCTCTAAGGTGTGCCATTGCCCTTGGGGGATATGTACACCATAGTTACCCTCCAAGGGATTCAACACAAATCGTTCAACCTCAACACCCCGGCTGTTATAAAACATCACATTAATACGACCGCGTAGCAGAATATAAGTTTCCGATGTATGTTGGTGGCGATGGATGGGCAACAAAGTCCCGGGTTCCAAAGCATTGAAAAGCCTCTGGGCCTTGGAATCAGCGGTCTCGTGGAGATTATAGTTCATCCTCAGACGCTCATTTTCTTGAGCACGAAGGCTAATTCCATCCAATAGTTTTTTATCAATTAACATTGTCCACACTATTAATCTACACTATATTCCCATTTTCATCGCACAATATATCCCAATACTTTCGAACCAAGCGTGTTCCATATTTCACAGAACAATCAGGCAACGACTCTCCCAACAACTGTTTCACTCGCATATATGGGAAGTTCATCCCCGCAGCAAGATAGATGACAATAGTGGCTGTAATGCGAGGATTTAAATCGGTCAAAATAGGATTATCATTATCATCTAACATAAAATCAAAACCAATATTGCCATCAAGTTGAAGGGTGGATACGATAGACTCACACAACTCATAAGCATCCTCCTTCTTCTCCACAATACTCTCCATCGCTATACTTGCATGGCTACTTGTGTTTCGACGTCCAGCTATGTACAACACTTTACCATGGTCTGCCAACAAATCAACTGTATACTCACATCCAGGCAAGTACTCCATTACCATCATTTCTGGAAAATCACTCAATTCTTCAAGAGTGGCAATCATTTCCTCCATTGTCGTATAGAGCGAAGTCGGCTTGGAGTTGAGAAATAAAGCAGATTTAGACAAATCGCTTTTTATAATCCTAACACCCCTACTTCCACTACTTTCCGACACCTTCACACACACTGGTTTAGACGGATACCCTAATGCCACCGAACCATGTTTCAAGTCCTCAACAGATTTCACCAAATAGTAATCTGGTACAACCAAACCATGTTCGCGCATATATTCGTATAGTTTGTACTTACTATTTGCGATTTCCAATGTGTTATTTTGAGATATTGACACTTTCACTCCCAATGAGTGGAAATCACCAATCCTTTTCTGGATAACATTTAATTCCATTGATATCTGTGGGAAAAAAATATCCACATCCTCTTTTTTACATATTTGCAGCAAACAATCAACATAAGTGGGATCGTCAATTCTTGGTACCGTATAATAAGCATCAAGCAGAGGATCAACAATGGCATCCGTTGCCATATCCACTCCCACAAGTCGGATTTGTCTTTCCCCGTTTTCCTTCAAACACCTAAAAAAGCCGTGCATAAACATCGCTCCACAAGCCGTAGTTAGGATCGTAACATTGCTTTTCACCATAGTTAATTATCAAAACTAAATTTAGAGAACACATCTTCAAATGTTTCCGCCCTCATAATCAAGCACACATCTCCATTTCTACGCAATGCATACATTGCGCTCTGAGGTTTTATGAATTGAGGCTTAGATACAATAGAATAGCCACCCACATTATTAAACACCAGCACATCTCCTTCTGCAATGGGTCTATCAAATTTGGGATACATTACATCCTGTTCCAAACAAGTAAACCCCATTATATCCATATTGGGATAGATACGTTGCTCATTCCCGCCTGAAATAACCGTAACAGGTAACTTTTTCATTGTACAAATTTCGCCAAGATTATGGTAGTCTCCATCCATATTGGCAATCCATCTACCTCTGACTCCTTTTATGCTCAACACTTTGGATACAAAACTAAGGTATCTGGCCACCACAGTCGTACCTGGTTCAGTAAAAAGAATAGGCTTATGTTCACAATTTGCATAATGGTCAGCAAAGGGACGAATGGCACATTCCGCATAATCCTGATATGTTGGCACACTATCTCCACCAAACTGTTCTTTGAGGAAAGCTGGCATATCTGCATACATTCCACTTCCCAAACTTATATATTCGGGAGCACCTATTATGTATCTATCTGCAACATCAAGCATAATTTCTGCCCTACGAGTCCACGCATCAACATCTCTTGCACGACTAATATGGCAATGCACACCCACAATCTTTACATTTGGAATAGAGTTTAGGAGATCCACTGTCTGCTTCATCTCCTCACTATCGGGAACCAATCCAAATCGTGAAATGAAATTACCTCCCACATCCATATTAATTCTCAACCCAAGCTTGTACAATTTTTGCGACTTTGTTGAGACATACAGAGCAATTCGTTTTGCTTCATCCAAGCTATCTACATTCAATATTCCACCATTATCAATATGTTCATACATTGCCACACCTTTTGATGGACCATTGTAAACAATTTGATTATTGGCATATCCAAGTTTGCGTGCCAACGTATATTCCATATCGGACACCACCTCTGCATACCCCCCTAAACTCTTGACTAACTGACAAACAAACGGAGTGTAATTCGTTTTATAGGAATATGATATTCTATAGTTTGGATATACTGCCTTAAAAGTGTTTTCTATATGTTTATAATTATCAATGAAGCCCTGTTCATCAAAAATATAGAATGGAAGTGGAACCCTATTAATCAATTCCTTTATTGTAGCTATTATCATTGTTCCATTGTTTCGTTGTACATATCTTTGCGGTATTCTTTGAGGTGTGGCCTAAAATCCGAACCATAGTTCTTCAAAAAGCGTTTAACCACTATCGCAAATGTCATAAAGAATATTTTGACATCGAGCCAAAAACTAACATTATTGGCATAGAAGACCTCGTATTCGAACTGCTCTTCATAAGAAGTAAACACCTTGCCAGACAAACTATCTGGCGGTATCAATCCACCACGCACCTTATGCCTATCTCTTTCGTGTGGTTTGAAATAAGGAAGATCGGCTTCTCTCAACGGGCGAGGCCCAACGAAAGACATGTCGCCAATGAAAATAGACCATAATTCCGGTAATTCATCCAACGAAGATGAACGAATCAATGACCCAATTCGAGTAACTCTTTGTTCTTCTGGTAAAAGTTCTCCACTCTTGTTACATTTATTGGTCATCGAACGAAATTTATAGATATTAAAAATCTTTTCATCACGTCCGATACGTCGTTGTGAAAATAGTATTGGACGTCCCATAGACAATGCCACAATAATAGTTAAAACCAAATATATTGGTAATAGCACAAGCATTGCCATTGCTGACAAAACAATATCAAAAAATCTCTTAAAGAATCGTCTGTACATTGCTACTCAATTCTTCTAAACACACACTCAAAAGCTTCTGCATAGTTACAGCCTGACTGCGCACCACGATATGCTGCCACACCCTTTATGGCCTCTGCGCTACGCGGGTGAGGGTATGGGCGCATTACACCACGATATTTTGCCAATGCCGCAAGTTTAACATCGATGGCATCTTCACCTACCTCAATAAATAAGTTAGGAGTGAAGCGATTCATCGCACTATTTACCGACCATTCCGTAGAGGATAGCACCTCCATATACCAAAACTCCTTCAATGGTTTCACATCGCTCCTGCGCTGAAACAACCTAATGGCAGCCTGACAAGCCAACGACGTATGCAAATGGTCGTTGTTCGTATCGGATGGATGATGAGTTACAACCACATCGGCCTCCGACTTTATAATGGCTTGTTCAATGAATTGTACCAATTTAAGGTGAGGTGTCGTATTCATCTCTATATTTGGGAAACTTCCCTCATATTTATTTGCGACACCCAACATCTCAATGCTTGCGTCAAGATCGGCGTTCAATTCCTCGTCCTCCGGTCTAAATGCACGAGCTTGAACCTGTGTAGACATAATGCATATCTCACACCTATGGCCGGCCTTCGATAGTTTATACACTGTTGCGCCTGCCCCCAACACCTCATCGTCTGGATGAGCTAATACAAACAAATAATTCATATCCTACTTCCTCCAAACCATTTTGTTTACGACGCCGGTGTAGGACTGGATGAGTTTGACAACCTTGGTCGAAACATTTTCATCTACGTAGTTGGGTACGGGAATGCCGTTGTCGCCCTCCTTAACCATTTCAACCGCAGTATCTACCGCCTGCAACAGCGATTTCTCGTCAATACCAGCCAATATAAAGCACCCTTTATCCAACGCCTCGGGCCTCTCGGTCGATGTTCGAATACATACCGCCGGGAACGAATGGCCCACACTCGTAAAGAACGAACTCTCCTCCGGCAAAGTGCCACTATCACTAACCACTGCAAAAGCGTTCATCTGCAAACAGTTATAGTCGTGAAAACCAAGAGGCTGTTGAACCTGCACTCGGGAGTCGAGTGTGAAGCCACTTGCAGCCAAGCGGTTGCGGCTCCTCGGGTGGCACGAATAGAGGATGGGCATATCATACTTCTCGGCCATCTTATTAATGGCGGTAAAGAGGCTCGTAAAGTTCTTCTCCGTGTCGATATTCTCCTCCCTGTGAGCCGAAAGGAGAATATAGCGCCCCTTCTCCAAACCGAGTCGCTGGTGGATGTCGCTGGCCTCAATGTCGGCCAAGTTCTCGTGAAGCACCTCCGCCATAGGCGAGCCCGTAACATAGGTGCGCTCCTTTGCCACACCCGAAGCATTCAGATAGCGCCTTGCGTGCTCCGAGTAGCAGAGGTTCACGTCCGAAATGATGTCCACAATCCTACGGTTGGTCTCTTCTGGCAGGCACTCGTCGAAGCAACGGTTGCCAGCCTCCATATGGAAGATGGGGATGTGCAACCTCTTGGCACCGATAACCGACAGGCACGAGTTGGTATCGCCCAACACCAGCACAGCATCGGGTTTGGCCTGCACCATCAGTTTATACGATGCGTTGATAATGTTACCCATTGTTGCGCCCAAGTCGTCGCCCACAGCGTCCATATAGACCTCTGGTGCTGCGAGTTTTAGGTCGCGAAAGAATACGCCATTAAGGTTGTAGTCGTAGTTCTGCCCTGTGTGTGCCAAGATGCAGTCGAAGTACGTGCGGCACTTGTTGATGACGGCTGCGAGTCGTATAATTTCGGGCCTTGTGCCCACAATTATCAGCAGTTTGAGTTTGCCATTATCGGCAAACTTAACATCCGAATAGTCGAGTTTTATTTCCATATTATTTTTGAGCTTTTAGCTATTAGCATTTAGCCGTTAGCTGTTTCATTTCTTTGTTTTCTGGCCCTATTTTACTACCGGTTCAAGAAAAGTGTCGGGGCGGTTGGGGTCAAAGCACTCGTTGCACCACATTACCGTAACCAAATCCTCGGTGTCCGAGAGGTTAATGATGTTGTGGGTATAGCCGGGAAGCATCTGCACGGCCTCAATCTTACGGCCACTCACACGCCACTCCAACACCTCGTCCGTCAGCACGTTACGTTGTTGAATGAGGCCCTCGCCCGCAACAACAATAAACTGCTCCCACTTGGTGTGGTGCCAATGTTGTCCTTTGGTTATGCCGGGTTTGCTGATGTTGATGCTCACTTGGCCCACACCTACCGACTTGACCAACTCCGTAAAACTCCCCCTATCATCAACATTCATCTTCAATGCGAAGGCAACCTTCTCTTTGGGAAGATACGACAAGTAGGTGGAGTAGAGTTTCTTAGCAAAGGAGCCCGCAGGTATCTCGGGCATAACGAGTGTCTGAGGTTGTGCCTTAAACTGCTCCAACAGGTCCACAATCTCGCCCAGCGTAACCTTGTGCGTAACCGGCACTGCGCAGTAGCGGCCATCGGCCCTCAGCACCGTATCCACGCCATCGAACTCACAGTGGTGCTCCTCACCCTTCAAGGCGGCCACCATCTCATCCACGAGGTCGTCAATGTAGAGCAGTTCCAGCTGTGTGTTCCTATCATTGACCTGAATGGGCAGGTCGTTAGCCATATTGTTGCAGAAGGTTGCCACGGCACTATTGTAGTTGGGCCTGCACCACTTACCAAACAGGTTGGGGAAGCGGTACACGAGCACCCTTACCCCCCTCTCGGCACCATACTCAAAGAAGAGTTCCTCGCCGGCGAGTTTGCTCTTGCCGTAGTCCGACTGGCCATAGCGGCCGATGAGGGTAGCCTGAATACTTGACGACAGCATCACCGGTGCGGTATTGTCATACTTTTTGAGCGTATCGAGCAGGGTGGATGCAAAGCCGAAGTTGCCCGCCATAAACTCGTCGTTGTTCTGGGGGCGGTTCACACCTGCGAGGTTGAAGACAAAGTCCGCCTCGCGGCAGTAGCGGTCCAGCTCCTCGGCCGTGGAGTCGATGTCGTACTCAAAGACCTCGTCCACCACCACATCGCCATAGCACTTCGCCTTGCCCGACTTGATGTTATTGAGTTGTGCCACAAGGTTTTTACCAACAAAACCTTTGGCACCCGTAACAAGAATTTTCATACTCTCTGTTGCGTGTGTGTCCGTAGTGTGCAGAATTACTCCGAGCGAATCTCCCTTGCTTTGCTGCGGGGCTGCAAGCCGAGGTCCTCACGGATGAAGCGCAGTTTCAACAAAAGCTCCTTCATACCCTCAACATCCAAGCGGCGGGTGTTGTGGCTGTGGTAATCCTCAATCTTGGATACCTCCTCGTTGCCGTTGGTGAAGAACTTGTCGTAGTTCAGGTCCCTATTGTCGCAGGGGATGCGGTAGTAGTCGCCCATATCAACGGCCTTGGCCATCTCCTCGCGGGTAACCAGCGTCTCATACAACTTCTCGCCGTGGCGGGTGCCGATAACCCTAACCTCAGTCTCGCCATAAGCGGGATTAACCTTGGCGTAGGTCTGTTTGAGAGCCTCGGCCAGCACGTCAAGGGTAGCGGCAGGTGCCTTCTGAACGAAGAGGTCGCCATTCTCGCCGTGGGTGAATGCGTAGATAACCAAATCCACAGCATCGTCCAACGTCATCATAAAGCGAGTCATATTGGGGTCGGTGATGGTGATGGGCTTACCCTGCTCCATCTGCTCAACCCACAGAGGGATAACCGAGCCACGGCTGGCCATCACGTTACCGTAGCGAGTGCAGCAGATGGTGGTTGCAGCCCCCTGACCGAGCTCACGACCTTTGGCGATGGCTACCTTCTCCATCAGTGCCTTGCTGATACCCATAGCGTTGATGGGATAGGCGGCCTTGTCGGTGGAGAGTACAACCACGTTTTTCACTCCGTGCTCGATGGCCGAGAGGAGTACGTTGTTTGTACCGATGACGTTGGTCATGGTTGCCTCCATGGGGAAGAACTCGCAGGAGGGTACTTGTTTGAGTGCTGCGGCTGCGAAAACGTAGTCCACGCCACGCATAGCGACATCTACGGATGTTTTTTCGCGTACGTTGCCGATGTAGAACTTGACCTTAGCGGCCACATCGGGATACTGCGCTTGCAGATGATGACGCATATCGTCTTGTTTCTTCTCATCGCGCGAGAAGATGCGAATTTCTTTGATGTCGCTTGCGAGGAAACGACGAAGCACGGCGTTACCAAAACTGCCCGTACCGCCCGTAATCAACAGGACTTTGTCTTTGAAAATGGACATAAGAATTTATTATATTATGAATTACTGAACTTCGCTTTTTTAAGTAAATACCTAGTATAGATAGGTTGTGCTATACTATACGGCAAAAGACCAATAATGGTTACGGCTATCACAAATGACCAGTTTGTGTACATACTAGACAATACAATCACTCCAACGACCTTAACCGCCACTGCTACAATGTATGATATCAGTTGGACCTTTAAGCGTCCCAATCCTGATGCAAATGTTGACTGTATGGCTATCCAAGTGAAAATAACACCATAAACAACAAATAACCAAGCGGTATTATAATTCACATTTATAGAACTATCACCTAACCACCAATCGAATAGTTTGGGTAAGAATGGAACTATTGCTATTTGTAGTACAGTAAAAAACATTACAGCACCATATAGAAGCTTTTGCAACTTACTAATCCATTCATAATTATTTTCGGCACAAGCCTTTGTAATTGCAGACCATAACGGAGCTAACGCAATCATAAATAAAGAGCCCAGCATCGTGAACACCTTGTTATATGCTTGGTACTCAACGCAAAATTCGGGAGCATAGAATTTACTAATAAACCACTCATTGGTCGTTGATATAACCATATACAAGAGTTGGATTGTCAAAAATGCCACTCCAAGAGATAAAACATCTTTCGCATATTTCCAATCAAAAGCCTTAATGGATGGTTTACCTATTCTGATGCTTGACGACCGGAATACCCATAAAGTGGCTACTAATAGAGGAATATTCGATGCGATTGCATGATATATGGAAATTTTGGTAAAATCAACATCAACCTGTCCCGTAGGGGACATTATCAACAGATAGACCACCAACATTACACTTGTGCACAATGACAACAAATTGGGGATTGCGGCCTTCTGCATCGCATACAGAATAGATATTATTATTCGAAGCCAGAATGACAACAAAATACCGAACATAGATATGTTAACACAACTACGTAAGGTTTGAGTGGATATACATTCTGATGAGATATTAAAGAAATTGTTCCAATCAACATAAGAAGATATTATGTAGAAGACAACTCCAATAGCAATCACCAAAACGCCCAACATCCCATAAGCAGAAGAAACCAAACGCTTTGCTTTAACATCATCCCCTTCACTCAATGCGACGGTCAAATGATTTCGTAACCCATTACCAATTCCCAAGTCAAAATTAAGAATCCAACTCAGCACATTGAGAATAGTAAACCACACACCAAGAACTGCATTATTTGGGAAATAACGCATATACAATGGTAGGGTTACAACCCCAAGGACCATTGCACCTCCCTTTATTAACAAAGTTCCGATAACATTTGCCAACAAATTTTTGTTGGTTTTGTCACGAAATGTCGATAATATCTTAGTCATGTAACAATTGTCTCAAATTTGCAATAAAATCACGACTCAATGAGGATATAAACTCTCTACCATCAAAATTTACATCACACGAAATTACGGCTTTGGCTATATTCTCTGGGGTTTGCTCACTATAATAATGTAGGTAGGGGCCTATTTTGGAGCGCTTGATGGCTTCTATGTTAATTGAAACTACCGCAAGACCATTTGACATATAAGAGAGTATTTTCGACGGGAACGATGTCATATTAAATGCAGCAGACGGATCTTGTACGCTCAAACCGACGTGACAACTCTGTATAAACTTGATATAATCATCCCCCTTTTTCAAACCATCATATGTCAATTGGGCGTGAGCAGAAGATTGATTGGCTTCTATAATACCCCTTATCATTGCGACCTCCTCTGCGTTACCGAATCCACAAATATGCACATGATAGTTTGTTGGAAGATAAGTAGCAGCAACAGCAGCAGCAGCACCTCCCTTGCGCACATCAAATGTACCTGCATACACGACATGTATCTTACCATCTGCAAACTTATCACTGCGCTGTTTTTCTACCATATATGTACCATAAATTATTACACTCGGCTTATTATCCAGGTTGAGTTTTTCATCCAACAATTCCGTCGGAAATATGTATTTATCACAGCACTCTATAAATTGATACTCCGACTTCCTAACCCTCTTAGGGAAAGATGATACATCTTGATAGACTTCTTCTATTTCACCTATGTATACCAATTTTTTTAGCTTCTTAACAAACCACAGTAATTTGGAATAGCCCAAAGAGTGATATACGATACATTCTTCACCTTTTTTCGTGTGAAATAAAAGATAGAAGAATAATTGCAATGAAACAGCAATACGATCTAAAACTCTAAATATGCCATATTTATACCCCCCTATAGTCGCAAATAATTGTAATGTATTCATTCCCTGAATCTTCTTTTGCGCCCTATAAATACGAAGGTTACTCTCCGTACTACCACTAGCAGATATAATATCCACTCCTATCCCCAACTCATTACAACTAGCAAATATATAATTTAGCTTATTTGTAGCAGCAAGTACATAGTTTCGTTGAATTGACGAAGATATGTCATCATAATAACAGATATATTTTATCCGCTCCATTATTGCATCTCAGAATATTGATTTATATGATGTAATTAGAGAAATATCCATCTTGAAGCCACAAAACATAATAGGACACCAACATCACAAATAAGATGCGGCCGGGATTTGCAAACTGTTTCGGCAGTGCATCAAGTGCATATACTGCCAATGCAGCTAGTGGCAGCGAAAAATACAAGGCAAGCCTAAAAAATTCTCCAAAAGATTCCGCATATAGCTGAAAACCAATAGCCCATACGGCCACATTAAACCACACTACATTCTGCTTGTTTTCTTTTATCTTCTTCCAAGATATGAGAACCAAACCTGTTAATAACCCAAAAATAATCAACATTGAATTGCTGACAGACGACTCATAATCGGCAATGTAATTCTCGTATTGATCTGATAGAAATGAATTTTCAACCACCCAAGTCACAACACCAGATGCATAACTACTCAAAAACAACATAACACCAATAGTAATCAACTGCACAAAACCCAAATTAAATTTTCGCAACGGATATATTATCAATGCTATCAATGCGGTAGAGTGAAATAAACTTGCCAAGACAACACATAGTAAGAACTTTACAAAATTATTGTCCTCCAAATATTTATATGACCAAAGAATAAAAGCAATGGCTATCGTTTGTTTCATTCCACTCAATATAAAGTCAAAGAAACCCAACATCATCATAAGCAGAATAAAAATAGCAAGACCCATGCAGTCCGTCTTGATTCGCTTCATAAAACTATACAACGCCAATGGGAAAAAGGCAGAAGTAATCACAAGCAACCAACGAGGTGAACCACCAAAAAAATGACGAATTGTACTTAACAAGTATATGAAACCTGAATTATCCAAAGAACTCACGGAGCCAAAATCCCCTATAAGGAACTCCGACACATACTCTCTAGTATCTAAACTTATATCAAATGGCCTAAACGCGGCAATCAAGAATATAATAAAACACATCGTTTGAGAATATATATTCCTTAGTCGCTCACGTTCTTCCAAAGATTTTGCAGGTCGCATAAACACATATTCCATGAGGAGCGCCCAAACAATCGTAAATATTACAAATGAAACCTTTATATTCATCTTTTAGCAATTATCTCTTGATATAAGTCCATATGTTCTTTCAAATTCACTTCTTTGTCGAAACACATCATTGCGCGGTTGCGACACGCCCGTGTATATCCTTCTCTACCTACTTGTCGTATCCTTATTACTGCATCATACACACCTCTAATACCACCAACAGTAGATACAACTTCACCACAATATTCATCCAAAATCTCTGCATTTGCAGTAGAATCATAAACGACACAAGGGGTTCCACAAGCGAGTGCTTCGGCTGTTACTTTACCAAATGTCTCTTCCAATGACAATTGAAGAAATACATCTGCCATTGAATAATATTCAGCCAATTCTTCAATGCTATGGGTGGGTGCAACAGATACAACATTGGACGGTAACTGCATATGTGCAGGCATCTGTCCTATTAGAACTATCACATAGTCTTCCGGCAATATCTGTGACAATGCGATGAAATCACGCAACCCCTTTGTGGCGGTCCAAACGGCTGCTACTCCTAACAGAACAGCTTTATTGTCAAACCCATACAACTGTCGTTTAACACGTCTTGCTTGGTCATCCAGAGGTGAAAATTTATCAAGATCTATCCAATTATATATGCGCTTATATATTGACGCTCTACTCAACACTTGAGATTTTTGAGCCTGCTGTGTTATCCAATCCGACACACCAACTACCGCCAAACGAGGTATTGAAGAGAAGCGTTGTAACTTTATATTGAAATCCTTCTCTGCCCCATTTACAAGCCAAAAATCCTCTCCCCTTTTCAAAAATTCACATTCACGACACTGAGTCTGCCACTTATAACACCCATTGACTGTATAGTGAGTACATCCACCCGTAAAAAAGAAACAATCGTGAAGGGTAGTTACCGTAGGAATGTTGTGTTTTGCCAAAAAATCCAACAGCAATGGTATATTGACATAATTACTATGAAGGTTTCGTAGATGCACGACGTCCGGTTTATATCTCAGCAGTTTTCTAACTAACATCCGAGTTACACACACAGAGCCATATCCCCGACGTCCAATGAGTCTATTCCAAAGCCCATGGAGTTTGTGGTCCAACCAACTACCGACATAGTACGCATGGTCACTTCTAACACGATGTTCCCCATAGAATGTTATACAATCGTGACCTTGAGCTCGCAAATATTCAGCGATCTCTTTTGTTGAGCGTCCCGTACTCAATATTCCATATACAGCGTTGATTTGAACTATTTTCATATCACAACATCACACTAATTCTCCTAATTCAGATTGGAACTGCATTCGCTTCTCTATACCGTGGTTTCTTTCTCCTGCTGCCCAACCTTTCTCTGCGTACTCTCTAATTAGATTTTCGGAGGTCAATAAATTCTCCAATTTTATTGTCAGACTATTCAAGTCAGAAACCACATAAGCAGCCTCATTTTCATACAAGTATCTAATAGAGGCAACATCCAGTGGACCAACTGCCAAAATACACTTCGCCCTATTCAGATAATCTACAATCTTCGTTGAAAAAGATTGGCGAACTTCCAATCTGTTTTTAAACTTAAAAGACTCTACATGAACAAGAATATCTGCATTGGCTTGCACCTCTGCCACTTCTGACGAAGAAATAAAACCTTTCAAATTAACACTCCTACAATCCAATGCTTTGAGCATTCTCTTAGTCAGCTCTGTACCCGTATATATATCCAAATGGGCAATATTACCATCACTATTAATTTCGTCCAATGCCCTGCCGATTTGCGCCAAAGTACGCCAACGTCCAGAAGAAACATTACCCGAAAACACCAATTTTACAGACTCTCTTGCAGAGGTTGGATAGATAGGTTTTAACGAAAAATCAGAAAATTTCTGCAAAATTTTAAACTCCCTATGCAAACTTCTCTGATAATCATCTCGCTGTATTGATGATATTGCATAATTAGCTGAGGCAATCTTCACACTATTACGAACCCAATATCTCAATCGCAATCTATATAGCCAATAGGCTGGAGAAAAATTAAATTGTCTTAAACTATAATTGTCGTCTGCATGATACAACACAAGCTTCGCAGAAGTCAACTCGTGTATCTTTTGTAGTATTTTATGAGGGTAAAAACAACCAAATACCGGCATAAATACAATATCAGGGGACACACTTCGTATGTAGTGTTTAAACGCTTCGTTATTCCATTTACCAATGCTCCACAACAATTCGCGTACCCACCACAGGGTATACAAGTTTACCTTCTTAGATATTTTGTAGGCATTATCCTCTCGCACATTGCGACGGCGGTTATTTTCTGCATTTACGACTTCGCCACAAGTTTGGCCATGTAATAGGTTGTTGATAAGTTGTCCTTCTGTTATTCTAAAAATACCATGACAAGGACACGTGTCATCCACTTCCTCAGAACGCAAATACAAACTATACAATTCAAAATCCGGATTGCCTGCAAACAGGTTATTGATTGTATTACCAGTATTGTTGCTACTATTCCAAGCTCCCCTGGTTATAACCAACACTCGTTTCATCTTGTCTTTATCATTTGAGCAGGTACCCCCCCCCACACTTCATTAGGACCGACATCCTTAGTAACCACCGCATTTGCTCCAACTATACAACCGTTTAAAAGAGTTGTCCCGTACAATATGGTTGCTTTTGCACCAATCCAAACATTCTCACCGATAGTAACAGGTGCGGCACTTATCCCTTGATATTTTATGGGAGTATCTATTTTGGTATAATTATGAGTGGAAGACATAATTGTCGCCCCATGAGCAATTGATACATTGTCTCCAATGGATATACCTCCGAACCCGTCTATATAACACATCGAATTAATCGACACATTACTCCCAATAGATACATTCTCCACATTGAACATATAGACATTTTCATCAATTGCAACGTTATCACCACAACTCTTGGCCAAATTTCTCAACATTGCATACCTTGTTACTATACCATATAAGCCTTTACGTCCACGCATTCTATTCCACTTCATCTTTTGGATTTTTCGTGGTAAGCATCCATAGCATTTCTCTATGAACCTAATGAGTGGCTTATATTTTGCGAATCGTTCTCTGCCAGTCATACTCATCAGACAATATTCATTTTCTTGTTGAGGTTTTCATTAATAATTGACACCTCATATTTAGTTTTACAAATCTCGTATGAGTTATCTCCCATCTTTGCTATCAGAGCAGTGTCATTCGCCAATTGAATCATACGTTCAGCCAATAAGTCACTATTCCCCACTGGCACCAAATAACCATTATGCCCTTCAATAACAGTTTCTCGACAACCGGGAGCTTGTGTTGTAATAACAGCTCTTCCCATCGCCATTGCTTCCAAAACACTTCGTGGGGTTCCCTCGTGATATGAAGGTAACACAAATACGGAACATTTTTCCAAAAATTGTCGCACATCAGAAGTGTATCCACAATATCCTAGACTACATTCATGTATGCACGTTTCCAACTCCTCCTTCGACAATGCCTCATCATTATTATCCAAGCCTCCTACAAGCATAAACTTTGCATTTGGACACTTTTGCTTAACAATCCCTATTGCGGAAACATACTCCCTTATCCCCTTACTCCACAGCAATCTAGCCACCATCAAAAATATTGGCTCAGAAGGAATCGGCACCTTACTAAAATGGCACATATCCACCCCCGAACCATTGATCACAGAAGTATTTTTAGCACAAGTAATCTTATTATTGATAAAATAGTTGTAATCGTCTTGGTTTTGCATAAACACATTATCTGCAACGCGACCAACCATCCAATAGCAAGTTGACATAACTTTGCGCACGAGCCAGTCTTTTATCCCCTTTCTATAATAGGCATTCTCTAAACCATTAACAAGAACATTGATGTGTTTCACGTGTTGGAGTCTCGCAGCGACACCTCCGTAGGCTACAGGCTTACTCATATATAGAAAGCACATATCCGGTTGCAGTGCTTTAAAAGCTACTCGATATTGGTGGATCATACGCAAACCCTCCAACACTCCAATACCAACCCTACTTCCAGCAACTTGGTAATATGATGCACCTAATTTAGATATCTGTTGAGACATCTCCTCATAAGGCTCAATTGACATACATATTACCTCGTGCCCCTTATTTACCCACGATTTTATCAACTCTCCGCGAAAGTTTGTCAAAGAGACTCCACTTGTCGCACATATACATATTCTCATCTACAAAAAAGAATACTACAATCTTCCATCAATAATACTTCTATCGCAAGTTCCTTTCACATCATAAACGACGTGATTAGGTTTCAACAACGATACAATGTCAAAGTTTACAAACTCCTTGTGGGACACTGCTGCAATGGCTGCATCAAACTTCGCATTAGGCAATTCATTGACCACGTCTATACCATACTCGTGTTTAGCAATAGCTGGATTGGCCCAAGGGTCATAAACGGTAATATTTACATTATACTCCTGCAATGCCTTATATATATCGATAACCTTAGTATTCCTCACATCTGGACAGTTTTCCTTGAAAGTGAAACCCATAATCAATATATCAGCACCGAGTACTTGAATACCTTTTTTTAACATCAACTTGATGGTTTGGTTTGCCACATACTCTCCCATACCATCATTCATACGACGACCTGCCAAAATAATCTCAGGATTATACCCATATCGTTGAGCACATTGTGCCAAATAGTATGGGTCTACACCGATGCAGTGGCCACCAACCAATCCGGGCTTGAAGGGGAGGAAGTTCCACTTAGTCGAGGCTGCTTCCAAAACATCCAAAGTATCAATACCCATCTTGGTAAATATCTTGGACAACTCATTTACAAATGCAATATTGATATCCCTCTGAGAGTTCTCAATAACCTTTGCAGCCTCTGCCACTTTCATAGTAGGAGCCAAGTGAGTTCCGGCCGTAATCACCGAAGAATAGACCTCATCGACATATTTACCAATTTCTGGTGTTGAACCAGAGGTAACTTTTTTAATCTTCTCCACAGTATGAAGTTTATCTCCGGGATTGATACGCTCAGGAGAATAACCTGCAAAGAAATCCTCATTAAATTTCAATCCGCTGACATTTTCTACCACAGGAATACATTCATCCTCGGTAACACCAGGGTAAACCGTGGATTCATACACCACGACATCTCCCTTTGAGATAACTTTACCCACCGTTGTACTTGCTCCATAGAGGGGTGTCAAATCTGGGTTATTATTCTCATCTACGGGAGTTGGAACTGCAACCACATAGAAGTTGCAATCTTTAATATCCTCAACGTTTGACGTACACACAAAACCATTTGCGATAGCAGATTGCAACAATTCGTCGGCGACCTCCAACGTTGCATCGTGTCCAGCCATAAGAGCCTCAACACGCTTTTGATTCATATCGAAACCTACTGTTTTGTACTTGGTTGAAAACAACCTTGCCAACGGCAGACCTACATAACCCAAGCCGATGACACAAATTTTAGTCTCTTTCATCACTATATTTTTTAAAGATTCGTTTTATACCACTCTATCGCCTCATTCAGACCTCTGGCAAAATCATACTCAGGAGCATACCCCAACAATCGTTGAGCCTTGCTAATATCAGCATTCGAATGTTTAATATCACCTTTACGGTCAGGCCCAAAATGCGGAGCAATATTTTTCCCCAAAGCTTCTGTTAATGCATAATATATATCTATCAAATATTCTCTACCACCATAGGCTATATTATACGCTTCTCCTGCCGCTTCGCTTGGAGCCAAGCAAGCCTTTAGATTTGCCTCTATCACATTCTCAATATATGTAAAATCTCTACTCTGCTTACCATCACCATTGATGATGGGTTGCTCATCATTTAACAACTGTTTGATAAACTTTGGAATAACAGCTGCATATGCTCCGTGAGGATCCTGTCTACGTCCAAAGACGTTAAAGTAGCGAAGTCCGTAGGTATCCAGACCGTAATGTTTAGTATACTGTTTAGCCCACTCTTCATCACACATTTTAGTCAAAGCATATGGCGATAAGAGATTACCTTCGCGCCCTTCGGTTTTAGGAAGGTTTGGCTCATCTCCATAGACAGAAGAACTCGATGCATATACAAATTTCTTTACTCCATTTTGACGAGCTGCTTCTAGCATATTCAACGTACCTTGAATATTGTTTGCACAATAGAACAGAGGCATCTCTATACTACGAGGAACACTACCCCACGCCGCTTGATTAAGGACATAATCAACTCCTTTACAAGCTCCCATACATACCTCCAAATCCTTAATATCGCCCCTTACAAACTCGTAGTTGGGGTTACCAAGAAACATATCTACATTAGCTTGTTTCCCAGTTGACAAGTCATCCAGACACCTCACTTTATATCCCATATTGAGAATAGCCTCACACAGGTTGGAACCTATAAAACCAGCACCACCTGTTACCAAAAACATAGAACCCTCTGGAAATTTCAAATGTTTGTATGCCATATATAATTATATATTATTATTGTTTTATCAAAGTTAGTTGTTTTCCTCCGCAAAATCGTGCTCTTCTATCCTATTGGCGGAGGAACTTCTCACCTATGGTGGCGTAGGAGAGGAGGTGGTAGTCCGTGGAGGGCCAATCTATCGGCTCTTTCAGCACTCTATCAATCAAGGCTACTCCACTCTTCTTTACACTGTCATTCTTCAATGTCAAGGGTGAGCCATTTATGTCCGAATGGTCTGGTACAACGGTTTGGCTTTCAAGCACACCCTTATACACCACGCGCTCCGAAAGACCCAGACGCCCCAGCAGGCTATAAAACCTATCGTTCATTCCCTCATTACCTTCCACGTCCGTAACCACCACAAAGGGTTTATGCAGTTTCAAGCACATCACCATACAGTGGAAAGAGTCGGTCAGCACACACTTGGCGTTCTTTATCTTACACAGCCAGCCCTGTATCGAATAGTCGCCGTCGTCATTATTCCACAGCAAATCCCCCACAGGCAGTTTCCCTTCCGCCGTAACCGTTCCCAGCTGTTCTCGGCGTTCTTTCTCGTTGCGCAGGAAGAAGCAGTAGGTATAGTCGCCATGCTCTTCTCCCCTGCGTCCTCTTCTGTGGCCTTCTGTGGCCAGAGTCTCGTAGTATTCACTCGGCAGCAGGATTGTCGGATCTGGCACGACCACAGTGTCATCTCTACCCATTGACCCCACAATTGACACTCCCGTATTTTCCCTTACGCCTATGGCCTCAAACGAGCCCATATACTGTGAGGCCAACTCTCGTGCTTCTTGTGGATAGTTCACACATCCGAAACTCACTGCATAGGCCACTCTCCTACCCTCATACGGAAATCCCAAAAAGTAGCTCGGACTTCTCCTTTTGCTACTCTCGCCCCACATCAGGAACGATGGGTTCATCACCTGATCGCTACCGGAGATTATCACATCATACCGCCTTGCGAGCCTACCTATTTGGGCACACGTGTACACCCTGCGTGTGAGGTTCAGATTTTTCCGCCTAAACCTCCCTATTACACTCTCTTTTTTGCGGAGAGTGAGATATTCGCGGAAGTGTCTATATTTGTGTTGTTTGAAGAATCGATACAACGAATCGTCATACCTGCGAGGTTTGTAATTGATAACATCCACATCCATTCCGAGTCTTGTGAGGGTGTGCTGCAAGGCAAAGCACTGCAACACTGCTCCGTAGTTTGTAGCCCAATGGAATGTCAAAATACCAACCCTCATTCTCTTCACCTATTTATTCTTCATTTTCAGTTGCCTGCCAATCCACTGATTGCATCGGTAGGCATAGACCACAAGTGGTTTTATATCTCTGCACATCATCTCCACAGCGGCCATCCTGTGGCCACCATAAAGATACCAGAAAGCTGCTCTATCTTTGGGCGCTGCCACGCTCTCAATCATACACGGGTTCGACACCACTGCCTTTGAGTAGTCCGACACCCTGTCGTCGATTTTCTCTCGGAGTTCATTGTACCATTTGGCACCTTTGTCGGTGTTTACCACAACAAGTCCCACACCCCTATCGTCATCAATACCCTCGTGGATGTTCCACACTCCCCAATAGTCGGCCAAAGCAATGTCGGCTCCGCTTCTGCCCTCTCGTGCCGCACAATGGTAGCACGACGGACGCAGGGTGAGGTTTTTCAGGAATCCCTTCATAAAGGTATCCTCAGTGTGGAGTATTGCTCGACTGTGTGAGGCGAAATCCATTCTTACACCATACCTCTTCCATCCGTTGGTCTTATCCCTAAACGACACATCGGTTATCTTATCCTCTCCACAGCCCTCCTCTTGGCGCCTTTCAATGAGGTAGTCGTTCCACACCTTGGGGCTTGGCACTCCATGACAGACGACCTCAACGGCGAGTAGGTTGTCGTAGTCCCTCCGCAGAAAGTGTTTCAGCCCGGCCACCTGACAGGGGGTTCCGGAGAAGAGAACCTTTCGGCCTTCTTTCAAGAACTCTTCCACCTTCACGTAGCTGTCGCCAATGGCGCTCTGCACATACTTACTACCCCTGAACTGCGCGAGTTGTTCCACACTCTCCGCATAGGAGTGTACCACCCTCCACTCTTCGTCGAACTTTGCGCCAAAGACCACCCCATCTTGGGATAGAATCTTTTCGGCCAGCAGACTGAACACTCCTCCTGAGGAGCTCTTGTGCCTGATTGCTTCGTCTTTGTTCTTGGCGGCATAGGCCACCAACGGTTTCACAGGGTTGTGAGGATTAATCACGGGGCACACCCTTTCGCACAATCCGCAATCGATGCAGGTGGCTTTATCAACCTGTGGATAGGCAAAACCCTCCTCGTCGGACACCAACTCGATACACCCTTTGGGGCACACCTGCCTGCAAGCTTCACATCCGCAGCAATCTCTCTTGTTGGTGATTTCAATCATCCTCTACTACAAGGTATTGGTGGTTACCGAGGGTGTCGTATCCTCCAACACCCATCGATAGGTCTCCACTTGGTGGTCAACAACAGCGGCAGTAGCATTACGCATAAGTGCACGTGAGCGCGCCGCAGACGATAGGCGTTGGGCCAAATCGGCATCCTCAACGAGTCGTCCCACAAGCCACGCACACTTGCAGTGGTCCGAAGGCGAATAAAAGAGTGCGTCCTTGTTGTCGGTTGACAATTCGGGCATTGCTCCTGACCACGCAACCACATTGGGTACTCCGACTACCATCGACTCGGCCAAAGCCAACGAGTAGGACTCCACAAACGAAGCGTGTATCATTGCGTGGCTCTTTTGCATCCTCTCGGCAAGTTCTTTGGCCGACAAAGCTCCCGGCATAACAACATTCTGTTCCAATCCGAGCCTTTTAATCTCCTTCAACAGATACCTGACATATCCACTCTTCTTCAACCCCTTACGATGCTGCTCATAGTCGCCGGCAATGGTCAGGCGCACATTCTCCCACCTCTGTTTGAGTAGCGAAAGCGCCTTCAACACAACGTGTACACCTTTATATGGAATGGGGGCCGAAGAGATGACCAACAACTCCACCCCGTTCTCCGTGGATGGTTTTGTCCACTGCTCTGCCTCCAAAAATTCCCTCCTTACGGGCAGGTGGCTCTGTACAACCGCAGTCCCCTCCTTGCAGTGTGGAGCAATGCAAGCCTTCACCCAATCCGATGGCACGGATATATGTCGGTGGGCAGAGATAATCTCGCCTTCAAGCCTTCCCTTGCGACGTTCCCTGAGTTGCCTACGCACAATGCCTCTCTTGAAGAGAAGCACCTCTCGTGGGTTGATACTATCGACCACCTCCGAGAAACTCATACCGCCATACCACACATCGGCACACTTGGAACGAAGGCCTTGTATTTCGAGCAACGTGGGACACTTGATATATCCTCGCGCCGTCAGCAGGCCCCAGAAAAGTTCCACACCCCAGATGTGCACCAAGTCGGGAGCAATCTCATCTATCAAGTTCAACAAGCCGCTCAACATCTTCCCCTTGGGTAGTCCCTTTTTGAGGTGTCCTTTGGGGATGAGCCACTGTTTTATTTTACCACAATCACAACGAGTTATGGCCTTAACACGACCAATGGTGATGTTGCACAACTCCACATCGTCGCGCTCGGCGAGTGCTGCCGACATAGCCTGCAACCACGAACCGGTGGTTGCGGTGGGTTGTGTGGTCAGTTCACAATTGGAAAGCCAAAGTATCCTCATAAAATCTCTCTAATGTGTTGTGTGTGCGTCTGTCGGAGAATATCTTTTTTTGTGTGCCTCGTTTACACTCTTGGGCTATCTTTCATCCCTCACCCGCATCAATCTCGCTTGAAGAGGTCCCTCGTATAGACTTTTCCCTCCACATCGGCAAGTGCCTCTTCGTAGCGGTTAGCGATGATGGCCTGCGAACGTGCCTTAAACTCTGCAAGGTCGTTCACCACCTCCGAGCCAAAAAATGTGGCTCCATTTGCGAGCGTTGGTTCATAGATGATAACCTTCGCTCCTTTGGCCTTGATACGCTTCATCACACCCTGTATGGCACTCTGACGGAAATTATCCGAACCCGTCTTCATCGTCAGCCTATATATTCCTATGACACACTCCCTCTCTTGGGCGCTATCGTATCCGTTCTGAGCACTGTATGCATAATATCCCGCTTTGGAGAGCACCTGATCAGCAATGAAATCCTTCCTCGTACGGTTGCTCTCCACAATGGCTGTCATCATATTCTGTGGCACATCGTCGTAGTTGGCAAGGAGCTGTTTGGTGTCCTTCGGCAGGCAGTAGCCCCCATAACCAAACGATGGGTTGTTGTAGTGGTCGCCAATGCGGGAATCCAGACACACTCCGGCGATAATATCCCTCGTATTGAGTCCCTTAATCTCGGCATATGTATCCAGCTCGTTGAAATAGCTCACTCGTAGGGCAAGGTAGGTGTTGGCAAACAGTTTCACTGCCTCGGCCTCGGTTGTACCCATCAACATTACAGCCACCTCCTCTTTCAAAGCACCCTCACGGAGTAACCTTGCAAACTCCTCGGCCGCAACAGTCGCCTTGCTATTGTCTTTGGGATACCCTACGATTATTCGGCTGGGATATAGATTGTCGTAGAGTGCCTTGCTCTCCCTGAGGAACTCAGGCGAAAAGAGAATCGTATTCTCCGTAAACTTTCTACTGATGCTCTCGGTGTAGCCCACCGGAACGGTCGATTTGATGACAATCACTGCTTCGGGATTGAGATTGGCGACCTCGCCAACGACTCTCTCCACCAGAGTTGTATCGAAGAAGTTTTTGTGTGAATCGTAGTTAGTAGGCACTGCGACAACCACATAATCGGCTTTTGTGTATGCCTCTTGTGTGGAGAGGGTTGCTTTAAGGTTGAGGACCTTTTCGGCAAAGTACCTTTCGATGTACTCGTCCTTGATAGGTGCCCGACGAGCGTTGATGGCGTCCACCTTCTCGGCCACCACATCCACAGCCACCACTTCGTTGTGTTGTGCCAACAGCGTGGCGATACTCAAACCCACATAACCCGTTCCTGCAACTGCAATTTTCATCGTCTGTCTTACCCGTTTTGCACTACACGACCATTCCCTTATGCGATTTGAACATCCTCTGATTCAATCAGTCGGTCAATCTCCTCATAGATGGAATTGTTGCTCTTAAATTCCGGAACGATTTCCTTCATACGCCTCACAGTAGCCATCACATTGCCACTCTTTGCCTCCTCAATGAGTTCCTCATAAATACCGCACACTTCCCCGAAGTCATACTCCCTGACTTTGGCAATCTTAATCTTACGGTGGTCGGTAGGAATTGTATTTTCCTCATTGCTGAGAACCTCCTCGTAGAGTTTCTCACCGGGACGCAGACCGGTGAATTTTATCTCAATATCCTTGCCCGGAACATAACCTGCAAGTTTTATCATCTTCTCCGCCAAATCGGCAATCATCACCGGTTCGCCCATCTCAAAGACGTAGATATCATTGCCACTACTCATTGACGCAGCCTCCATCACAAGTCTGCACGCCTCGGGAATGGTCATAAAAAAGCGATTGATTTTAGGGTGCGTTACGGTAACGGGGCCACCTTGTTCAATCTGTTTGCTGAAATGGGGTATTACACTGCCATTGCTACCCAACACATTACCAAAACGAGTGGTTACAAACTTGGTGCTTCCAACCTCTGCTCCCTGCGCGATAGCCATACCGTAACTCTGGCAATAAATCTCGGCCAAACGCTTGGAACATCCCATTACATTGGTGGGGTTCACAGCCTTGTCGGTCGAAATCATCACCAACTTATCCACTCCGTTCTTCACACACAAGTCGGCCACATTCTTGGAACCAAGCACATTGCTGAGTACTGCCTCGCAAGGATTCTCTTCCATCAGAGGAACGTGTTTGTATGCTGCTGCGTGGAAAACTATCTCCGGATTGTAACGGTCAAAGGCGACCTGTAATCTCTTGGCCGAACGCACATCACCGATGAAGGGAACGAAGTCCAAATTGGGATACTTCTTCTCCAACTCCAACCTTATCTCGTGCAGTGGAGTTTCGGCCATATCGAATATAATGAGTTTCTTCACGCCCAATTCGGCCATTTGGCGCCCAATCTCCGAACCGATAGAGCCCGCACCACCGGTTACCATAACAACCTTGTCGTGAAAAACATTGAAAATCTCCTCCCTATTGATTTGAATCTCATCCCTGCCCAAAAGGTCTTCAACGCGAATATTGCGCATTTTGACCTTGCTTACGTTGCTGTCAAAAACATCAACTTGGGGAGCAACCAAAACCTTAATGGGTTGTTCTTCTTTCTCGCTGCAATATTTCAGCAATCTCTCTTTCTCCTCCTTAACATCATTCTCGTTGGCAAACAGGATAGCATCCGCACCCGTCTTTTCCATAACCCTGTAAAAATCATCCTTGTTAAGGAAGTAGTAAACCTTCTGTTCCGAAATCTTGTATTGGCTCATCCTCTTACCAAAAGTGAGAAAACCAACGATACGGTAGTGGGGACTCTTAAACAAGCGAGTTGTAAGGGCCACGCTCTTGTCTGCCGTTCCATAGACCAACACTCTCTTTCGGAGATCCTTGCTATGAGCAACAATCCAATCGTAAACAATAACCATCACAACCCTCACTCCAACCATACCGAATAAGCATATCATGAAGTCAAGCATCACACCCATCACAATTGCCCTCTGAACCATTGAAATTGAGGGTACTACGTGCAGCAATACGTAGAAGATGATTGCCTTCAAAGAGACAGCAGCACCTATACTCCACAACCCTTTGAGCGAAGAGTGGCGGATGATGTGTCGGTAGGTGCGGAATATGTAGAAACACAACACAGTGATTGGCATTCCAACCACAAACATATAGATTGCATCCGTCGTATCAATTGCACTGCCGCCACCGAAATAGCGAACTGCCATAACAGACATCACCATCGAGAGTGCCGCAATGAAAATATCGATAAAGAGTACAACCCAATAGCTGAGATAGCGGTTTTGTATAAGTCTTTTCATAGACAATTGTGGTTATTTTGGTTGTTATGCTCGCAAGACAAACCACATCTTGCGACAGTTTGAAATTTCTAATTCTCTTTTTCTATTTTTTCCACCTCGGAGGCTGGGAAGGCGATGGTGGCAACGGCTGCCACGCCCTCAATGCGCACCACCACTCGGCGCTCATGCCGTCCGCTCGTTTTGGTGTACACACCCTCAACTCCTTTCAGCGGACCACCCACAATACGCACCCTGTCGCCTTTGCGGAGGTCGATGTCGGCATCGAGATATTTTACCCCCTCACTGCGGCACACGGCCATAAAATCCTCCATCTGTTTCTGTGGCACGAACTGGGGTACGGGACGACCATCTTCTCCCTTGCCCATCATATAGCGCAGGTAGGTTATTTTGGTGGTTTTGATGTTTTGGATGTCGGGTAGAGTGGCATAGACGAAGATGTAGTTATGCACTTTGGCCTCCTCTCGCCAATAGGTGCCTCCGCCCACTTTACGCCTTTTGACCTTCATTGTCGGCACAAAACTCTTCACCCCCATCCCGTCGAGCAGCCTCTGAGCCACTAACTCCCTCTGATAGGTAACTCGCATCACATACCATTCGGGGATAGGACGGCTATGAAAGACTCTATTCTCGCCCGATAAAGACAAGACACCGTCCGATGCCGAAACACCTGCATCGAAGCAGTCCGTTTTTTCGCCTAATATTGCCGAGTTTTTAGCTGTATTCATGCGCTTTTTTCTCAACTACGTTGAGGAAGATCCACCAATTACACCCGTTTTTACCATCCGATAAGTCAATTTCACCCCTATTTTCGGGGATAATTCAACCCCTGATAATCGACTCCTATTTTTTCGTCAAAGGGTATAACTTGGGGACATTGCCAACCACACAACACACTGATTGCCAATCAATTAGCGTCCGCATTTGGGAATAATGCACTTTTCTCACTCCACAAAAAATGCAGACCATCCGAGTTTATATTCGCAAAGATACACAATTAAACCAACCCACCAAACAATTAATCAATTATTTTTTCAACCATTTATGTTCAAAATTTCCTCCCAAAAAGAGTGTAAAATAGTCTATTTACACCCTCATTTCTTCTTGTCATCAGCAGAAACACACGCGCCCATTTGCACACATTTCTTGCAGTTTCCGAACATCAAAAAGGGCTGTTTGACACAGAATAATTCTGCATCAAACAGCCCTTTGTAGGCGGGCCCAACAAGGCCTTGCTACCCTTACCGCATCAGCACAATCCGGCCAATCCGAATAGCAAGGGACACCAACTTTTTACAAGTCTATACCCGTCTAAAAGCTCTCAATATCTCTCTTGCGCACGAGTGCTTCGAGGAAGTAGTAATCGGCATAGTTCAAGGGTACGTCTATGCTGCTATTGTGTGGAATACTACCCACCGAGTGCATCAGAATAAAGCCTCCATTGGTACCCTGTTCAGCCCTGTATGCGGGCGAGGATAGCGACACCAAAATCTTGTCAGCCAACTCTTTATACTCCTCATTAAGCGTATGTCCATAGAGTTCATAGAGGGCAGATGCGATGATGGCTGCCGAGGAAACATCCCTCGGAGTGTTGGGAATGTCGGGCGCATCGAAGTCCCAATAGGGCACCAAATCGGCCGGCATATTGGGGTGTCCGAAGATGAATTTCACGACCTCTTCGGCCTGTTGCAGGTACCTCTCATCACGCACAAATCGGTAGGCCATCGTGTAGCCATAAAGACTCCACGCCTGACCCCTTGCCCAAGCCGACTCATCGGCTGCTCCTTGTGCGGTGTACTTACCTCTCACAGCTCCCGTTGCGGGGTCATAATCCACCACGTGCCAAGTGCTGTAATCGGGGCGGTAGTGGTGTTCAATGGTCTTATCGGCGTGTGAGATAGCGACATTGCGGAAGCTATCGTCGCCACTGATGAGGCTTGCCTTGAAGAGCAGTTCAAGGTTCATCATATTGTCGATAATCACGGGGCAGGCCCAGCCTCTCTCGGCTTGCCAACCACGGTCCACATTCCACGACTGCAACACACCTGCCTCGGGGCGGAAGCGTGTGCAGAGCGACTTTGCGGCATTCACAATGATGGTGTCGTAGGGCTCGGTCAAGTGTTTGAGCCTATGGCCGTTGCAATAGCTACTGTTAATCATAAAGCCCACATCGTGGTGGCCGGTCAGATACTGAATATCGTGCAGATGTTCGGTGTGGGTGCGGGCGGCCTCGGCCCACTTCTCCTCGCCGGTGAGTTCGTACATATACCACAGCGAGCCGGCAAAAAAGCCGCTCACCCAATCGCGAGTAGGCACAAACCTCACTTTACCCTCACGATAGGTAGAGGGTATCCTCACCTGCTCACCTTCAAGGCTTTGGGCCAGCAGAGCGGAGAGTTGAACCTCGGCGTTGGCAATGTTTTCCTCGATGAGTTTAGCATCCCTGCCACAACCTCCACACAGCACAGCGAGCAATGCGAGGGCGGAAAAAACAGTTCTTTTCATTTGCAATCTATATATTGGATTGGTTCTACAATTCAGCCTTCAATCGGTGGCTCTTTCCGTTCACTTTCACCTTCACAGCCACGCCATTGGGGGAGTACTCCTTACCAACAAATTGTGCGCTGATTTTGGGCCCTTTGTCGGCCTCTTTGTGGGGCACGATGACGGTGATGTAGCGCACAGCCTTGTCGGAGGCTTTCTTGGCCACATCGAAACTCACCCTCTTGCGCTCCACCTTGCTCTTGTACTTGTCGGAGAACCATCCCTCAGCCTCGGTGGTCTTTGCGCCGCGTGGGGCAAAACATTGGAGCGTGAGGTTGCTCTCGAAGTCGTTGTGGGTGGCGCAGCGCATCGTGTTGCCATCTATGCTCACCTCGCCCACAGGCATTTGGTAGTTGAGATTGACCACGCCCTCGGCATTGCCCACAGCCTCGTCCACAATCACAAACCAACTCTCCTCCACGAAGAACACCGTCCTGCGATGGGTGAGTCCCTCATAGGATGGGTTTTCGGTAACGAGCACCTGCATCTCGCCTTCGGGCTGCCAGAGGAGCGTCTTCGACTCGGTGGTTTGGAGGTTTTCGCTGTTCAATGTGAGTGTGTTGTGAACGGCGGTTTGGCGGAACCAATTACGCCACTTCATCACCTCCTCATCGCCTGCGTAGATGTAGGAGCCGCTGTCGGACATCAGCCTGTGGCCGTTGTACCAAAGTTCAAAAGTACCATTGTCGGGTTGGCAGTGCCACTCACCTTTGGGGCCTGCCTTAACAACCATCTGCACAGCATCTTGTCCCCAACCGCTACGGAAGGAGAAGAAACCGGCCGTGAGGTGTCCTTTGGACTTGTAGTCGGGCAGAGTGCCCTCCTTGCCTTCGGTGGCCATATAACGCACCAGACCATTATCTCCAAACACGTCCAACCACGCGCGATAGTTCTTGATAACCTCTCCCTTGTGAGCAATCTTGGCATCGCTGAAACAGGGGTTTTCGTAGTCGGGGAAACAGATGTTGATATAGAACTCAGCCATCTTTTCCAGCGCATCCACGAAGCTCTGCGGGAAGGCGCTCTTGAAGCCGTTGAGGGTGGCCACTTGGAGTGCTTCATAGAAGATGTTGATTGTTGCAAGGTGGTAGTGAGGGCAGAGTTCGAAGTGTCCGCCATCGTCAAACACCTGCACGGCAATCTCCCTGTTGAGAATCTCCACACCGCTCTTTCGCCACACTTCGGCCCTCTTGAATTCGGGGAAGAAGGTGCCCGCATAGAGCATCCTCTGGGCTTGGAAGAGAAGGTGGTTGCCCCTCTCGGAATAGTTCTCCATAATGTGCTCGGCGTGGCGGTGGTAGTTCACAAGGAACTCACACAGAAAATCGGCCGTAAAGTGTGGCGAGGGGATAAAGAGTTGGAATTGGAGCGTTTGGTCCTCCAAACGATGGCTCACCTCCAAAGGCCTCCACGCAAAACGGGTGTTTTCGGCATCGGCCTTAGCGGTGCTCTCATCGTTGATTTCATACTCCTCCTTGCTGATTT
The DNA here is from genome assembly GCA_045580045.1 of Tidjanibacter sp. Lineage (GTDB taxonomy): Bacteria > Bacteroidota > Bacteroidia > Bacteroidales > Rikenellaceae > Tidjanibacter. Next base: position 37,182 of record JAZNNC010000060.1, read on the forward strand.
TCACAAGGGGGTTTTTCCTTATCCAATCGATGTACTGCTTGGTCCACTCCTCGGCATACTTCTCCTCGCCGCTCACTCGGTAGGCCTTACCCATTGGGGTAAACCACTTGTGGCGGTGGAGTTGCCAGCGGAGTTCGTTGTCCTTCACGGGCCAATAGCGCCAATCGATGTCCTCGCCATAGTTGAACGAGGGCTGGTAGCCATAGTGGACAAAGAAGGTGTGGTCCAGAGCCTCGTCAGCCCACTTCTGCTCGTTGGCCGAGATGCGCACGGTGGCGGGGTTGGGTATGTCGGGTGTGGTAATGTGCGTGCGGGCCTTGTAGTAGGCCAGCAGCGCCTCGGTAGCCTCCTCCACTCTACCCTCTTGATAGTGTGCCCTAACCTCGGCCAATTCGGGCATATCGAGGTTGAGCAGAGCCAACACCTCCTCTTTGGGAGATTGTGCCCCTACCACACCAACAGCGGCCACAAGAGCCGCTGTCAGTGCAAAAAGTCGAGAAAAGATACGCATAGTTATCTCAATAAAAGTTTGTTGTTCAGTCTATTGCGGCCACTCCCTACAACTCTGCGTAGGTGATACCCACAAGGTTCATATACCTCTGCAATGCCTCCATATAGTAGTAGTCGGCATAGTTGAGAGGCACATCAATCTCCGAGCCGTGGGGCAGTGAGCCGGTGGAGTGCATCAGCACAAAACCCTCATTGGTACCCTCGGCAGCAAGGTAAGCGTCGCTCGAAAGGCTTTTGAGAATCTTCTCTGCATAGTCAAAATACTTCTCTCCGTCCTCAACCATTGTGCTCATCTCCAACAGCGCACAAGCGGTTACGGCAGCAGCCGAAGCATCCCTCGGAGTCTCCTCGCTCTCGGGAGCGTCGTAGTCCCAATAGGGAATAGCATCCTCGGTGGTAACGCGGCTCATAATCATATCGGCAATCTTCCCAGCCTGTGCCAGATATGCCTCGTCGCCCGTCTCACGATAGCAGGCAGCATAGCCATATACACCCCAAGCCTGACCACGAGCCCAAGCCGAGTCGTCCGACTGTCCTTGGTGGGTTTGTTTGCGCTCAACGGAACCGTCGGGGTTGTAGCTCACCACGTGATAGGAGGTCATATCCTCGCGGAAGTGGTGTTTCATTGTGGTATTGGCGTGAATCTTGGCCACCTCGGCATAGAAGGGATTACCCGAGAGTTTCGAAGCCGAGAAGAGCAGGTCGAGGTTCATCATATTGTCGATGATAACGGGGAAATTCCACTCGCCAAAGTCCCACGAACGGATACATCCAATCTCCCTATCGAAGCGACCACAGAGGTTGTCGGCAGTGCGCACAATCACCTCGGGGATGGTGTCGCAGGGAGCAAGGCGAAGAGCGTTGCCATAGCTGCAATTAATCATAAAGCCCAAGTCGTGGGTTTTGGTATAGTGGCTCACGGGGAGAAGGAGGTTTGTGAATTTCTCGGCAGCAGCCTTAACATCTTCTCTTCCGGTGAACTCATAGGCATACCACAGCGAGCCGGGGAAGAAGCCGCTGGTCCAATCATACACGGTTGCCAGACGTCGTTTGCCCATCATCTCAGGCGCAGCCTTCTTGCGGAGCGAATCCTTGAAGGTTGCAAACTCACGGTTGAGTTGCCTTTCGAGCATCTGTTCGTCATATCCGGCCCAAGTGGAGCGAGGTATTTTACCCGTTTCGCCAATCTCCTCTGCTGTCCAGAGCAGTTGCGAGGTAGCCCTGTCAATGCCGTTCTTTACCCAAGTGTAGTCTTCTTTCTGCGAGCAGCCTGCGAGAGCCACCACGGCCACAGCTGCAACAATCAAGTGTTTGATTTTCATCTATCTAAAAGTCTATTAGTGTTTTCATTCAACAAAACAACGGGCAAAGCAGTGTGGGGTGTTTTGCCCCACACTGCTTGGTTTTGTATAGGATTCAAAAAGTTGGTCCCAACTCTGCTACCCTACTCGGCAACGAGCGACGAATCGAGGTAGATGAGCAGAGGCTTAACCTGCTGCGGAACAGGATCCTTGGAGTTGATGGGGTCTGCACCATCCTTACAAGCATTCATAGTTACAGCAAGAACGCCATCGCCATACACACCATTCATCACAAATTTTTCGGGATTAACGGTGATGGCAAAAGTCTCAGGAGTAACATAGCAGGCAGTATGTACGAGATTGCCCTTGGCATAATTTGTCCAATATGCAATGGGGTTGCACGAACTATAATTTGAATTACCACCGACTGTTGCATAGTAGGTATCCCAGATGGAGAGCATAATGCTATTCTCTACACCTGCTTTGAGGTTGCCCTCTGCAAAGTTGCTTCGGAAATTATACCAACCAAAGTCCCTACGATAGTCCAAAGTCAATCCAACGACTGCATTACCATCGGCATCGAAAGCCTCCACCTTTTGAGGAGTCTGAGTTCCACCGGTCTTGGGGTTGAAACGATAGGCAAATGGAGTCATACGGACATCATAGCCATTCGACAAGCCCTGATAGTGTACAAAAATGGGGAATTTGTTTGTTACAGCGGCATCACCCTCACCAACGGTTACGGTAACGATTGCATAGTGTGCACGAGCCGTCAATGGATTATCTGCGGTTGGCTCTTTATATCCGATAGTAATATCACCGTTCTCGTTAATACTAATATCAAGAGGCTGTTTGCTAAGGTGAGTTGGTTTGGTAACTTTGTAGCTTACGACTGCTCCCTCAGGGATATCGCTGCTTGCAATCTTCACGGTGAGTTTGCCCATCTCTTTGGTTACACGGAATTGGTCGAGATAGTCGGCAGCGGGAGTAAGACCGAGGTTGTTACCCCAGCTCACGGTAGTAAACTTGTTGGGGTTCTCGGCAGCGGCTTTCACAACCTTAACGGTGTAGGACTGAGTAGCAACCGAGGTGTTCTCGGTGGCAACGGCAACCTCAAACTCTGCATTTTTGTAGATACCTGCGGCAACATTCGACACGAAGGTCAGCACAACCTCTGCATCGGCAGAACCGGCTGCGGGCTCGGCAGTAACGCCCTCGGGAACGGTAACGGTCCAAGGCACATTAGCCTTCACGCTAACGGTAGCGGTGGTTGCATCGGCAGCAACAGCGATGAGCTCGGTGGGCTCAACGGTGAAGTAGATGGGCTCCGAGTTGGTGTTGCTCTGCACGAAAGTTACGCTCTTGGTGAAGCCCTCGGCCTCGATGGTAACGGTGGCAGTACGAACTGCATCGGTGGTGTTCTCTGCCAACAAGAAGGTAACAACATCGGTGCGAACGGCACGGCTATCAACCACGCTAATCCACTCCTGTGCCTCGGCAGGAATCTTCACCTCATAGGCGAGGTTGGTCTGGATGGTAACCTCAAAGCGACCACCAACCTTCTCGGCGGTGAATGCCTCGTCCGAAACACTCATCACAGCCTCCTCGATGGAGATGTACTGTGCTTTGAACTCGCTAGTGGAGTTCTTCACTGCAGTAATCATCACATAACCCTTAACCACGGGGCTGGGAACGGTGATTTTGATAACACCGCCGTTGTTGTCGGTGGGAACAACCTCTGCCTCATAGGTACCCTTAACCTCAAAGCGCACGCTCTCGTCGCCATCGGCCAAAGTGTAGGCCAACTCAATGGTCTGACCTGCGCTCACTGCAAGGTCATATTTATCAACCTTGAATGCAAAGCCGGGCACTTTCGAGATGGTGAACACGGTGCCATCGGCCAAAGTCAGATAGACTGCGTTCTCGTCCTCGCTAACGGTAATCTTGGTGCTCTGGTCGTAGGCCGAAGCAACCTCTTCCCATTTTGCGCCATTGTCGTAGGAGATTTCCCACTTACCCTCGTTGATGCGGAGTTGGGGAGTAACACCGAGTGCGCTCACCTTCTTGCCGTCAATCAGCACAGGCTCGCCATTCACGGTCCAATAGTATCCGTCCTCGGCGCTGTAAGCGATGCTCACCACGGGGGTTGCGCCCTGCTCACCCTGAGGACCGGTTGCGCCCTGATCACCCTTATCACCCTTGTTACCCTTGTCGCCATTTTTCAGCGTATAGGTCTTACCATTGGTAAAAGTGATGGTGAAACCATCGGCCACTTCGGTAACTTTCTCGATAAAGAGGTTGCCTTTGGTTGCGCTAACAAAAGCTTGGATGGCTTCGATGTTGGCATTCATATCGCCACACAACTGCTCCAATACAGTTACCCTGCCTTCGAGGTTATCCACTCTATCGACAAGTTCGTCCATTCCGTTTTGGCATCCGCTCAATGCAAACATTGCAGCGAAGAGGAATACAATAATCTTTTTCATTGTGATTGTGTTTTAGTGTTTAGTTATTTGATTTTTCTCTATCGTTTTTTTCTATTTCCAGCCTTCGTTTTGCTCAAACTGTTCGCACAAGTCCATCTCCCTTTGTGGGATGGGGAGCAGTTCGTTTTTGTTTTTGAAGGTATAGAGCGCACCGATGTAGTACTCGGGGCCTGTCTCGTGCCAATCCATCAGTTTCTGATAGGTTTCCTGCACAGCCTCGTAGTACTCGCCCCAACGGACGAGGTCCTGACGGCGATGTCCTTCGTAGCACAGCTCATAGCTACGCTCGTCTTTGACAGCCTGTTGGAAGTCGGCATAATTCATATCGGCAGGCAGGTCGGCCTCGGCCGAAGGCAAGGTTACATCCAAGCCAAATCCACGCCTACGCACCTGATTGATAGCCTCATAAGCCTCCGAAGTGGGGCCTGCAAACTGCTCATTGAGAGCCTCGGCATAGAGCAACAGCACATCGGCATAGCGCAACACATACCAATTGACATTGGAGCAGTTGTTGTCGGGCAATTGATTCTCGTCCTTCACAAACTCCTCGATATCCCACTTGCGAGGCGAGAGCTGGCCGCTGTATTTCGAACGCCATTCGGGTCTCCATCCCAACCAATTCTCGTTCATTGCCATCTCAAAGGTGATGTCGGTAGCCACGCCGTCCACTTTGGCACTGTAAATGATTGTCTTACCATTATCCACGGTATATTTATAGTCGGCATAGGCGAAGCCCCAACGCTCGTCCTTGTCGTAGTCCTTCCACTCAGCCACAAAGTTGGGGTCAACCTTATAGAGAGCGATATTGTAGTTACCCTTGATGGCACCATTGGCGGCTGCTACACCATTCCACTTACCCACACGACCACTCGTTGTGTTGGTCGATTGGGGCGACCAATAGGACACCTCCAAAAGGCTCTCTTTGGGCTCCCACACGCCATTGGCGCAGTTGGTCCAGAGAGTCTTGTATTTGGGCAGCAAAGAGTGCCTACCCGAGTTTACAACCTCGGCAGCGGCCTCGGCAGCCAATTTCCACTTGCTCTTGTCCTGCAAAGGATAGCCAGCCCAAGTGGCATACACCTTGGCCAACAAGCCATAGGCCGTACCCTTCGAGATGCGGAAAGCTGTGTTTGTTCTGCTATCCTCGCCTACCCACGGCAGTACAGCAATGGCCTCCAAGAGGTCTTTCTCAATATATTCATAGACCTTCACGGGGTCCTCCTGAACAAACTTCGAGGGGTGAAGGGCTGACATTGCCGTAGAGGTAATCAGGGGCACATTACCGAACCACCTAACCAACTCAAAGTAGTAGATAGCCCTCAACACCTTCGCCTCGGCCACATAAATTTCGCCCAAAGCGACATCCTTCTCGGGGAATTCGGGCAACCTCACAGCCATTGTTTCGATGAATGAGTTTGCATTGTAGATGCCGGAATAGAGTGCTGCCCACGACTCCTGCACCTCGGCATCGGTCGTACTATAAGCATTACTTGCCTGCAAACGTGTACCCACGGTGGTTGTACCCTCCGCTTTGGCTTGGTCGTTGGGGATGTCGAAAATCATCGAGAGGTTCATACCATAGACGCCATCGACACCCAAACCCTTATAGACACCCAGCAGCACACTCTCGGCCTGCTGTGCGTTCTTCACATAATCTCCTTTATCGACCTGCGTATAGACCTGCTCATCGAGCGAGCAACCGCTCAAAGCACCCATCATCATCAGGCCCGAGAGAATCACACATATATTATATATAGTCCTTTTCATACTCCGTAATCATTAGAATTTAAGTTCCACACCGAATGTAACAACCTTACTCTTGGGATAGGCACCATAGTCGAATGCCGGCATCAGGTTGCTGCTGCGCATACTAACCTCGGGGTCGTAGCCACTATAATTGGTCAGACAGAAGAGGTTTTGTGCCGTAGCATAGATGCGCAAATTGCTGATGCGGTACTTACCCACGATGTGTTTAGGTACGGTATAACCCAAAGTCATATTTTTGAGCCTCAGGAACGAGCCATCCTCAATAAAGCGAGAATATACATCATAGGATATATATCCTTTGGCGGCAGGCACAAGGTTGGAGGCGTTGGTTGCAGTCCAACGGTCGGCAACCTCGGCGAGCATATTCTGCATTTCGAGCCTCGACTGGGTGCTGTACATCCTCTGTGCATTATAGACGTCGGCACCAACGGAGAATTGAAGCATAAAGCCGAAATCGAAATCACGATAGCGGAACGTGTTGGTGATACCACCGAACCAATCGGGCTGACCATTACCGATGGTGGTACGGTCTTCCACCGTGATAACGCCATCACCATCAAGGTCTTTGTACTTCACATAACCCGGATATACTGTCTCGGCAGCGTGCTCGGAGATATCTACCACACCCTCTTTGAGGTGCATCGTACCGTCGGCGTAGATGTCAAAGTCGGAGTACTGATACACTCCATCGAAAACATAGCCATACATACTACCGATGGGTTCGCCCACTTTGGCTATGTAGTCATAGCTCGAAAAGTTGGAGTTGAAGCCCGAGCGGGAGAGGATATAGTCGGAACCATCCTGCAATGCAACAAGTGTGTTGCGGATGAACGACACGTTAAGGTCGGTAGCCCAATAGAAGTCCTTAGTGCTGACGTTCACAGTGTTAAGTGTCAACTCAATACCCTTGTTGCGAATCTTACCGATGTTCTGCATCTGCTTACCGAAACCTGTTACATAGGAGAGGTCTTGTTCCAAAAGAAGGTCTTTGGAGTCCTTCACAAAGGCGTCCACAATCAGGTTTACGCGGCCACCATAGAGGCTCACGTCCAAACCGAGGTTGGTGGTGGTGGAGCCTTCCCAACGGAGATTCTCGTTGGCCAACTGCGAGGGTTTCATAACCGTTATCTGCGAGGAGCCCATACCGAGTTTATCGGCCGAGTAGAGGTCCAGCGAGAGGTAGTTGCTGATGCGGTCGTTACCAACGGTACCCCAACCAAGTCGCAATTTCAGGTTGGAGAGCCAATCTTTGGTATTCTCCATAAAATCCTCCTGCGTTATGTTCCAAGCGGCTGCAAACGACGGGAACACGCCCCACTTATTGTTTGCAGAAAATACCGTTGAAGCATCGGCACGCAGAGTGGCGGTCAACATATAGCGGTCGTTGTAGTCGTAGAAAGCACGTGCAAAGAAGGAGAGTCGTTTGTTGTCGCTCTTACCCGACCTCACATAGCTTGGCACGGCACCCATACCGAGGTTGTTCACTCCGAGGTCATCGAGAGGGAATTCTCTCGACTCGCCTTCGATGTACTCAACGCCGTTGTACGACACCTCGTGTCCCAGCACGAGTTGAACGTCGTGCCTACGGAGATAGGTTCTCTTGAAGGTCAACACATTGTTGTTTGTCCAACGGAGCTGTTTCTGTGTTTTGGAGTTACCATAGGGGCCTGCGGTACGGTGGGCCATATTACTGCCCTCCCTGTAAAACACGTCATCCCTACGGAATGCTTCGTTGTAGGAGAAAGCCGACTTGAAAGTCAGGCCTTTGGCGAGCTGTACATTGAGCGATGCGTTACCAATCCATTGGTCAATCTTCTTGCTCTGGTCCACCTTCTCGGAGTTGAGAATGGGGTTGAAGTAGTTGCTGCTGGAGAGTCCCACCTCTTCGAGAGTGGGGTCCACGGTGTTGTAGCGGAGTTGATAGTCCGACACAAACAGACCACCGGTGGGGCGATACTGGATGATGTTGCTCAACGTACCACCACTCGTACCCACACCCGTAGTGAGGCTGTTGGTGTAGTTGAGCGAGGCGTCAAACCTCATCCACTTATAAACCTGCTGGGTGAATTTCAGTCGGGCCGAGTTCTTGGCAAAGGTGTTTGCTTGGAACAGACCGTCCTCGTCAAAGTGCGAGAAGGAGGCGGTGTATTTGGTATCCTTGTCGCCACCCATAATGCTCACATCGTGGTTTTGCGACCAAGTGTTGCGGAAGGCCTCATCCTGCCAATCCACACCTGCCACGTTGCGGTAGTCTTCAAGCGACTGATATTTGTAGGGCACACCGTCTTTGTCCTCGCCCGACTGATAGTAGCGCTGACCATAGCGGGTGGGGTTAAGCTCCATTTGGAGTTCCACAAAGTCGTGTGCGCTCAGCACGTCGAGGTGTTTGGAGAGAGCACGGAAACTCATCGAGCCGTTGTAGGATATCTCGGTTTGTCCCTCGCGGCCCTCTTTGGTGGTAATCAGAATAACACCATTGGCAGCCCTTGCACCATAGATAGCCGAAGCCGAAGCATCTTTGAGCACATCCACCGACTTGATGTCCTGATTGGCCAAGTAGGAGATGTCCGACACCTCAAAGCCATCCACGATGTAGAGTGGCGAGGAGTCGCCGGTTACGGTGCCGACACCACGAATCTTAATCTCCTGCGAAGCACCGGGGGTACCATCGGTGGAGGTGATGTTCACACCTGCGATTTGACCACCGAGAGCCTCTGCAACCGAGCCGGTCTTGAAGCCCTCAATGCTCTTCGAGCTCACCGAAGATACCGAGCCTGTCAGGTCGCTACGTTTCATTGTGGCATAGCCCACAACCACGATTTCGTCCAACACGGTCTCCGCTTTGAGCGTTACGTTCACTTTGTTCTTACCTGCCACATTAACCTTTTCGGTGGTGTAGCCGAGGTAGTCAAACACCAGCACAGCGGTTTTGGGTGCCGAGATGGTGTACCTACCTTCCACATCGGTAATGGTACCGCGGGTGGTGCCGTCCACCAACACGCTCGCACCGATGAGGGGCTCGTTGGCCTCTCCATAGACCACACCACTGATGGTGATATTCTGCTGGGCAAAGGCTCCTGTGGAGAGGAGTAGCGTGCAGATTGCCACAGCCATTGTCCTTATTTTTAATGCGATATTTTTCATACCTTCAAACTCTTCTCTTTTATTTATTGTAGTTTGGGTCCAACCAGATGAGAACAGGAATAATATCTTTACCACTACCGTTCACCGGGTCAATATTGTTTACATTGCACTGCATCTGAGCAACAACGACACCATTGGCATAACCATAGTCATCCAAATACTTATCACCATTCACAACCAATTGCAATGTTTCTGGCTCTACATATGCACCAACCATACCCAGACGGCCATTGGCACCATTCTTCTCGCCATAGTAGGACATCGGGGGACAAGCACTCGTATTGACAGCCTTACCGATGGCTGCGTAGTACCTACTCCACACACAATAGAGGAAGGTGCTTTTCGAAAGACGACCTTCAACGTGTTGCTCGGGACCACCGAGTTTGTAGAAGTCAAAGTTCCTGCGATAGTCCATTGTGAACTGGTTTGTAGGAGTGCCATCGGCATTAGACACAACTGTTGGAGAAGCACTCCTACCACCCTTCTGGGGATTAACCCTGATGGCAAAGGGAGTGTACTCAACGATGTAGCCATTGCGAGCACCGGCTTGGTCCACAAACAATGGGAAGAGTCTTGTTACGGCAGCATCAGAGTCGCCACCGCAAGTTACCTCCAACACAGCAAAGTGCACACGATGGTGCGAATCCTTGTTCTCGGCAGCCTGAATGGTCAGTGTACCGGTTGCCTTGTCGATGGTAGCATTCATCTTTGCACTGGAAACACTGGTTTTATTGATAAGTTTGAAACTTACGGGCTGACCTTCGGGCAGGTCGTGCTTAACGATGGGCACCACAAGGTCGGCATCGCCGGCCCTCATACGGAACTGTGCTCCATACTCCTCAATGGGGCTCAATCCGAGGTTGTTACCCCACTCCACATAGGTAAACCTAAATGGGTTGGCAACCACGTTAATCTTGAACTTGGCCTGCATACTACCCTTCACATTCTGGGCATTCACAGTGATGGTGGCCTCTCCCACGGGGAGTTCGGTACCCTTCTTGCAACCAACCACACCGGTAGCGGGGTCAATGGTGAGGGCCTCAAAGCCTGCGGGCACATTCACCAGCGAGAAGGTAACCTCGCCACCCTGCAACTCCTTGACGGGGTGTGCAATAGAGACACCCGAGATGACCTCGGCGATATCGTCGTAGGTTAGCGTGGTGATGGGCGCAATGAACGATGTTACGTTGAAGGTGAACACATTGTCGAAGTCCTTGCTACCGTAGGCGTTGGTGGCCGTTATGCTCACCACATACTGCTCGCCATCCTTCACCTTGTCGGTCTCGGGGAAGCGTACAATACCGGTGGCGTCATCCACGGTGATACCGATGGTGTTGGCGGGCGACACACCTTTGAGGGTATAGACGAGGTTGTCGTTGGAGCCCTTCAATGTGGGCTTGGCCGACTTGCCTGCATAGCCCACCTCAACCAACATTTCCGAGGGGTTGTAGTTCAGGGACATAGGAGCCGATGTAACCGTAAGTTTCAATGCGTTGCGGAAAATACCATCCTCCGATTCGGCACCCACGATGTAGGTGTTGAGTTTGAAGTCGAAGGTATAGACACCCGGCACAATATCGGCATTGTTCTCCACAATGGAGAATACGCCGGTGGTGGGGTTCACCTCAAACCACTCCTTACTATCGGCAGCCACTTCGCCATTCAGATAGACATTGGCGATGGCATACTTTTTGATTTGCACGTGGCGGTTGTCGTCGGTCTTGATTTGTGCTGTGGGCAGAGGTTTCTCCTCCAATGTTTCCACCACATCACCCCACTCCACGCGCAGGTTGTTGGGTTCAACAAAGATACCGTCGGGCACCGGTTTGAGCATATTTATCGTGATGGCCTCCGGATACTCATACCTCACGCCATCCGATACGCAAGCCACACCCACAACATATTTGCCCGTGGGTAGCCCTTCGGTGTTCTGCATCGAAAATGCACCACTCTCTGCATCCAACACAAAGCACTCCGTCTGGTAAGGGAGGCCATTGAGTTCAATGCCGACAAACTCAAAACCCGAAGGTTTTGCACCGTGATAGGTGGGATTGATACTAATGTTGGTGCCGGGGCTGATTTCGTTGATGCCCGCATAGTAGAGCGCAAACGATGTATCCACCGTAAGGTCCTCCTGTGAGCACGAGGTCAGCACAGCACCACCGAGAACAAATATTGTCGCTATGGACAACATTTTTCCAATCAGTGATTTTGTAAATCCTCTCATTGTTTAGGTTATTAATTTTTGAAATTATGATAGTTTTAGTCGGCTACAAATATAGCAATTATAAATTAAAGGTATGCCACCAAATAGTCTTTTTTTTCTCAGTTTGAGAAAAATGTCATTTTACACCCTCAATTTTACCTCTTTCCACACAAAAGCCCCCATCCGTAAACGGATGAGGGCTTGCTAAAATGGCCAATTTCTTCTCTCCTACTCTGCCACGTTCTCTTCGGTGGGAGGCTCCATAAAGCCACGAGCCACCATCAGAGGTACACGACTCGGCTCGGCACCACGGAACTCCTTGTAGAGAGTCATACCATCCTTCGTACCGCCCGCTTCGAGCAGTTTACGGAAACGCTGTGCGGTCTTGCGGTCGAAGAGGTTGCCCGTCTCAACAAACGCCTGATAGGCATCCTTGTCGAGCACCTCGGCCCAAGTGTAGCTATAATAGCCTGCCGAGTAGCCGCCATCGAAGATGTGCGAAAAATAGGGGTAACGATAACGGGGAGCAATCTGTTCAATCAAGCCACGTTTGTCGTTGAGCACCTCACGTTCAAAGGCGTTCACATCCAGAGGCTCGGTCGATGTGCGGGTGTGGATTTCCATATCGCTCAGCGAGGCGGCCAAGAGTTCGGTGGTGATGAATCCCTGATTGAATTTATCGCTATTTTGGAGCCTCCTGATTAGGTAGTCGGGTATGACCGAACCGGTCTGATAGTGAACAGCATAGGTTTTGAGCACCTCAGGCTCAGTGGCCCAATTTTCCATAATCTGGCTAGGGAGTTCCACAAAGTCGCGCTCCACTCCAAGCAGGCCCTTGTAGGGCACTTGTGCAAAGAGCGAGTGGAGTGCGTGGCCGAATTCGTGGAAGAAGGTTTCGGTTTCGTCAATGGTCAGCAGCGCGGGGGTGCTACCCGAGGGGCGGGTGAAGTTGCACACCACCGTAACCACCGGATTAACCCTCTTGCCATCCTTGATGGCCATATCCACATAGCTGCCGCACCAAGCGCCAAACGACTTGCCGGGGCGTGGGAAGAAGTCGAAAATGACAACACCCAGAGTGGTGCCATCGGCCTCCAACACCTGATAGGCGGTACACTCTTTGTTATAGACAGGCACCTTCACAGGGCTGAAAGTGATACCATAGAGGCGATTGCAAAGGCCAAAGATACCGAGCCTTACGTTCTCCAACGAGAAGTAGGGACGAAGGGCCTGCTCGTCGAGGTTATACTTTTTGTTACGCACCTTTTCGGAATAATACCACCAATCCCACGATGCAAATTCTTGGGGGTTGAAGTCTTTGCGAGCAAGTTTACACATCTCTTCCAACTCCGCCTTTGCGGTATTGAGTGCAGGTTCCCAAATCTCATCCAAAAGGGCATAGACATTTTCGGGGGTTTTGGCCATCACATCGTCCAACACAAAGTGTGCGTGCGAGGGATAACCAAGCAGATTGGCCTTGCGTGTACGCAGGGTAATGATGGTGTTGATAACCTCCTTGTTGTCGTTCTTATCATCGAGATTACACTTGTTCAGATAGCCCTCATAGAGCCTTTGGCGCAACTCCCTATTCTTCGAATAGGTAAGGAACGGAAGCATACTCGGTTTGCTCAACGTGAAGAGGTATTTGCCCTTGTATCCGGCCTCCTCGGCGGCCTCTTTTGCGGCATTACGCACCGATGTCGGCAGGCCGTCAAGCTCCTCTGTGCTTTCCAATACCATCTCGAAGTCAGCGCTGGCAGCCAACAAGTTACGAGCATACTTCACGGTTGCAAGCGAAAGCTCCTCGTTGATTTCCGCAAGCTCCTCTTTGTGCTCCTCGGAGAGGTTTGCACCCGAGCGCACAAAGCCCTTGTAGGTCTGCTCCGTCAGGCGCATCTGCAACTCATCAAGGCCCGCCTTTTTGCGTCCGTCATAGACCTTTTTCACACGCTCAAAGAGGGCGTCATTCATCATAATTTTGTCGCTGTGGGCCGAGAGTTTAGGGCTGATTTCGGCCTCCACTTTCTGCATCTCTTCATTGGTGTCGGCAGAGGCCACAAGGAAGAACGTATTTGCCACCCTTCCGAACAACTCTCCTGCATTGTCGAGTGCCAAAATGGTGTTCTCAAAAGTGGGCTCTTCGGGGTTGTTCACAATGACCTCAATCTCCTCCTCGTGAAGAGCCATTGCAGCCTTAAATGCGGGCTCGTAATGAGCCACCTCAATCTGGTCAAACGGGGGCACTCCGAAGGGGGTGTTCCACTCCGTAAGAAGGGGGTTTTCGGCCTGTTCTACGGCCCTCTCTTTACACGCAGTTATCATAAGCGAAAGAGTTGCGATTACTAAAACTAAAAGTCTGTTTTTCATTCCATTATAACGTTTTATTGTTTACCTTCCTACTATCTTTCCGACAAGTCCCGTAAGCACCTTTCCCGGGCCAAGTTCAACAAACTCTTCGGCACCCGCAGCGACCATATTTTGCACACTCTGCGTCCACCTCACCGGCGAGGTCAATTGGGCCGTCAGATTGGCCTTTATTTGGTCGGGTGATGTGTGTGGTTTTGCATCCACATTTTGGTATATCGGGCAGCGCGGAGCGGAGAAAATCGTCTGCTCGATGGCCCGCTGCAACTCCTCTTTGGCAGAGGCCATACAGGGCGAGTGAAAACCACCTCCGACAGCCAGCGGAAGAGCCCTCTTGGCACCCGCCTCTTTGAGCCTAACGCAAGCCTCACTCACAGCCTCTCGTGTGCCCGAAATGACCACCTGCCCGGGGCAGTTGTAGTTGGCGGCCACAACCCCTTCGATGTTTTCACACACGCCCTCGATAACCTCGTCCGACAAGCCCAACACGGCTGCCATTGTGGAGGGCACCTCCTCGCACGCCTTCTGCATCGCCAACGCACGAGCATATACCAGCCTGAGGCCCGACTCGAAGTCGATAGCACCCGCAGCCACCAACGCACTGAACTCGCCCAACGAGTGGCCCGCAACCATATCGGGCTTGAACTCCTCGCCAAGCGCAGCCACCGAAGCCACCGAGTGTAGAAAGACGGCAGGCTGCGTAACCTTCGTCTGACGCAACTCCTCGTCCGTTCCTTCGAACATAACCTTACTTATCTCAAAACCGAGTATCTCGTCTGCCTTATCAAACAATTGTCGTGCGGCGGGACTGCTCTCATAGAGTTCCTTACCCATACCGCTGAATTGTGCTCCCTGACCGGGAAAAACATATGCTTTCATCTCTGTTTTTGTTTTGTTTGCAGGACAAATATACACAAAAAGTTGAGAATGGCGAATTGTTAATAACTTTCTTTATTTAAAATAGGTAGTCCGCAAAAAAGTACCTATCTTTGTGGGCTATATTTTGGGTGCGCAATACCTTTTTGGGTGCGCAACTTGCACAAACTCAAACTCGTCGGACGAAAAACAAAAAAATATGAGAATCGTAGTAACCATAATTTTCCTGCTGTGGATAGTTGTTTGGGTGCTCTTTTCGCTCACACTATTGAGCCTTACAGCCCTTATCGACCTTGCCACCAACAAGGAACGCAAGCTCACTCTTCGAGCCTCCTACCTTGTAGCAAGGGCGGTTTACATAACCTGCCCCACGTGGAAAGTGAAGGTGGAGGGCAGGGAGAATCTTGCAGACGGGAAACCTTATGTTATCACCGCCAACCACCAATCCTTCTTCGACATACCTCTGATGTTTTTCATCCCCAACAACCGAGGATTCAAGTTTGTGTCGAAGATTGAGGTGAGGAAAATCCCCGCCATAGGTTGGATGCTGGGACTGAGGGACGACATTGTCATCCGCCGAGGGACAACAAGCGCAGCGACGTGTGTTATGGACGAGGGTAGCCGACACCTACAAGGCGGTTCGAGCGTGGTGATTTTTCCGGAGGGCACCCGCAGTAAGGACAACAAGGTTCACTTGTTCAAAGACGGAGCTTTCAAGTTGGCACGAGCCAACAATGTGGGCATTGTGCCCTGTGTGATTGCGGGCACACGAGGGTTGTTAACCAAACGAGGAGTGGCTACAAGCACCCTCACCCTGCACATATTGCCCCCCATCGAAGCCGAACAGGTGCAACAATTCGCCTCGGCAAGGGAGCTTGCACAACACGTACAGGCCCTCACATCGGACGAATTTGAGAGAATGAAGAATCAGAAGAAATAGGAACAACTAAATTTGACGTCGGACACCCAGAGGCCGCATCTGCCGTGCCACACCGGGCGTTGGACGTTGGACGTTAGACCAAAAAAATAAATGGCAAGCGAAAAGAACACAACAACAGTACAGTACACCGAAAAGGACATCAAGACACTCTCCACGAGGGACCAGATGCGCCTGCGCCCCGGTATGTGGATTGGTAAACTCGGCGATGGCACACAACCCGACGATGGTATCTACACCCTCATCAAGGAGGTTGTGGACAACTCCGTGGACGAGTTTACTATGGGCTTCGGCAACCTCATTGAGATAACCATCGAGGACAAATGGGTAACCATCAAGGACCACGGTAGGGGTATTCCTCTGGAAATACTCGACGCCTGTGTGGGAGTGATTAACACGAGTGGTAAGTTTGAGGGTGCCGGCTACAAGAAGACCGTTGGTTTGAATGGTGTCGGTCTGAAAGCTGTAAATATGCTCTCGACCCACTTTGAGGCGAGGAGTGTGAGGGATGGCAAAGCCCGCACCATAACTTTCAAGCAGGGCCTTGCTGCCGGCGACCGCTGGGAAGAGGGCGTGAACGAGAAGAATGGTACCACGGTGCGCTACTTGGTGGACGAGGAGGTTTTTGGTATTTACGACTACAACGAGGAGTATGTGGAGCAGAGGGTGAAGAACTACACCTACCTCAACACCGGCCTTGCCTTCCGCCTGAATGGCAAACGCTACGAGTCGAAGCACGGTCTGTTGGACCTTCTGGGCGAAAATATGGGCGAGGAGCCCCTCTACCCTCCCATCCACCTGAAAGGTAAGGACATTGAGATTGCCTTCACCCACGGCACGGGCTATGGGGAGACCTATTTCTCGTTTGTGAACTCGCAGCACACCACACAAGGCGGTACCCACCAAGCAGCCTTCAAGGAGGCGGTGGCCAAGACCATCAAAGAGTTTTTCAAGAAGGACTACGACCCTGCCGATGTGAGGGGTAGCATCATCGCCGCTATCAGTGTGAGTGTGGAGGAGCCGGAGTTTGAGAGCCAGACCAAGATTAAACTCTCTTCAAAAAATATGGGCCCCGGACAACTCTCGGTGCGCCAATTTATAGGCGACTTTATGAAGCAGGAGTTGGACGACTATCTGCACATTCACGGCGAGACTGCCCAACTGATGAACAAGAAGATTGCCGAGAACGAGAAGGAGCGCAAGGCCATCTCCACAGTGCAGAAAAAGGCAAGGGAGATTGCCAAGAAGGTGAGCCTCAACAACCGCAAACTGAGGGATTGCAAGATTCACTACTCCGACGTGAAAAACCCCCGCAAGGAGGAGTCAATGATTTTCATCACAGAGGGACTGTCGGCGAGTGGCTCGATTACCGCATCAAGGGATGTGCAGACACAGGCTGTGTTCTCGCTGAGGGGTAAGCCTCTGAACTGCTTTGGCGAGAACAAAACCTTCGTCTATAAGAACGAAGAGTTCAACCTCCTGCAAGCGGCACTCAACATAGAGGAGAGCATCGACGATTTGAGGTACAACAAGATTATCATCGCCACCGATGCCGATGTGGACGGTATGCACATCAGGTTGCTGATGATGACCTTCTTCCTGCAATTCTTCCCCGAGGTCATCAGGCAAAACCACCTCTTTGTGTTGCAGACACCGCTGTTCAGGGTACGCAACAAGAAGGAGACCATCTACTGCTACAACGAGGAGGAGAAACAGAGGGCTATGGCCAAACTCGCCAAGCCGGAGATTACCCGATTCAAAGGTTTGGGTGAGATTTCGTCGAACGAGTTCAAGGAGTTCATCGGCCCCAATATGAGGCTCGAACCGGTGAAGATTTCGCACGAGGAGCCCATCCACGCAATGTTGGAGTTCTATATCGGTAAGAACACCCCCGAAAGACAGGGTTTCATTGTGGATAACCTCCGCATCGAGGCCGACTATGTGGACGACATATTGTAAGAATTGAGAATTGAGAATTGAGAGTTGAGAATTGAGAAAGTTGCGAGTAAGCGAGAGCAGAGGGTGCTCGCCTGCATCCAAAGGCTCGAAGAGGTGCAGACCTAACATCTACACAAAACAGGCAACGCCTGTGCCGAGCGAGAGCAACTAAAAGCCACCAAAGGTGGGTTAATTGAGAATTGAGGGCAACTCCTTAATCTCCTTAATCTCCTTAAACTCCTTAACCCCTCACGGGTAACAAAAACAATACCCAAGCAAAAAAAAGAGCAAGAAGAATACTAAACGATATATGGAAAAAGAGATTATATCACACACAGAAGAGGCAGACGTTGAAGTGGTCGGGAGCCAAGAAGAAGTAGTGGACAGCGAAGAAGTTGTCGCTGCTACCGAGGAGGTGCCCGCAGCCAAAGAGGTCAATGCACGCAAACTATCCGACAAATATGCCAAACTAATGGGCGAGGGCGGCAAGGCCCGCACCAAACTCACAGGCTTGTATAGGGAGTGGTTTTTGGACTACGCCTCCTATGTGATTTTGGAGCGTGCGGTGCCCTACATTGACGACGGCCTGAAACCCGTACAAAGACGCATCCTCCACTCTATGAAGAGGATGGACGATGGTGCTTTCACCAAAGTTGCCAACATCATAGGCCACACTATGCAATTCCACCCCCACGGCGATGCATCCATCGGCGATGCGCTGGTGCAGTTGGGCCAGAAAAATCTATTGGTGGATTGTCAGGGTAACTGGGGTAACATTCTGACGGGCGACGGAGCGGCTGCACCACGTTACATCGAGGCAAGACTCTCGAAGTTTGCGTTGGATGTGGTGTTCAACCCCAAGACCACCGAGTGGATGCTCTCCTACGATGGCCGCAACAACGAACCTGTGAGCCTGCCGGTGAAATTCCCCTTGCTGTTGGCACAGGGCGTGGAGGGTATCGCTGTGGGTTTGGCCTCGAAGATTCTGCCCCACAACTTCAACGAACTGCTCGACGCTTGTGTGGCCCACCTCAAAGGCGAGGATTTTGTGCTCTACCCCGACTTTCCCACGGGTGGTCTGGTGGATGTGAGCCGCTATAACGATGGTCTGAGGGGTGGTAGTGTGAAGATTCGTGCCAAAATCAACAAGATTGACAAACGCACCATCGCCATCACCGAGATACCCTTCGGCACCACCAGCGAGAGTGTGAAGGAATCCATCGTGAAGGCCAGCGAGAATGGCAAAATTAAGATTAAGAGCGTGGACGACAACACGGCAGCCACCGTGGAGTTGATTGTTACCGTGGCAGCAGGCGAGAGTGTGGACAAAACCATCGATGCTCTGTATGCCTTCACCTCGTGCGAGAACTCCATCTCGCCCAACTCGTGTGTCATCAGGGACGACAAACCCTGCTTCCTCGGTGTTAGCCAAATCCTCCGACACAATGCCGAGCACACCAAGAGCCTTTTGGGACAGGAGTTGCAAATCAGGCTCGACGAGTTGGCCGACGAGTGGCACGCCGCATCGTTGGAAAAGATTTTCATTGAGAACAAGATATACCAAGTACTCGAAAAGTGTAAGTCCCGCGAGGAGGCCTACGAGGCTGTCGATGCCGCATTGGAGCCATTCAAGAGCCTGCTCAAACAAGAGGTTACAAAGGATGACGTGGTGCGACTCACCGAGTTGAAGTTCATCCGCATCACCCGCTTCGACTCCGAGAAGGCCGACAACCAGATTAAGGCCATTGAGAAGGAGACCAAGCAGGTTAAACACAACTTGGCTCACCTTACCGACTATGCCATTGCCTACTTTGAGCGCATCAAAGAGAAATATGGCAAGGGCCGCGAGAGAAAGACCGAAATCAGAGAGTTCGACACCATCGCACAAGCAAAGGTGGCTGTGGCCAACGCCAAGCTCTATGTGGATAGGGAGGGCGGTTTCTTTGGTTATGGCAACTCGATGAAGCAGAACGAATATGTGTGCGACTGCTCCGACTTGGACGACGTTATCGTGTTTGCCGAGGATGGCCGCTACATCATTACCAAAGTGAGCGACAAGGCATTCTTTGCACAGGGTATCACCTACATTGGCGTATTCCGCAGGGGCGACGAGAGGACCATCTACAACGTCCTCTACCGCGACGGCGACAAGGGCCCCAATATGATGAAGAGGTGCGCCATCAGTGCCATCACAAGGGACAAGGAGTACAACATCACCAAAGGCAACCCCAAGAGCCGCATCCTCTATATGAGTGTCAACCCCAACGGCGAGGCCGAAGTGTTGAAGGTTATCTTCCGCCAGAGGGCCAAACTCAAACGTGCCATTGTGGACCTCGATTTCAGCACGCTGGCAATCAAGGGACGTGCCTCGCAGGGTAACATCTTCTCGCGCTACCCCATCCACAAGATTCTGCTCAAATCGAAGGGCGCTTCCACCCTCGCAGGCCAGCAGATTTGGTATGACGAGGATGTGCAAAAACTCAACGACAGCGGCCACGGCCGACTGCTGGGCGAGTTTGAGGGCGACGACAAGATTATAGTATTCACCGCCAAAGACCAATTCTACACCACGGGGTACGATGTGGGCCACCACTTCCCCGAAGATACCGTAAGGGTGGAGAAATACGACTCCTCGAAGGTTTATACGGTTGCCTATTGGGACGACACGGTCAAGAAATTCTATTTGAAGAGGTTTATGGCCGAGGCTACCGACAAACTCCTCTCGTTTGTTGATGAAGAGAATCCCAAGAGCCACTCGCTGTGCATCAGCGACGAGCCGAGGCCCGCATTGGAGGTCATCTATGGCGGCGTACACTCCACCAAACCGAGCGACCTAATTGATGCAGTGGAGTTTATCGGAGTGAAGGGCTACAAGGCCAAAGGTAAACGCATCAGCACCTTTGAGATTGACAAGGTGAGGTTTGTGCCACAACACTTTGCACCCACCCCTGACGAGCAACCAACAGAGGATGTGGAGCAAGAGCCCGTGGAGGAGCCAACCGAACCGATTGCAGAGGTTGTTGACCTGATTGTGGAGGAGCCAGAGGTTGAGAGCACGGAGAGTAACGAGCCTGCCGAAGAGCCCATAGTGGCACCAACGGAGGAACCGGAGCCCATCGTGCAGGAGGTTGTGGTGCTCGATAGCGAGGGTGAGGAAGTTGAACGCATCACGGAGGTTGTGAAGCCCGCCTCGGAGGTGGAGTTGGAGATAATCATTCCGGCCGACGAGGAGGACAGCAAGGGGCCACAGATAACGCAGCTCGACCTATTCTGAATTTAGAATTGAGGGCAGAAAGAGCCGAAAGGGCCGAAAGGGCCGAAAGAGCACAAAGAGCAGAAAGGGCAGAAAGAGTGAAAGTCATTCAGCCAACAGCTGATGGCTAACAGTCGGCCACGAGAGGCGCTCGCCAACAAGTGATGACCAAAAGAGGTTAAGAGTGCACTATCGTGTAGGAAATTTTGTGCGAAGCGAGGGCGAAGAGTCCGCAGTTTACCGAGCGTAAATGAGGAGCTCGGCGACCGAAGATTGGTGCAAAATTTACACACGAGAGGCGCTCGCCAAAAGCGTGATAAGCTATATAAGAATGAATATATTTCTGGTCGGCTTTATGGGGTGCGGGAAGAGCACCATCGGACGCAAACTCGCCGAAGTGGGCGGCTACGACTTCGTAGATCTCGACCAAAGGGTGTGCGAGTTGGCCGGTGCGACCATCCCCGAGATATTCGCCACACAAGGCGAAGAGGCTTTTCGAGGGTGGGAGCGCAAGGCACTCGAAGAGGTGGCACGGATGAGTAACGTGGTGGTAGCCACAGGCGGAGGTGCACCCTGCTATGGTGATAATATGGATTTTATCCTCGCCAACGGCCAAGCGGTCTATCTGAAAATGTCGGCCACCGCACTACAACAACGACTCCTCCACGCACGAGCCATAAGGCCCAAGATTGCAGGGAAAGGGCCGGAGGAACTGCTCGCCTACATTGAGGAGTTGCTCGCCGAAAGGGAGCCATATTACAGTAGGGCAAAAGTGGTTGTTAACTGCAATGATGTGAGCCCCGGAGTGGTCGTGGGGCGACTGAAATACCTCGCAAAGAAAATGCAAAATTCAAAATTCAAAATTCAAAATTAAGAAAGTAAATGAACAACAACCCTATTGGCGTTTTCGACTCCGGCATTGGCGGACTGAGCGTGTGGAAGGAATTGCGCAAAGCACTCCCACACGAATCTATCGTCTATCTGGCCGACGGCAAGAACTGCCCCTACGGTGATAAAAGCACCGAAGAGGTGGCCGCCCTTGTATTGCACGCCATAGAGGAGTTGATGAAGCACAATGTGAAGTTGATTGTGGTGGCCTGCAACACGGCTACGGCTGTGGCCATCGACCTGCTGCGAAAACAATACGACATACCCTTTGTCGGAATGGAGCCTGCCGTCAAGCCCGCAGCACTCTCCTCCGAGAGTGGTGTCATAGGCATTCTGGCCACCCAAGCATCCCTGCACGGCGACCTCTTCCGTAACACCTGCGCCAAGTATGCCGACAAGGTGAAAATAGTATCCGTCGTGGGCGAAGGGTTTGTGGAGTGTGTTGAGAGGGGCGAGGAGCACAACCCCCACATCGCCGAACCCATTGTCCGTAGGGCTGTGGAGCCACTATTGGCCGAAGGTGCCGACAGGATTGTTCTCGGATGTACCCACTACCCATTCCTTACCCACCATATCGAGAAGATCATAGGGGAACGTAAGGTGGAGATTGTTAACCCTGCTCCCGCAGTGGCAAGACGCACGGAGTGGCTATTGAAGGAGCACAACATAAAAGCCCCCAAAGAACACAAAGCCGAATACCGATTTGTAACCTTTGCCGATGACGGGTACCTCGCCCGCATCACCGACAAAGCAATGCAGTTGGCCGACGAGGAGTAAGGGTGAGAAGTGCTGAATTTTCAGCCGGAGCCACCTCAATATTAGACATTAGACGTTGGACGTTAGACGTTAGACGTTGGACATTAGACAAAAAGAATATGGCAAAGAGCAAGACCAAAGCCACCCCTGCAAAGACCAAAAAGAGGTGGCAACCAACCGAGAACCAACGATGGGTGGTGTGTTTCACACTGCTCTTCTTGGCGTTGTTCGTACTCGTTTCCATCATATCCTACTATTTCACTTGGCGCACCGACCAGATGGGTGGCGCTGTGGCCAATAATGGCGGCTCGGTAGGCTACAAGATTGCCAACCTGCTGGTTGGAGATTGGTTTGGATTGTTGGCCCTCGGTGTACCCATCGTGGTCATCATCCTCTCCCTACGCATAATGTTGGACAAGAAGGCTTTCTTGGAGCGTTCGGTGCGCATCACACTTATCATAATGATTCTCGGCTCCGTTACCCTTGGTGCCATCTTCGGCACAAACGGAAGTATTTTTGGCTCCGGCCTCGGAGGTAAGGTTGGTATTGATATTGCAGTGTGGTTGCAGAACTATATCGGTAAGATGGGTGTTGGTTTGCTGCTTTTTATGAGTTGGATGCTGCTTGCAGTCTATACCAACCGCAGGACCATTGCAGCCGTCAACAAAGTAACCCGCAGAGCAACCGACCTGCTCACTCCAAAACATCGTGAGGAGTATGACGACGAGGATGACAAGTACATCTACCCGCAGGAGGAAGAGAAGAACTTGCAGGCGGAGGAGGATATTCGTAGTGTGGAAGAGGAGAACGACACGATACCTGCCAGCAGCGACAAGTCGGATAGTGAGGTGGAATTTGAGATTGTAGGCCCCGATGATGTTGCCGAAAAGGAGCTTCCGACCGAAGGAGGCAACGACGATATTGTTGTTGACATCTTGAACGAGGATGAGGATTTCTCCATTCATCCCACCCCCTACCCCACCACTCCCACTGTGGGTATGACCGCCACCACCACTAACACGGCAGCAAGCACCAATGATGATAACGACTTTGAGGTTATCTCTATGGATGGAGGTATGGAAGGACTGCCCGACAATAGCGAGAAGAGGGCTGTTCCCGATGCGATGCTATCCACCGGCGGTGTTGTGGAGACCACCGAAGATGGCGAAATACAAATCATCTGCACCGACCATCAAGAGGACCAAGCAGGCAAGATTGGCACCCTCTATGACCCCACCAAAGAGCTCTCTCGCTACCAACGCCCGCCTGTGGAGATTCTCGAAAAGCACGGCGACGAAGGGGTGCAATTTTCCAGCGAAGAGATTAACGACAACAAGGAGATGATTCAAAAGACTTTGGAGTCGTTTGGCATCACCATCAAGAAGATTACGGCCACCATAGGCCCCACCGTTACACTCTACGAAATAGAGCCTGCAATGGGTATCAAGGTGTCGCGCATCAAAAACCTCGAAGACGACATCGCCATATCGCTCAAAGCACTCAGTATTCGTCTGATTGTCCCAATGCCGGGTAGGGGTACGATTGGTATCGAAATCCCCAACCGCACACGCCGTATGGTGTCGATGCACTCGGTGGTAAGGTCGGCAAAGTTTCAGGAGAGTAAGTATGAACTTCCCGTGGTGTTGGGCAAGACCATCCAGAACGAAACCTTCGTTATTGACCTTGCCAAGATGCCCCACTTGTTGGTTGCAGGAGCCACAGGACAAGGTAAGTCGGTGGGCCTCAATGTGATTATCAACTCGCTGATTTACAAGAAACACCCCGCCGAGTTGAAGTTCGTGATGGTGGACCCCAAGAAGGTCGAACTCTCGCTCTATGCCAAACTCGAAAAGCACTTCTTGGCAAAGATGGAGAGCGAGGAGAGCGCCATTCTGACCGACACACAAAAGGTTGTCTATACCCTCAATTCGCTCTGTAACGAGATGCAGGCACGTTACGACCTGCTCCAAAAGGCCGAGGTGAAGAAGATTAGCGAGTATAACCAAAAGTTTGTCGCCCGCAAACTCAACCCCAATCACGGCCACCGCTACCTGCCCTATATTGTGGTGGTCATTGACGAGTTTGCCGATATGATTATGACGGCCGGCAAGGAGGTGGAAACACCCATCGTAAGGCTCGGTCAGTTGGCCCGTGCGATTGGTATCCATATGATTATCGCCACCCAGAGGCCCGATGCCAAGGTCATCACGGGTCTGATTAGTGCCAACTGCCCCTCACGCATCGCCTTCAAGGTAACCAACCGCATCAACTCGCAGATTATCCTCGGTGGTACGGGTGCCGAAAAACTCATTGGCGATGGCGATATGTTGGTGCAGATTAACGGTGTGGAGACACGTTTGCAGTGTGCCTTCCTCGACACGCCCGAGATTGAGCGCATCACCGACTTTGTGGCCAAACAGAGAAGTTTCCCGTCGGCCTACCTGCTGCCCGACTACGTTCCCGAAGGCGGAGAGGACGTTGGAGGCACAAAGGAGGATATGGGCGATTTGGACAGTATGTTTGAGGAGATTGCCAGGTTTGTTGTGGCCAACCAACAAGGCTCCACTTCGTTCGTTCAACGCCGCTTCAAGATTGGCTACAACCGTGCCGGACGCATTATGGACCAACTCGAACAGGCAGGCATTGTGGGTAAGAGCGAGGGCAGCAAACCACGTGAGGTGCTAATCACCGATCCCGCCGCACTGGAACGACTGCTCAACGACATATATATCGACAACCTATAATACCCCCACAATGAGACGAGCCATAATACTACTCTCTTTGCTCCTATGCGCCCTTGTCGGACGTGGACAGACGGGTGGCGAGATACTCTCGCAGATGGGTACAAAACTGAACGCAATGGGCACCTACCGCATCGATTATGCACTCGAAATGCCCACAGCCGAGCAGGCCTCGGCGGGCTGGTGCATTGTGGCCGACGAGGGACGATATGCGATTGCCGTTGAGGAGCTCACACAAGGCTCCGATGGGCAGGTAGTGTGGGTGGTAAATCCCATCAACAAGGAGATTACGCTCGACACTCCACTCCCCGAGAGTCGCAACCTTTTCGATAACCCCACAAGGGCGTTTGACTTTGCCGCTGACCTCTTTGAGGTGGAACACTACGAGGCCACCGCCGAGGGCGATTGGCGCATTGTGCTGCTCCCGAAGGAGGGCGTGTTGGATGGCATAGAGAGAGTGATTGTGGAGATTGACCACAAGACACTTTTGCCCACTCGCCTCGGCTACGATATGGCGGGCGTGGGCCTTTGGATAACAATCAAGGCCATCAAACCCTATACCCCTGCGGCACACGACTTTGAGATGCCCACCCAACAGAGGTTTCCCGACTACGAGGTGATTGACTTCCGATAAGACAGAAAGAGCAAAGAGCAACTTGTAGAGAGTAAAGGGCAAAGAGCAATTAGCAATTGCTTTCTGCCCTTTGTTGCGCTTCCTGCCCTTAATTTTCAATTCTCAATTCTCAACTCTACTCTGCCATTCCTGACCTCACATACCCCTCCGACCTTCGGCCACCTCCCCTGATTCAGGGGAGGAGTGGTAGGGATGGCACGGGTAGCAAAAACGTTACCCAAGATAAAAATACGCCGCAGGCACCACAATTCTCAATTTTCAATTCTCAATTCTCAACTCTGCTCTGCCATTCCTGACTTCACATACCCCTCCGACCTTCGGCCACCTCCCCTGACTCAGGGGAGGAGTGGTAGGGATGGCACGGGTAGCAAAAACGTTACCCAAGATAAAAATACGCCGCAGGCACCACAATTCTCAATTCTCAATTCTCAATTCTCAACTCTGCTCTGCCATTCCTGACTTCACATACCCCTCCGACCTTCGGCCACCTCCCCTGACTCAGGGGAGGAGTGGTAGGGAT
>JAZNNC010000061.1:0-5379 GCA_045580045.1 Tidjanibacter sp.
ATCCGAGAAAAGGAAAAACATATATAGATTTGCGTTTCCGTCTTCTTTGTCGAAGCTATCATTTGCATAATCATATACATCTGAAAGTACAACTGCATATGTATATATTCCATCTTCATCCCCATAATACTCGGCATAAAAATGGTTGATGTTTACGTCTAAAACCTCGCTCACTGCTCCTTCCGAAAGAGGAATCTTAATCACTGTGCCGTCCGAGAGGGTGAAATATGCATACTCCTCGTCCCAAGTTACGCTCTCGAAGAGGCTGTCGCCATCCTTACCATTCTCGCCATCAGCACCATTCTGGCCATCCTTGCCATCCTCGCCCGTAGCCTTGCCGAGCTCAACCCAGCTCCGGCCGTTGTCGTAGGAGATATACCAATATCCATCACGGATTTCGAGTTGGGGAGTGATGCCGTCGGCTCCATCCTCGCCATTGCTGCCATTGGCTCCGTCGGTGCCATTTGCGCCATCCTGTCCGTCCTTACCATCGGTGCCATTGGCCTTAATCTTGTTGCCGTTCTGGTCCAGCAGCCACTCGCCATCCAGAGTCCAATAGTAAACCATGTCGCTATCCTGTGCCACGCCAATGACGGGAGTGTAGCCATCCTTGCCGTCCTTACCATCGGCACCATTCTGGCCGTTCTGTCCATCCTTGCCGTCGTTGCCGTGGTAGATGGTGATGGGCTCCGACTTGGTGAAGGTGATGGTGTAGCCCACAACCTTGTCGCCCTGCTTGATGGGGGCGATGGATTTGATGGTGTCGCTGTTTTGGAGCGCACCAACGAGGGTTTGGAGAGCCTCGATGTTGGTGTTCATCTTCTCACACGCATCTTCGAGGTCGTCCACACGGTCTTCGAGCTCGTCGATGGCATCCCAAATGCGACTGTCGTCGAACTGCGAACAACCTGCAAACAGCAGCATCGCTGCCGTGAACAAAAGCAAAAGTTTTTTCATAGTTATTGTTTGTTTGGTTTATATGTATGTATTTATATATTTCTGTAACCAATTGATATTCAACAAAATACCCCCCCCCATTGGCAATGGGAGGGGTATTCGATACCCTCATATTGAACCGGTGTTCATCGTATGTGTGTTGGTTTAGTTGCTACAAATATACAAATTATGAATTGAAAAAGGATGATTTTATCAAAAAAAGCGCATATAGTGAGAGAAATGCAAGGCGCACAAGAAAACCACC
This sequence comes from Tidjanibacter sp., assembly GCA_045580045.1. Taxonomy (GTDB): domain Bacteria; phylum Bacteroidota; class Bacteroidia; order Bacteroidales; family Rikenellaceae; genus Tidjanibacter. The sequence continues at coordinate 1,202 of JAZNNC010000061.1, forward strand.
TCCGTAGTTTACTGAACGTAAAATGAGGAGGTGGTTTATCGCAGTGCAACACAGCGGTTGCCCGCTATATGCGCTTTCTTACTCCCATTCAATGGTTGCCGACGGCTTGGGCGACATATCGTAGCAAACCCTGTTGACGTTGGGCACCTCGGCCAAAATACGCCTTGTAATCTTGTCCAACACAGCCCAGTCGATGTGTTCGATGGTGGCGGTCATTGCATCAATGGTGTTGACGGCACGGATAATCACGGGCCAATCATACGAGCGAGCATTGTTCCTCACGCCTACCGATTTGAAGTCGGGCACTATGGTAAAATATTGCCACACCTTCTTATCCAACCCGGCCAGTGCAAACTCCTCACGCAGAATGGCATCACTCTCCCTAACGGCCTCCAATCTATCGCGGGTGATAGCACCCAAACATCTCACACCCAAGCCGGGGCCGGGGAACGGCTGACGATAGACCATCTCGTAGGGCAGGCCGAGTTCCACACCACAAGCCCTCACCTCGTCCTTGAAGAGCTGTTTAAGGGGCTCCACAAGTCCGAACTTCATATCTTCGGGCAGGCCACCCACGTTGTGGTGCGACTTAACCATCTTGGCAGTCTTGGTACCGCTCTCCACAATGTCGGGATAGATGGTACCCTGACCGAGGAAGTCAATACCATCGAGTTTGCGAGCCTCCTCCTCGAATACTCGGATAAACTCGCCACCAATGATTTTGCGTTTCTGCTCGGGGTCCTCCACGCCCTCCAATTTGGAGAGGAAGCGGTCGGTGGCATCAACATATACGAGGTTGGCACGGAGTTGTTTGCCGAACACTTCAATTACGGCTTCGCTCTCGCCCTTACGCATCAGGCCGTGGTTGACGTGAACGCACACCAGATTGTCGCCAATGGCTTTGAGCAGCAATGCTGCCACTACCGACGAGTCCACACCACCGGAGAGAGCCAGCAACACCTTCTTGTCGCCCACCTGCTGGCGAATAAGTTCAACCTGATCGCTAATGAAATTGGTCATATTCCAATTGGCCTCGGCACCGCAAGTGTCGAACACAAAGTCCTTTACTGCCTCTTTTATGGCCTCCTCGTCGTCGGCAAATTCCGGCAACTTAACCTCGCAGAGAGCCTTGTCGTGGCCTGCGGCGATAATAGGCAAGCCGGTCTTGTAGATTTCGGGGTGAACATCAATCGCCACACCATCCACTACATTATTCTCTCCGCCGTTGATAATCACACCCTTAACACCGGGCAGTGCTTTCAACTCCTCGGCGGTGATGTCGTGGGGGTAAATCTCACTATACACACCCAACGCACGTATGGCCCTTGCAAGCACAGTGTTGTGATGGCTGCCGAGGTCCAATATTACAATCATATCTTGTTTCATAGAGTATTGATTTTTTGATTCCTAACTTTGAACTTTAACTTTGAACTTACACCTACTCGCCACGAGTATAGTTGGGAGCCTCTTTGGTGATGGTTACATCGTGGGGGTGGTTTTCCACCACCGCAGCCGAAGTGATTTTCACAAATTTGGCTTCGTGCAAAGCATCAATGTCCTTTGCACCACAATAGCCCATACCCGAGCGCAGACCACCGATAAGTTGATAGACCGTTTCGCTCAAAGTGCCCTTATATGGCACTCGGGCCACGATACCCTCGGGTACAAACTTGTTGGAGTCGCACTTGTCGCTCTGAAAATACCTATCCTTTGAGCCCGCCTGCATAGCCTCAATGGAGCCCATACCACGGTAGGACTTAAACTTACGGCCGTTATAAATAATCGTTTCGCCGGGCGACTCTTCCACGCCTGCCAACATCGAACCCATCATCACGCTATCGCCACCTGCTGCAATAGCCTTCACAACATCGCCCGAATAGCGCAAACCACCGTCGGCAATCACAGGAACGTCATATTTGTGAGCCACCTGTGCGGCATTGAAAATTGCGCTCAACTGTGGCACACCCACACCTGCAACGATACGGGTGGTACAGATGGATCCGGGACCGATACCCACTTTTATACCATCAGCACCTGCCTTAATGAGGAATTCGGCAGCCTCGGCAGTGGCAATGTTACCCACCACCACATCAATCTGCGGGAATGCCTCCTTGACGGCTTTCAGTGTGCGGGTTACGTTTGCGGAGTGGCCGTGTGCGGTATCGATAACCACAGCATCCACGCCTGCTTCCACCAAAGCCTCCACCCTTTGCAGTGTGTCGGCCGTAACGCCCACACCTGCGGCCACCCTCAGGCGGCCTTTATCGTCCTTGCAAGCATTTGGGTAGTCCTGAATCTTGGTAATATCACGATAGGTAATCAGACCAATCAGGTGCATATCCTCATCCACTACGGGCAATTTCTCAATCTTGTTTTTGAGCAAAATCTGCGACGCCTCCGAAAGATTGGGATTGTTGGTCGTAACGAGTCTGTCGCAGGTCATCACCTCGGCAATGGGGAGCGACATATCGGTCTGGAACCTCAAATCACGGTTGGTAACAATACCAATGAGCCTATTTTCCGTATCCACCACAGGGATACCTCCAATACGGTTCTCCTTCATCAGTTGCAGTGCATCGCCCACTGTTGCCTCCTTCGAGATGGTTACGGGGTCATAAATCATACCGCTCTCTGCCCTCTTCACTTTCCTCACCTGTGCAGCCTGTGCAGCGATGGACATATTTTTGTGGATCACACCAATACCACCCTCGCGAGCAATTGCGATGGCCATCTCTGCTTCGGTTACGGTGTCCATTGCAGCCGACACGATTGGGATATTCAGGCGAATATTGCGCGAAAAGCGGCTGCCGAGTGATACCATATTGGGAGTAACTTCCGAGTAGGCAGGGATTAGCAATACGTCATCGAAGGTTACACCTTCCTGAACGATTTTCTCTTCAATAAACGACATATCTATCTACTTTTTTTTGATTAAAACTTCTTCAACTTTTCGTCAATGATGATGGTCTTGCTACGGTCGGCACCAACAGAGATGATGCCCACCTTAACACCCGTAACCTCCTCAATCTTACGAACATAAGCTTTGGCTGCCTCGGGCAGTGCATCAAACTCTTTCACATCGGAGATATCCTCCTTCCAACCCTCCAACTCAATAAGTACAGGTTTGCAGCGAGCAAGGCGGGCAATGGTTGCAGGTGGGGTATCGACAACCTCGCCATCCAATTCATAGCCCGTACAGATGCACACCTTATCGAGGCCCGAAAGCACATCAAACAACATCAACGCCCAATTGTCAATGCCGGCCAGCCTGCTCACATAACGAGCCACCACTGCGTCGAACCAACCCACCCTGCGGGGACGGCCGGTAACGGTGCCATATTCGTGGCCTCTCTCGCGAATATCAACGGCCCTCTGGTCAAAGAGTTCGGTGGGGAATGGGCCCTCGCCTACCCTTGTGCAATAGGCCTTTGCAACACCCAGCACATTGTCAATCCACTTGGGCGACACGCCTGCGCCCACAGGTACGCTTGCCGACGAAGGTGTCGAGGAGGTAACATAGGGATAGGTGCCGTGGTCAATACACAGCATCATTCCCTGTGCGCCCTCAAAGAGCACCTTCGCATCGCTCTCCAAAGCCTTGTTAATCAGTGCCGAAGTATCGCAAATCATATGACCGATTTTGGAGGCAATGTCCATATACTGTGCATACACTTGGTCGAAATCGAATGTTTCCAGACCGAGCATTTTCAGTTCCATATTCTTCTCCTCCAAAGCACCCTGCAACCTCTCTGCAAAGTACTCCGGCTCCAACAAGTCGCCCACACGGAGGCCCACCCTGCTGTACTTATCCGAATAGGCGGGACCGATACCCTTCTTTGTGGTACCAATTTGTGCACCGCCTTTCAGAGCCTCGTATGCGCCATCCAGAGCCGAGTGCCAAGGCATAACCATAGCGGCTCGGTCGGATATGTAGAGTTGGTATTCTGTGATACCCTGCGAATGAAGCCTCTCCAACTCGGCAATGACCGACACGGGATTTACGACCATACCATTGGCCATAACATTCACCGTCTTGGGGTTGAAAATACCCGAAGGAATACTCTGCAAGGAGTACTTGTGGCCGTCGAAAACCACTGTGTGGCCTGCATTGTTGCCACCCTGATAGCGGACAACCATATCGGCCCTACAAGCAAAATAGTCGGTAATTTTACCTTTTC